>CALWRF010000042.1 GCA_944383885.1 uncultured Clostridia bacterium | reverse complement strand
GACGTATCGAAGTGGTCATAACGAGAACGACTCGAAATCGTTTGATCCGCAAGGGTCCGTGGGTTCGAATCCCACCGTCTCCGCCATGAAGCCAGCAATGTGAGCGCATTGCTGGCTTCTTCCTTTTTATTCGGAAGCAAGCCCAAGCCCGCTCAGCATCGCGTCTGCCGAAGACAGCTTTGAGCTGTATTCGAGATGAGCATAGATATTTGCCGTTGTTGAAAAGTCACTGTGACCGAGCCATTCCTGAATCTGCTTCATAGGTACACCGTTTGCCAAGAGAAGCGAAGCGCAGCTATGGCGAAGGTCGTGGAACCTGATCTGACGCATCCCGTTGGCTTTGAGCAGCTTCGGGAAGCTCTCCGTTACATAGTGCGGCTTTATCAGATCGCCGATTTCATTGACACACACATAGTCCAGATATTCGCGGTTGTAGCTGCGACCACAGAGACGACGGTTTTCCTTTTGCTCTTCTTTCTGAGCAAGGAGCCGTTCCCGGACAAACGGGACAAGCGGAAGCGTCCGCAGGCTTGATTTTGTCTTTGTCGTATCAGCCGCTACAAGAACTCGCTTGCCATCAATGTCACAGGATGTTACCGTGTGCCGGATTGTAATGGTGTCATGCTCGAAGTCGATGGCATCCCATTTCAAACCGATTGCCTCGCTTCGGCGAAGTCCATAGAACGCGCCAAACAGAATCGGCAGCTCAAGCTTGGTACCTTTGGAAGCTTTCAGAAGTGCATTCACTTCATCAGCATCGTAGAAGCTGCCAATGAAGCGATCCTTTTTCGGACGCTCTACCTTATCTGCCGGATTGGAGTCAATGAGATCAATTTTCACTGCGTACTTCAAAGCTTTGTGAATATTCGCATGATAGTGGATAACCGAAGAAGCGCTGACACGCTCAAGCTCTTTCAGGTAAAACTCCTGAATGTCTTTTGCCGTCAGATTTTTGAGGGTAATTTCTTTCTCGCGGAAGTACGGTGCGATGATTTTCTTGACTGAGGTCGAGTATGAAGCAAAGGTTGGAACTGCAACCGAGCTTTTGATCACTTCCAGCCACTTTTCCATGAAATCGGCAAACATGATGTCGCCACTCATGACTTTCGGTGTCTCAGGAACGAAGTTTCGCCGTGCATCCATCAGAATTGCTTCGGCTTTTTTCTTGTTTCCCTTAATTGGTAGTCCGGTCGAAATCCATTTGGTCTTCCTCTTGCCGAGAGGATCGGTGTAATTCAGAACGGCATAATAGTAACCGCTTTTTTCGCGGAGATGTCCCGCCACCATAAAAAACGCCTCCTTTTCGTGCAGCGGACATCACCTACCTATTGCCGATCCCATTATACCAGAACCGGGTTCGAATTGAAGGACCTGGCTGCAAAGATTTCTGTTAATTTTTTGAGTCCAAGTGTCAGGAGGATTGCGTTTCCTGCTGACCGATGGACAGATAAGTAAAAAGATGAGCCTTCGGAATACGATAGGCTCTGCCGACTTTAAGACAGCATATTTTGCCTTCTCGCAAAATGCGATAGCCGGTCTTCGTGCTGATGCCGAGGATTTCACACATCTGATCTATCCCCAAAACATCCGGGTACTCTTTGAGCATGAGCTTGTAAGCGTCACGCTGGGTTAATGCTCCTGCTGTATTCACCCGTCTCACCTCCACTCAATTTGATTTTGCTTATCAGCAAATGGATGGGCAGCGATCATTTCGACCGCTGCCCATAGTATTCACTGATAAACCCATAAGGGCTTTTATAACAGTGTCTTATCAGCATATTTGCAGCTCGCGCCCCTGCTGAATAGGGAATGCTGCGGACTACCGATGGTTAATCAGTATCATGGGACTCTCACCCCTCCGAGGATCGCTCCGAGCCGCCCCAAAATAAAAATTCGGGACGGAAGTATCATTGTACCCATCTTCTCCATCATGGCGAACAGCCGCACCACACGGCAGTTTAGCCTCTCTGTTGATCGCTCGCTCTTGTGAAAGAGGTCATGGCGGCAGAAGGCAAGTCGCTTCGAGAGAAGAGGAAAGATCCGCAGCACTGACTATTCAGTTTTCAAGGTGCATTGAAGCGGCACCCTAAAATGCCCTTCTACTTTACAACGGACATTTTTTTGCCGTTTGTCCGGGAGATCACAAAATTTTTTTGAAATTTGTTCTGAGGGAATTCGCAATGTCCCAGACAGTCGATCTCCGCAGCCCGTATTCCTCAGCAAATGCGCGGATGGTCTTGTCCCCAAGAAGGCATTGGTCAAAAATAGCGCAGTGAATGGAACTGAGTGTTGCCCTGAATTCCTGAATGACCAGCCTTGTCAGAACCTCGTCTGTAAAGTCCTCGCGGTCAGCCAGCCAAGATGGAGATTTTTCGTTGTCCTCCGGGATGACATTCAGGGAAAGCACAGGCAGAATTTCATCTCCGGCAGATGTAGTGGCATTGTAGGAGCGCCGCATCCGTTTTTCTTCTGCTCGCAGGACACGGAAGGTTTCCCTGCTTACTTCACAGATTTCGCCGGTGGTTTTCACACGCACCATGCGCTTGCCGTCCTCGGTAGTCCAGAGGTCGTAATCGAACTCGATGGGTGTTCTGGGGATTCTTTTCATTGTCTTGTCCTTTCCGCCGGTGCGGAGCGGCGGAAGGGCAAGACATAGACAGAGCCGCATGACAGTGAGCGTAAATCCCAAACCGATAAAACAGAGGCTTCAATACTGAAACTCTGTTCATGCGGCTCAGGAAGACTCGCCTGTCAGCGGCTCCACAGCACAGCTATAAAATATTTATTTGTTATCTCGCGGCTCTTTGTAAAGCCGGAGGATTAACCGTCTCATGTTGAGGACATCGAACACGGTCTCTCGACCGCAAAGCTTGCACTTTGCTTGGATATGACCGCGTGAGTCCTCGAATACGGCGATAGTGTTATGCCCACAATAGGGGCATTTCACCATTCTCATTTTCTGATTTGCGATTGCATATCGTGCTTTTTTGATTTTCTCCTGCATCTCAGCCGATGGCTCAGACACACGGATATTTTTCTTCATGCCCACACCTCCAACGGATCAGAATATTCACAGTATGGGCGGGTCTCGATATGACCGAGCTGTTCCAGCCGGATCACTGCGGCGGTCTTGGAAACGCCAAATTGATGGCAGATCATATCAAGCGATCGTTTGTCGTTATATGCGAAGTGACCCTCATAGCTGATAAGCCTCCTGCCTCCCGCATAATATTCGACCGCAAGATCAATTTCTTTCTGAGGCATTAGTAATGCAGCCCCTAAGACATTTGCTTGCCACTCGGACCAATCCTCACGAGTTTTCAGCTTCCGCAGTGAATAGGCTTTTCTTTCTGAATACTGCTTTTTCCATTGCGCCTTTACTTCGTCTGATTCCATCTGGAAAAGAATTTGATGGGCGCACTCATGAGCAAGGGTAAATCTTCTTTTGCCGCAGAGCTTGCGTATCTGAAAAGGCTGAATGAAGCCTGCATCCATCAAAACCTGATTGCGGTGCAGAGGGATGGAATATTGCTTCCCGTCTTTCTCAATGATGTACTCGGTATCTGCGTAAGCAGTTAATCCGCAAATGCTTCCGTCAGAGGATAGTGGCACAAACGACACCCTCAGTCCGAGATAATCCTGTGCAAGCTGGTCTATTGGTGTGCCGCGAGGCAGACGAGCATCGTCATCCTCCTTGCCGAAGAAGAACTCATTAAAATCCTTCGTCACGGCGGCTGCAATTTCTTCGATTTTCTTTTGTGTTAAGATCATCTGGCACTCTCCTTTGCTTCCACGAACCACTTGCTGCCCTCTTGGAAGAGGTAGGATTCTCTCCCACGAATCAGCACAGTGTAGCGAATTCCACCGCCGCCCACCTTCTTAGAAGCAGCACGGCACTTATAGAGGATTTGGTCAATTCGAAAAACCAAACCGTTCTCCCAGCGAATGTATCGAGGATGCACACACCCTTCTTCATCGACATCTACATTCACGGAGACATACGCCTTTCGGCATCCGGTACTCTGCATAAGCGACCTCCGTTCATAAAAAAGTTACTCGCATAAACGACGCATTTTCGCCGTTTTGTATTGACACACAGAGCGTTCGTGTGGTATCATAAACACGAACAGAACTTTCGTGTTGAATAAAGTATAGCACGAACGGATATTTCGTGTCAATGGGTTTGGCGAAACTTCTGTTCGTGTTCATAAAAAGTTTTAGAAAGAGGTGCCTTATGAGCTTCAAAGACAGACTAAAGGAAAAAAGGTTGGAAGCGAATCTCACACAGGTGCAGCTTGCGGAAAAAGTATCAGTAAGTGCAAGAACTATCCAGAATTACGAGATGGGTTCCCGCAAGCCTACAAAGTATGAAGTTGTCGAGAAGATCGCGGAAGTTTTAGATACCACTCCTGAGTATCTGCTCGGGCAGAGTGGATTGCTTGTTGTCGCTGCGCATGAAAAAGGCGGCTCGAAGGCAGCTCGGGATATTGACGAGCTGGTTAGTGAAGTGACCGGTATGTTCGCCGGTGGCACTTTGAGCGAAGACGCTCTTGATGGGGCTATGAAAGCTCTGAACGATGCCTACTGGATCGCGAAGGAGAAAAACAAGAAGTACGCGCCGAAAAAGTATCGTGACAGAGGCTCGCATGAATAAGTCCATTTTATCGGATGCCTCTTATGGTATAATGCCCCACGAACGGAGGTGGGATGATGAGCGCCAAAAACCTCTCGAAGATTGGCAGCGCCCTTGTAAGACACTGTGAAACGAGAGACCCTTTCAGCATTGCCCGGCAAATCGGTGTGGAAGTCATGTTTTGCAAAGACCTTGCATCGCTGAAAGGAATGTATCGGGTAATTAAACGGAACAGGTTTATTATTATTAACGATGATCTGAGCGAGCAGATGCAGAGAATCGTCTGCGCCCATGAGCTGGGTCACGACCAATTACATAGGAGCCTTGCGAAAGACAATGCGCTGAAAGAGTTCATGCTATACGACATGACCACAAAGCCGGAGTATGAGGCAAACATTGTCGCCGCTGAAATCCTGCTTGATACAGATGAAGTGCTGGACTACATTTACGGATATGGCTACACATCCGAGCAAATAGCTCGGGCAATGGAAACGGATATTAACCTTGTTGCATTGAAGATCGCACACTTGGCAGAGACA
Source organism: uncultured Clostridia bacterium (assembly GCA_944383885.1). Taxonomy (GTDB): domain Bacteria; phylum Bacillota; class Clostridia; order Lachnospirales; family Anaerotignaceae; genus Neoanaerotignum_A. Next base: position 19,252 of record CALWRF010000042.1, on the reverse strand, counting down.
GGGTACGACCTTCGGAAAATTGATCATCGAAGCGACTTCTTGAAATAGGAATATAGATATGACGAAGACAGAGATTTGGAAGGACTTCTTGAAGAAGACCATCGTGCCGGTTGTGGCAGCGCTTCTGCTTTACTCAATATTCAGCCGCATCTTTGTGGAGAATGGCATGATTGACTTCTTCCTTGTGTGGCTCGCTTGCGGGGTGCCGTTCGGCATCGGAAAGATGTTCACGCTGATCCCTGTTGGCTTTGGTATCTCGGGGACGGTTGGCGTAGTTGCGCTCAACATTGTCCTCGGAGGGTTGATCGGCGGCATAATTCTGATTTACCGGCTGGCTGTTGCCGTATGGTATCTGCCCTTGACGATTTACCGGCTGATTGCATAGGAGGAACGAAAGACTATGCCCTTACAAATAGTACGAAACGACATCACGAAAATGAAGGTGGATGCCATCGTCAATGCTGCAAACAGCTCCCTTCTGGGAGGCGGCGGGGTTGACGGCAGCATACACCGTGCTGCAGGACCGGAGCTGCTTTTAGAGTGCAAGACACTCGGCGGCTGTGAAACCGGCAGCGCAAAAATCACAAAGGGCTACAAGCTTCCCTGCAAGTATGTGATCCATGCTGTAGGTCCGCGCTGGCGGGACGGCAAGCACGGAGAGCGGGAAAAGCTTGTGTCCTGTTACCGCACAGCCCTTGCACTGGCAAAGGAACATGACTGCGAAACTGTCGCATTTCCCCTTATCTCATCGGGCATCTACGGCTATCCGAAAGATCAGGCGTTGAAGGTCGCCATTGACACGATCAGCGACTTCCTTCTGGAAAACGACATGACTGTCTACATCGTCATCTTCGACCGCAAGGCATATCAGATCGGTGAGAAGCTGTTTTCCGACATCGCTGCGTACATAGACGATAACTATGTGGATGCTCACACGGACAGCCGCACGGAACGCCTTCGCCGGATGCAGATGCTTTCGGAAGAACCGGAAGAGGAAATATATGCCACACCGTTGGCTCCAATGGCAGAGAGTGCGAAAAGCCTTGATGACGCACTCTCGCAGATCGACGAGAGCTTTTCCGAGATGCTGCTTCGAAAGATTGACGAGAAAGGCATGACCGACGCGCAGTGCTATAAGAAGGCGAATATCGACCGCAAGCTCTTTTCAAAGATCCGCTCGGACAAACTGTATAAGCCGTCGAAGCCTACGGCAATCGCCTTTGCGATTGCTCTTGAGCTGTCTCTGGATGAGACAAAGGAAATGCTCATGAAGGCTGGCTTTGCACTCTCGCACTCGAATAAGTTTGACATTATCATTGAGTATTTCATAGAGCACGGGAACTACAATGTCTTCGAGATCAACGAGGCGCTGTTCGCCTTTGACCAGAGCTTGCTTGGAGCGTAAAAGTCGGACGAAATGGAGGAAAATCATGAATGTCAAAAAAGCATTCGGTATTGGTATAGGTGCTGTAATCACTGTGCTTGGTGCATATAAATATTTCACAATAAAAGAACCGCAAAAGTATAGTAGTAAGTGGTTTGATACGGTATCAGATGAGGTACTTAAATCAGAAAGAGAAGTTGTGCGGAAACAGTTCTGTTCTGCGGGAGATGATTTTTCTTTAGCTGTAAAATTAGAAAGTCTCCTGCGGGTATTTGATGCTGTTTTAAGCAAGCGGGCATGGGGAGATGAAATACCTCACGGTCCGGGTTATCACAGAGAGCATGGTTATAATCTATATAAAGATGACTAACCGATCCTATTTGCTTAACTGAAAGGAGGCACACCGAAGCATGAAGCAGCGCACCTATATCGCAATCGACCTGAAAAGCTTCTACGCTTCGGTTGAATGCCGTGAGCGGGGACTCGACCCACTGGACACAAACCTTGTTGTCGCAGACGAGAGTCGCACCGACAAGACCATCTGCCTTGCGGTCACACCCTCGCTCAAAAGCTACGGCATCTCCGGGCGCGGGAGGCTGTTTGAAGTCAAGCAGCGTGTTAAGGAAGCAAACACCGGGCGGCAGCATGATGCGCCGGGACACCGGCTGGAAGGCTCATCACACTTCTTTTCCGAGCTGCAAGAGAACCCGTCCCTCGCCATTGATTTTATCATCGCGCCGCCGCGCATGGCTTACTACATGGAGTACAGCACCCGCATCTATCAGGTCTACATGAAGTATGTCGCACCGGAGGACATCATCGTCTACTCCATCGACGAGGTTTTCATGGATGTCACCGACTACCTCAATACTTACAAGCTGTCACCTCATGACCTCGCCATGAAGATCATTCTGGATGTTCTTGAGACTACCGGCATCACGGCGACCGCCGGGATCGGCACGAACCTCTTCCTCTGCAAAGTGGCGATGGATATTGTGGCAAAGCACATCCCCGCAGATAAGAATGGAGTCCGCATCGCGGAGCTTGATGAGATGAGCTACCGCAAGACGCTCTGGTCACATCAGCCACTCACCGATTTCTGGCGGGTGGGGCGCGGCTATGCAAAGAAGCTCGAAGAAAACGGGATGTTCACAATGGGTGATGTCGCCCGCCGGTCTATCACTGATGAAGACTTGCTTTACAAGCTTTTCGGGAAAAACGCGGAACTGCTGATCGACCATGCGTGGGGCTGGGAGCCGACCACCATCGAAACGGTCAAGGCATACAGACCCAGCTCTAACAGCTTAGGCTCGGGGCAAGTACTGCACCAGCCTTATGATGCGGAGAAAGCCCGGCTTGTGCTGCGGGAAATGGCGGACAGCCTCTCGATGGACTTGGTAGACAAGGGCTTTGTCACCGACCAGCTTGTTGTCACGATTGGATATGACATTGAAAACCTGACCGACCCGCAGCGCCGGAGAAAGTACCACGGCGAAGTCGTGAACGATCACTACGGACGGCAGATACCGAAGCACGCCCACGGTACAATCAATCTGGAACGCTTTACCTCGTCCACGAAGCAGATTATGGAAGCCGCAGGGGAATTGTTTGACCGGATTGCGGACAGAAACTTGCTTATCCGACGGCTCAACATTACGGCAACTCATGTAATTGACGAAGCTTCTGCTCCATCCGAAAAAGGAAGCTATGAGCAGCTTGACCTTTTCACCGACTATGTCGCACTCGATGCAAAGCGCAAACAGGAGGACGAAGAACTTGCCCGCGAAAAGAAGGTGCAGCAAGCCATGCTCGCCATCAAGAAAAAGTTTGGCAAGAACGCTGTTCTCAAAGGCATGAACTTGGAGGAAGGAGCAACAGCGAAGGATCGGAACAAGCAGATCGGAGGGCACAAGGCATGAGTGACGAATACGAAGACATCATTAACCTTCCCCATCATGTCTCATCGAAAAGACCTCAGATGCCGATGATTGATCGGGCAGCGCAGTTCTCCCCCTTTGCCACCCTCACCGGTTACGATGATGCCATCCACGAGACCGGACGGCTGACAGACGAAAAAATAGACCTCAGTGAAGAGGAAAAAGAGGCACTGGACAGAAAACAGCAATTCCTCTTAGAGAAGCTTGATGAATGTCCTGAGCTGACGGTCACTTATTTTGTCCCCGACGAAAAGAAGTTCGGCGGAGCGTATGTGACTAAAAGCGGAAATCTCAAGAAGATCGATGCGATTGAGCGTTGGATGCAGCTCACGGACGGAACGAGAATCCCGCTGGATGATGTTGCCGACATCGAGAGCGAACTGTTCCGCGACTTGTTTTGAATGTCGCTTGCCATGCGACCAAACCGACCCTGATTTCTTCTATACTGTGACTGTAAGCAAAGCAGTCACAGTTTTTCTATATGGGAGGAATCATCATGAAAAAGAACTTAACCGAGATCGTCTTTATCCTTGACCGCAGCGGCTCCATGAGCGGGCTGGAATCCGACACCATCGGAGGCTTTAACTCGATGATTGAGAAGCAAAAGAAGACAGACGGAGATGCGCTTGTCTCCACAGTCCTTTTCGACAATACGAGCGAGGTAATCCATGACCGTGTGAATATCCGGGACATCAATCCCATGACCGACAATGACTATACCGTTCGAGGCTGCACTGCCCTTTTGGATGCCATCGGCGGAGCGATCCATCACATCGGTAATGTTCATAAGTACGCACGACCGGAGGATGTGCCGGAGCATACACTGTTTATCATCACGACCGACGGCATGGAGAATGCCAGCCGGTTTTATAGCAGTGACCGGGTGAAGCAGATGATCGAGCGGCAGAAGGCAAAGTATGGCTGGGAGTTCCTGTTCCTCGGTGCAAATATCGACGCAGTGGAAACGGCGCGGCACTTCGGGATCGGGGCAGACCGAGCCGTCAACTACAACTCTGACAGTGCCGGGACGCAGCTCAACTATGAGGTACTGAACGAGGCAATCTCCGCTGTTCGGAGCAGCGCTCCGCTTGGCGCGGATTGGAAACGCAGAATTGACGAGGACTACGAGAAACGCGGAAAAGGTAAAATGAAATAAACTGCTCAGGCAAGAAAAAGGCGCTCTCGAGCGCCTTTTTTCGTTTGGAACCGGACAAACGGTAAATAAATGTCCGTTGTAAAGTGAAGGGGTATTTTACGGGGAGACCCACGAAGGAATACGAATTTAAGAGAATAGCAAGCACAGCCGGTGTATATACACACGGCGATTTTCGATTAAGGAAACCCTCCCCTTACTCTTCAAAATGCTTGTTGGGAGGCATCCCAAACCCTCACGAATTTTACGAAAGGACGGATAGCTTATGGCAAACAGAACAAGACCAAATCAGATCCTCTTCTTTGTCTCTGATGAAGAAAAGCGCATTATCAAAGCGAAGATGAAGCAGCTCGGCACGAAGAACATGGGCGCATATCTTCGAAAGATGGCGATTGACGGCTACATCATCAAAGTGGATTACACTCAGCAGAAAAAGCTTGCAGCCGCCGTCAGCCGAGTGGCGACGAATATCAACCATGTTTGCCGCCGCATCAACTCGACGGGACACTTCTATGAAGACGATGTGGAAGAGCTGAAAGAAAGGCAGAAGGAAATATGGCAGTTACTAAAATCAAGCCAATCCGAGGAACTGTAAACAAGGCGCTCGCCTACATTCTCGACCCGAAGAAGACCGACGATCAGCTCTATGTTTCATCTTTTGGCTGTGCTGCCAGCGACGCTGCGGCGAAGGAGTTTGAGTGGACACGAAACCTCGCCACCCAGCACGGAATGCAAATGCCAAAGGTAATTGCACGGCACCTGATTCAGTCTTTCGACATCGGAGAGGTCACACCGGGGATGGCGCATGAGATCGGCAAGCAATTTGCCGACGAATGGCTGAAAGGCAAGTATGAGTATGTGATTGCTACCCACATCGACAAGGGGCATTGCCATAATCACATCATCTTCAATGCCGTCAACTTTGTGGACTATCATGCCTACCGGAGCAACAAGCGAACATACCGGGAAATGCGCCAGCTAAGTGATGAGATATGCAAAGAACATGGGCTTTCCGTTATTCCTCCATCTCAGAGCAAGGGCATGGATTACAAAGAGTACACTGAAGCCAAACGAGGCACAAGCTGGAAGCAAAAGCTCAAGCAGACTATCGACCGCTGCATTATCACGGCAAAGAACTACGACGATTTTCTCCGGCTTATGCAGGAAGCCGGATATGAAATCAAGACCGGGAAATACATCTCCTTCCGTGCCGAGGGACAGGAGCGTTTTACCCGTGCAAAGACCATCGGCGACAACTACACTGAGGATCGGATCAAGGAGCGTATTCAAGGGCGAGGAAGCCACAAGCGCCAGATGCAGACCACTCGCAAGGGTATCTCCCTCATCAGCGATATTCAAGAGCGCATCCAGCTCATCGGAAGCAAGGGGTACGAGTATAAAGCGAAGCTCACCATTCTTCAAGAGGCAGCGCGTACTCTCAACTATCTGACCGAGAACAACCTTCTGCAATATGCTGACCTTGAAAAGAAAGCAGAGGACATTCATAGCTCCTATGCTCGCACCGGAAGCGAGCTGAAAAGTGTGGAAGCCCGTCTGCGAGAAGTACAGCCACTTATTAAAAACATCTCCAATTATCAGCGGCTCAAACCGATTTACGAAGCCTATACGAAGGCGGCTGACAAGCCGTCGTTCCGAGCCAAGCATGAAGCAGAGCTTGTCATCTATGAAGCGGCGAAAAGCACTCTTCTTGCCTTGCAGGGCGACGGGAAATTGCCGAGCTTGAAGTCTCTGCAAGACGAACAGCAACGGCTCATGGTCGAGCAACGGAAACTCTACGACGAACGCGCCAAGTTAAATAAGGAAGACAAGCAAATTAACATCATCAAAGCAAATGTTGACAGCTATCTCAGCCCTACTACCGTGAAAAATCATGAGAATAAAATAAGAAGTGAGCTTGAATAATTTCTAAACAGCTTGTCTCATTATGTGCGAGGCAGGCTGTTTTCTTAGCAAATCAAGCGTTTATGCTGCGGCATAAATATATTTTTTTATAAAACGGAAAAAATATTCGAGCCTCAGCATATTTTATTGCTTTTTTCGAAAAAGTATGATATAATATAATATCAGACTCAAAAGGAGGGGTGTGTATGGCAGCAAATTATTCAAAACTATGGAAACTTCTCATTGATAGAAACCTCAATAAAACAAATCTTAGAGAGCTTGCCGGAATCAGTACAGGTACACTTGCTAAGTTAGGAAAAAACGAGTATGTCTCAACCGAAGTGCTTGACAAAATATGCACTGCGTTAGACTGTGAAGTCGGAGAAATCCTCGAATTTGTACGCGAATAAAGTAATTGGAATAACGAAGGAGCATTAAAATGTCAACAACTACTTTTACTAAACATCCTACGGTTGTTTCGATCTTCTCCGGCTGTGGCGGTCTTGATTTAGGCTTTCATCAAGAAGGTTATAAAACTATTTGGGCAAATGATTTTGATGAATGGGCTGTCGAGTCCTTTCGCGCTAACTTTGGAGATGTGATTCATTTGAAAGACATCACGAAGATTGATCCTTACACCGATAAATCCATACCTGATTGTGATATTGTACTTGGTGGATTTCCATGCCAGGATTTCTCAATTATTTGGAAACAGCCAGGATTAAATGGAACTCGTGGAGGTTTGTTCAGGCACTTTGCTGAGTTTGTAGATGCCAAGAAACCGAAAGCTTTTGTAGCTGAGAATGTGAAGGGGCTTCTCACTGCTAACGGTGGTAAAGCCATTGATACTATCATCAAGGACTTTGAAAGTATCACTCCTGGATATCTTGTAAAACCGCATCTTTACAATTTTGCAGACTACGGCGTCCCTCAGTTTAGAGAGCGTGTATTGTTTGTGGGTGTTCGGCTTGACACGGGATTCAACTTTATTCATCCGAAGCCTACACACGGTCCGAATGCAGATCGTCCCTACTTCACCGCTGGTGAAGCTCTCGTTGGAGTAGAGAATGTTCCCTATAACAATGAACATATCAAAATTAAGGAAAAGACTCGTCAAATGCTTTCCCTCATACCTGAAGGAGGAAACTTCACAGATATCCCTAAAGACAATCCTCTATATGTTAAAGGCATGATCAGCCATGTGTATCGAAGGATTAAGTTGGATGAGCCTGCAAAGACTATTATTGCCGCGGGCGGTGGCGGAACATGGGGCTACCATTATCCAGAGCCACGCCCTTTAACAAATCGAGAACGAGCCAGATTGCAATCTTTTCCTGATGATTTTGTTTTCAAAGGAAGCGTAACAGAAGTTCGTAGACAAATTGGAAATGCAGTTCCTCCAGAAGGAGTAAGAGCTGTGGCGCGTCGGTTGATGCCTTTGTTTACCGGTGACTATACTCCCGTCGATCTTATTCCTGAATATGAAAAGTTAAAGAGAATGACCGTTAAAGAGAGACTTGAGTATGTTACATCTGAAATGATATAAGGAGGGCAATTTATGGAGTTCCTGCATTCTAATTATCCTCCTGCAAAAACAACTTGCCGATCCTTCGCGGACGCTTTTTATGATATGCTCCCGGGAACGAGCTCACTTGATATTGCAGTAGGTTATATAACGGCTGATTCTCTAATCGAGATAAAAAAGCTCGTAGAGTTTAATGATTTAAGAACGCTTAATCTTACGATCGGAATGCACTACCTTGAACATTTTACTAAGACTGAATATAATGCTGCTGTTGACTTGAATGATTACCTACGAGAACAGAGTCGCGGACAAGTCAGATTAGTTACACCTTTCCGCTACCACGGAAAACTTTACTCGTACAGTAATGCAGTGGGTCCTTATGCTGCCATTATTGGGTCTAATAATTTAAGCAGCATAACCGGAGGGGGGTCGCGTATCTACGAATCTTCAATTTTGCTGGATGATCGAAGGCTTGCGACTGAAATGCACTCATTTATTAAACAATTAGTTGATAGCTCTACCGAGAATATTGCCGATCTCATAATAGATCAGTTTAATGAACAAAATGCACTTCTTGAAGGACATGAAAATGTTAAGAAGGTTGATGCTTATACCCTTGTAAATTGTCTTAATTCAAGAACAAGTGTTACATTTGAAATCCCGATCAAGGGATATGAAGTATCTCCTCAAAGCAACTTAAATGTTTTCTTTGGTAAAGGTCGTGTATCAAAAAATGGTTTAGTCAAACCCCGTCATTGGTACGAAGTAGAAATCATTGTTCCTAAGAATGTTGCAACTCAAGCAGGCTATCCTGTTGCAAAAACACCAGATGCCGAGTTCGATGTTATTACTGATGACGGATGGTCTTTCAGATGTAAAGTAAGTGGAGATTATAATAAGAACTTTAGGTCAGAGGGTGATCTCAAGATCTTAGGCAAATGGCTCAAGGGTAGATTAGAAAACGCCGGAGTCCTTAATGTTGGCGAGCCAGTTACACAAGAAACCCTTAGAAGATATGGTCGTAGTTCTTTCTCCCTTACCAAGACAAAAATACCAGGACTTTGGTTCCTCGATTTTGGGGTGATAAAATGAAATACTTAGAAAACTATCTATCACGAATAGAGGCAAAAGGAAATCCCGCGTTATCAAAAGCCATAAGGAAAACGACGGAAGACATTGTTCCACAGTATATTTCATCTTTTTCATATAAGGAACATGTAGTCAGTCTTCTGGTTGGTGATGTGCAGAGCGGTAAGACAAGTCATATGTTTGGCTTGATGTGTGCTGCCGCAGACGAAGGATTTGGGATTTTTGTACTGCTCACAACGGATAATATACTTCTTCAACAGCAGACATTCAAACGAGCGCAAAAAGATCTCAGTGACTTCTGTATCTGTGACGAAAATGACTACCTAAAGTTTACACAAAACAACATGAGAAAACCGGCAGTTATTGTCTTGAAGAAAAATGGCAGAGTCCTCAAGCAGTGGAAAAATAATTTTTCTTCAACTCAGTTTGTTGCTGGAAATCCTCTATTTATAGTTGATGATGAGGCTGATGCTGCCAGCCTGAACACACAAGTAAATAAAAATAAACAGAGTACAATCAATAAGTGTCTTGATGAGATCAAAAAAACAACTTCAAGTAGCATTTATATGCAAGTAACCGGAACACCTCAGTCCATTCTTCTTCAAACGGAGAAAAGTGGATGGAAGCCGTATTTTATATATTATTTTCGTCCCGGGGACGGATATATGGGAGGTAATTTCTTCTTTAATGATGAGCATAAGAATGTGATCCTGACCGATAATACAGAAGCAACCGAACTGTTAAATGATGATGAGTTTCCTGAGAATGGATTGAAAACCGCACTTGTTATGCACCTAATATCAGCAGCACATATTTTCCTATCTGGAGGGACAGTATGCAACTTTCTGATTCATCCAAGTTTCAAAACCAGCGAACATAAAAAGTTTGCTGAGAAGATAGGTGAATACTTGAACGAATGTTCTTATTCTCAGGAGGAATCAACGACTAGAGAGGCATTCTTAGAAGCTTATAACTCTTTGAAAACAACTAAAACTGATATACTACCCTTTGATGACATTTACAGATTCATCTTTGAACAGATGGCAGCTGATAAGGTTAATATTCTTGTCCTTAACTCTTTGACATCGTTCGAAGAAAATACTCAGTATGAGCAAGGCATTAACATCATAGTCGGTGGGAATAGTTTGGGACGAGGCGTAACTTTTCCTCAATTACAGACAATATACTATTGTCGTGTTGCAAAGAGTCCTCAAGCCGATACTATGTGGCAGCACGCAAGAATGTTTGGATATGACAGAGATCCTGATTTGCTTCGTGTTTTTATGCCACCAAAACTGTTTAAGTTGTTCTCTGATATAAACACTACGAACAATAGTATAATCGCCCAGATAGAAGAAAGCTCTAAGAGCGGATCAGAAATCAAAATCTTTTATCCCAATGGACTTAAACCTACAAGAAAAAATGTTTTGGATAAAAAATGCGTTGGAATGCTGTCAGGTGGTGTAAACTACTTCCCATTTGAGCCTACGAACAAAGATATTGACGCTCTTTCAACAATGCTTGCGCCTTTTGATGGTGAAATTTATACAGTTAGTCTTAAATTGATAATTGGCATTTTGGAAATGGTAGATTCCGAGGGAGATGATTGGAAAGCAAACACATTTATCGGTTTTATTAAAACCTTTATAGCAGAAAATCCTTTGGCTCAAGGCAAATTGATTGTTCGCAGAGAGAGAAATATTTCCAAGGGAACAGGAACATTACTTTCTCCGAGTGATCGAAAACTTGGTGATAATTTTTCAAACGAAGTTGTTCTGACTATGTATCAGGTCACCGGCGAGAAAGGTTGGAATGGGAAAAAACTCTGGATTCCTAATATCAAACTTCCAAATAACATTATTTACTACAATGTATCAGAGAGCGTGATTAAGTAAAAAAGAGCCTCAGCCGACACCCGCAAGGACATCGACCGAGGCTCTTCGCTTTTGATAGGAAATCGACCTTTATCGTGACATTTTCATCTTCTTGACTGCGGACGGGAAAACATATCAAGGGATGCTATATCGCGGCTCTCAGGCTTGGAAAACGGCGATTTTCAACCTTTATCCTGACAGATTTTCGCACCTACCTGAGCGCTTGGAGACATAGTGTGGGCAGGAGACAATAACAGCACGGAAGCTCTGCTTGCAGGGATGGACACACCGGCGGCACAGGTCATTGTATTTGCGCCGACCGTCGCTGCCTAAAAAGAAGCTCCATTCGAGCTTCCATTTCTTACTCCGGCTCATAGGTCACGCTCCGGTTTGCGCTCTTTGGAAGGGACGGTTTTGTCTTTCGGCGGCTCAGCCTTGGCAGATTTCAGCCTGTCCATGATGGAAGCTTTCTCACCCTTCTCCGGTTTTTTGGCTTCTTTCGGACCGTTGTTGATGATGCCGTCGATCATGCCATAGTCATCCTCAACCGACATCTCCGCAGCCTTGAGCGGGTTTTGCCTTTCCTGCGAAGCCGCCCATTCCGTTTTCTCCACACCGAAGATACCGCCTTTGGCAGCGTGTTCTCTGATCTCCTTGGCATCCAGAACCAGCCCCTCAGTATCGTCACCGTACAGCCGGTAAATCTGGCATGACTTCATGACTTCCGCCGCATCCTCTTCGCGCATGGGCAGCATACCGCCCCATTTGTAACCATATTGCTTCATGTCTTCGACGCTGATGCTGTCATCCGGCATCCGATCAACCGGCATGACCTCCTGACGGAGTAAGTCAACTGTATTCTCATCGAAACCGTCGTAGATATGAGACAGCACCAGCTCGCCGCGTTCATCGACAATAATGCAGGAAGCATCGTCCCCAAAGGTGTCACGCTCCATCAGCCAGAAGGTGTGACCGTCGATTTCCTTGTGGTCAATCGTGTGCCAAGTTCCGATATGACCGTCAACTGCCATGCCGGAGGTATTCTCGTTGACAATGGAGCTTTTCTCTTCAAGTACGGTTTGTTTCTGCTGTTCTTCGGAAATCATCGGGATCGCTACAATCCGGTCGCCGATTTTGGCAAACTGCTCCGGCATTTTGAACTCTGCTGTGAACTGTCGCTGCAGATCCGGCGAAAGCGAGCCGAAATTGTCCTCCGTCAGCCCAACAACCATAAAGTTACCGGCGATGATGTCATAGACTTCGCCGTCACCATCCCGTAGGGCGCGGTTGAGAGGCAGACCATCCATCTTACCTTCTTCATTGCAGATAATGGCGACCGGCTCTTCAAATGGATAGAGCGCTTCAATTCTGCCACCCACTTCATGCTGCAAAGAGGCAAGCCCGGAGTTGATCTCTTTGATGTAAGGCGTTTTCCCCGGCTCGACCATCAGGACGGTGATCGTCTCTTCTCGCTCCACAGCTTCACCACTGCCGGTAATCCGGTATTCGTCGGGAATATCCTCAAGTGAGCCGTCGAACTGCCGATCCCACCGGTCTCCGGTACTGCGGATATAGCCGTCATCGGTAAATCTGCCGCTTTCATCCATTGCAATGTCGCGTCCAAAACGCTCATAGTCAATGTAGTTGGCAAGAGGTCCCAAATCCTTTTCTTCATAGATACCGGCTTCATGGACATAGTAGTAGCCGAGATCGGATTCATCGTGGATATCGGAAAGGAAGTCGTAGGTATCGAGATTGAAGGTGAGATTGATGAGATCGTCAATGTCGCTGACCTCATCGCATCCGGCTTCCATAATCGAGGCGAGCTTTTCCTGATCCCACTTGTCCAGCTCATCAATGCGGGTGGCAAGGTAATTGAGCTTATCGAGGCTTTCGTACTCACCAAGCATATCGTAAACCCCGTGGAGCGGGCATTCATAGTCGGTGATAAACCATTCCTCATAGACATGACCGAACTCATCCTTCGAGCCGATCCCGATCCGCTCGAACACCTTCTTCATTTCCTCTTCGGTGGTCGGGAACTGTACCCACTCTCCAACAAGCTCACCTTCGTTGTACTTGCCGAGGTTGGTAACGAAGGCTTCAAAGCTGCCATCCAAAACGGGCATAGGCATCCTCCTTTCAATCGTCAATCAGGCTGTCCGGAACGATATAGAGCTGGGAAAATGCCTCATCGGTCATGCTCTCAAGCTTCCGAACAGTATGGAAAAGCAGCTCCGCCATCTCATCGTCCAGCTCGTCAATGGGCAGCGCCTTCATTTCGGCGATCAGCCTCTTGCGGTTGGAAGTGTCGAAGCAGCACATCAAATTGGTCTCTTCCACAGTAAAAAACATAATCATATCTCCATTTCTTTAGATTTCGGTTTATTGGCGCGTTCAGGCGTTTTTGTTTGTCTTTCCGGTGCAGACTGAGTGTGATCTTTGAGTTTAGCAAGAACAGAAGGTTTCTTTGTTCTGCGTTCCTGCCGTTCAATGGCTTTCAAGAGTTGTTCCGCCGGAGCAGCTTCCACATAGGAACGGACAATAGACAACTGCTCACAGAATGGAACGGGATTCTTCTTGTCGGTGATGTCTGTCAGGCTGACCGAATCGTTCGTAAAATCCACATTGTCTACACGGACGGTTTTTCCGTCCATATCCATAACCATGCCAACGGGGATGTATTCCGCAGTGCAGAGATGCTTGACGGTTTCCTGTCTGCCGTTCTCGCCGGGCTGCGTTAAGAGAACATCGTTGCCTTGTCCCCACAGTTCTTTTGCCTTTGCAACCCACAGTTCCTTCGGAAAGCCGGTCACGGCGACCTGACCTCCGCCTTCCAGCTCTTTGATCAGGAGCTTGGTGCCGAGCATGGGCGCTGCCTTCTTTGCATCCTCGCCGTAAATCTCGAAGCACCCGTTCTGGGCGAAGCAGACAATCGCCTCTGGATGGGCTTCTTTGACGGCATTGTAGGCAGTCTGCGCTTCAAGAGGCAATATGCCAAGCTTTTCGGTCACGCCATGCTGGACGGCAAGCTTGTGAATGTGATCCTCAATACTGCCGTTCTTCGCATGGAAGTTCGTTTTGAAGCGCTCACGGCGGAGAATCATGTCAAGCTCAGCCGCATTCTCGGGAAGATAACTCACCGACGCGACTTCACCGTGCTTTTCTTCCAGCGGCTTCGCCTCCCGCCAATAGCTGCGGAATGGCAGAAAAAAGGTGGTGCTGTCTTCAAATGTGACTGCCATCTTCTCAACCGGAACGGTGAGCTGCTTCATCCGCTCCACATGGGCGGCATAGTCCAGCTCGATGAGACTGCCCTTTACCGTGTCTCCCTCTAAACCGCTGATTTCAACTGCATAGGCGAGAATAGGATCGCGGGTCTGGTCATGGTAAAACTCCCACACTTTGTTTTCATAGGAATCCTCCACATAAACCTCCCGCTCGGGCAGAAGATATGTCCCGTTCGGGCGTGACATCCAGAGAAGATGCTTATCCTCGGCGGACGATGACGATGCGAGATCGTAGAGCAGCTTGGCATCAAGCTCAAAGTCTTCTTTGTAATTCTGGGTATGGATGTCCATAATCCGGCGAAGGGCATCCACCAGATCGATATTTTCAAACTTCATTGGCATCACTCCAAACCGGCATCGCGGGATTTCTGCTTGACCGGTGCCTTTTTCTCCGGCTGGCTCTTTGCCGCAGCGCGGAGCTGTTCTCGGATAGAGGGCTTTTCCTGCGTTGTTTCCCGCGCCTTCTCTTTGCCGATGTATTCGAGCGTAGGTGTCAGCTCTCGATAGCAGCCCTGCGTCTTCTTGGCGGAGTGACGGCGGTGAATGGCGAACATCGGCTCGCCGTCTCGGGTGACGGTGTTGCCATCAATCCTGACCTTGTACTCCACCATGACCTTGAAGGACTGATTGGATGAGTGGTAAGTAGCCAACATCCCGTCGTTGCGACCGGCAATCTGTGCTTTGAGCGTGTCCATGACAGCATCCTTGATTTTCTTTTCCTCCGGTGTGAGCCGGTGCTTTGCCAGTGCTGCCTGTTCCGCCTCTTTGGATGCAGCTCCATCGGGAGCTTTCTCAGGCGCAACCGGTTTGTTCTGCTCAGCCGATGCCTGTTCCCGCACTTTTCCGATTTCGGTCTGCCGGACGAACTCTTCGGCGAACAAACTGACAAGCCCCGGATTTACGCTGTCAATAATAAATTCCGTGGATTTGTCTGGGTTGACATCTATTCTGTTTGCCCATTCCTTACAGTCCGGGGAGATGCGCCCGTCATGCTCTTTCTGCCGGATGGTATTTGCAAGGACATAGGCGACTCGCTCGGGAGCGAACTTCTCGAGGGTACTCTTGACGGCGGATTCCGCTGCAAGCCGGTTGTTGCCGTAGTAGTCGTTGATGATCTGCTCAATCGTCTCTTTACAGGCGATGTTCGCCTGCATGGAGGCACGATAATCATGCAGCTCACCGGCTTCAAAGGCGTAGGCGGCGGCTTCACGGTAAACCGGGACACCGGCATCGCGCAGTGGCGCAGAGGTTTCCTGTGCCATTTCCACAGCCCTCTCTTTGAGCTTGGCATCAATGCCGGTGATCATCTCTGCCGCCGTTTTACGGATTGTTTCCAGCGAGCCTTTCAGCTCCTTGGTCTCTTTATCCGATGACCAACCGGCGATATAGCCGAATGAATAATCCGAGGTTTCAATGCCGTACCGCTGACAGACGGTATAGGCGACGCTTTCCGCCTCGACCTCCTTTGTGCGGCGGTCTTTCCTATCTTCGGGAGCGACCTTCTCGCCCGGGGGAACGGCATGAAGCTTTGCGTGGGCGATCTCGTGAATTGCCGTCTTGATGGTCTGGATTTCGCTCATGCCCTCCTGAATGGCGATCCGGTTTTCAACATGGGAGAAGTAGCCCTTTGCCCCGTCGGTGATGTTTTCAAAGGTAATCGGGACCGGAGACAGCTCCTTGAGCGCATCAAAAAAGGCGGCGTAGTTGTCTACGCTGCCGGTCAGCTCATCCACCGCGATGTCGGGAAGCTCTTTTCCGTCGGTCTGAGACACATCGAAAACGCTCACCACCTTGAAGGCGGGACGGGTCACCTCGACCGTCTCGGTGACCGGCTTGCCGTCTTTGTCCAAAATGGGCTTCTGCGTTGCCGGATCGAGCTTTTCCCGCTCTTCCTGCACCTTGTAGGGCGCAGGAGCGAGTATTTTTATGCCTTTTTCGCCTTTCATCACATGGCGGTCCAAGTTGCGCTGCCATGCCGTGTAACCGGCAATCAGCGTCGCATCCGGCTTCTGCATGGCGATGAGCAGCGTGTTGTTGAACGAGTAATTGTAGAACTTGGACATCGTTGTCAGGTACTCTTTGAACCGGTCGGATTCAAACAGCTCTTTGATGCCCTGTTCCAGCTTATCGGTGATCTGTGCAATCGAAGATTGCGTCGGACTCTGCTGGGCGTTTCTGTTTTCAGCCATTTACGACCTCCTTACTTATCAAACTCCATCTTGAAGCTGACATACTTTCCGCCGGTATCGTCCAACCGGATCACAGCGTCGTAAAGCTGAGGCTTCTTCGGAGTATAAAGCCCGGTGACCCTGCACCAGCCCTTATCCAGAAGTTCAGTGGCGATTTTCTTGGTCAGCTTCTTTTTCTTGCTCGAAAAGAACTTGTTGTCCTCCCACATACAGAAGGAACATTCCTTATTGGAGCAATAGTAGTTTCCCTTGCCTACATAAACCGGCGAGCCGCAGCGCGGACACTTCCCGATGGACTCTCTGCCGGTATCGAAGCGGTTTGCCTCAGCGTCGGAGAGGAACGGATAGGCTTTGACCAGCTCGGAGGTCATCTCCACAATGCCGGAGAGGAATTTGTCCGCATCTGCCTTGCCTCGCTCAATCTGCATCAGCGTGTTTTCCCATTCCGCCGTCATGGAGGCGGAAGTAATCTGCTCAGGCAGGACGCATACAAGGTTGTTGCCGTCCTTTGTCGGCACAAGAGATTTGCCTTTGCGATCGACAAAACCACCTTTGACCAGTTTTTCAATAATACCGGCGCGGGTGGCGGGAGTACCAAGCCCTTTCTTTTCGGTGTCATCGTCAAACTTGTCGTTTCCGGCAGTCTCCATCGCCGACAGAAGAGAGTCTTCGGTGTAGGGCTTCGGCGGGGATGTATAATGCTCCGTGACACTGGAAGTGACAGGAGAGAGAACATCCTTCTCATTCAGAGAAGGCAGAGAGCGCTCAGGCTCTTCCTTTTCCTTGCTCTTGATCGTTTCCTTGAAGCGGCGCTCGACCGCTTTCCAGCCATCCTGCACAACCGTTTTGCCCTTTGCCTTGAACTCGTAGCCTTCACAGATGAGCGTGGCAGATGTCTCATCAAAGATATGCTTCTCTCCGGTGGCGCAAAGAAGACGCATGGCAACAAGCCGGATAATTTTCTGCTCCGACTCCGGCAGCTCGGCGAGTTCCTGCTTTTCAAGCTGGGCGGTGGGGATAATGGCGTGATGGTCAGTGACCTTGGCGTTGTTGGTAATGCGCCCGATGTCCGGCTTATGAGTGATGCCCTCAAAGAGCGGCAGTTTGCGGCAGACAATATCAATCACCTGACGGGCAGTGCTTTCCATATCCTCGGTGATAAACTGACTGTCCGTCCGGGGATAGGTGAGCAGCTTCTTCTCATAGAGTGATTGCACCAGATCAAGTGTCTGCTGGGCGGTAAAGCCATAGTATCGGTTCGCCTCCCGCTGCAAGGTGGTCAGATCGTAGAGCTTCGGCGGGTTGACCGTCTTCGTCTCTTTCTTGAGAGAAGAAACGGTGGCTTGCTTTTTATCACAAGCCACCGCAATCGCTTTTGCTTCATCTTCGGTTTTTACCTTCTCCAAGTCCGCTGTCAGGTTGTCTTTGCTGATATGGACATTGAAGTATTTCTCTTTATGGAAGGTAGAGATTTTCCCGTCGCGCTCCACCAGCATTGCCAGCGTGGGTGTTTGAACACGCCCAACCACCAGCTTCTTGTGATAGAGCGTGGAGAAGAGCCTTGTACCATTGATCCCGACAATCCAATCTGCCTTGGAACGGGCAAGCGCAGCTTCGTAGAGCCGGTCATACTCGCTGCTGTCATGCAGATGAGCAAAGCCATCGCGGATTGCGCTGTCTTCAAGTGAGCTGATCCACAGACGCTTGAATGGCTTTGTGCAACCGGCTTTGTTGTAGACCAGCCTGAAAATCAGCTCGCCCTCGCGCCCCGCATCGGTAGCGCAGACCAGCTCGGTCACGCGCTTATCGCGCATGAGGTCACGCAGCACTTTGAACTGCTTTTGTTTGTCCGTCGGGACTTCAAACAGCCATTCTTCCGGGACAATGGGGAGATCGCTGTACCGCCATTTGGCAAAGCGCTCGTCGTAGGAGCTTGCATCTGCAAGCCCCACAAGATGTCCGACACACCATGAGACGATAAAATCGCTGCCTTCAAGATAGCCGTCCTTGCGAGAGGAAGCTCCCAACACCTTTGCAATGGACTGAGCGACACTCGGCTTCTCTGCTATAACTAAGATCAATAAGTATACCTCCTTTTTTGTAACTGACGAATTGCGTCGAAATAAAGATTTTATCAGTTGTATCTTATAAATTTACATTTAATCTATTGCATTTCAGTCGTAAGTTCGTTATACTAAGATTAGCCACGAGAAAGGGGGCTGTGAAACCCGTGATCAAACGCGAATTGTATATGAGCCGCATCCGTCCCTTTATCGGAACGGAGCTGATTAAAGTCATGACCGGTATTCGCCGCTGCGGAAAGTCGGTCATGTTGGAGCTTGTCAAACAGGAGCTTACAGAAACCGGCGTCGATCCGTCTCAGTTTATCTCGATCAATTTTGAAGATATGCGCTATTCCTATCTGCAAACCGCAAAGGCATTGCACGATGAGATTACAACGCGAGCCGCCGAAATGGACGGCAAGGTTTATCTTTTCTTTGATGAGATTCAAGAAGTGAAGGACTGGGAGAAATGCGTCAACTCCCTGCGTGTTTCCCTTGACTGCGACATCTATATTACCGGTTCCAACGCGAAGCTGCTCTCCGGTGAGCTTGCAACCTACTTGGGAGGACGCTATGTCGAGTTTGTTATCTACCCGTTCTCCTTTGCAGAGTTTTTAGAGCTGTACCATCCGATTGCGCCGGATGCGCCAGTGCAAAAAGCCTTCCAGAAGTACCTTCTGTCCGGTGGTATGCCGTACCTTGCCAACCTCCGCTTTGCTGATGAGCCGTCCAAACAGTATCTCTATGACCTGTTCAACTCGGTGCAGCTCAAGGACATTGTGAAGCGGAACAAAATCCGTGATGTGGACTTGTTGGAGCGCATCATCGCCTATGTCATGGCGAATG
>CALWRF010000041.1 GCA_944383885.1 uncultured Clostridia bacterium | reverse complement strand
ATTCACATCTGACGATGTGTTCTTACAGTATAAAGGAAATCTATGTAATAGAGCCTAATGTGGCTCTGAATTACCGGAATATGTGGCTCTCATTCTCCGGAATGGTGGCTCTCAAAGTCCGGACAGGCGGCTCAAAGAGCCCCGTAATAATCAAAGGCACCAGTTTTTAGTTCCTTACACAATGGGACGTCAATCTGATCGTGAACCACATCAACTCTACTCCCAGGGAAAGCCTGGGTGGGAGAACGCCATACAACGTTGCATTGGAAACGGTTGGCGGAGAGGCCTTAAATGCATTTCAGCTTAGGCCGATTGCCCCGGATGAGGTAAATCTGACACCTAAGCTGATCCGCTTTAACCACTAATCAACTGATCAAAATCTGCTGTCAGACTGGAAGTAAACGTTTCACATTTTTTAGACGTGTCCGGTGGAATTCAGTCTCGCACACTGTTTTTCAGCGGTCCGTTTCCCATGTCCAGAAATCAAGTATTTTTTGATGAGTTGAGCTAATTATAGCAGAAAACAGGATATTTTGCTCAAAAATCTTCCGTACTGTTGAACTCACAGAAAGAGCGGGACGGCTTCCAGCCCTGCCACAATATCCGCTTCCATCCGGAAGATTCACATCCAGGATTAGAAGATCCGGCTGACGCTCCGCAAGGATACGGCGCGCCTGCGAAAGTTTCCCGAAGCATTCGATTCTTCTGTCATCTGCCTTCAACGCTCTTGCAAGTCCGATGGCAACAACAATAATACCATCGGGCTTGATTATTACTATAAATCTATAATTATCTCCAATAGTTGATTCAAGTAACTCCGAAAATACAGTACCATATTATTCTTCTCTTCAAATTTTGGATCAACTCCACTATATGGCGGAAGATATATCAACCTATCATAGGTTCTATAATCTGTAAACAAAACAACTCCAAGATTCCCGCTATAATTATCTATAAAATACCTGAATTCATATATCTTACGATATAAGATATCATTACGCCCTATAGAAGCATCCAGAGCATTCTGTGTTTCAAGAACAAACATATCTATCTTTTCAGGTGTATCTATCGAGAGTCCCTCTATAATAGGATCTGTTCTTAAAAAAGCAGTTATCTCGTATTCTTTTATCAATTCAAAGAACCTCAATCTTAATGGATCACTGGGATCAATTTTCCCATAGTATTTTGAGTATATTCCCGGTATATGCTCAATATAATCACAGATCCTATCCCAATAAAGATACTCAATGCCATATGGAACAGTTCCCTCCATACGAACTTTCATTAGATAGTCATTTATACGAGTATCATTTGAAGCAGCTGTCGCAATTATCAGTTTTTGAAATGGTTGCCTGTCATAAAAAGTGCATTTACTAATCAATTCTCTTATGTCATTCACTGACATCGTTAATTGATTCTTGCACTGAATGCACCATAACTCTTTTTCTAACTGCACAGTGATATCTATACCGTACTGTTTTTGGCCATTTCTTCCATATATATCTACTGCCTCATTTTTTAATGAATAAATTTTCCTGTAACAGTCTGCTACAAGATTTTCAAATTCTTTATCATCTCTCAAATACGGAAAAATGTATTGGCCCAATGCTACTACACCTCTTCTCCTTTAGAGAAACGCATCCTGCACATCCACTTTATATTCCGGAGCTACCTCTATACCGATTCCGTTTTCCTCATCCCAGTCAGCATTGCACATGATGACAGTCTTACCATCACGGGCAAACATAACGGATACAGGCTTAACGAACTTGACCGCATCTTCAGGATCTCCGATTTCAGGAAAATGCTCTGCTATCTCATCTTTATGCACTTCTACATACTCTTCTACCATACCCGGCATCCTGCGAGAAACTTTGTCAAGTTTCTCCTTAAATGCCTTATATGCTTCTCTCTGCTCATCACATATCTGGTCGCCCGTATATGCCGATGCAATGATGTTCAGATTATAATCCTTGTCCATCAAAGATATTTTTTCTTTCTTTATCCATCTATGTTTATATTCCATTTCTCCAAAAACAGGATCCTTTATCATCTCACTCATTATGACTCTCCTCCTTCTGAACTGTGGTTTTTCTTGTATTCTGATACGCCGCCGGAATGATCCATATTGTTATGAACTTCTCTCGGTACTTTCTGCATCGTTTTACAATCTCTGCACTCGTGCCAAGTATATCCGTTTTCTTCACGCCACTTTTTTACATCCTCCGGTGAGCATCCCTTTTGCTTTGCCAAAGCTTCGTCTGCTTGTGCAAAATTAGATGATCTATCATCAGTAAAGTCATCAATTTCCACCTCACCTTTTGAAATTGGCGAGAAATCCGGATCACCATCTTTATATTCAATTCCTTCAATGCCATACTTGTCAAGTATCTGTCCCCAGGTAAGGCCATCAGGATTATACCTTGTAGGAACAGCCTCACGATCAGGTCTCCACATAGAGTTACCACGGAAGCCATCCCAGCTTCCATTATGTCCCTCTATCGGACAACCGGAAACTCGACTTTCATACGCTTCTGCTTTTGCAATAAGATCATCGTCTTCCTCGTCCTCTAAGATATCATCTATGTCAATATCTTCTTCAGAAGCAACATCCGTCTTTTCCAATCCAGATACATAATTATTGATTGGTTTATCAAGTTCCTTTGGATCAGATATCTTTTCCAGACCTTTTGCTTTTTCAAGCAACGGCGTCTCCATATTGGAAAAGACTTCTGCTACATTAAAGTTAAACATCCAATCTACCTCCTGTTTTTATTTTTTGACGGTTTAGTTCCTTTTTCCGTCGATATACGCCTGTAAATGCTTTTCAAAGCTGATACCCGATGAAGCTCCAAGTTTTTCTCCATCCTTTCCAACTATGACAGCAATCCCTCCACGAACAGGATTCCAAAAATAATATGCGTCCTGTTCAGGAAGTTCTTTGTAGTTTTCCTCTGCCACTTCTAAAGGGACTTTCATAGTCTCGGCGGCCGTTGTAATAATCCTTTTATTCATAAGACGCTCCTATACACTCATTTCCCAATTAACAACATGTCCATAATCCGGTGGCCAATCCAAAACCTCTCCAGACTGACCATCTATTGCAACTACTCTTCCTTCAAGGCAAGCAGCATTGAACCAGTGTCCCGGACCATATTCTCTGTCTACCCCTATCACAGCGTGCGCACCATCTCCGGCTTCCAACAATTTCTTCTCTATTTCCTCCGGACTCATGGAAACGATTCTTTTCCCAAGAAGTTCCTCCATTTCTGCATCTGTCGGTATATTATTGGCAGACGCACAAGTGGCATCGTTTCCATTCAATCTCTCATGTACCACATATGCACACGCACCGCAATTCACATTGTAAGGAGACTCCATATCGTAAGGATCATAATTGGGATTGATCTCTTTTATCCAAGACCTAACACCCTCTATTGTGGGATTTTCCGAAAAACGACCTGTTCTTTCTTTGACTTCAACAAACTTTGCTATCGGAGAATCAAGGTCTTTAATTTCACGAATACCATCTATTAGAGTAGCTTTCTCTTTCAAAGGAGATTCCATTTTTGATAAGGTCTCTTCTATATTGAAATCCAACATTACATAACCCCTTTATTCCTTAATTGTGTTATCCACGCCGCATATATTTCGTTATATCCGTCGGACTCCTTTGACTCCTTCTTCAAAAGACACTGAGCTGTTGCAAGAGCGTACTCCTTATCTATGCCAGGTGCCATCTTCTCAACACGTTTGATAATCGAGTCTGTCAACTCGTCAAATTCCCCTACTGTATCAATTACAGGTTTTACCCAAACATTTCCATCAAGAAGACCGCTTACAAGATCAGATAATCCCTCAAATTTTTCCTCATTCCAAACTGAAAGTTCTCCTCTCAGCTCATATTCATGAAGGAGTCTCTGTATTCCGAGTTTACTCCTGCTTGAAATCTCTGCCCTTTCAAGCAAATCGTTAATATCGTCTATATTTGAATCTATAGGATTCTTAACTCTATTCTTAAGCAATAGCTGAAGAAGTTGTTTTCTCAACTTTCCTGTTGAGCTATTTGTACGAATCACAGGCTTATACTGGTATCTTCCTTCTTCATCCTTGTATTTCTGAATATTGCAAAGCAAAGGTTCTACCCAGTCATTCTGGTAAACTACCGCTACACCTTTCGGAAGTTTTGCAATCTCATCAAGCTGCTCATCCTTTAATCCTGCTGATTTACCTGCGAGTCTCCTATCGCTTTCATCAGGTAGTCTCATTATGATTTTTGTATTTGTATTTCTTATAGCCGAAATATCTACGGCACTCGGAGACTGATCAACAATTACAAATCCTTCACCATAAGTTCTCATTTCAGCTATGGCATTAGAAATCATTTCAACAGATTTACCTGCCACATTTGAACCTTCAGTACTCTGTTCAGTCGATGTCCTTTTAAGAATATTATGAGCTTCTTCCAATACGGTAAGATGTTTAAGAGGCACATTCATATCTTCCGCATTAGACATTCTGTATTCACCAAGTCTCATTATCAATATGCCCATAATAAGCGATTTGGTTTCAAGCGAACCCACACGGCTAAGATCCACAACAACATTCTTATCAAAGAGAACCTCATTGTCTATTTCATTAGAGCTGAAAATCTGTCCATTCAGTCCATTGGTCAACGACTTAACCCTTGTAACCAAAGATCCCATATAATTGCTCTTAACCTCTTCTGAATAAGCTGATGCAGTAATAACATTAACCATTTCGTTTTGGAGGTCTGCAAACGTCGGGAAAAGATTATCCCCATAGGCGTTATGCGAAGTAGAAAAATCCCATCCACATACCTCGTAAGCCTGAAGCAATGCATCTTTCAATACCGCCGGCATAGCTGCATACATCGGCCAGCATACATTAAATATCTCAACCAAGCGGTCAACATGCTCCAAAACATGTACTCCCTTAGAGAATTTGAAAGGATTAATCCTGAGTAGATCCGAATACTCCGGATTTGTTCCAAACACATTGACATCCGGGCGATTGCCAAACACATGCTTATATTCACCCTTTGCAGGCTCTATAACCATGAAGTTGGCTCCCATATTATTTGTCTGGCGTATCAATTCATAAATTGTATTACTCTTGCCGGAACCAGTAGAGCCGGTAACAAATGTATGCATCGAAAGACTCGCCTTATCCAAAAATACGCTGTTGGGAGCGGCGCTTCCCATATTGAACACTTTTCCAAGGTTTATACCTACTGCAGAATCTTCTGCTTCATAGCGCACAACTTCTTTTCCAAAGTCAGCGTGTTCGATAACCGGTAATCCACATACGGACTTCCGAGGCATTCCCATATGTATTGCAAGCTCATTTCCGCTTACCATTGCACACGGAGAAACTTCAACCTCTCCTAAAGCACCTGCATACCTAAATATCGGATGCATGAAATTCTTAACATATTGTTCAATAAGCTCTGTCTTTTCGCTCTCATAACTTCCCCACGAGTTTATAGCTGCAATCTCTACGCCGGAGTTTTCCCCACGCATAATTGCCTTATAGGTCGATGCCGCAACCTCCGCTGCATACTGATCTTCTGAAAGAAAATATGCCGCACATTCATACATTCCAAGGCTTTCAAATTCATCCATACGTTTTAGCTGCTTTTCAATTCTCGCAAGCATATCCTCTACGGACTTGTCATGAACATTAAGCGTTATAGCATTAGACGAACCCTCTGTTGCGCTTGTCCCTGTAGATATGGTATGTGTATCCGAATCACCTACTGCTGTACTCTCACCATATGTTTTTGAACTATTTGTCGATGTCGAATCACTTACCGTTCCGGCTACTGCCGTTCCTAATAATCCAAGACCACCTGAAACCACACCGCCAACAACAAGACTCGCACCTCCTGTCACTGGGGCAAGTGCAGCACCGAGGATAGATGATGCTGCAGCAACACCTTTTATCACCTTCGATGTTGTATTCTCT
The DNA here is from genome assembly GCA_944383885.1 of uncultured Clostridia bacterium. Lineage (GTDB taxonomy): Bacteria > Bacillota > Clostridia > Lachnospirales > Anaerotignaceae > Neoanaerotignum_A. The sequence goes on along the minus strand of CALWRF010000041.1, from coordinate 8,193 downwards.
TTAGATGTACCGTGTGTTTCAGTAGTGCCTTCCGTTTCCGATTCGTTTATTGTATTTGTAACAGATTTCGTTTTTGCATCACTCGTGCTTTCTGTTCTTGCCAGAGATGAATTCTGTCCATAGTTTACTTGAATGCTCGCAAAAGGAGATAACTGGGTATAAACCGTTTCATAGCCTCGTCTCAATTCCCTTAACTGCATCTGATCTGTGGAGTTTGCTATTATTATTCCTGTATACTTCTGTCCTCTCATAGACAGAACCAGTTTCTCTAAACCCTGAACAAATTCCTGATTGGAATTAAGATCTTCCTCTTTACTATTAGCCACACACGAAACCGCAGATATACTATTTCCCTTTATACCGCCAATGATATTCTCAATTTCCTCCACCGTATAATCCTGCGTTTTTATCCCCGGAAACTGACCAATCATTGCATTTTCAAGAGTATTCCTAAGAGAACTGGTAGTACGATCCGAATCAAGAGACCTGATTCCCATATAAAAATCAGTTCTTTCTCCATCACTGTCTAAAATAAGAAAGATGGCTGCATCAGAAGAAGACAAAGTATTAAACACGCTTGCAAACTTATAGGATGCAAACTCATTCTTCTCATACACCATCTCAGTTATCTTAAAGAATAAGACATTATCACTTATGTTCGATTCAAGGACAGACTTGTCTAAAGGCACAATTTCCATTCTGGCAAGATTGGTAATGTAATTCTTCAAAATTACATCATCAACAACCTGCAATGCAGCTTGATACCCTTCAGCCACATTCGCATATTTCGGCACAGGAACATTCTCCTTCTTTTCAACCACATCAGCCATCTGCTATATCCTCCTTAGCTACATTTTTCACTCCTTATGATACAACTATACAACTTTGCATAGACAGAATATGTCCTTCTAAAAATTATTTTCTAAAAAATAAATATGCCCCTACTCCAATCGCTACACCACCGATAATAGGTACTGCTATCGGGGCATCAGCAATAACAAGCCCACCTATTAACAGCCCGGCTCCCACAACTGCCACAGTTCCTCCAGCAATCTTTGTGCCGCTCGCTCCGGTATTAGTTCCAAATTCAGTTGTTGCAATGTCACTCTTCCGATGTGCCACATTATCTGCTTCTTTATTAGCATAAAGTTTCTTTACGATTCCTTTAAGCAGATCAACTCTTTCTTTGGAAAAATTATTGACAACTGCAACCATTTCATCGTTAAGATAATCTTCATTCCAATCTTCGCTTGATTTAAGCTGTTCGCCGTCATGTTGTTCAATAAGTGAACCCATCTTGATATTAGCATAGTCCATCATTTCATCAAATTCTTTACAAGACGGATCCAAAAGCAGACTATCCTTAAGCATTATTTTTACTCGTGTTGTCTTTCCTTGTTCGACTGCTTCCTTAAACTCATTTGATAGTGCCACTTCAATCCCTCCTTTACAATCTGTTACACGCATCAACGATTCTCTGGGCGTGCCTTCTTATCCGATCTATATCCTCATTCATCCAAATTCGTTTGCCGGAATTTTCATCCTTATTGTTCCTCAGAATTCTATTTATGCTGCTTGCCTCATTCAATATAGTCTTATGAGGATCCTCTGTTCCCATAATGCTGCTTGTTGGTCTATTCACTGATTGCGGTGCAGATTGGCTAACCGGTGTATTTCTTACCGGTTGCGATACAGGTAAACTAACTTTATACACATCAGCAATGATAGCCTTAACATAATTAACATGCTCTTTCGTAAAATCATTTACAAGCGCAGTCAATTCATAATTCATTGTATCCTCAGTCCATGGCTTTTCTGCCTTTTCAAGAGGAATATCTGCATCAGCCCAAGGACTGACTCCTTGTGCTGATGCGTATGCTTGCATCTCATCAAACAGTCGGAAGGTCTTATCTACAAGCAGGCTATCCTTTAGCATTATTCTTACTCGTAGCTTATTTCCTCCCCTCACTGCTTGAGCAAATTCACTTGATATAGCCATACTCTTCTCCTTAAATATCCAAGATAGCATTCACCTTGGTCTGAATATTATCCAACCACTCCAATCTGCTCTGTGCTTCCTCAAGTTTCTTCTGTGCTTTCTTCTCATCAGTTGCACACGCTTTCAATTCCTCAAGTTTCGTATTTAACAGATTATCAAGTTCATCAAACTTCTTGGCAAATGCCTCTTTAATCCTCTTTGCCTCTTTTTTTGCATAATCCTGTGCCGATGAACTATTCTCATAAAGCTGCTCCTGAATCGGTGCAAAGAACTTTTCAGCAAGCTGCTTACCGTCAACATACTCTCTATCTTCCATTATGTCTCTGTAATGACCGGACTCCTGGAACCATGTCCACGGTTTATACCACTTCTTCTCATAATTAGGAATCCATTCCTCTCCAGTTTTTACCTTTTCCGTTTTAGTTGAACCGGATATAATAGACGAAGTATTTGTGGGAATCTCACCCTTCATAATCTCGAAAGGATCCAATTCGACATTACCAACATTTATTTCATCAACCAGGTCAGCTAACTTCTTCTTATACTGCTTCAAAAGATCATCTGCGTTCTTCTGAACTGTATTCTCTATGAGATTTTCAAGTTCGACCTGCACCTCCGCCTGCAAATTATCAGCAAATTTTGCAAACTGAGCGCACAAACTTTCAGCCTCATCAACAGACATCTTCTTTTTAGGATCTTTAAGCTGCTTAGTAATCTTTTCCTGAGCCTTCTTGATTACATTATTCGCAAGCTTCGCTATCTCGCCGTCATAATTAACAGCACTGATATCCTGCTTAAACTTCTTCGCCTCTTCACCGCTCTTAAGCTTAGCCTCAATACTATCAATTCTTTCTACAATGGCATCTCTTTCCTTTTGGTTAGATGAGATTTCCTTCTTCGTAGTCTCGAATGATTGAGCGCTTTCCAACTTCTTAATGAATGTATCAACGATATTCTTTATCTTTGCAGTTTTGGCATATTTCAGCACATACATTCTGATAGCTTCCTCAACCGGAACTACGCCGGAATGTATCAGTGCCTGCTCCTTATCATCTTTGTCTTCTATCGCCTTAGCGAGCCTATTGGATATAATTCCCTTTGCTGATGCCGGTAACGGAGCATAATTCTCGAAGAACATCTCTTCATTTCGATTGAACTTTCTAACCTTTCCTTTCGCCTCATATACATCATCGTCATCGTCATCATCACTCTGTGCCAGTATGGTTCTGATATTTAATGCCGTAAGTGCAGATGCAGGATAGATGTTCGGATTCTCTATACCATTATCTGCAAGATAATCCCGAACCTTCTTCAATGCCGCATCAACACTATCCTCACCCTTTTTGAAATCATCAAGCTTGTTAACAACAAATATGAATCTGTCCCTCGACTGCTTTCCGCCTACTTTCATACTCTCAGCAACATGCTTCAAAAGAGTATTATCATCATCAACAGCAAGCTGCGTAGCATTGATGATATACAGCACCACCGTCTTTGACGATTCAGAAAGCATACGGTATGTAGCCGCCTTATGTTCCGGATCACGGGAGTTGTTGGGACCTGGAGTATCTACAAGGACAAGCGATACATCCTACGATGTTACAAATGGAATGTTCCCCTCTGCACGTATCTTTGACACCGCAGGATTAGCATTCAACCTATCCATTATTTCATATGTCAACTCAGGATGTGTCTCTATAAGCTTTCCAGACTTATCATATACCTTGGCAGCAAAGTGATCTGAGTCATTATCCTTGATCTCAGTAATAGTCGCAGTACAAGCCTCCTGCTTTGCAGGCATAAGCCGCTGCCCCAAGAGAGAATTGATAAGCGTAGACTTACCCGCACTCATGGTAGCGACAACATTAACCTCAAAATCACTGCTTTTTGCCATCTCAAAAGCTCTGATAACATCTGGCTGTTTTAATTCCTCAAACGGGCCATTCTGTATCTCTGCAAAAATATCAGCAATAGCCTGTTCCTTGTCTTTAACTTCCTTGGCAGGGATATGTTTTAGGGTAATGTTAATACCCTTTGCCTTTGCTTCCTCTGCTACGGCTGCTACATCCTCAAAATCAAGTACCGTACCATGGAATGTGATTTCAAAATCTTTGGTACTGCACTCTTCAAACAAAATATCCGGAAGGTTATCAACCCATTCCTGAAGTCTCTGATCTGGAACATTGAGCCGACTGTTTTTCTTCAGCGGTTTATCATCTATCGTAATTTCAGTCGTAACCTGATACGGATTGTACTTAATAAACACTCGCTTCATTTTTAGTAACCTCCTCCTATGAATAAATTATTTTTTCCAGTGACAGGATACCTGAATGCAAAAGCAACTCTCCAAGTTCCTTGTCCCTGCACTTTACCTTCACATCAACCGGATAGTATTTTTCATACGAAAAATCATCCTTTTTCAGTTTCCTCTTTACAAAATCAATATCATCCTGTTCATCCTCAGATAATTCCTCTTCATACAAAGCCATCTTCCCTAAATATCCTGCGTAAGCAGAAAGAGGATATATAACAGGATTCTCAAACCCAATTTTTTTCAAATCCTTTTCAACTGCTTCCAATGTACCCTTAACCGAATCCACATCTTTCTTATAATGATCCAGTCTATTTACAAGAAAAATAATCTTGCCATCATAATTGTCCTTAACGAACTTCAGATGCTTAATATCATCGTCAGAGCCAATGTTTTCCCCATTAAAAAGGTATAAAAGAACATCACAGTCCGCCGTCCCTATCGCTGCATTCGACATTTTACGATGTTCCTTATCCATTGAAGAATTAACTCCGGGTGTGTCAATAAAACATATATGCCCATCAACATCTTCAACGGATCTGAATCTGGTTCCTACAACAATATCCGTGCTGTCATTCTCATCGTTGTCTGTCATAAGAATATCAAGGGATGCATCAAGCTCAAGATCATGATCCAATTCATAACTAAGGCCATCTTCTCCAGCCTTGTTATACAGATAATGAAGTTTTGCCGTACAAGTGTCATTTTGTGTCTTATTCACTTTTTTCCCGGCAAGCGCATTCAAGAGTGTCGATTTTCCTGCACTCATATTTGCTGTGATCATTATCTTTTTCAAGGGTTGAGCCTTAAAGGAACGATTGTTCCATATGATCGTATATACGCCTTTCAATTCTGCAAAATCCCTCAAAAAATCTTTGGGTTCCGTAGAATAGAAAGCCTCACATAAGCATTCAAGCTTCCTGCGGTATCGCTCTCCATAAAACTCAATAACATCTTCGACCAGTTTCTGCCCTTTCTTTTTATCATCAAAACAACGAATAAACAGACAATCGGTCAGCAGATAATATCTATATTTGAAAAACTTAAACTGCTCAAATATACTTAAATCCTTCGTTTTCTCCTTTCCTAACTCAAAACCCTTCCCAACGATTTTATCGCTGTATAACTTAAGCATTTGCTTTGACCACAGGTCGCCCCTTCCCTGTTTCTCCACAAAGTAGTTAAGCAAAACAACATACTTTTTGCGTAAACCCTCATTCTTCTCAAAAATGGGATGAACATTCAGATACTGCTGCATCTGCAACATTTCCGGCTTCATATATTTCACCTCATCTCAATTATTTTTACCATGTCCCCTTGGCTCCTCAGCCACATTTCTATCCCTTTACCAAATACCTCCGCTGAAATTGTATAAACGCCATCTTTTTCGCTCTCTATTACGGCAGTGGGTAAACGATCCAAAACCGCCTCCACCGAATTGCCGGAATAGGTAAACCTTACCTTTTGCAGCTTTCCGCCATACATAAACTGTATTCTCTTTCGGAACTCTCCTTCCTCGAATCTATTTGCATATGGTATGTGGAAATGCTCATCCAGTATTTCATATTTCTTAATCCTGTCAATTCTGTATATCGTTGGATATGCGTCATTCAGGACATCGAAATCCTCTTTAACATTTTCATCATCTATAAAAGCCGTCACATAAAAATAATACTCCGAGAACATTAACGAAACCGGCTTTACTTTTCTTCTGACAACAGCCTTGTCTTTTGTTCGTTGATAACTGATATCAATATACTTATTCTCCCTTATCGCCTTTCCGATATCCCACATTTTGTCAATAAACTCAGACCGATGTCGTGGCTCTATGTAGTGATATTCCTCATTCTGAATCAGATCGTTTACATCCTTATGATTTACCTTTGGAACACAACAATCTATCAATCTTGATAGCATTCCGGTCATTTCCTTTTTGGTAAACGCCCTACTGTCCAACAATATCTTACAAATTGCAAGAATTTCACTATTACTTAGTTTCATGTCAAAGATCTGTTCAAGACGATACCCCTTATTTATTCTGTCATAAACCACCGTATTAATTGTTCCGGTTTCCGTGGATTCTTTATCCATATAACTGCGGATATCTTCTATATCTCTTTGGATACTGCGCTCATTCACCCCATAGTTTTGTGCTTCTTCAGCTTTATTAACAATGTATCCATTCATCAGCTTTGAGTATATCCCCAAAACTCGATCTATCTTATCGCTTCCCTGGTAATCTTCTGTCATAGCCAGCACCTCATCCATCACATTTTATCATTTTGGATAGACAAATTATGTCTCTTTGCTTCTCCAATTTCGATATTTCCCAGACTTAACTCGGTCATCTTTTGGTTTTTCAGCATCTTCCGGAATTGCCCATACATTTCCAAACTTCTCCGCACCTTCTATACGTCCCTCTAGACATAGTGTATTGATCCTTCTTTCGCTGATTCCCCACTCCTTAGATACTTCCGCAATCTTTTTATATCCCTGCATTGTGCACTTCCTTCGATAAACAAAAAGCGACATTATGAAATGCAGACGCACCCACAATGTCGCTTAAACTCACATACCGGTAACTGGCTGACATTGATCATCTGGCTTTCGCTTAGTAATCTTTAGTCCCTTTAGCTTTGCGTCACCACCTTTCGATGGCTTTGCCACTAATATATAAATTATAGGCGAACGCTCGAACAAAGTCAATATGCCATTGTCGGATTTGCACAATTTTATGAGATATGCACAAAAATTTTTTAGTCAAAAATAGCTATAAACACTCCCTTTACCGCACCAACCGCAGCTCCTACCGCGGCACCAACAATCTTGCCAGGAATTCCCAGGATATCTCCGCCAACTTCAACTCCCTTGTCGAACCCGTCGGTAATACAATCCCACACGGTCTCTCCAAAGCTACTTTTGATGCTTTTCTTGTAATCCTTCTCCTCATCATCATGAAGCCAGTTATCCTCTTCCTCATTGATGTTGTCTGCCAGAGCAAGCCTTTTATCCTTCGGAACTGCCTTGATTATGTAATACAGAAGGGTAATGATATGGGTAGAAGAGATAACAGGCTTAATAACGAATATATGAATGATTGGGACGGCGATGATTCTGACGGTGGCGGTAATACAACAAAAAGTACGGTTTTTTCATCCAGAGAGGAAAGACTATTTTATGTTTACGGTGATATCAACGCAAGAAACTGTGCGGATGTAGCATATGATATTTCCCAAATAAACCATGAAGATGATGAAAAGGATAAAAAAGAAAAGGATTTTAAGCGAGAACCGATAAGAATTTATTTTAATTCTTTTGGTGGGAGTGTGTACGATATGTGGCTTCTGGTTGATACAATACTCGGTTCAAAAACGCCGGTCTATACATATTGTACTGGTTATGCCATGAGTGCGGCATTCATCATATTCTTGGCTGGCCATAAGAGATATATGAGTCCTCATGCTACGCTGATGTATCATCAGATTTATTGTTGGCGCTCCGGAAAATATCAAGATCTTGTCGATGATAGGGAGCAGACGGATCATCTAAATGAAATGATTGAAAACTTTGTTGTTGAGAGATGCGGGCTTACAAAAGAAGATTTGCTCAATATAAGAGAGAGGAAGAAAGATACTTATTTTTCAGCAGATGAGGCAAAGAAGTTAAAAATAATTGACAGCATAATGGGAGTATCTTCAAGAATCGGAATTGTTCACTTTCTGCACCAGAATAGTAATCGTAATCGAACTTTGGCATTGAGAGCGTAAAATTTTCTGTGTCTATGGGAAAAATTCTTCTTTGATAAGAAACAGATATGTATAAATGTCTTGTCGGAACTTCTGCTTTTTTGCTGTCGAATTACTTATCTGTTTATAGTATTCCC
>CALWRF010000040.1 GCA_944383885.1 uncultured Clostridia bacterium | reverse complement strand
AAGGGCATTGGAGCTCTGGAAGTATCCAAAGTCATTTCATCAAGGCAAGAATGAGAAAAACGGCATAGCCGAAGCTATACCGTTTCTCTCTTGCCCCACGATGTTTTCTTATCGGGAGGCACCTTTTTCTGTGTCCGTTTTTTTGCCTATATTTGAAGTTTTAGTATTGTAATACTTACAGCGCCGTCTCGGCTTTCTACATTGCTGTTGTAAGTTAAATAAAAGGTTGTTTTTTCAGGCGCGTATATTATTATTGTGTTTGAGCCGTTGGCAGTTGAGCTGCCTTGAGAAGTTGAAAAGTAAATGCCTGTTTCAATATGTGAGGCTGAATTGTATGAAGGCGTAACCTGCATATACCCCGGTTCTGACAGTATTGCGGAAACACTGTAGGATATAAGATAGTAACCGGGTTCAAGTGAAATCTGGTCCATGCTTATCTGCTCTATCTGTCCGGTGCTGTCAGCAGTAAGAGGGTAAAAGAGCAGAGGGGAGGCGTTAGTAAATAAAGCAATATAATTAATAAATGAAGCAAAAGACTGCGGGGTAGTTCCGCCCGGCTCGCCTTTAGGAATACCAAAATCAATCTGAACGCCGTTTTGTGTCGGCGTTGCTGTTGCAGTGGCAGGCTCATCAGGTTCAAGGGTTGTTGTAAGACCAACAGTTATTACAGGCGTTTTTCCGTTTTGCCCGGCAGGAATAGTAAAGTTTAAAACGGCGTTTTGCGCGGTGCCGGAGTTAGTAACGGAAGCGTTTGTGCCTGGAGCGCCGGTGGTGGTAGTGCCTACAGTAACTGTGGCGGAATTTCCGTCGCTGCCGTCATTTCCATCATTTCCGTTTTGCCCGGCAGGAATAGTAAAGTTTAAAACGGCATTTTGCGCAGTGCCGGAGTTAGTAACGGAAGCGTTTGTGCCGGGAGCGCCGGTAGTGGTAGTGCCTACAGTAATTGTGGCAGGCGCTCCGTCTCTGCCGGGTTCGCCTTCCGGTATTGTAAAATTAAGAACAGGGCAGCAGCAGGAGCCGGAGTTTGTAACAGAAGCAGGTGTGCCCGGCTGGCTGGTAATGGTATTTCCTATACTTATGCATGTGCCGCAGCAGTATTTATTGCAGTCCATATCAGCACTTCCTTTTTATTTTTATAATATTCAAAACTTATTATTTGGGATACAGTATAATAAAGACCGGGGTAAGACTCCCGGTCTTTGGTATATATCAGCTTAGCTTTTTAATTGTAAGTGAGCAGTCGGCATTTGGATAAATTATAAGGTTTCCGGCGCCGGAATTGTCATTTACTTTTAAAGCCAAGTCAAGTATATCGTTGCTTGAGAGAGTTACGTATGATGTGCTGTAGTAGTTTTGTTTATTCTGGTTTGGCGAAATGCTTGCCGTGCATACTGTCTGTGGTATCTCAACCCCGTTTTTGCGTATTGCAGTTGTAAATGTTGTATTTGCCGAGTGCGCGTCTGAACTGCCAGGGCATTTATTTTGGGCAATGCCTATGCTGTATGATATTTCATAATTTCCGCTGCTGTTAACTTTAATGTTGTTTAGTCCTGTTGTTACATTGGAAAGAGGCATTATAGAGTCTAACTGCACCTGCTGGTAACTTCCAGATGAAGCCGGCTTTGCTGTTTGGTTCTTTGAGCTGTATAATCCGCCGTAAGCCGCAAGACCGTTAGAGCCGTCTTTACCATCTTTACCGTCTTTGCCGTCCTTACCGTCTTGTCCGGCAGGAATAGTAAAGTTTAAAACAGCGTCCCTGTTAGTACCTGTGTTGGTAACAGTAGCGCTTGTGCCCGGTGTGCCTGTTGTTGTGCTTCCTATAGATACAGTAGAAGGCACTGCGTCTGTTCCGTCTTTGCCGGCAGGAATAGTAAAGTTTAAAACGGCATTCTGCGCAGTGCCGGAATTAGTAACTGAAGCGTTAGTACCCGGAGCGCCTGTAGTAGTAGTGCCTACGGTAACTGTGGCAGGTGTGCCGTTTTGTCCGGCAGGAATAGTAAAGTTTAAAACGGCGTTCTGGTTAGTGCCGGAATTAGTAACTGAAGCGCTTGTACCAGGGGCGCCTGTAGTAGTAGTGCCTACAGTAACTGTTGCAGGCGCGCCGTTAGCGCCGTTTTGTCCGGCAGGTATGGTGAAGTTTAAAACAGCATTGCAGTCTGTACCTGAGTTAGTAACAGAAGCTACAGTGCCAGGGGCGCCTGTTGTTGTGCTTCCAACAGTAACGCTTGGATTAGTGCAGCAGCAGTTAGTGCAGCAGCAGTTGGAGGAATTGCAGCAGTTTGAAGAGTTAGAATTGTTTGAGCATCTGCGGCGGTATTGTGAATTGCCGGCTGTGCAGCAGTCTGAACTGCCGTTTTGACGTAAGCCGCACCTGTTTTCGCTTTCGTTTAAATAATAAGAACCGTTTGAATAATACATCAAATTACTTCCTTTTTTTAATTTTTATAGTATATATTATTCATTAAAGTCCATTTTGTGACATTTTTTTCAATTAAAAAACCTGAAAAAACAAAAACCGCCGGAATCTTTATTTTCCGACGGTTTTATGCGGTATTTATTTGTCCCTGCCGAATATCATTTTAAAAAGGCTTTTGTGCTCTTTTTTATTAGGCGTTTCCTTTGCCGCCGTAATTAAAGGGGTATGCAGGCTGTTTTCCATAAAATACTGCTGTGAGTCAATTTTTTCTCCGCTTTGGCTGAATTTTTTAATATAGTTTCCATCGCTTAAAAGCACTCTGGCTTTAACATTGTCTTTAAGTATAATATAGAGTATTTTCAAAATCTGGTTTTTAACATCAGTATCGTAAATAGGACAGGCTATCTCAACACGCCTTGATATATTTCTGGTCATTAAATCAGCGGAAGAAATAAATATTTTCGTATTTTCTCCTGTACCGAAGCAGTATATCCTTGAGTGCTCCAAATACCTGCCTACAATACTTGTAACTGTAATATTTTCTGTTTTTTCCTCTATACCCGGGCGAAGGCAGCATATACCGCGCAGTATAAGCTGTATTTTAACCCCGGCTTTTGAGGCTTCTGAAAACTTGTCTATTATATCTCTTTCGGTAAGTGAATTTGCCTTAATTATAATCCTGCCTTTGTCGCCTTTGGCTATTTCATCGTCTATAAGGCGCATAAGGTTAGGTTTAAGGGATATAGGCGCAACTAAAAGCTTTGAGTAGCTGCCGTTAAGGTTTGCTATAAGCATGTTTTGGAAAAATACAGTTGCGTCATGACCTATTTCGTTATCGGCAGTCATAAGGCATAGGTCAGTATACATAAGAGCAGTTTTCTCGTTATAATTTCCCGTGCCTATTTGCGTTATATATTTCATGTTGTTTTTAACTCGGCGTGTAATAAGGCAAATTTTGGAGTGGCATTTAAAGTTGTCTATGCCGTATATAACACGGCAGCCGCTCTGCTCCATCCTTTCAGCCCATGCTATGTTGTTTGCTTCGTCAAAACGCGCCCTCAGCTCTACAAGCACTGTTACGTCTTTGCCGTTTTCGGCAGCGGTACAAAGTTCATGGGCTATTTTTGAGGCTGAGGCAAGACGGTATATTGTAATTTTAATTGAAATTACATTTTCATCAACAGCCGATTCCCTTAAAAGCTTTAAAAACGGCTCCATTTGGTCGAAAGGATAGAATAAAAGCCTGTCTTTTTGTTCTACCTGTTTTATAATGCTTTCGTTTGGGTTTAAATCCTCAGGATAGCGTGGGGAATACGGCGTATACTTTATCTCGCCTAAAAATGAGTCAGGGATTTTTTTCTCCAAACTGTAAACATATTTCATATTAATAGGCGATGTAGTAAAAAATACCTGATTTTTATCTATATCAAGCCTTTTCTGAAGCATTTCCGAAAGTTTTTCTATGCTGTTTGCCTTTTCTCCCTGGATTTCAAGGCGTACAGGCGCAAGACGACCGCGTTTTTTAAGCAGATGGCTCATTATTTTAAGATAGTCGTCGTCTGAATCGTCAAATTTCTCCTCGTCAAAACTTATGTCGGCATTGCGTGTAACAGAAACAACAGCGCTTTTTGATACATTATAAATGCCGAATACCTGCTGGCAGCGGTTAAGTATAATGTTTTCAATCCTTATAAATCTGAGTGGTCTTTCCGAAAGGGTAATAAAAGGAGGCAGTGATTCAGGCACAGGTATTATGCCGAGAGATATTTTGTCTTTCTTTCCCTGAAGTGTAGCTGCTATGTAAAGTGTTTTGTTCTTCAGATGAGGGAATGGATGGTGCGGGTCTATAATCTGCGGTGAAAGTATGGGATTTATAAGCTGCTCGAAATAATTGTTTACAATTTTGCTTTCGTTTTCTGTCAGCTCATCATCTGTAACATCGCTTATGCCGAATTCGTCTAAAATCCGGCATACGTCTTCATAAGTTTTATCGCGTTTTGCAATCATCGCGGGCACGGCGGCAAATATTTTCCTCAGCTGCTCTATAGGTGAATCGCCTGTTTTGTTGTCTTTGTCATCAGGCGAAATCTGAGCCAAATCAAAAAGGCTGCCTACACGCACCATAAAAAACTCGTCTAAATTGCTTGTGAATATGGAAATAAATTTTAAACGCTCTATAACAGGCACACTTTCGTCCGTTGCCTCTTCAAGAACGCGGCTGTTGAATTTAAGCCAGCTTAACTCCCTGTTTTGTGTAAAAGAAAAATCGTTCATGCTTTTTTTAGTATTCTCTGACATAAATATCCCTCCCTAACACCAAAACAGCTGACAACTATTTTTTTGCATTCCATTTTCTGCATAACTCCGTTTAATATAAGCGTTCCCGGTATTATGGTATGGATACGGTCCGGGCAGTGCTTTAATATAATTGAAGCGGAAGTTTTTTTGTCAGAACAGAGCAGGTCAATAAGTTTTTCCATTTGGGCTGAAGTTATAGTGCGGTTTTTCTTTTCAGCGCCGAAAACCGAGTTTGAAATTTTTAATACAGCCCTTGCCGTACCGCCTACACAATAAATAGCGTCATCGCCTGTTACGCTCTTAATGCCGCTGTCTTTAATGGATTTTTTTATATAACTGCGCATGGCTGAAACCTCGGATTTTTTAGGCAGTATTTTAGATACAAAATCGGAATACAGTTTAAGCGAGCCGAGGGGAATGCTTATTGCATCTGTTATTTCGTTTCTGTCAAGCGAAACTATCTCGGTGCTGCCGCCGCCGGTATCAATAAATATGCCGTTTTCCATTTCGGTATCGTTCATGGCGCCTTTGCAGCTGAATACGGCTTCGTCATAGCCGGATATAACTTCTATGTCAAAACCAGTGCCTTTTTTTATCTCTGTAACGGACTCCTCAGTATTTGATATGTTTCTAAGGGATGCAGTGGCAAAAACGGAATATTCCGTAATATCAAGGCTTTCCAGTATATGCTTAAACTCCAAAAGGCAGGAGCAGGCTTTATCAATACCGTCTTTTGTCATTATGCCGTTTTTTACGTATCCGGCAAGACCTGCCATTGTTTTTTCTTTAAATAATGTTTTAAATTGACCTGAGCCAATCTCGTATGCCACAAGGCATATTGAGTTGGAGCCAATGTCTATTATGCCGTACTTCAGTTGAGGTCATCTCTCTTTCTAACTTTTATCTTTCAGGCTGGTTATAACTGTATGTTTTAACTATTAGATATAATATTAACACTTAAACCGAATTTTAAACATAGAATGTTTATATTAATATAATAGAAAAATATATCGCTTTGTAGCAAGGCATAATGCGTTAATACTGCGTAAAATTATGGTAAAATTTGTCGTTATTTTCTATTATACTTTTAGCAAACTGTACTAAGCATATAACTAAATATGCTAATTTTCTTTTTTGCCCCAGTTAAGAAGCATAAGTATAAGGAACAAAACCGTTACAGCGGGCCAAGATGTAACTAAAGGCAGCATATAGTCTGCCGAAAAATATCTGTCTAAAACTGAAAAAGGGATACTGAATAAGCAGGCAAAAAATGTTGACGCTATAAAGCCGTAAATCAGTTTTGAATATGGTATATAACGCCCTTTTTTTATATACATATAAAGCAGTATAACACTTATAAGCATGGACAAAGCCGATGAAAGGCTGAATGCTCTTTCTGCTGTGGCTCTTAACGATAGGCGGCTGTTTATTAATTCGGCGCCGCTGTAGCCAAGCTCGTCAGGCGGCATTGTGGTGTTTATGTAAAAAAGCACTGAGGAATGGAACAATATGCCTAATATTATTACTACGGCAGGTAACAAAAGTATTTTGCTGGTTTTAAATATGTCTATTGTCTGCATTTTCAACACCCCTTAACTGTATTTTCAATAATTTATTTAATTATATCATTGGTTATAAAAACATTCAATTATTGTGCGGCTGAATAAAAAATATTAATGTTAAATGGAGCATTTAAAACTAAAACAAAAAACGACATGGCTTCTGCCATATCGTTTTATAATTTATTATAACAAACTTTTATAAACTTTTACTAATATTTCATAACTTTTTCCAACTCTTTCAGCTTTTTCAGCTTATAACAGCACAGCCGAAAATTTATTTATTCCATGCATTATGTGCGGTTTAAAAATTAAAGAAGTTTTTTCTTTTTAAATATAAGTATGCAGACAATTACAACCGCTATACTCAGTATTATAATTGCGGGATACCCGTTTTTAAGCTCTGGCATGTCATCAAAATTCATGCCGTACCAGCCTGTAATAAGCGTAAGCGGAAAGAAAATTGTAGAAATCATTGTAAGGAACTGCATGTTTTCGTTCTGTTTTGCCGATACATTGCTTTGGTAAACATCTTTTACCTGCTGGGCGTAATCTATAAGATGAACTGCTTTGCCTTTTAAACGTTCAGCGCGGTCGGAAAGTGTTCCGAAATATTTTGTCTGGTTTTTAGTGAAAAAGTGGTTTTCGTCTTCTTCAAGTATTTTGCCGAATTCTGACATCTGGTCGTAATATCCTCTTAAAGTAAGAAGCTGTTTTCTGGTGTGAAGCAGGTCTATTTGAAAGTCATTGTCTGTGTCGTGAGCTGCTTCTTCTTCCATATTCATAAGCCGGTGCTCAAATTTTTCAAGAAGCTCCGAGTCTTTTGTCATAAACTCTGTTATAAAGTTATATATGAATTTAGCTTTTGACTCGCCTTGGTGTATTTTACGCCTTAAAATACGGGTAAGTATGCGCATGGCAAATCCGTCGTCATCAACTATAACTATATTGTTTAGGGTAATAAACATCAAAAGCCTGTACCGGCTGCCTAAAAGGTCACGCAGTTTAGGTATAAGCAGTGTGCCGAATATGCAGTCCTGCTGAGCTTCGGCTTTGCAGAAGTATACATCGTCCAATTTATAGTCGCGCTCATAAGATATGCCCAGCTTTTGAAGCAGGTCGGCGCAGGAGTCTTCATTTATTATATACACTGCGCCTTTAGTGTAGTTTAAAGCTTCTTCTTCAGTTGTAGGTATTAATTCTTCACCAAGTAAATAGACCATTTATATCAGCCTTCTTTATTTTAAGTATGTTTTAAACCGGTAATTTTTCTCTTGCAACAGAAAGCATAAGCTTTATGCGGTTTTCCTGATTAACCTTTGTAGCGCCTGTATCATAGTCTACAGGCACAATGTTGGCGGAAGGGTACATGGCTTTAATTTTATGCACCATTCCTTTGCCGCATATATGTGTCGGCAGGCAGCCGAAAGGCTGTGTGCATACTATATTATCATATCCGTGCTTTACAAGCTCTATCATTTCTGCCGGAAGGAACCAGCCTTCACCCATACGGTTTCCAAGACCTATAAGACCTTTAACAAGGGGTTTTGTGTCTTTATATGATGAAAGCTGTGTAAAGCGGGATTTGTCAATGGCTTCCATAAAGGCGCTCTCTATTTTTTCAAGATAGCCCAAAAGGGTTTTGGCGGCTGTGTATTTAAGTCTGCTTCCGCCGTAAATAAGGAAGTCCTGTACACGGGCGTCAACTTTAAACATTAAAAAGCCTAAAAGCCCCGGAACCATTACCTCACAGTTTTCGTCAGCGAGGAATTTTTCAAGGCTGTTGTTGGCAAAACGGGCATACTTAACATATATCTCGCCTACAACGCCAACTTTTGTCTTAATCTCTTTTTTTAGCGGTATAGCTGAAAAGCTCTGTATAACTTTCTCGAAGTTATTTTTCATTTGAGCGAAACTGTAGCCTTTAGATGCTATAAACTGGTTTGAAAGCTCTTTAGTCCATTTTTTAATAAGCCTGTCGCTGTCGCCTTTTTTAATTTCGTAAGGTCTTGTCTGGTTGCTTAAAAGCATTATAAGGTCGCCGTATATAACACCGGCTAAAAGACGGCGGACTATAGGCAGTGTAAGCTTAAAGCCGCTGTTTTTCTCAAGACCGGAAAGGTTAAATGATATTATAGGAACATTGTCGTATCCGGCTTTAATAAGAGCTTTCCTTAAAAGATGAATGTAGTTTGAGGCACGGCAGCCGCCGCCTGTCTGCATTATCATAAGAGCTGTTTTGTTTACGTCGTATTTTCCGCTCTCAAGGGCGTCTAAGAACTGACCGGCTATAAGCAGCGCCGGGTAGCATATATCATTATGCATGTATTTTAGTCCAAGCTGTTTTACTTTAGGACCGTCGTTATCAAGAAGCTCAATTTTATATCCGGCGTGTGTAAACACGTTTTTCATAATATTGAAATGAATAGGGAGCATATCAGGAATAAGTATTGTATACTCTTTTTTCATTTCTTTTGTAAAAAGTATTCTGCCGTTTTTGTCGCGTTTTAATTCAGACATTTATATATTTCCCTCCTGCTGTTTTAAAGCCGCCAAAAGGCTTCTGAGCCTTACTTTAACGGTACCAAGATTAGTTATTTCATCTATTTTAATCTGAGTGTATATCTTGCCGGATTTCTCTATTATAGAGCGCACCTCATCTGTTGTAATCGCGTCAAGACCGCAGCCGAAGCTTACAAGCTGAACCATCTGCATATCAGGTTTATCAGATATAAACTTTGCGGCAGCGTAAAGGCGCGCATGATATGTCCATTGATTAAGTATGTTTACGTGGAATTTCTCCACAAGACCGCTTAAAGAGTCTTCGCTTATTACCGCCATGCCTAAAGATTCCAAAAGGGTATCTATACCGTGGTTAATCTCAGGGTCTGCGTGATACGGTCTTCCGGCAAGCACTATAATCAGTTTTCCTTGTTTTCTGGCGCTTTTAACTATTCTTTTCGCCTCAGCGCGCATTGATGACATATATTTTTCCCGTGACTCAAATGCCGCCTCTGTGGCTGACTTAATTTCTTTAATGCTTATGCCGTTAAAATATTTTGAAAGTATCTCATAAAGTTTTTTAGGGAAGTCCTTTTTGCGGTGGACTCCCACATAATCATTTATAAATGTAACGCCGTTTTTCATTTTCATGTTCGCGGCTATAATTTCAGGATAGTATGCCACAACAGGGCAGTTGTAGTTGTTGTCGCCTAAATGCTCGTCGAAATTAAAGCTCATGCATGGATAAAATATGTAATGTATATCTTCCTGCTCCATAAGATACGCTACATGCCCATGAAGAAGCTTTGCCGGAAAACATACGGTATCGCTTGGGATTGTGGCTTGACCTTTAATAAATATGCTCCTGTCCGAAAGAGGCGAGAACACAACTTCAAAGCCCAATTCTGTAAAGAATTTATGCCAGAAGAAAGCCATTTCGTACATATTAAGACCTAAAGGTATGCCTATTTTGCCGCGTTTTCCCTTTACAGGTTTAAGAGAGCGCAATGCGTCCTGCTTAAAACGGTATATGTTTAAATCACCTACAGAAGCGTTTTTGGTAACAGGTCTTTCACAGCGGTTGCCGCCTATATACCTGCTTCCGTCGCCGAATGTGTTTACTGTAAGACGGCAGTTATTTGAGCAAAGTCCGCAGTTGACAGATTTTACGCTGTGGCTGAAATTTTTGAGTTCATCTGATGTAAGTATGAAGCTTTTTTCACCGGCGTATTTTCTGGCATAAAGCGCGCAACCGTAAGCGCCCATAAGCCCGGCTATAACGGGACGAACAACATTAACTCCCATTTCTTTTTCAAAAGCGCGCAGTACGGCGTCGTTTAGGAATGTGCCGCCTTGAACTACTATTTTTCTGCCCAGTTCTTCTTTGCTTGAAGGTCTTATAACTTTGTAAATAGCGTTTTTAACTATGCTTGTTGAAAGACCGGCAGATATGTCGCCTGTTGTTGCGCCGTCTTTTTGCGCCTGCTTAACAGATGAGTTCATAAAAACAGTGCATCTGGAGCCTAAATCTACGGCGTTTTTGGCGTAAAGCCCCATTTTGGAAAATTCCTCAACACCATAGCCCAATGTATTGGCAAATGTCTGGAGGAAAGAACCGCAGCCGGAAGAGCAGGCTTCATTTAAGTATATGTTGTCTATAACGCCGTTTTTAATTTTAAAGCATTTCATGTCCTGTCCGCCTATGTCTATTATAAATTCAACATCAGGCATGAAATATTCCGCGGCAGTAAAATGCGCCACTGTTTCAACAAGACCATGGTCAACATGAAATGCGTTTTTAATTATGTCCTCGCCGTAGCCTGTAACGCAGGAGCTTTTAATTTTAATATCAGGCTTCATTTCGTAAAGGGACTTCATAAACTGAAGTATTATAGGCACAGGGTTTCCGCTGTTTGACATATAAACACTGTGGAGTATTTCCCCGTCCTCACCCATAACAACAGTTTTAATTGTTGTGCTTCCGGCGTCTATGCCTATAAACGTGTTTTTGTTATAAGACTTTAAATCGCCGTACTTAACGTCGGCTTTGGCGTGGCGCGCCTTAAATTCGTTATATTCCTCCTCGTTGTTAAAAAGCGGAGGAAGCTTAGCCCATTCGGATATTGACACATATTTTGAAAGTTTTTCTATTATACTGTCCAAATCAATTTCTTTTTTGGCGCAGTAGGCGGCGCCTAAGGCTACATAATAAAGCGAGTTTTCAGGGCAGGTTCCTTTTGTGCCTATAGTTTTATCAAAACATTCCCTTAAAACAGGCATAAAAGTTAATGGTCCGCCTAAATAAACCACATTGCCCTCAACAGGTCTGCCTTGCGCAAGACCGCCTATGGTCTGGTTTACAACCGCGTAAAATATGCTTATGGCTATATCGCTTTTTTTGGCGCCCTGATTTAAAAGCGGCTGTATATCGCTTTTGGCAAAAACACCGCAGCGCGAAGCAATAGTGTATGTCTTTTCGTATTGGGCGGCTAAATCGTTCATTTCTTCTGTTTTTACATTTAAAAGTGTAGCCATTTGGTCTATAAAAGCGCCTGTTCCTCCGGCGCAGGTGCCGTTCATGCGTGCTTCCATAGCTTGACCTAAGAATATAATTTTTGCGTCTTCCCCGCCCAGCTCTATAATTACATCGCTGTCAGGTATATTTTTTTCCGCGGCTACTTTTTCCGCGTAAACTTCCTGAACAAACTCAATATCACAGCTTTCAGCCATGCCCATTCCGGCAGAACCGGAAATTACAAGCGAGAAAGTTTCATTTGCAAATTTATTCTTTATAGCTGTGAGCATTTCAACAGTTTTTGATGTTATCTGAGAAAAATGTCTTTCATAAGACGAATAGACGATTTTGCCAAGCTTGTCTATAACTACGCTTTTAATTGTAGTTGAGCCTATGTCTAAGCCTATTCTCAAGTTTTTCACTTCCGTTTCGTAAATAATGATTTTTAATTCAGCTGTACTTCATTAGCGGAGCAGTTTAATTCTATATAACAGTCAAAAAGCCTCTGCCATGGAAAAGCCGCCTTTTCAAGCTCCGCTTTTGTAATAACGGCGCTTTTGCCGTTTGCTGTAATATACACGCCTTTAAACGCGTTTAAAACTTTTTCGCTCTCTAAAGCAGATAATAAATAATCGCTTTGCTCAGTTTCTTCTTTTGAAGGCGCATAGCCCTCCTTTGTAAACTGTTCCCTAAGCTGTCCGTAATAAATTCCATCGTCAAATACGTGCTGCAAAAGTATGTTTGTCTGGTTTTGGGCAAAAGACTTAATATCATCGCATTTTTGCTCTGCGAGCATATAACATTCACTGTGGGCAATGCCTAAGCCAAGGGCGTTGGCATTGGTGTTCCATGCCGAAAATGAAGTTAAGTCCGTAATGCCCGTGTTTTCGTTTTTGTTTATTGAATTATCCAAAAGCTCCTTAAAAATATAGTTGTTTTGTGAACTTATGGTTTGATATGTGTAAAGCTCCACAAGTGAAGCTTTGTTTCCATTTTTAATTGAATCGCCGAGCTTTGTTATAAAAGGTTCCCTGTCGCTTTCCTTTCCTGACGAATAGTCATAAACAAATATATCCAATTTGCTGCCCTTTGGGTTAAGGTTGGCAGAAACAAAGTTAAGGGCGTTCTGCGCCAAATCACCTCCGGCAAGGACATCGTAGTTTGCGGCAACAGAACTGCTGTTATAGTTTATAATATCCATATCGGCGCAGTAACCGTTTTTCTGCGCCACGCTTCTGGCATATATAAGGTGGGGTATTTCGTCCATGCCGAATATAAAGTTAATGCTTTCGCCTTTGCCCTCAAGAGCTTTTTGCGTTTCTTCCTTGCCGTAGGAACGTATCATTTTTTCCTTAACGCTGTTTATGCCTATATTCATATATGTTCTTGAAAAACTGTATTTTACAGGTGTTGAATTCTCAATCGGAACCCATGAAGCGTCTTGGGAGTAAAAATAGCTTATTGAATCAGGAAGCTGAAGGTCGTCGTTGCCTATAATTAATTCGTCTATTTTTCCGGCTCTCTGCCATCTTAAAAGACTGTCGCAGATTTTTGCCGTTTCCTCAAAAGGCGTAATATAATTTTTTATGTACTGCCCATATGTTTTGCTTTGTACATAGTTTTTGTCGCAGTAGTCAAGAAAATCTTTTTCCCATGGTGTAAGGGAGGCGGAGCTGCTTTCAATTTTCTTGTTGTATACATATCCGTACTCCATTAAAAACTGCGCAGGCGTAACAAGAGAAAAAGACTCGCTTATTTTTTCAAAATCTTCGCACTCTGGGTTGCGCTCCAGATAAAAAGCGCTCAGACCTTTTATTTTTTCATTGTCCGGCCAAATTTCCTGCCCACGGCTTTCCGGCAGGTTGCGCGGCATGGCTATATTAACATAATATTTAGGCTGCGGATAATCGGTAACAAGGCTTAAAAGCTCTTTAAGTGCTTCGTCTGTGTTTTCATACTGACCGGCGCAGCGGCTGCCTATAAGTCCTCCTGTAAAATATGAGGACGCGTTTATTATAACAGTTGTATCCTTAGAGCATGTTTTTTTAACATTTTCCCTTACAGCCTTTCTTACTGAAGCGCTGTCGGCGAATTTTTCCGTACCAGATGTAAAAATGTCGAGGTATTCCTTAGGTACTGTAATAAGGGTGTCGTTATTAAGCTTAACAAGTTTTTCTAAATAAGAATTGCTGATAGGTCTGCTGTCTATAGGTGAAATAACTATTGAGTCCGCTAAAGCAGGAACAGAAAAAAATAGTGAAAACAAAATTAAAACAGGAACAAATATATAATTTTTTCTCAAAACAAAAATCCTTTCAAAAATAATTATGTAAATGTTTTATTAAAAATTCCGGTATGGGAACCAACACAATAAATTTTAACATTTTAATGTAGTTTTTTCAACAGAATAATAGTGCCCATTAAAAAAGAATACAAAAAAATACTAAAAACACCTGTATTCGTGTAACTGTTTGGTTTAAGCGGCATAATATAATGTAAAAACTATAAAAGGTGATATTATGAGCTGTGTGTATATGGATAACGCAGCCACAACTCCTGTGCTTAAAGAGGCTTTCGACATAATGCAGGAATATTTTATGGTGCAGTATGCCAATCCGTCGTCGGCGTATGATTTTGCCCAAAAAGCAAAAACTGCCGTAGATACTGCCAGAAAGCAGGCTGCGGATTTAATAGGCGCTGAAAAAGATGAGATTTATTTTACATCAGGCGGAAGCGAAGCCGATAACTGGGCTATTAAAGGCGCTGCCGATTTATTAAGAGGAAAAAGAAACAAAATAGTTACAACGCCTGTAGAACACCACGCTGTTTTAAACACTGTTAAGTTCCTTGAAAAACACGGTTTTGATGTGGAATATATACCTGTTAACAATAAAGGTGTTGTTGATTTGCACCAAGCGGAAAAAATAATAGATAACAGTACGGCTATAGTAAGTGTTATGCTGGCAAATAATGAAACAGGGGCGGTGCAGGGTGTTAAGGAAATTGCTTATATGGCGCATAATAAAGGGGCGCTTTTCCATACAGACGCCGTTCAGGCGGCGGGACATATAAAAATCGACGTAGGTGATATTAAGTGCGACATGCTTTCTGCTTCAGGGCATAAATTCGGCGCGCCAAAGGGAATAGGATTTTTATACAAGAAAAACGGGATTGAAATCTCGAACCTTATACACGGTGGAAGTCAGGAAAATGGTTTAAGGGCAGGAACGGAAAACGTGCCGTATATCGCGGCATTAGGCGCGGCATGCAGTTTTGCCGTAAATAATATGGAAGAAGAAATCAGCAAAACAAAAAAACTCAGGGATTTTTTTGAAGATATGGTTTTAAACACAATACCTGACTGTGTATTAAACGGACCTAAGGAAGGCAGGCTTTGCGGCACAAGCAATATTTCGTTTCTGGGTCTGTCAGGAGCAGGCATTGTTTCGGCTCTTTCATCAAAAGGCATTTGCGTTTCTTCCCAAAGTGCCTGCGCTTCTAAAAGCGGCTCTCTTTCATACGTTTTAAAAGCCATGGATTTAAACGACAGTGTAATACGCGGCGCTGTAAGGTTTACTGTTTCAGGCAGGAACACAAAAGACGAACTTATATATGCCGCCAAAACTCTTGAAAAAATTGTTAAAACACTCAGAAGCTTTTAATTATTGTTGTAATTAATTTTTTGTTATGGTAACATATCCGGTAGCTGTAAAAAGGGTATTATAAACAGGAGAGATATAATGAGCATACTAAACGTAGAAAATTTATCCCATGGTTTTGGCGACAGGGCGATATTCAACAGCGTGTCATTCCGCCTTTTAAAAGGCGAGCATATAGGTCTTATAGGCGCCAACGGCGAGGGAAAATCCACATTTATGAATATTATAACAGGTAAACTTGTGCCTGATGAGGGCAAGGTGGAGTGGGCTAAAAACGTAAGAGCCGGATATCTTGACCAGCATACTGTTCTTGAAAAAGGCATGACTGTGCGTGATGTGCTTTCTTCCGCTTTTTCATTCCTTTTTGAAATGGAAGAACGCATGAACCTGCTTTGCGATAAAATGGCTGAAGCCTCAGAAACAGAGCTTGGGGAGTATATGGAAGAAATGGGAGTTATACAGGAAATGCTCTCTTCCCATGACTTTTACAATATAGATTCCAAAGTTGAAGAAGTGGCAAGAGCCTTGGGACTTACTGATTTGGGTCTTGACAGAGATGTAAACGACCTTTCAGGCGGACAGAGGACAAAAGTGCTTTTAGGCAAGCTCCTTCTTGAAAAGCCTGACATACTGCTTTTGGACGAGCCTACAAATTATTTGGATAAAGAGCATATACTTTGGCTTAAAAGATACCTTCAGGAGTACGAAAATGCTTTTGTGCTTATTTCCCACGACATTCCGTTTTTAAACAGTGTTGTAAATATTATTTACCACATGGATAATCAGCAGCTTAACAGGTATGTGGGCGATTATGACAAGTTTATGGAAGTTTACGAAATGAAAAAAGCCCAGAAACAGGCGGCTTATGAAAAACAGCAGAAAGAAATTGCCGATTTAAAGGACTTTGTAAGCCGGAATAAGGCGAGAGTCGCCACAAGGAATATGGCTATGAGCCGTCAGAAAAAGCTGGATAAAATGGAGATTATAGAACTATCCCGTGAAAAACCGAAGCCGGAGTTTAATTTTAAAGAGGCACGCGCTTCAGGAAGATATATATTTCAGACAAAAGACCTTGTTATAGGCTATGACGAGCCGCTTTCAAAACCTCTTAATATTGAAATGGAAAGAGGTGAAAAAACAGTCCTTACCGGCGCCAACGGAATAGGCAAAAGCACTCTCTTAAAAAGTGTTTTAGGCATTATAAAACCTTTAAGCGGAAGCGTGGAGCTGGGGGATTATCTGTATACCGGCTATTTTGAACAGGAAATGCCAAGCGGTATTAATACAACATGCATAGAAGAAATATGGCAGGAATTTCCGTCTTATACCCAGTATGAGGTAAGGAGCGCCCTTGCAAAATGCGGGCTTACAACAAAGCATATTGAAAGCCGTGTTAAGGTTTTAAGCGGAGGTGAACAGGCAAAGGTAAGGCTCTGCAAGCTTATAAATAAAAAGACTAACCTGCTTGTGCTGGACGAGCCTACAAACCATTTGGATAAAGACGCAAAAGACGAGCTTAAAAGGGCGTTATTGGCTTATAAAGGCAGCATTTTAATGGTGTGCCATGAACCTGAGTTTTATGAAGATATTGCAACTAATGTTGTGGACTGTTCAAAGTGGACTACTAAAATTTGATTGGTTTTTACTTTAAATAACCGTTTTTGATTAATTCAAATAACGGTTATTTTTATTTAAACTGAAAAATAGTTCGGTATTAAGAACGAAATTCTGTATTTCATTTATTTTTTAAAAAAACAAATAAAAATTTGTTTACCTATTGACATAATTTGTAATGCTGAATATAATTAGGACATCGGATGAATATGATACAAATGATGTATTTTGTATTGATAAAAGTCGTTGTTGGAATACGGGAGGCGTATATTATGAAAAAAATATTATTGCCTATTGACGGAACACAGCGCAGCATTGACGCGGCAGAATTTGTAGCCCAAAACTTTAAGCCGGATGATGTGGAAGTTATATCTGTTACAGTAAGAGAGGATTATTATGCCTTTGCCATGACGCAGATAAATCCGCAGAAAGTAATTGATGAAACAATGCCTATTTTTGGAACTGTAGAAGAAATATTAAAATGCTTTAAGCTTACAAAAAAAGTTCTTGTAGGCAGGAAAGCCGGAGAGGAAATTGTGCTTTTTGCCAAAGAAAATAATATCGACACAATTGTAATGACAAAATCATCTAAAAGAGGCATTAAGAATTTTATAGGTTCTGTTGCATCTTATGTTGTAAGCCATTCAGCATGTACTGTTTATTCAATACCAGAAAACAATAGCGCAGCATAAATGACCGTTACAGGTCTTTACAATTTTAAACCCCTGATGTTAATCATCCCCTTTTAACCAAAAAATGAGAATCCGGACTGCCACTGGGTTCTTATTTTTTTGTTTAAAAAGCAAAATCACACAAATTTTTATGAATTAAATTTATTATGTATTTTATTATATAATTTGGTCTAATAAAAAACCATTTAAAATAAAGAAAAAATTATATATAGATATAAATTAGTATAGAATTTATACTATAATTAATTCTGTATTTTAGTCTGATTAATTCTGTGGTATACTGATAAAAATTCTGTTATGATTAATTTTAATGGAAATAATGCCGTAATAAGGAATATTAAAATCGAGAGAAGGTATAAAATTATGAGGATAGTTGTAAAGGTAGGCACATCAACGCTTACCCACAAAACAGGAAACTTAAATATACACCGTGTGGAGCAGCTCTGCAAAGTTATGAGCGATATTAAAAACGCGGGAAACGAAATGATACTTGTCACATCAGGCGCTATGGGCATGGGCATAGGTAAAATAGGTCTTAGGAGCCGCCCGGACGATATTGCAACTAAACAGGCTGTGGCGGCAATTGGTCAATGCGAGCTTATGTATACTTACGATAAGCTTTTTTCAGACTACAACCATTGTGTGGCACAGGTGCTTGTGACAAAGGCTGATATAGATGATGATGTCCACAGAAAAAATTTATACAACACGCTTTCAAGGCTTTTGGAGCTTAATACAATACCTATTATTAATGAAAACGACTCCGTTGCCACAGAAGAATTTTATATAGGCGAAAACGATTCCCTTGCGGCTTTTGTTTCGGCAAGCATACATGCCGACCTTGTAATACTTCTTTCGGATATAGACGGGCTTTTTACTTCTGACCCTCATAAAGACAAAAACGCAAGGCTTATAAGTGAGGTTAGGGAAATTACACCGGAAATAATAGCCATTGCAGGCGGCGCTGGCTCTAACTTCGGCACAGGCGGAATGATAACAAAAATTCATGCGGCGCAGATAACAATGCAGGCTGGGTGCGATATGGTTATAGCCAATGGTCTTAATCCGGAGATACTTTATGATATAGTGGAAGGCAAGAATGTGGGTACTAAGTTTATAGCGGGAGGCAAAAAATGATTACGACACTTGATATACTTAAAAACGCGAAAAAATCAGCGCCTGAGCTATTAATGGCTTCAACAGAAGCAAAAAATCAGGCTCTTTTGCTTATGGCTGATGCGCTTATGGATAATATGGAAAAAATATTAAAGGCAAATGCCGAGGATATGGAAAAAGCCAAAGGCAGCATCTCTCCTGTAATGCTTGACAGGCTTATGCTTAATGAAAAAAGAATAAGCGGCATGGCAAAAGGCATTAGAGATGTAGCTGAGCTTGATGACCCTGTAGGAAGGGTTATTAAAAGCATTACACGTAATGACGGGCTTTTGATACAAAAAATATCCGTGCCAATGGGCGTAATAGCTATTATTTACGAAAGCCGGCCGAATGTCACATCAGATGCTGCGGCTTTGTGCTTAAAAAGCGGAAACGCCTGTATTTTAAGGGTAGGCAAAGAGGCTTTTCTTTCAGCTCAGGCAATTACAGAGGCTATGCGCAGCGGAATTGAAAAAGCCGGAATTTCGCCTGATGTTGTTCAGCTTATACAGGATACAACGCATAAAAGCGCTAATGAGTTAATGACAGCTGTTGGATATGTTGACCTTCTTATACCAAGAGGCGGAGCAAATCTTATAAAGGCATGTGTTGAAAACGCAACTGTAAACTGCATTCAGACAGGAACAGGAATATGCCATGTTTATGTTGATAAAGACGCAGACATTGAAAAGGCGCTTAACATTATAGAAAACGCAAAAACAAGCAGACCTTCAGTATGCAATGCCGAAGAAGTATGTGTCGTAAATTCCCAAATAGCCGAAAAATTCCTGCCGCTTCTTAAAAAGCGCCTTGTAGATGACAGAAAGGCTAATAATCTTACCCCTGTAGAGCTGCGGCTTGACGAGAGGGCAGATAAAATTATAGACGGCGTAAAGGCAGGAGAAAAAGATTTTGACACGGAATTTCTTGACTATATACTTGCCGTGAAAATTGTTGATACTCCTCAGGAAGCGATAAAACACATATCACTTCATTCAACAGGTCATTCAGACGCTATTGTTACGGAAAATGAAAAAACAGCTGATTTATTTGTTAAATCCATTGATTCAGCGGCGGTATATGTAAACGCCTCAACACGCTTTACCGATGGAGGAGAGTTCGGACTGGGCTGTGAAATGGGAATTTCCACACAAAAACTTCACGCAAGGGGTCCTATGGGTCTTGAGGAGCTTAACACATATAAATACGTAATAAAAGGCAATGGTCATATACGCTGAAAGGGGCTTGTTTAAAATGAAATATGAATTGGGGTTTATCGGGACCGGCAATATGGGTTCGGCTTTAGCTCAATCTGCTGCTAAAAGCGTGGATGTGAAAAAAATAATACTTGCAAACCGTACAATTAAAAAAGCGGAAGAACTGGCAGTTTCTTTAAATTGCAATTACGGCACAAATGATGAAGCCGCTAAAGAAAGCAGATTTATATTTTTAGGCGTTAAGCCGCAGGTTATGGCTGATATGTTAAGCGGCATAAAAGATATACTTGCTGATAGAGATTCAGACTTTGTGCTTGTTTCAATGGCCGCCGGCATGAGTATTGAAAAAATAAAAAGCCTTGCCGGAGGGGATTATCCTGTTATACGGATAATGCCGAACACGCCTGTTTCAATAGGAAAAGGCGTTGTGCTTTGCTGCCGCGACAGTAAAGTTACCGACGAACAGACAGAAGATTTTAAATGCGCCATGAAATCTGCCGGTGTTTTGGATTTTATAGACGAGAGTCTTATAGATGCCGCCAGCGCTCTTTCGGGCTGCGGACCGGCGTTTGTATATATGTTTATAGAAGCTTTAAGCGACGGTGCTGTAGAGTGCGGTCTTACAAGAAGCAATGCAGTAAATTATGCCTGCCAAACACTTATAGGCTCAGCTTCTCTTGTGCTTAAAAGCGGAAAACACCCCGGGGAGCTGAAAGACGCCGTATGCTCGCCTAAGGGAAGCACTATAGCAGGCGTACATGCTCTTGAGAAAAACGGTTTTAGAAATGCGGCTATGGACGCTGTAAAAAGCGCTTATGAGAGAACAAAAGAATTGGGCTGATTAAAATCCGCAAATACTGCAAATACGGCTCTTGTCCGAATTTAAAGGATAAGAGCCTGTTTTTTTATTTTTTAGCGTTTTAAAACATATAATATTTAATATAGATTACAAATGCTGCAATTTGTTGACACTTCCGCGGGAAATATTGTAATCTGTATATGAATGCATATAAATTTTGAAATATGAATTAAATTATGCAGCAAGGAGGTCTGGGTATGAAAGTATTAATTAAAAAAGCCGTCAGCTCTGTTTTGGCTGCCGCTGTTATTTTTTCAGCAACACCGTATTTTAACAGCGTGTTTGCGGCATCTGAGAAATCCCAGCTTGAAATAAGCGGAGAGGATTTTTATAAAATATGGGAAAGAACGGTGTATGAAAAAGGCAGCAACGCTTTTGCGCGTTTTATGTTTGAGGAGTTATTCGGGCACGAGTATAATACAAATTCCGTTGTAAGCCGCTATCCTATTACAAGCATAAGCAGTATATACTTAAAAGCTGATTACGGCGATTTAATAGAGTTCACAAATGGTTCAGATACATACAGCGTGATTTTAAAAAGCGCCGATAAAAACGGCATGAATGTTTATGAGGCATATCCGGCGCCTAACGGAGATGTGGTTTTTGAGGGATATTACGCTTATGACAAAAATCATAAAGATAACTTTATGAACGGCAGGTTTAAAGGCGGTACATTTGCTGTTTATCACAGCAATAATTATGAAGTCCTCGACCATATACACAGCTATAACAGAGACGGCTACTGCACCTGCGGAGTGTACAGGGGCAAATCGCTTATACCTGCTGATGACGAAATGTACGTTATTTACAGCAAAACTCCGGTTTACGAAATGCCGTATACCGGCTCTAAAATAGTAATGCACATTAATCCAAGCCAGGGCAGTGAAAAAGTAACTTCTGTAGCAATAAACGGAGATAATGAGGTATGGTTTAAAACTTCTTACGGCTGGATAAACGAATACTATTTATCAACTGAAATGTCAGGCTCTATTACAAAGCCTAAAACACAAACATATATGGGCGTTGTTTACGGCATAGAATCTTTGCCTGTCAGAAGCCTTAACGGTATATTCTATACCGCTTTAGGATACTTTGATGACGGTGATATTATTACAGTTACCAAAAAACTTAACTCATGGTATGCTGTGGATTATAACGGTCAAACCGGTTATGTCCAGAGCAAATATGTTAAGCTTATAGATAAAGAAGGAACATCTGAAATACAGCAGTAAACTTATTGTATATTAAAAAAACGGTGTTTTGTTCAGCTTTTTAATCTGGACAGACACCGTTTTTGCATCTGCGGTATTGCTAAAATGTCCATAAAATTATAATAAATTAAATACGAAACATGAATATTGCACTCGAATTTTGAATATTAGAACAGTTTTTAAGTATTTTTGTATAAAATATACTAAAAATTATAAAAATTTTAATAAAATATCTAATAATAGATTATATGAAAAAACATCTGTATTAGATTATAATATATTAAGAGTTTTTTAATGGTTTTGTGAGTTTTAAATTACAGGGGTTGTCAAATGGCAGACCAAGTACGGGGGACTGCGTATGATTTTTGTTCTTTATATTCTTTGGTTTATATTTAATGGCAGATTTACAGCTGAAACAGCTGTTGTCGGTCTTATTGTTTGCTGTGTTTTATATTTCTTTTTGTGCCGTTTTCTCGGCTACAGCGTTAAAAATGATATTGCTTCAATTAAAAAAATCCCTCTTTTTGCTGTGTTTTTTATTATTTTGTTTTTCCACATTGTTTTGTCTAATATAAGCGTTATTAAAATTATACTTTCTCCGCATAAAAAGCCTGAGTCTAAAATTACAACATTTAACCCGGGGCTTAAAAGCTTTTCTGCAAGATGCATACTGGCTAATTCCATAACGCTTACTCCCGGAACATACACGCTTAAACTTGAAGACGGGCAGTATACAGTCCATGCCCTTGTGCCGGATTTTGCCAAAGATTTAAACAGCATGCCTATACTTAAATATATAAGAAAAATGGAGGATAAGACAAAATGAATTTACAGCCGTTTTTTTTAAGGGCAGTATTTATAGTGTACTTTGCGGTGCTGTCGGTCCTGTTTATTTTTTCTCTCCTGCGCTCAATAAAAGGTCCAAGGTTTACCGACAGGATTGTGGCTGTAAATGTAATAGGCACAATATCAACTGCGGCTATCTGCATAATTTCAGTATATGTTGAAGAGCCGTTTTTTGTTGATATAGCACTTGTTTATGCTCTTTTGAATTTTTTGTCGGTAGTTATACTGAGCCATGTAGTTACAGTTGAGCATAATAAAAAAGAAAATAATATCAAAGATAATAATATTAAGGATAACAATAAAAAACAGCATAATAAAAAAACAAAAAGCTGGGAGGGTGAAAAATGATAATTCGTGCTGTTTTAGCTTCGCTGTGCCTTTTAACCGGTGCTTTTGTTTTTTCAGTCAGCGTTTTGGGTCTTTTTAGGTTTAATAATGTTTTAGACAGAATGCATGCTGCCTCTTTAGGGGATACAATGGGAATTTTTCTTACGGTTTTAGGCGTTATACTGCTCAGTGATAATATTTACCAAATAGCCAAACTTGCTTTAATAGTAATTTTTATATGGATGACAAGCCCTGTTGCGACACATTTAATAGGCAAAATGGAGATTTTAACATCTGTTAAGCCAAATAGGAGAGGAAGGCGTAAATGAAAATACTTGAATATGTGCTTTTAATATTCCTTATTCTGTGTGCAGTAGGCTCCACAGTTTCTAAACGCCTGCTGGTTACGGTAATAATTTTTATGGCGTACAGCACTGTTATGGCTGTTATATGGCTTTTCCTTGAAGCGCCTGACCTTGCCATAACCGAGGCGGCGGTGGGAGCCGGCGTTACCAGCATACTGTTTTTCCTGACTTTAAAAAAAGTCGATTCCATAAACAAAGGAACGAGGGATAAGTAATATGGATTATAAAAGCGACCCTGATAATATAGGCAAATGGGAAAAATTCTTCAGATGGGTAAACGGCGAGGATTCACTGGATTCCGTATGGGAAAAGGAAATACGGAGCAAAATAACCGGAAGACGCAAAAAACGCCGTAAAACAATAGAGGAAACAATAGAAAAAATTAACTCATACAGCAAAAAAATATATATAATTCTGTCGGTATTTGTTACGGTGGTGTATATAGGTATACTGCTTTATACTGTTTATACTCTCCCGGAGCATGGGAATGCCCTTAATCCTGCCAATAACGAGGTATCTGAAAGATATATAGAGCATGGTGTTGAGGAAACGGGCGCTTTAAACATTGTTTCAGCCATGATACTGGATTACAGGGCTTTTGACACATTCGGCGAATCGGTAGTGCTGTTTACAGCCGTAATATGCGTTGCCATGCTTTTGCGCAAAACAGACAGCGACAAAAAGGATATTGACTATGATTCGTTTAAAAGCGACAGGGGCGACATACTGAAGTTTGCGGCAAGACCTGTTTTTCCAATAGTTGTGCTTTATGGGATATATGTAATACTTAACGGGCATATATCCCCCGGCGGAGGTTTTTCGGGCGGGACTATAATAGGAGCAGCACTCATTTTGTATTCGGCGTCTTATGGCGATGAGAATGTAAGGCGGATACTGAATTATAAATCTTTTACAGCAGTAACAGTAGCCTGCCTTTTAATATACTTTTTTTCAAAGGGGTATTCTTTTTTTACAGGAGGTAACCATATTGAAAGCGTTATACCAAAAGGCACGCCGGGGAATATATTAAGCGGAGGTCTTATATTGCCGCTTAATATATGCGTAGGCATTGTGGTTGCCTGCACAATGTATGGTTTTTATTCATACTTCACAAAAGGGGATATTTAAAGTGATAAAACTGCTTACAACTAACCATTTTGAGGCAGCTGCGGTTATACTTTTCGGCATAGGTTTTATGAATATGCTGCTTCAGGATAACTTAATTAAAAAGTTTATAGGTCTTAACATTATGGATACGGCTATATATCTTTATCTTGTATCATACGGCTATGTAGCTGGGCGTTCGGCGCCTATTGCGCAGGCAGGAAAAGCGGCGCGGTTTGAGGATTTTATTAATCCAATACCCAGCGGACTTGTGCTTACAGGCATAGTCGTTTCAGTTAGTGTTACGGCTTTTTCTCTTGCGCTTATACAAAGGCTTTATAAAAAATACGGCACTTTAAGCTTTGATGAAGTGCTCAGAAAATTAAGAAGCGGGGAGGCTAACACTTATGATTCTGACTCATAACATAGCCCATAATATACCTTTTATCAGTATATTTCTTGCCATGTTTGCCGGAATAATAACCCCTCTTATAAATGACGGCAAAAAAAGCTGCCTTATACATAAGCTGGCGACATTATTAATAGGCATACTGTCTGTATTGCTGTTAATTCATGTTAGCTATAATCAGGAAAGGTTTACTTTCCTTATGGGGCACTTTCCTTCGCCTTGGGGCAACGAGCTGAAAGCCGGACCTATGGAAGCCGTGCTGGCTGTTGCTTTTTCGGTTGTTATGCTGCTTACTGTTGCCGGCGGACAATATATGATAGAAAAAGACATAGCGGAAAAAAAGCAGAATTTGTATTTTGTAATGCTTAACCTGCTTTTCGGCTCTATGCTGGCGCTTATTTACACTAACGATATATTTACCGGCTATGTTTTTATAGAGATTAACACTATTTGCTCCTGCGCCATTATAATGAGCAAGGATTCGGGAAACGGAATACTTGCCACTATACGCTATCTTATAATGAGCATACTGGGTTCCGGGCTTATACTGTTTTCAATAGCGCTGCTTTATACTTTAACAGGTCAGCTTTTGTTCCCTCAGCTTAAATCGGGCGTTATGAATATTATAAATTCAGGCGATTATTCATTCCCAATGACAATAACGGCAGGGATATTTACTCTGGGCATAGCGGTAAAAAGCGCCCTTTTCCCTTTCCACACAATGCTGCCGGGGGCATACGATGCCGCAACACCGTCTTCAAGCGGCATACTTTCAGGCTTGGTGCTTAAAAGTTATATAATATTTTTAATTAAAGTTTACTACTGCGTTTTTACAATAGAATACCTGAGAGAAATTAAAATAACTAACTTAATATTCTTTTTAGGCGTATGCGGCATGATATTCGGCTCTGTAATAGCCCTTAAAGAAAGGCGCATAATGCGTATGCTGGCTTACTCTTCAGTAGCTCAGATAGGTTATATATACATGGGGCTGGGGCTTGGTACAAGCATAGGCGTAACTGCCGCAATGCTGCATATAGTGGCGCATGCCGTTACAAAATCAATGCTTTTTATATGCACAGGCAGGATGAAGGATATTTCCCTTGCCGGTGAAGCTGACCACTGTTTAAGAGGCATAGGGCATAAAGCGCCGTTTTCGGCTGTAGGCTTTACAATAGGCGCTCTTTCAATTATAGGCATACCGCTTTTTGCCGGTTTTGCCTCAAAACTGTATCTGGCTTTGGCGTCTTTTTACTCGCCGCTTAAAATGGCTGTGGCACTTATAATACTCGCGGTCAGCATGGTATTAAACGCCATGTATTTTATACCGCCTATTGTTGATATATGGCATCCGCTTAGCGAAAAAGACGCGAATTACCGGATAGAGCCTGATGTGCGCCCTGCTTTTATTACGGCGGTAGTGATTTTTATAGCTATTAACTTTTTTGTAGGCACATGCTATGAGGGCATATTTGATATTTTCGAGATTGGAGTTGCCCTTATGCGCTGAGGCGCTGTATGTATGTTTAATTTTGGAGGATTTAATATAATGGGTAATTATTTATTGCTTTTTCCCGTGTTTTTCCCTATAATATGCGCTTTTTTTATGCCGCTTTTGAAAAAACAGCGGCAAAAGGAATTATTTGTGCCGCTTATGCTTGCATTTGAGATTTTAATTGTTTTTATTATCTCTTTTGGCGGATTTAAAGAGATAGAAGTTTGGCGCATAAGCAGCCTTTTAAGCATTTCTTTTTCAAACGACGGTTTGAGCAGGCTTTATTCCTGCCTTATATCAGTTATTTGGTTTTTAGCCGCTGTTTTTTCAATGGAATATATGAAGCATGAAGAGCATGTGGAGAGGTTTTTTATGTTTTATATGGCTTCTTTAGGCGTGCTTATGGGTATTTCATATTCTTCAAACTTTATGACAATGTACCTGTTTTATGAGTTTATGACTCTTGCAACTGTCCCTCTTGTGCTCCATACCGAAACACACGACGCCATAGCAGCCGGGCTTAAATATCTCGGCTACTCAATATTCGGCGCTGGTCTTGGACTTATAGGTTTCTTTTTTCTGTGTATATACGGCAGCACAACAAGCTTTACGGCAGGCGGTGTTTTAGACCCGGCTGTTATAGCAGGGCATGAGAACTTTTTAAGGGTTGTGTATTTAGGCATGATGATAGGTTTTGGCTGCAAAGCTGGTATGTATCCGCTTCACGCGTGGCTGCCTACAGCCCATCCGGTAGCGCCTGCCCCTGCAAGCGCCGTGCTTTCAGGTATTATTACAAAATGCGGTGTGCTTGCCATTATAAGGACAACATATTACCTTTTTGGCGTTGATTTTGTAAGAGGCACTTGGGTGCAGAACGTAATTTTAGTTCTTGCCATAGGCACTATATTTATGGGCTCAATGCTGGCATACAGAGAAAAAATGCTTAAAAAACGTCTTGCATACTCTACAATAAGCCAAGTTTCTTATGTGCTTTTCGGCGTATTTCTTATGACGCCTCAGGCTTTGTGTGGCGCTCTTTTGCAGGTTATATCCCATGCCATAGCTAAAAACGCGCTGTTCCTTTCAGCCGGAGCCGTTATATATAAAACAGGGCACACATACGTTTATGAGCTTAAAGGCATAGGAAAACAAATGCCGGTAGTTATGGTTTGCTTTACAATTGCAAGCCTCTCCCTTATAGGCATACCGCCTACGGGAGGGTTTATTAGCAAATGGTTTTTAGCAACAGGCGCCCTTGAAGTGCCGTATTCCGGAATTATACCGGTTATAGGCATAGCGGTGCTTATAATTTCAGCACTGCTTACGGCAGGCTATCTTTTAACTATTGTGTCAGATGCTTTTTTCCCGGGCAAAGGTTTTGATTACTCAAAGCTTGAGAATAAAGAGCCTAATTATTTAATGCTTGTGCCTTTAATGGCTTTAGCCGCAGGCGTTTTGGCTGTAGGTATATTCCCTTCCGGGCTTATAGATGTTTTTTCAGGTATTACCCAGGATATATTTTAGTTAATAACGGCAGCATTTCGGCTGCGGGGGATTGATTATGAGTTCTTATTTGACATTGCTACCAGTTATATTTCCATTTATAACCTGTTTTTTTATACTTGCCAAGCCTTTTGAAAACAGGACAAAAATGCGGTATTTTGTAATAACCATAGTTGTTATAAATACAGTGCTGTCTATATTTGCCATACTTAATTATCAGCATACGTATGTTAACATTATTCAGTTTTCGGATCATATAAAAATAGCGCTTAAAATAGACGGGCTTTCAAAGGTATTCGGCACTATGGTCGCGCTTTTGTGGCCGCCTACTACTTTGTACGCATTTGAGTATATGAGCCATGAAAGAGATGAACAGAGGTTTTTTACTTTTTTTGTAATGTCTTTCGGCGTTACTATGGGTATAGCCTTTGCTGCGAATATGTTTACAATGTATCTGTTTTATGAGCTGCTGACACTGGCAACGCTTCCCCTTGTAATACATGAGATGGACGCAAAGGCTTTCCATGCAGGCAAGATGTATATAATATTTATGATGAGCGGAGCCGCGCTGGCTTTTATAGGTCT
Source organism: uncultured Clostridia bacterium (assembly GCA_944383885.1). Classification (GTDB taxonomy): domain Bacteria; phylum Bacillota; class Clostridia; order Lachnospirales; family Anaerotignaceae; genus Neoanaerotignum_A. Next base: position 249,242 of record CALWRF010000040.1, on the reverse strand, counting down.
TGTAATAATTATATGTTACAGTGACACAACAGACTTTTATTTTGGCGGAACACTTAATTATATTGCTGTAAGGGATAACGAAAACATACTAAGGCTGGTATATGTGCTTACGTTTTTTGGTTTTGGCGTTAAGGCGGCTGTATTTCCGCTTTTTATGTGGCTGCCAACAGCTTCGGTAGCCCCTACGCCTGTTACGGCGCTGCTGCACGCTGTAGCCGTTGTTAAATCAGGCGCTTTTGCCATAATACGCCTTACGTATTTTTCTTACGGAACGTATCTGCTAAAGGGCACGTGGGCACAGTATATAATTATGGCAACGGCGCTTATTACAATACTTATAGGCTCTACAATGGCGCTTAAAACAAGCCATATAAAACGCAGGCTGGCATATTCCACAATAAGCAATCTTTCATACATACTTTTCAGTGTTTCACTTATGACGCAGGAAGGTCTTGCCAGTGGGCTTTTGCACATGGTATATCATGCCGTAATTAAAATTACTCTCTTTTTCTGTACCGGCGCCATACTGGTGCAGACCGGAAGGCAGTACATAAAAGAAATAGAAGGCATAGGCATGAAAATGCCTGTTATATTCGGGTGCTTTACTGTCTGCGGTTTTGGTCTGGTAGGCGTGCCGCCTTTTGCGGGATTTCACAGCAAATGGAACATAGCCGTTTCGGCAGTAAGGGCGCATAACCCATTGGCTTACGCTGGTATTTATGTGCTTATAATTTCCGCGCTCCTTACGGCTCTTTACATATTTACAATACTTATAGCGGCATATTTTCCTAAAAGAGAGGCAGTAGCAGGCAGAGATGACAGCAATGTAAAAGACCCGGGACCGCTTATGACAGTTACAATTATTTCGTTAACAATAACTTCGGTTATATTGGGATTTTTCCCTACACCGCTTTTGTATATGTTTAACTCAATAGCCTCGAGCATTTAATAAGGTAAGGTGGTTTATTTGAAAGAAAACAGCATGCTGCTGGCATTTATAGTATTTTTCCCTGTACTTTCGGCATTTGTAAGCTACTTAATAGGCAGAAAAAATAAAACAGCAAGGAACCGTTTTGCCTGTATTGTTGTATCTGTTGAGTTTTTAAGCGCATGTATGGCATGCTTTGGCACAGCTGAGTTTAGTATAAACGGCATATTCGCTTTAGGCATAAATTTCCAAAGCGGCTCTTTAAGAAGCATACTTATGGTTTTGGCTTCTTTTGTATGGCTTATGACGACGCTTTTTTCAAATGAGTATTTTGCCCATTACCGCAACCGCAACAGGTACTACTTTTTTATGCTCTCTACATTGGGCGCTACAATGGGAGTATTTCTTTCAGCTGATTTTTTTACAACACTTATATTTTTTGAGATTATGTCGTTTACATCATGGGTGCTTGTAATGCATGACGAAACGGAAAATGCCATAAAAGCCGGTATGACATATATTACAGTAGCGGTAATAGGCGGACTTGTAACATTAACAGGAATGTTCTTTTTATATAAAGCGTCAGGCACAATGCGCTTTGATGAGCTGTCTGTTTTTATGTCGGGCGTTGAGGATAAAACGCCGTATTATATATACGGCATAATGGTGCTTACAGGCTTTGGTGCTAAAGCCGGCGCTTTTCCGCTTCATATATGGCTTCCTGAAGCGCACCCCGCAGCTCCGGCGCCTGCAAGTGCGCTTTTAAGCTGTGTTCTTACAAAAACCGGCATATTCGGCGTTATTGTTTTAAGCACCCAAATATTCATGTACGATGCCAAGTGGGGGCTTTTTATACTTGTTACAGGCACAATAACAATGTTTTTGGGGGCTTTTTTGGCTCTGTTTTCAATTAATTTAAAGCGCACGCTTGCCTGCTCGTCATTATCTCAGATAGGTTTTATACTTATAGGCGTAGGCATGCAGGGCATTTTAGGGGAGCATAACGCCATTGCTGCATGTGGTACAGCACTTCATATAGTAAACCATTCCATAATTAAAATGACTCTGTTTTTGTGTGCCGGAACAGTATATATGAATATACACGAACTGGACTTAAACAAAATCCGCGGCTGGGGCAGGGATAAACTTCTTTTAAAAATTGTGTTTCTGCAAGGTTTGCTGGGAATAGGCGGCATACCGCTTTGGGGCGGATATATAAGCAAAACACTTCTGCATGAGAGCATAGTGGAGTATATTGCTGTATTAAACGAAGCAGGGCAAAGCGCCTTTTTGTTTAAGGCTGTAGAATGGATATTCCTTATTTCCGGCGGTCTTACATTAGCATATATGGCTAAGATTTTTACAGCTGTGTTTGTTGAGAAAGCCGACAGCATATCCAATGGAAATAAAAATCAGCATAATAAATATTTAAGCGGTACATCGGCTTTTGTTTTAATATGCTGCGGAGCTTTAATTTCTGTTTTCGGTCTTTTCCCTAACGCCGTAATGGGAAATATAGCAGATATGGCAGGAAGCTTTATGAACAGCCATGGCATGGAACATGCGGTGCATTATTTCGCATGGGTTAATTTAAAGGGCGCTGTTATATCGGTGATTATAGGCGCTGTGGTGTATTTTGGCTTTATACGTGTTTTTCTTATGGCTAAAAGCCGGAACGGGCATAATACTTACATCGATTTATGGCCTAAATGGCTCAGCATTGAGAAAAAAATATACCGTCCCGTGCTTTTAAGCCTTCTGCCGTCAATAGGCGGCGCCTGCGCTAATATTATGAATGCCTCGTTTGAGTTTATTTGTTCAAAAACTGTGCCGGCTGCCGGGATAGTATGTGAAAATGTTTTAAATCCGTCTTTTGAGGATTTATACAAGGCGTTGTATTTCATAATGTCAAGAGCGGTTGAGTTTGTAAGCGGACTTATGGAAAACATTTTCCTTTGGCTGCTTATAGCCGGTGTAATTGTAATAAGGTTTTTTAAGGGCATGTACGATTACATGCTTCAGGTTGTGCTGTATTTGTTTTTCAATTATGAAGAAATTTCATACGAAGGTAAGCGCAATTTCAGGAAAGACGCGTATTTTTCACGGTTTTCTGTTGATAAATATGGTGAAGAACGCGGAATGAGGGAAAATCTTTCCATATCTCTTATGCTGTTTGGCATAGGTGTTGTTTTAGCGCTTTTATATCTTATAATTTAGTAATCTGTCCGCTTTTATTGCGGACTTTTTTATATTAAGATTAACATTTACTTAATTGAACAGAGTGAAAAAAGATGATACAATTCTTTTAAATATTTGTTGCGTTGTTGAATTTATGGTAATAATAATAAGGACTGATTAGTATGCCGGATAAATCTAATTTTGAAGAAATGGTTAAAAAAGGTAAAATGGAGAAAATAGAGTACGAACTGTATAACCCAGACCCCGACAAGGGTCTTACTTATGAGCAGGTAAAAGAAAGAACGGAAAGCGGACTTAATAACTGTCATGGAGATATGTCGTCTAAAACAGTTGGCGATATAATAAAGGAAAACTGTTTAACGTATTTTAATATGGTTTTTGCCGTTATTACTGTGCTTGTTATAATTTCGGGCAAGCTGAATGATTTGCTTTTCCTGCCAATTATTATAGCCAACACATGTATAGGTATTTTTCAGGAAATACATTCCAAAAGAGTGCTTGATAAATTGAGCGTGCTTAATGCCGCAAAAGCCACAGTTATACGCCAGGGCGTTAGTGAAAAGGTTAATGCCGATGATGTGCTGTTAAATGATATATGCGAGTTTACATCGGGGGATCAGATTTGTGCCGACTGTGTTGTAAAAAGCGGTTATGTAACTGTAAATGAGTCCCTTATAACAGGAGAAAGCGATGAGGTTTATAAAGGCGAAGGGGACAAGCTGCTTTCCGGCAGTTTTGTTGTAACAGGTACATGCCGTGCTATGGCTGAAAGAGTTGGCATTAACTCCTATGCCGCAAAGCTGACTTTGGAAGCGAAAAAAATAAACAACAAAGAACAGTCACAGATGATACGCTCCATGAACCGCATACTTATATTTTTAGGCATAGCTATAATACCTATAGGCATAATTCTGTTTGTGCAGCAGTTTGTGATTAAAGGCTATGGCTTTGGCGATAGCATTTCAACTACAGTAGCTGCCGTAATAGGCATGATACCTGAGGGCATGTATCTTTTAACAAGCGTTGCCCTTGCCGTAAGCGCCGGAAGGCTCGCGGTTAAAAAAGTTATGCTCCATGACATGAAGTGCATAGAAACCCTTGCGAGGGTTAACGTATTGTGCCTTGATAAAACGGGAACAATTACAATGCCTGATATACAAATGGAGGGCATTGTTGTTTTAGAAAGTACATTAAATGAAGAAGAAATTAAAAACAGGCTTTCGTCTTTTGTAAAAGCGCAGGATACAATTAATGAAACAGCACAGGCTGTGCTTGATTATTTTAACAATACCGGTGAAGCAATGAAAGGCGTAAGCGTGCCTTTTTCATCGGCTTATAAATACAGTGCTGTCAATACGCCGGAAGGCATAAGCTATGTTTTAGGAGCGCCTGAATTACTTTTAGATGAAAAATATGAAAAATATTCTTTAAAAGCTGCATCTTTAGGTCAAAACGGCAAAAGAGTGCTTCTGTTCGGCACATATAATGGGACTGCTGACGGAAACCGGATAACTGGCGGTGTTGAACCGCTGTGTCTTGTGGTGTTTTCTAATCCCGTCAGAAAAGAAGCTGTTGAAACATTCAAATATTTTAAGGAGCAGGGTGTTGAAATTAAAGTTATATCCGGCGATAACCCAATTACTGCTGCCTTTGTGGCTAAAGAGGCTGATATTGATAATACCGATAAATATATAGATACCTCATCTTTAACTGATGAAGAGCTGGAAAACTGCGTAAACGACTATACTGTTTTCGGCAGGGTAACGCCTAAGCAAAAACGCATAATTATAAACGCGATTAAAAACAACGGCAATACTGTTGCTATGACAGGCGACGGCGTAAACGATGTTTTAGCCCTTAAAGACGCGGACTGCTCAATAGCTATGGCTTCCGGCAGTGACGCCGCAAGCCAGGCGGCGCAGATAGTGCTTTTGGATTCTGACTTTTCAAAACTGCCGTCTGTTGTATATGAAGGCAGGCGTGTTGTAAACAATATACAGCGTTCCTCAAGTTTGTTTCTTGTTAAAAACATATTTTCTCTACTGCTTTCAATAAGCACAATAGTTTTGCTTTTAGACTATCCTATTACGCCGTCACAGATTTCGCTTATAAGTATGTTCACTATAGGCATACCGGCATTTCTGCTTGCTCTTGAAAGCAATTTTGATATTATAAAAGGCGGCTTTGTGCGTAATGTGCTCTATAAAGCGCTTCCGGGAGGACTTACGGACTTTTTGGTTGTACTGGCTTTTATGATATACAGTCAGGTTTTTGAGCTTAAAAGTGAGGATGTTTCTGTTGTAAGCACTCTTTTACTGGCAATGGTAGGCTTTTTGATACTTTATAAAATAAGCCAGCCAATGAATAAAATACGCGCCGCGGTTTTAATATCAATGATAGCGGCTTTTGTAATATGCGGCACTTACATGAATGATATATTTGATATACAGACAATATCATCAAGGACGGCAATGCTGTTATGCATATTTACAATAGCCACTGAGTCAGTTTTCAGATATATTACAAAGCTGTTTGAGTTTTTTTCGCGTATGGCGGAAAAAATAAGAAGCAGGAAAAACAATAGTAAAACAGAAAAAAACAGTGATGAAATTTCTTAATAAAGCTTTTAAGTTACAGTAAAAATTAAAATAAAATGAAGTAATAAAACCGCCAAAATCTGGCGGTTTTATATTTTTCAGAACTTAAATATTCCCTGAAGGAACACTACAAGTATAAGTATAGGAATTATATATGTAAAATAAAATCTAAGGCATTTTGGCACTTTAATGCCTGTGCCTGTATTAACTTCCTTAATATAGTTATCCCAGCCCCAGCCGTAACGGCTTACGCAGAATAAAAGGTATATAAGCGAGCCTAAAGGCAGAAGTATATTGCTTACAAGAAAGTCTTCCAAATCAAGCACGGAAGTTCCAGGACCCAAAGGCTGGAATGAGGACCATAAGTTATAGCCTAAAACACAAGGAAGACTTAATATTATAACAACTGCCGTATTGATAATAGCAGTCTTTTTGCGGCTCCAGCCAAAAAGGTCTATGCCGAATGATATTATATTCTCGAATACAGCAAGAACAGTTGAAAAAGCGGCAAAAGCCATAAACAGGAAAAACAAAGCGCCCCAGATTCTGCCACCTGCCATTGAGTTAAATACATTAGGCAGTGTTATAAATATAAGGCTTGGACCTTGGTCAGGACTTATGCCGTAAGCTGAGCAAGCCGGGAATATAATAAGACCGGCAACAAATGCAACAAATGTGTCAAGAACCCCAATCCTCAGTGACTCGCCTAAAAGCGCATGTTCTTTGCCTATATAGCTTCCGAATATAGCCATGGCGCCTATGCCAAGGCTTAATGTAAAGAATGACTGATTCATGGCGGCTACTATAGTTGGCCATATACCAACCTCAACCATTCTGTTAAAGTCCGGTATTATGTAAAATTTAAGACCCTCTATGCTTCCCGGTATGATTATGCTGTGTACCGCAAGTATAATCATAATAACAATAAGGGAAAGCATCATTATTTTTGTAATGCGCTCAACTCCGCTTTGAAGCCCGACAGAGCATATTGTAAAGCCTACTATAACAACAAGTATCATCCAAAAAGCCATAACGCCGGGCTGCGAAAGCATTGTGGAAAAAGCTGACGAAACCTGTTCCGTGCTCTGACCTGTAAAATTGCCTTTCAGCGTTAAATAAAAATAATGCAGCATCCAGCCTGTTACTGTTGTGTAAAACATCATAAGCAGGTAATTTCCTGCTATGGCAAAAATACTGTGGTAATGCCATTTCTGCCCCGGCTTTTCAAGGGCAACATAAGATTTTGCTATGCTTTTTTGGCTTGCGCGGCCTACGGCAAATTCCATAGTCATTATAGGCATGCCCATAATAACAAGAAAGAATAAATAAATCAAAACAAACGCGCCTCCGCCGTATACTCCTGTAATGTAAGGAAAACGCCATACATTTCCTATACCTATGGCGCATCCGGCGCTTAAAAGCAGGAACCCAAGCCTTGAACCGAGTTTTTCCCTTTCCATAGATAAAACCTCTCCTTTGTTTAAAATAAGATACTTTTATTTGTTTTGGAAAATTTAAGGCATATCAAAATAACCGACAGGCATTTTTACAATCCTGCCGGCTAAAACTATACCGTTAATAAGCTTTTCCAACACCCCAAATACAAATAATACAGCAATTATTTTAATACATTATAGTAAATAAAGCAATAAATAAGAGCAATAAAACCAGTCTGAATTAAAAAAACCACCGTAAAATATAATTTTTCTGCGGTGGTTTTTATATATTTTTATAGCCAAAAAGAATTAATGAGAGAGAAGAGGGGATATTAATTACTTTTTGACATTTTTTATTTTAAGAAATCGAATTTTGAGCCAAGTCCTTTTTTAACGGCGTTGTTGTATATTGAAACTGCCATTACATTATCCTGGATAGCCATGCCGACAGTATCAAAAAGGGTAATTTCTGTATCATTTTCACGGCCGGGTTTTTCACCAAGTATAATCTGACCTATTTCGGCATAAATATCGTCTGCTGTAATAACGCCTTCCTCAATTGCGTGGTGTGTTTCACCATTTTTAGCGCAAAGCGCTGTTGAATCTGTTACGGCTTTGGCGTCTTTAAATATATCTGTAAAAAGCTCTTGTTTATCCGGCATATCTGCGCCCATTGCGACAATGTGGGTGCCTGGATTGAGCCACTGCCTTTTAACAACCGGACCCCTGCGGCCTATTGTTGCCGTAACAATAACTTCGGCGTTTCTAACGGCATCTTCTGCGCTCTTGCACGGGTGGAATTTCGCGTCCAATTCTTTTGACATATCGCTGATGTAGTTTTCAATCTCCTCTTCGCTGTAGCCCCATACGTAAACATCGGTAAATTTACGTACTCTTGAGATGGCCCTTAACTGCCTGCGTGCCTGGTTGCCGGCGCCGATTAACGCAATTTTATGCGCGTCTTTTTTTGCGAGATACTCTACTGAAATAGCGCCTGCGGCAGCTGTGCGGCAGCCTGTTATCCAAGTTCCGTCCATAACGCATTTTAAAGCGCTTGTGTCGGCTTCATATAAAAATACAGTGTTTATGCCTGTAGGCAGACCTAATTTTGGATTATCAGGGTACCCGCCGGAAGAAGATTTTATTGTTATGTATCCGCCCTCTAAATCAAGACCGCCTTTAAAGTCAAATCCTGTATGTGTACCCGGTTTTACTATTGTCATAAAATCAGGCTGTACTACATGACCTTTTGCAAATGAGCGGTAACCGTTTTCAACTGCCTTATATACATCGTCTAAATCAATAAGGCTTCCAACTTCGGTTTTATTTAAAAGTAAAGTTTCCATAAAATATTGCCTCCTTCTGTTTTAAATAGTATTGCTTTTTGTTATATTAGCCGGGGAAAAATTATTTTATGCCGGATTAGCCAATAAACACCTTGGATTGTTTATGTTAAAATTCCAAAACATCTGTTGTTTTATCCGGCATAAAAAGCAGCTGAGGATTGAGATGGATTAATTTTAGCTATATTAAATGCCCTGCTGAATAATAGCAAAAAGATGCGCCTTTGTTTTTAAATACATTATATCCTTATTGCTTAAAAGTAACAATTATCGGAATGTACGCAGAAAGCCATAACATTATGTTATGGCTTTATTAATTCCTGAGCGTATTGGACTAATTGTTTGGCATAATTTGAAATATTGTGCCCTTCATCTGTAACATACCCCAAAGTAAGGGCAGAGGCTTCGTCTTGAATGTAAAGTTCTTTTATGTCGTATTGGTTTTTCCCGGGATACCTGAAATTAATTCCAATATCTGCAAGGTCTGTTTCCAAAAGAAGATTTGTAGACAAATGTTCGCTGTTAGTGTATACGGAGTTATGCAGGCTGTCGGAGTTTACAAATCCAAGGCTTACTTTCTCAAGCCCGTCGTCTACAGAAAAGAAATCGCTTAAATTACGTACAAATTTAAGATTAACCAGTTCATCTATTGATACGGTGTCCATTTTATAAAGCGGATTTTCAGGTCCGGCAAAAAGGCACGCCTTAAATTTGCCCATAGGCGTGAAAACGAGTTTTTTGCGTTTAATAACATTTAAAAAAGCAGTTATATGTTTTTGAGAAACGTATAAAAAACCTATTTCGGATATGCCTTTTTCCACATGGTTTATTATTTCCTCAACTGTTCCCTGACGGTGCTCAATTATTATATCGGGGTTGTTTTTGTAAAGCCTTACAATAAGTTTGGAAAAAACATTGCTTTGATAAGTTGAAATATAGAACGCGGCGCGTTTTTCGTTTTTGCTCATGTTGTATATTATTTCTGCGTTTTTAACTGTGTTTAAAGCGTATTCGTATATAGATTTTCCAAACGACGTAAGGCGCAGCCCTTTGCTTGTGCGCTCAAAAAGCTCAGCGCCAAGCTCGTCTTCCAGCTGTCTTATTACCTTGCTTACATTAGGCTGAGATGTATACAGCCTGTCCGACGCTTTGCTGAGGCTTTTGGCTTCGGCGCAGGCTATAAAAAATTCCAGATGTTTAAGTTCCACATATACCGCCTCCTTGATAATAAAATTATAGCATAAAAATATGCGTATATGTCATAGTTAATTACTTAATAGCAACTATTATTTTATATTGCTAAGTACAATTAGAAAAAAATTTAAAAATAGATATTGACAAAATCATATCTGAATAGTAGTATATACATGTAAACATATTAAAAAGATAGGAAAACTGATATTTACTATAGCAGGCTGGTGCTTTTATGAAAACAATATATTTTGACAACGCTGCAACAACACCTGTAAGAAAAGAAGTTTTAACCGAAATAATGCCGTATTTCAGCGACATTTACGCTAATGCTTCAAGTGTGTATGATATAGCTGCCCAAAGCCGCAAGGCTGTTGAAAAGGCAAGAGAGCAGGTGGCAAAGGCAATAGGCGCTCAAAAAGACGAAATTTATTTTACAGCCGGCGGAAGCGAAAGCGACAACTGGGCTATTAAAGGTACGGCAGATGCTTTAAGCAAAAAGGGAAAACATATTATAACAACTCAGATTGAACATCATGCCGTACTGCATACATGCGAGTTTCTTGAAAAACATGGCTGGGATATTACATATCTTCCTGTTGACAAATACGGGCTTATATCCCCTGAAGACTTAAAAAATGCCATAAGAGCGGATACTGTACTTATATCCGTAATGTTTGCCAATAACGAAATAGGTACTATAGAGCCTATAGCCGAAATAGGCAAAATAGCCAGAGAAAATGGTATTTATTTCCATACAGACGCTGTTCAGGCAGTTGGTCATGTTAAAATTGATGTAAACGAAATGAATATAGATATGCTTTCAATGAGCGGTCATAAGCTTGGGGCGCCGAAAGGCGTTGGCGTGCTTTATATTAGAAAAGGCATTACAATTTCAAACCTTATTCACGGCGGCGGACAGGAAAAAGGCAAAAGAGCCGGAACGGAAAACACAGCCGGTATTGTTGGAATGGGCAAAGCTATAGAGCTTGCTGCGGCGGAAATTGATGAAACAAGCAAATACCTTACAATGCTCAGAGAAAGAGTTATTAAGGGAATAACGGAAAACATTGATTTCTGCCGGTTAAACGGACACAGGGAAAAAAGACTTCCCGGAAATGTAAATATTTCATTTGAGTTTATAGAAGGCGAAAGCCTGCTTCTGCTTCTTAACAGCAAAGGGATATGCGCTTCAAGCGGAAGTGCCTGCACATCAGGTTCCCTTGACCCGTCGCATGTGCTTTTAGCCATTGGTCTTGAACATGAAAAGGCTCATGGCTCGCTTAGAATTACACTTTCAAAAGAAAACACGGCAGAGGAAGTGGATTACCTTATTAAAGAATTAATACCTATAGTAAAAAGATTAAGAGAAATGTCGCCTTTATATGAGGATTATTTAAAAGGCGGAAAAGCTGTATAAATCAAGGAGGCGCTATATATGGAATACTCAGCTAAAGTTATGGACCATTTTATGAACCCGAGGAATATGGGGCAGATAGAAGATGCTGACGGCGTTGGAACAGTAGGTAACGCCAAATGCGGCGATATAATGAAAATATATCTTGATATTGATGAAAACGGAATAGTGCGTGACGCTAAGTTTAAAACATTCGGCTGCGGCGCCGCCGTTGCAACAAGCAGTATGGCTACAGAGCTTGTAAAAGGCAAATCTGTTGATGAGGCTATGGATGTTACAAATAAAGCTGTTATGGAAGCCCTTGACGGACTTCCTCCGGTTAAAGTGCACTGCTCATGTCTTGCGGAAGAAGCAATACATGCGGCTTTGTGGGACTACTGCGAGAAAAATGGAAAAAAGATAGAAGGACTTAAAAAGCCGGTAAACGACATCGACGAGCTTCATGGTTAAATATCCCCTTAAATAGAAAATATATCCCCTTCAAATGTGCTTATTATTAAAGTTAAAATATGTTTAACGGCGGTATATTTAAGCCTTATATCTATAAAACAAACAGGCTGTTTGGTTAAATTCAAACAGCCTGTAATTTTATTTTTTATTCTGTTCCTGTATTTTCTGGTTTAAATCTTCAAGATATTCCCAGCGTTCCATTTTTTCGTTAAGCGCGTTTTCCGTTTCCTCTTTTATATTTGAAAGCTCCTCTAATTTTACAAAATCCGTTGCGTTCAGAGCCATTTCTTTTTCTGTGTTTTCAAGCTTTTCCTCAAGGGCGGCTATTTCGCTTTCTATTGTTTCATATTCTTTCTGTTCCTTAAATGTGAATTTCAGTTTCTTTTCGTGTGAGGCTTTATATTCTTTTTTCTGTTCTTTCTGTTGTGAAATTTCGTATTCATCAGTTTTTTTAAGCGAATAGTCGGTGTACCCGCCTTCATACTGTTTTATAACACCGCCTGATTCAAAAGCAAATATACGCTTTACAGTTCTGTCAAGGAAATACCTGTCATGGGATACTGTAATAACAACGCCTTCAAATGAGTCCAGAAATTCTTCCAGTATAGTCATTGTGGCTATGTCTAAATCGTTTGTAGGCTCGTCAAATATAAGCACATTTGGCTCTTCCATAAGCACCCGAAGAAGGTTAAGTCGCCTTTTTTCGCCGCCTGAAAGGCGTTTTATCTGGCTGTGCTGGAGGTATGGAGGAAAAAGGAATTTTTCAAGCATTTGCGAAGCAGAAGCAGTGCCTTCCGGAGTTTTAACATATTCTGCTGTATCCCGAATGTAATCTATTACCTTTTTTTCCGGGTCCATATATGAAATACGCCCTGTGTCCTCGTTTTCTATCTCTTGGGTGTAGTAGCCTATTTTGACTGTCTGCCCTATTGTAACTTTGCCTGTGTCGGGCTGTTCAATGCCGGCTATAATTTTCATAAGGGTAGTTTTTCCGCAGCCGTTTTTGCCTATAAAGCCTACACGGTCGCCTTTAAGGAATATATACGAAAAATTGCTGAAAAGAGTTTTGCCGTTATACTGTTTCGACACGTTTTCAAGCTCTATTATTGTTTTTCCAAGACGTGAGGCAACAGAGCCTATTTTTAGTGTTTCGTCACGCTTGAAATCTTCCTTGTTTTTCATTTCCTCGTAGCGCTCAATACGGGCTTTCTGCTTTGTGGAACGGGCAAGGGCGCCGCGCTGTATCCATTTTAATTCCGTTTTCAGTATGGATTTTCTTTTTCTGTCACTGGCTATTGCCATGTCTTCCCTTTCGGCTTTAAGGGCTAAAAAACCGGAATAGTTTGTGTCGTAAGTATAAAGTGAGCCTTTGTCAATTTCAACTATTTTATTTGTTACGCTGTCAAGAAAATATCTGTCGTGTGTAACCATTACAAGGGCGCCTTTAAATTTTTTAAGATAATTTTCCAAATAGCCAGCCATTTCACTGTCTAAATGGTTTGTAGGCTCATCAAGGACAAGTATGTCCGCAGGTGAAACAAGGACAGATATAAGGCATACGCGCTTTTTTTGTCCGCCGGAAAGAGATGAAAGCTTTTGATTGTAATCATTAAGTCCAAAGCGTGTTAAAAGTGACTTTGCCTCTGTTTGTATATCCCATGCATGGTCGCTTTTTCGGTTGTTTTCCAGCACGTATTCCAAAACGGTTTCATCTTTTTCAAATACAGGGTGCTGGGAAAGGTAGCGTACGATTATGCCGTTTGCCATTGTAACAGAGCCTTTTTGCGGCTGCTCAATACCTGATATTATTTTTAAAAGTGTAGACTTTCCCGTTCCGTTAATGCCTATAACACCTATTTTGTCGTTTTCCTGTATGAAAAAAGAAATATCATTAAGTAGTGTTTTATCAGTAAATGATAAAGTTATGTTTTCTGCCGATAATATATTCAAATTTAAAACTCCGTTTCTGAAATTAGTTTAATATTATTAATAAATATAGTAAAATAGAAAATAAAAGTCAAGAAAAGGGGAGAGGCTGTTTTGAAAGGCAGAAATAAACGGAAACTGAAAATAATATTGGGGGCTTTTATTGTTGCGGCGGCAATAGGCATACTTTGGTATAACGCGCCTTTGGGGGCAACGGATTTAGACCCAAAAGATGTAAAAGAGATAGTGGTTTTTGACGGGAATACCGGAAAGGATATTCGTATAGAAAAGCAAAAAGATATTGATTATGTAATAGATAGCCTTAACAGTTTAAGAGTAAAAAGAAGCGGTTTATCTTTTGGATATACGGGTTACAGTTATAAAACAACAATATACCTGAATTCCGGTGAGGAAGCCGAAGGTTTCAACAACTTTATTATAAATTCCCCTGATACTATACGGAAAGACCCGTTTTTTTATACTGTAATCGGCTCAAAAACCCCTTATTATTATTTAGAGGATTTATTTGAAAAAGAATAAAGGCGCATATTTTACATTCGGCAGCTATTTGTTATAACTGCGCCACAGCAGTCATTTTTATTTTGAAAAAAATATTGTTTATTGAAACAGAATTTATGGCAAAAACTGTATTTAATATATTAAAAAATTAAGGAGGAAGTTTTATGTCGGAAGTTTGTTCTTTTAAAGTTAAAACATCATTCAGAAACCAGCTTGTGGATATTACTCCTCAAGTTAAAGAGATTATATATAAAAGCGGCGTTAAAAACGGCATTTGCGTTGTATTTTCCAGCCACACAACAGGCGGTATTACAATTAACGAAAATGCCGACCCCGATGTAAAAAAAGATATTCTTACTGAGCTTGATAAAATAGTGCCTTTAGAAGACAATTATCTTCATTGTGAAGGCAACTCGGCATCGCATATCAAGGCGTCTTTAATGGGTTTTAGCCAAACGGTAATAATAAGTGATTCAAAGCCGGTTTTGGGCATGTGGCAGGATATATATTTTGCCGAGTTTGACGGACCGCGAAACAGAACGGTTTTTGTAAAAATAATTGAAGGCTGAAAAATATTGCACCTAAATAAGCGTTTATTTAAGCAGAAATATGTTTAATAAACGCTTTTTTATTTGCGTTAATTTATAATACAGTATCACACTGTATATGAAAAATATTGATTTTTACTGTATTTTCAGATGTTCATATTTACTTAAGAATCATTTAAACTAATCTTAAGAAACAACATGCCCCAATATATGTATAATTATACTGAAAAGAAAAATTCAGTTAATGAAAATAATTAAAGGAGGCATAACAAAGTGAAACATAAGACTTTGCCAATAGCTTTTATATTATGCGCAGCAGTTTTATCCGGCTGCGGACAATCCGGTACTCCGGCGGCATCTTCATCTGTGTCATCTGCCGATTCAGCTTATTACGACCCTGACAGCGTAGCTGTTGAAACAAGTATTGTTAAAAAAGGGGCTATTGAGGAAAAATCAATGTTTTCCGGTACGGTGCAGCCATTTAAAACCGTAGAGGTAGCTTCTCCAAGAACAGGTGTAAAGGTAACAGACGTAAACTTTGATGTTGGGGACAGTGTTAAAGCAGGAGATGTGCTTTTCAGCCTGGATATTTCCGACATTCAAAATAATATAAATGTGTTAAACGCGTCGCTTGCTTCAGCAGATGCCAATATACAGTCAGCCCAAACAGAACTGGAACAGGTGGAAGGCTCTCAAATGAAGCAGCAGATAGAAAACAGCAAAACGGCGGTTTCATCGGCACAAAGGTCTTATGATACGGCAAAGGCGCAGCTTGATACAGCCAAAAGAGATTATGATTCGGCAAACGCACTGTTTTCAAGCGGCGCTGTTTCACAGACAGAGCTTACAAATCTTAAAAACGCCTATGACGAAGCTGAGAGAAACACTAAAGATGCCAAAGAAGCTCTTGACTCGGCTCAGTACAGCTACGATTTGCTTGTAAATGAGACATTGGCTGAAAATAAGAAACGCGCCCAGAACAGCCTTGACTCAGCCATAGCCCAAAAGAATGCTCAGGCGGCTCAAATGCAGTCTTATAAAAAGGATATTGCGGACTCAAATGTTAAAAGCCCTATATCAGGCACTGTTTTAAGCTGTAATGCTGTATCAGGCTCTGTTTTAACTGGGGACATGCCTTTTGTTATAGTCGATTTAAGCAAAGTAAAAATAGAGATTAACGTATCGGAGGATATAGTTAATTCCCTTTCTGTAGGCGATACGGCGGAAATAACTGTCGATTCATATTCAAATGAGCCTTTTAAAGGCAGGATTTCCACAATTGCGCCGGGAGCCAATACAGACGGTACTTTTCCCGTTTCAATAGAAATTGATAACCCTGACGGGAAGCTTAAAAGCGGAATGTTCGCTGAAGTTAAGTTTGTAAAGAACAAAAGCTCGGACAATATAGTGCTTGATAAGAACGCAGTGCTTATAGACAGTTTAAGCGAGTATGTATATGTTGTTAAAGATTCAAAGGCACAAAGAGTTGATGTAACAACAGGTCTTGATAACGGCACCTGCGTTGAGATTTTAAGCGGATTAAATGAAGGCGATGAGGTTGTTGTAAATGGCAGCTCATACCTTAATAACGGCGATACAGTAAGAATTGTAAACGGCAGCGCTGAATCCAAAGGCAATACTGATATAAGCGAGCCGGATTCAAATGATGCGCAAAGCAATAACCAAAAAAGCGCTGAGCCGGCTGAAATTGCAAAAGGGGAGGAATAATTTATGCTCTCTAAAATATCAATAAAACGTCCTGTAACAACAGTTATGATAATACTTATGGTATTTTTAGGCGGTTTGGTAGCCCATGAGTATCTGGAAATAGCCTTTATGCCGTCTATTGACTATCCAATGATTGCCGTAAGCACATCTTATGAAGGAGCAGGACCGGAAGAAGTAGAGGAAATGGTAACAAAGCCTTTGGAAAAAGTACTTTCTACTGTTACCGGGGTAAAAAATATACGGTCTTATTCCAGTTTGGGATATTCACAGGTAACACTTGAGTTTAAAGACGGCGTTGATATAGATAAAAAGACAAACGACGTAAGGGATAAGCTGGAAATGGCATATCTGCCTGATGATGCTGAAAAGCCGTCTATATATAAATACGACATACAGCAGGAAACAGGAACAATGATTATAGGCGTAAGAAGCGCTGATTATAACGCATATTCCCTTTATAACATTGTAAACGACAGGATAAAAAGCCGTTTTGAGAGCATAGAAGGCGTATCGGCAGTTGAAATATGGGGCGGAAGACAGTACGAAATAGATGTAACTGTTGACCCAGTAAGGTTAAGCGGTTACGGCATAACAATAGATGATATTTCAAACGCCATATCAAGGGAAAACTCAAACGCAGGAGCCGGAAGTGTAACGCAGGGCGACTCTTCCATGCAGCTTAGAGCTTTAGGTCAGTATAAATCGGAAGAGGATATAAAAAATGTGCCTGTATTAACAAAACAGGGCAATATTATCCATGTAAGCGATGTTGCTGATGTTAAAAAGGCAGAAAAAGAGCAGAATATTAAAACTATTATAAACGGCGAAGAAGGCATAGTGCTTTCCATTTCAAAGCAGTCCGACGCAAATATAGTTACTGTAAGCGACAATATACAAAAAGAGATAAACTCTCTTTCATCTGAGTTCGGCAATATAAATATTGAGCTTTTAAGTTCAACAAGTGATTACATAAAATCAGCAATAGGCGGCATTACAAGCACGGCTTTTGAAAGCGCCGTTGTGGCGGTATTTATACTTCTTCTGTTTTTAAGGGACTATAAGTCATCGCTTATAATAGGCGTTTCAATACCCGCTTCTATAATGGCAACATACGGTTTGATGTATTTAACCGGCGTTACAATGAATATCATTTCAATGGGCGGTATAGTTATAGGCATAGGCATGCTGGTTGATAACTCTGTTGTTGTACTTGAAAACATAAATACATACTACAAACGCGGTTTTACGCCGGAAGATGCTGCGTACTACGGTACAAAAGAGGTTTCAATGGCTGTAACAGCATCAACTTTAACATCTGTTGCTGTTTTCGGACCTATAGCGTTTGTACCGGGCACAGTTGGAGCTATTGTAAAAGACCTTTCTTTAACAATTTGCTTTGCCCTTACAGCTTCCCTTGTGGTGTCGCTTACATTTGTGCCAATGGCATGCTCAAAGCTGCTTTCAAGGCAGGAAAAGCGCAGAAGGCTGAAAAAACGCTTCATATTTGCGTTTTTAGGCGATATATGCCTTAAATTCCTTAATGGTTTGGACAATGCATACAGAAAAGTGCTTTCTTTAGCTTTAAGGCACAGGGTTAAAACAACAGTTATTGTTATAGCGGCATTTATAGCAAGTTTATGCACATACCCATTTCTTACAAGCGGACTTATGAGTGAAACAGATGAAGGCACATGCTCTGTCTATATTTATATGCCTGACGGAACAAAGTTTGAAAAGACGGAGGAAATGCTTTACAGGGCTCTTGACCTTATAGGCGATATACCGGAAACAGAGACATCTGTTGCCATGGCAAACGGAACTTATGTAAGCTTAGAGTATCAGTTCTGCGATAAAAAATACAGAACACGCTCAACAGGGCAGATAGCAGATGATATTAAACTGAAGCTTTCAGATATAGCCGGGGTTGAGCTTGATGTATACGCTTCCGGAATGGCTATGGGCTCTATGGGTTCCGGTTCGGATTTATACCTTACGGTAAAAGGCAACGACAACGAAACATTAAGACAGGCTGGGAAAGACATAGTACAGCTTTTAAATACCATACCGGGAGCTGAAAACATAAAAAGTTCTATGGATGATGCCGTAGCAGAAGGCAATATTATAATAAACAGGGAAAAAGCCGCTAAATACGGCATAACGACTTCATCAGTGGCAAGCGCCGTTTCTGCAGCTGTAAGCGGTGTTACGGCAACTACAATTAAAGCGGACGGAAGTGAAACAGACGTTATAATTAAGTATGATGGCGACAGCGCTAAGTATTTGAATGACGTCCAGAGCATTACAATACCCGCACAGGACGGAAGGCTTATACCGCTTACTGAAATTGCCGAAATAGCTGTAGGCGACAGCGCGACAACTATCTCACGTGAGAACCTGCAAAGATATATTACAATTACAGGCAGGTTTAATAACCTTGAAATGAGTGAAGTCCAGAAAGCAGTAGAGGAAAAACTGGATAACTATATAATGCCTCAGGGCTGTAGCTATTCATTTGGCGGAAACCTTGAAACAATGAATGAAATGATGAAGACCCTTACTATAGTCCTTATTGTTTCGGTACTCCTTGTTTACATGATTATGGCGTCGCAGTTTGAATCACTGCTTTATCCGTTTATAATTATGTTTTCAATGCCTATAGCCATAACAGGCGGTATGCTGGGACTTTTTGTAACACGCCAGTCAATAACAGCCATGTCAATGCTGGGCTTTATAATGCTTATAGGCATGGTTGTAAATAATGCCATAGTTCTTGTGGACTACACAAATCAGTTACGGCGCAATAATAATCTGGGCTGCAATGAAGCGCTTCTTGAGGCAGGTCCCGCAAGACTTAGACCTATACTTATGACAACACTTACAACCGTTATAGGTATATTCCCTATGCTCTTTTCCCAAGACTCAGGCATGGAAACCCAAAGACCTTTGGCTGTAGTTATAATATTCGGTCTTACACTTTCAACCCTTATAACACTTGTGTTTATACCGGTATTATATTCCGGCATAACGGGAGTAAGGAACAGGGTTATACGGTTTATACGTAATTTTGAGGACAGGCATTTTGAATATGTAACAGAGCCTACAAAAGAAACCAAATAAAAAAAATGACCCCTTTTCAGGGGTTATTTTTTGTGTTTTATTTTTCCAAAAGCTCTATGCCTTTTTTAATTCTTTTTAAAGTTTCTTCTTTTCCAAGTATGTCTGCAAGTTCCATAGCGCCTCCAGGAGATGTAGGCTTGCCGGAAAGAGCTGTCCTTACAGGCCATAAAAGCTGACCGTTTTTAATTCCAAGGTCTGTAACAAGGTTCATAAGTTTGTCATGTATAATGTTTTCTTTCCAGTCTGTAATGCCTTCAAGCACAGGCACACAGGCTTTAAGGCTGGAAAGGGCTATTTCTTCTGTTGTTTTCATTTTTTTATGGACATACAGGTCTGTTGTGTACTCAGGAAGCTCATCGAAAAAGTCCACAAGTGAAGGTATGTCGTTAAGAGTTTCAAGCCTTTTTTGCAGCAGAAGCGCTATTTTTTTTATGTCCAGATTTTTGTTTTTAATTATGTTTTCAAGGCGCGGCGTAACAATAGAAAGATATTTTTCCTCATCCATATTTTTGATATACTCGCCGTTCATCCATGTAAGCTTAGCTGTATCAAATATTGCCGGCGACTTGCTTAATCCGGAAATATTAAATTTTTCTTTAAGCTCATCAAGAGTAAATATCTCTGTGTTGTCAGACGGACTCCAGCCTAAAAGGGCGATATAATTAATGACTGCTTCCGGAAGGTAGCCTTTATCTATAAGGTCGCCGAAAGAAGCGTCGCCGTTGCGTTTTGACAGCTTGTGGTGCGCGTCTTTCATAACAGGCGGCAGGTGGACATACTGCGGAGCGTTCCAGCCGAAAGCATTATAAAGCAGGTTGTATTTAGGCGTAGATGAAAGATACTCGCTTCCTCTTACAACATGGGTTATGTTCATAAGATGGTCATCTACTACGTTGGCAAAGTTATAGGTAGGCATTCCGTCGGATTTAATAAGTATCTGGTCATCAAGCTCGCTGTTTTCAACTGTTATTGTGCCGTAAACCGCATCGGTAAATGATGTTGTGCCTTCCTGAGGCATTTTCTGGCGGATAACAAAAGGCTTGCCGCTTTTTAAGTTTTCATCAATTTCTTCTTTCGATAGAGAAAGACAGTGCCTGTCGTACTTGGCAAAAGCGTCGCCTTCGGCATTGCTTTCTTTAAGGCTGTCAAGGCGTTCCTTTGTGCAGAAGCAGTAGTATGCTTCGCCTTTTTCAACTAACTCAAGGGCATATTTCATATAAATGCCCGTTTTCATTCTTTCACTCTGAATGTATGGACCACAGCCGCCGTCTTTGTCCGGACCTTCGTCATACTCAAGACCTGTTATTTTAAGTGTGTTGTATATAATGTCAACAGCGCCTTCAACGTACCTTTCCTGGTCTGTATCTTCTATGCGCAGTATAAATTTGCCGCCTTGGGATTTGGCAATAAGGTATTCGTAAAGCGCTGTCCTAAGGTTGCCGATATGCATATAGCCTGTAGGGCTTGGAGCAAACCTTGTTCTTATTTCCATTTCTTATCTTCCTTTCTTTTTTAAACGCTTGTAAAAGCATGGCTAAGTTATATTTTACATATTTTAAACCGAACTGTAAAGGTTTATGTAAGGCTGTCTATGCATTCTGATATGCGGCGTATGCCGGTTTCTATTTTAGGTACGGAAACGGCAGTAAAGCAAAGGCGTATATAGCTTGTGTCGCTTCCGTTTATCATAAACCGGCTTCCGGGTGAAACGGCAGTATGTTTATCGTAAAGAGAAGTATAGAGGGCGTCGTATTTAACGCCGGTATCTATCCAAAGGCTTATTCCGCCGTTCGGTTTTGTGTAAGAGCATTTGCCTTTCAGAAATCTGTCGCAGTATTTAACTGTATGTCGGTACTGATAAGCGGCATATTTAACCACTTCTTTAATATGGTTTTTGTATGTGTTTTTTGAAAAATAAATGTCAAGCGCCTTTTGAAGCACACCGGAAGTTGAAATATCCGTTGTGTATTTTGCATTCATTATGCTTTGCGTTACTTTGTTTGGCAGCACGGCAAAGCCCATTCTAAGCCCAGGCATAAGTATTTTTGAAAAGCTTTTTATATATATAACTCTGTTCTGGTAATCAAGGGCTTTATACGGCACAATAGATGACTTTGTATAGTTAAAGTCATAAAGGTTGTCGTCTTCTATGATATAAAAATTGAATTTTTCGGCTAATTCCAGTATTCGCCTTTTTTTTGCAAGAGAGCAGGAAAAGCCGGTAGGCGTTTGAAAATACGCCATTGAATAAAAAAACTTCGGCTTATACAGCTTTGCGAGGTTTTCTATAGCCGAAACATCTGGTCCTGTTTCGTCAACAGGTATTTCTATTATTCGGCATCCGCGGGATATAAAAGCCCCTGCGGCGCCGTAAAATGTTGGATTTTCAGTAAAAACAATATCGCCGTAGCTTATCATGGCTTTTGACACAATATCAATGCCCTGCTGTGCACCAGATAAAATCTGTATATTTTCCGGGTATGTGTTTATACTGTAGTCCGTAAGGAAAGAGCATATTTTTTCCCTTAAAGGCATATAGCCCTGACTGTCAACTGACGAGAAAGCGCCGCCCTTTTCTCTGTCCAAAAGCTCATTAAACGCGTTTTTAAATTCATCGGAAGGGAAAAGTGACTGGGGAAGGGAAGAGTCGGCAAAATTTATAAAACCCGGTGATTTAATATCGGATTTATGCTTTGTAAAAGGCGATATGTTTTCTTTTGCTACCGGCTGCGGTATTTCGTCAAGAAGTATGGGGGATACATAAGTGCCGCTGCCTACTTGGGAGTATGCGGCTTTTTTATTTATAAGGTATTTGTAGGCAGATACTATTGTGTCGTTGTTTACATTAAGGTTTTTGGCTAAAGAACGTATAGCCGGAAGGCGTGTATTAGCTTTTAGGGTTCCTTCTTCTATAAGGCGGCATATATTATCGCCTATCTGGCGGTAAAGCGGTATGTCCGAGTCTTTATTTATTTTTATATTAAAAACAGAGTCCATATTTTACTCCTTTTTTACTCCTTTTTTATAACTTTTTATATAACTTCTTTATGCGGATTATAAAAAAAAAGTGCCGGCGCAGCCGGCACGTAATGTTTTTATTTTATTGCTGTTTGCCTGAGTCACGTCTTGTAACTATCATAGCGTTATTAAGTATTTCGGCAGCCTCAGCTCTTGTTACATAGCTCTTTGGAGAAAGTGTCCCGTTGCTGTTTTTAGTTACTATGCTTTTAAGAGTGCAGTACATAACTGCTTCTATTTTATCGCTTGAAAGCTGGTCTGTGTCTGTATATGGAAGGTTAATTGCCCAGCTGCCGGAAGGGGCTGCGCCTGTATACTTAGCGTAGTTATAAATCATCTGGCAGAGTTCTTCTTTTGTAATTGCGCCTTCAGGATTAAATATGCCGTCTGACTGCGGGTCTATTATTCCGTTGTGATATGACCACGCTATGGCGTCGCGGTACGAGCTGCTGTCTGATACATCAGTGTATGGGTTAGAGAAGTTAGAGCTTATGATTCTCTCTATGCGGTAGAAAGCCCTTGCCGCGTCCTGCCTTGTAAGGTATTCGTTTGGTGAAAACTCGTTTGCCGATGTTCCTAAAAGCACATCGTTATTATAAAGGTTAAGCGCGCTCTTATAGTAAGAAGCACTGCTTGTTATATCCCTGTAAGGGTTTTCAACGCCTGATATGCTGTAGCCTATATCTATTGACTCAATTTTGTTAGATGAACTGTTCTTTGTCATTTCATCTATTTCGGCATTGGCGGCTGTTTCAAACTCAGCCCTTATTGTATGGTCTTTGGCTAAGTCGCTGAATGTGTATGATGTAAGCTTGCCGCCGTAAATATCATCGATATATACTCCTTTAACAACATACCCGTCCCTCGGCTTAATCTCGAAAGTAACGCTTTGACCGCCTTTTGCAGTAACTGTGTTGCTTGGGGAAATAGTTCCGCCTGTTCCGGCGCTTGCTTTTATATAAAATGTTTTATCTTTGTTGGCTTCATTGCGTTCAGCTGTTGTGTTTGGATTTGTTGACCAGGCAGGGTCAGCAGTTTCTTTTTCTTTTTCTGTCCTTTTGGCTGTTAATTTTGTATAACCTGTGCTTTCTTCTTCTTTTGTATATGATTTGGTTATTTTCTTAAATTCGGCTTTAATTACATGGTCGCCTGTTAAGTTGTAAAAAGTATATGTGGATATGTCTTCTTTATCTACGCCGTCAACTGTAACTGAGTCGATTTTATAACCCTCGTCAGGTGTTATTGTAAATGTAATGTTCTCACCAACCGGCACCTCCACATTATATTTTGGTGATATGTTTCCGCCTTCACCGCAGGATGCGTTTACTGTCGCCACATTTTTTGCTGCAAGGGACGGCACGCTTGCTGACAGTATTAATGTCAAAGATGCGGCTATCCCTATTAATTTTTTAACTGCTTTCATTTCAATACCTCCTTAGCTGAAGTTATAAATTTTATGTAATATCTGATTTAATTATACATTTTTTTGCACACGTTAACAACCGATATAACACGAAAACAAAGCTCCTAAATATTAAGTTTTTATTACATGGAATGTTTTTTATATCCAGTGCTTAAATTTAAGAATTTCGGTATTTTGTGTTGACAATATAATTTATATAAAATATAATTGTTTGCGTTAAGCTGTAAAAGGCAGGGAAAAGAATAAGTAGGTTTTAAAATACCTTCCAGAGAAACGCCCACGGATTTATCCGGGCTGTAAGGCGCGTTATGTGTGTTTTTTAACTGAAGCAGTCTTTGAGCCGCCGGAGGGAACAAAAAGTATCTCCGGACGTAAGCCCTTCGTTACAGGGTATAAAGTGACACTGATTTTTTAGTGTAAATAGGGTGGTACCGCGA
This sequence comes from uncultured Clostridia bacterium, assembly GCA_944383885.1. Lineage (GTDB taxonomy): Bacteria > Bacillota > Clostridia > Lachnospirales > Anaerotignaceae > Neoanaerotignum_A. Next base: position 224,965 of record CALWRF010000040.1, on the reverse strand, counting down.
GCCTTCGTCCCTAAAAGCAGGGATTGAAGGCTTTTTTGTATTTAATTTTAAGTAAATAAAACAATTTATAAATGTTTTTTAAGGAGGATATAAAAAATGAAACCATTGGGTGTAAACGAGATAAGGGAAAAATTCCTTTCATTTTTTGAGTCTAAGGACCATTTAAGGCTGCCGTCTGCGTCGCTTGTGCCGCATAACGACAACAGCCTTCTTCTTATTAACTCAGGTATGGCGCCGCTTAAACCGTATTTTACAGGTCAGGAAATTCCGCCGAGAAAAAGGGTTACTACATGCCAGAAATGCATAAGGACAGGCGATATTGAAAACGTAGGCAAAACAGCGCGCCACGGCACATTTTTTGAAATGCTGGGAGATTTTTCATTTGGCGATTATTTTAAAAACGAGATTATACCTTGGAGCTGGGAGTTTGTAACAAAAGTCCTTGAAATACCTGAAGACAGGCTTTATGTAACAGTTTACAAAGACGATGAGGAAGCGGCTCAGATTTGGCACGAAAAAGTAGGTCTTCCAAAAGACAGAATTTTCTATATGGGTAAGGAAGATAATTTCTGGGAGCACGGCACAGGTCCATGCGGTCCATGTTCTGAAATTTATTATGACAGAGGCGAGGAATACGGCTGCGGAAAGCCTGACTGCACTGTAGGCTGCGACTGCGACAGGTACATGGAGTTCTGGAACCTTGTATTTACACAGTTTGACGCCCATGAAGACGGCACTTATACAGAGCTTGAAAAGAAAAACATAGACACAGGCATGGGTCTTGAAAGAATGGCTACTATTATGCAGGGCGTTGACTCAATATTCGATGTTGACACACTTAAAGCTCTTAGGGACGCTGTTTGCGGCATTGCCGGTGTTGAGTATATGAAAGACCACAAAACAGACGAAAGCGTACGCGTTATTGTAGACCATATACGTTCTGTAACATTTATGACAGCTGACGGAGTTCTTCCTTCAAATGAAGGCAGGGGCTATGTTTTAAGGAGGCTTTTAAGACGCGCCGCTCGCCACGGTAAACGCCTTGGTATAGAAAAAGAGTTCCTTGCAGACCTTTGCGAAGTTGTAATTGCCACATCAGGCGATGCTTACCCTGAGCTTAAAGAGAAAAAGGACTATATCAAGAAAGTTCTTACAGTAGAGGAAAACAGCTTCTACAAGACTCTTGATAAAGGCATGGAAATACTTAAAAACGACATAGAAGAAATGAAGGCAGCCGGTCAGAGCGTAATGGGGGCGGATAAGAGCTTCAGGCTTTATGACACATACGGATTCCCTATTGAGCTTACAGAAGAAATACTTGAAGAAAGCGGTCTTACACTTGACAAAGAAGCATTTGCATCTGAAATGAAAGAACAGAAAGAAAGAGCGAGAGCCGCAAGAGCAGTATCCAACTATATGGGCGCGGCAGAAACAGTCTATAACCAGCTTGACCCTGCGCTTTTAACAGTATTCGACGGATATGATAAAGCTGAAATTGACGGCTGCAAGGTTATAGAGCTTGTAGCGGACAATGCCGTTGCAAACAGTGCTTCTGTTGGCAGCGATGTTGCCGTATTCCTTGACAAAACACCGTTTTACGCTGAAATGGGCGGTCAGGTAGGCGATATCGGTATTATAAAGACTGATATGGGTACAGTTGAGGTTTCTGACACAATACACGTTGTAGGAGGAAAAACAGCTCATATAGGTACAGTTGTAGACGGCGTTATTACTGTAGGAGAAAAAGCCACAGCTAAAATTGATGAGAAAAACAGGCTTTCTATATCAAGAAACCACTCGGCTACACACCTTCTTCAAAAGGCGTTAAGAGAAGTTTTAGGCACACATGTAGAGCAGGCAGGCTCTTATGTATCAGCCGACAGGCTGAGATTTGACTTTACCCACTTCCAGCCGATGACAGAAAGCGAGATAAAGAAAGTTGAGGATATAGTTAACGAAAAGATACTTTCGGGTCTTAATATAGATATTTCCGAAAAATCCATTGATGAAGCAAGAAAAATGGGCGCTATGGCGCTTTTCGGCGAGAAATACGGCGACGTTGTTCGTGTTGTAAATATGGGAGGATACAGTATAGAGCTTTGCGGCGGCGCCCATCTTACAAACACAGCTCAGATTGGCTCGTTTAAGATTGTTTCTGAAAACGGCGTCGCTTCCGGTGTAAGGCGTATAGAAGCCCTTACAGGCGAAGGCGCTCTTAAACATTACCAGAGAGAGGAAACAGCGCTTAAAGAAATCTGCGCTATGCTTAAAACAAACCCGGATAACATGGTTAAACGCCTTGGCGATATTATTAAAGAACAAAAAGACCTCGCTAAAGAAGTAGAAAAACTTAAAGCGGAGATGGCTTCCGGCGCGGCAGATGAGATACTTAAAAACAGCAAAGAAATAAACGGAATTAATGTAGTATGCGCTCAGGTTGAAAACACAGGCGCCGATGACCTTAAAACAATGGGCGACGAGCTTAAAAACAGGCTTGGCGAAGCAGTAGTTGTTCTTGCCTCAAGTGCTGAGGGTAAAGTTACTCTTGTGGCTATGGCAACAAAAGGCGCTGTTGATAAAGGCGTACATGCTGGAAAAATAATTAAAGAGGCCGCATCAGTCTGCGGAGGCGGCGGAGGAGGCAAGCCGGCTATGGCTCAGGCAGGCGGCAAAGACCCTTCAAAAATAGGCGACGCGCTTAAAAAAGCTGAGGAAGTAATAATGTCACAGTTGTAATATCTTAATGCTGCGGAAGGCTTTGGTAGCAAATTGTCAGCCGCTTTAATAAGCAAAATACATCTGTAGGTATCTGTACGCACGTATTGGCGCTGTTTTGATTTCCTTATGTAATACGCAGATGGAAATTATTTTTAATGAAATAAAATCACCTGACAAACTAAGGCGTCAAAGCAAAACGCCTGAGCAGTTTAAAGGCTTTAAGAGATAGGGTAATGCCTGCGGCAAAACAAAAGGCGTTTCATTTTTAGTTTGTTTTGAAATGCCTTTTGCTCCTGTCCGTAACTTGGCAAATTAAAATAGCGTATGGCTTCAAAGCTAACTTTTTTAAATAAATGCGCTTTAGCTTACGCTGCTTTTCAACAGCCTGAATAAAATAATATTTTGGCAAAGGAGAGCCTGCATTTTTCGGCACTCTTACAGTTCTTCCCTTAAACAGCGGGAGGAACTGTTTTTGTACTTGTATAAATATTAAATTTACGCGAATATACAATATTTTTTTGTTGCGGTTATTTTAAGTATGGAATATAATGTGTTTATGCTGTAAACAGGTGTGTTTTTGGGGGTGGCGGCATGGAGTATTTTAATATTATACTTCAGCAGGTATGTTTTTTTTCAACAGCTCTTGCCGTAGGGTTTATAGCCCAGAGAGTTAATTTTATAACTGACGAGATGATACTTTCGCTCTCAAAGCTTATTATGCGTGTTGTAGTGCCTATAATGGTTTTAACCGTTACATCTTCCAGCGGCACAAGAAGCGAGCTTTTTTCAGTATGGCCCTTTGCCCTTTGCGCTGTTGGAATGTATATTATACACTTTACAATAAGCTTTGTTACAGGAAAGGCGGCAGGGCTAAAAAAGCCGGAGATTAACTCACATGTCTGTTCGTGCACATTTGTAAACAGCGCTCTTATAGGCTACCCTATTGTAATGGCAATGTTTCCGGAAAAGTCCGGGCTTTTTATAGTGGCTTTTCTTGTAGTTGAAACTTTTGTTACATGGACAGCCGGTGTTCTTGTATTATCCAGCGCTCACGGCAAAGGTCGCATTGATGCAAGGAAAATGATAACGCCAATGACTGTAGCCCTTATAATAGGCATTATAATGGTTCTGATGGATATTCACCCAAATAATATAGTCTGGGATACGCTTACAGGCATAGGCGGAACACAGAAATATCTGGGGCTTATATACATAGGAGCTGATATTGGTCGCAGGGGATTTAAAAAGCTTTTTGCAAAGCCTAAGGTGTTTTTGACTGTGCCGGTTAAGCTTATACTTGCGCCTTTGGCTGTATTTTTTATATACAATTTAATAGGTGTTGCTGAGGATATGAAAATGGCTGTAACTGTTTTTTCTATGCTTCCTACAATGCTTGTTATAACAATACTTACTATGGAATATGACGTGGCGCCGGACTATGGTTCGGGAGCAATACTTGCAACTACTGTAAGCTGTCTTTTTACAATGCCGCTTGTATTTTATATTATTTCGTTTTTTTAGGGGATAAGTTTTAATTTATGTGGGGATAAAATATGGACAGTAATGTTGCCTTGCTTATAGGGCAGATGGAAATAATAGCCGCTCTTATGGTTATAGGATTTTTTGAGCAGAAGGTTAAGCTTTTCAGCAACGAGCTTATAGACTCTTTTTCAGCTGTAATTTCAAGGCTTATACTGCCGCTTATGCTTTTAACTGTTATAGGCTCCATATCAAGGGAGCAGCTTTTTTCATCATGGATATTCTTTTTAAGCTCTGTGGTGTGCTATATTATAGTTATAGCCATAAGCAAATTTTCAGCCGTTTTTTTAGGACCTAAAGAGCCTGAAAGAAGCATGCATGCCCTTTTAATGTGCTTTGGCAATTCCGGCTTTATAGGCATACCGCTTATAGTCAGTATGTTTCCCAAAACGGCAGGTATTGCAGCTGCGTCTTTTTCATTGGTGGAGTCCACATATTACTGGGTAATAGGTCCTCTCCTTATTAATAACGGGGAAAAAAAGAAAGGCATAGACTGGAAAAAGCTTATAACGCCCCTTACAATATCTATTTTGGCAGGACTTATTATAGTCCTGCTGGATTTGGATTTCCAAGGCACTGTTTTGTGGGACACAATGACAGATGTAGGCGGCACAAGCAAATATTTTGCCAGTATTTATATAGGAATGACTCTGGGCAGAATGGGTTTAAAAAGGCTTTTAAGCAACATGCGCGTGTTTTTGGCTGCGCCTTTTAAGCTTGTAATATTCCCTGTTTTGGCATACTTTCTCTTTGGCAAAACAGGATTAATAACAGGCGACATGCTTGTTATGTTTATAATACTTTTTGCTACGCCTGCCGGAATGACACTGCCTATACTTTCTAAAATAGCCGGTCTTGACGGGGAATACTCTTCTGCCGGCTGCATGGTATCAACTGTTTTATGCCTTGTAACAATGCCTTTTGTAATTTGGCTTACAGGCATTATCTGATAAATGAAACGGAGGATTAAAATGAAACTTTATGACACAGGAGTTTATGTTTTAAAGGGCAATGAAATTATAAAAGACAATGGCGAAGCCCTTAAACGCATAAAAGCCGAAACAGGCAAAGATGTTACAAAAGAAAGCGCCGCAAAGGGCACAATGGCTTACAGAATACTTACAAGCCATAACACAAGCGGAAACGACAGCAAACTTAAAATTAAGTTTGACGCTATGGCAAGCCATGACATTACTTATGTAGGTATTGTTCAGACAGCACGTGCCAGCGGTCTTGAAAAATTCCCTATTCCTTATGTGCTTACAAACTGCCATAACTCGCTTTGCGCAGTAGGCGGAACAATTAACGAAGACGACCATCTTTTCGGTTTAAGCTGCGCTAAAAAATACGGCGGAATATATGTGCCTGCCCATCAGGCGGTTATCCACCAGTATATGCGTGAAATGATGAGCGGCGTTGGCAAAATGATACTCGGCTCAGACAGCCATACACGTTACGGCGCCCTTGGCACTATGGCTATGGGCGAAGGCGGACCGGAGCTTGTTAAACAGCTTTTAAACAAAACTTACGATATTGACATGCCGGAAGTGATAGCGGTCTACCTTACAGGCAAGCCTGCTCCTTATGTAGGTCCTCAGGACATAGCCCTTGCTATTATAGGCGCTGTATTTAAAAACGGCTATGTTAAAAACAAAGTTATGGAGTTTATAGGCGACGGCATTGCTAACCTTACAGCCGACTACAGAAACGGCATTGATGTAATGACAACTGAAACAACATGCCTTTCATCTGTTTGGATAACAGACGACAATGTTAAACAGTGGTATGACATACACGGCAGAAGCGAGGACTTTAAATATCAGGCGCCTGATGATATAGCTTATTATAACGGCATGATTTATATTGACCTTTCTGAAATCAAGCCTATGATTGCTATGCCTATGCACCCAAGCAATGTATTTACAATAGACGATTTAAACGCCAACCTTGACGATATACTTAAAGAAATAGAAGAAAACTGCGCTAAACAGCTCGATAACGATACAGTAAAAGTATCTTTAAGAGATAAAGTTGTAAATGGAAAGCTCACAGTTGAGCAGGGCGTTATAGCGGGCTGTGCCGGAGGTACATACGAAAATATATGCGCCGCAAGGGATATTATAAAAGGTCACTCCATAGGTTCCGGAGAGTTTGCTTTAAGCGTATACCCAGCAAGCCAGCCGGTATTCCTCGGTCTTGTAAATAACGGCGCTATAAGCGATATTATGCTTTCAGGCGCGACAGTGCGTTCTGCATTCTGCGGTCCATGCTTTGGTGCAGGCGATGTTCCGGCTAACAACTGCCTCAGCATAAGGCACTCAACCCGTAATTTCCCTAACCGTGAAGGCTCAAAAATTACAAACGGACAGATTGCGACAGTTGCCCTTATGGACGCAAGAAGCATTGCGGCTACAGCGGTAAACAAAGGCGTGCTTACAGCTGCAAGCGAGGCTGATTTTGAGCTTACAAAACCGACATACTTCTTTGATAAGACTGTTTATGAAAACAGGTGTTATTTCGGTTACGGCAAAGCAGACCCAAATGCTCCTTTAAGATTCGGACCTAACATTACAGACTGGCCGCAGATGTGCGCTCTTACAGACGATATGCTGCTTAAAGTTGTTTCTTATATAACGGACCCTGTTACAACAACAGACGAGCTTATACCTTCCGGCGAAACATCTTCATTCAGGTCTAATCCTCTTAAACTTGCAGAGTTTGCTCTTTCAAGAAAAGACCCGGCTTATGTAGGCAGGGCAAAAGAAGTACAGAAGGCAGAAAAAGCAAGGCAGGCAGGTGAAAACCCAGCTGAGGCTTTTGGCGAGATTAAAGGCATTTATGACGTTTTAAAAGCCAACTTTAAAGATTTTGACGCTGATAAAACCGGTATCGGCAGCACAATTTACGCCGTAAAACCTGGCGACGGCTCAGCAAGAGAGCAGGCTGCAAGCTGTCAGAAAGTTTTAGGCGGCTGGGCTAATATCGCTAAGGAATACGCTACAAAGCGCTACCGTTCAAACCTTATTAACTGGGGCATGATACCGTTTATAATTGATGAAACGCCTTTTGAAAACGGGGATTATATTTATATCCCTGATGTTAAAAAAGCGGTTGCCGAAGGCGCAAGCAGCATGAAAGCTTACGTTGTAAAAGATAATTCTGTTAAAGAGTTTGAAATTAAACTTGGTTCCCTTACAGACGATGAAAAACAGATTATACTTGACGGATGCCTTATTAACTATTACAGACATTAATAAATTAAAATACCGCCTTTTTACAGGCGGTATTTTTTTATAAATAAAAATTTGATTTACAAGTTGATTTTTTGTATTGTAAAACTATAATATAGTTAAAATATATTTGTCCATTTAATTTTTAGGAAGGTGCGGATATATGAAAATACTTTATATTTCCGGCGGTGTGCTGTTTTTTATGCTGGGTGTTATAGGTCTTGTTATTCCAGTTGTGCCGCAGGTGCCTTTTTTTCTTTTAAGCGTGTATCTTTTTTCAAAAGGCTCTCCGAGATTTGAAAAAAAGCTTAAAAGCACAAAAATATATCAAAAGTATGTTTCAAAAATAACTGAGGAGCTTTCATTCCATAAATATATAAAGTATACGCTTATGTTTTTTGCTGCCGCTGTGCTTATAGGCGCTGTTGCTGTAACATTTATAGCTTTAAACGGCGGTTTTAAAAGCCTGCCTTTTTTAAATGCGCCTTTTTCTTTACATAATAATATTTTGGTATTATAATCAAATACAGGCAGGGGTGTGCCGGTTTTAAACTCGGCGCTGAGAGAGTCCCATTGAACCTGATGCGGGTAATTCCGCCGTAGGGAGCGCGTAAAAAGTGAAAGGACATTCTGCCGGTGTCCTTTTTTTGTTGCTTATTTGGAGGTAACACAGTGTTAAAATTCGATAATGTAACATTTAAGTACGAATCAGATGATTACCAAATGGTTAAGGACCTGTCCTTTGAGATAAAAGACATGGAGTTTATATCGCTTATAGGAGCCAGCGGCTGCGGCAAAAGCACTGTTTTCAGGCTTATAAACGGCTTGGAAAAGCCGCAGTGCGGCAGCATAACAATAAACGGCACTCCCATAAAAGAGCTTAAAAACTACAGCTCATATATGCCGCAGAAAGATTTGCTTTACCCGTGGCGCACTATAGAAAAAAATGTTTGCCTGCCTATGGAGCTTAGGAAGGAAAGCAAAGAAAAAATGAAAAGGGCTTCAGAAGAAATTCTGGAAGAAGTAGGTCTTTTGGACTACAGAAATAAATATCCAAGGGATTTATCAGGCGGTATGCGTCAAAGAGCGTCTTTTGCACGGGCGCTTCTTGCAGGAGCTGACCTGCTTTTGCTTGATGAGCCTTTTTCAGCCCTTGACTCCCTTACAAGGATAGGTCTTCAGGAATGGCTTTTAACTGAGTGGGAAAAGCGGAAAAACACAATACTTTTTGTAACACATGATGTAGAGGAAGCCATATTCCTTTCTCAAAAGGTTTTTGTAATTACCGACAGACCAATAACTCATTTTGAGGAATATGCTGTGCCTTTGGATTATCCAAGAAAAAGGGAAGACATGAAAAGAAGCGATATTATGGGACTAAAAGAGGAGCTTATAAAAAAATTAAGACAGGAGGAAGTAAAATGAAAAACAGGCTGCCTTCTATTATACTTATAATTATAGTTTTGATTTTGTGGCAGTTTGCAGCGTTTTTAATTGACGCGCCGTATATACTGCCTTCGCCTACGGAGATATTGGCAAAAATTTGGGAACTGCGCCGCACGCTGTTTCTTGTCCAGCTTCCGGCAACTATGTCTGTTACAGTAATAGGACTTTTAATTTCAATAGTTTTCGGTCTAACGTTGGCTGTAGCGATGGATATGAATAAAAAAATTGCCGACGCCCTTTATCCTATTGTAATTGCCTCGCAGACAATACCTACAACAGCTATTGCGCCGCTTTTTGTGCTGTGGTTCGGCTACAGCATTTGGGCAAAGGTCCTTGTTACTATACTTATTACGTTTTTTCCTATTACAATTACTGTTTACGACGGCTTCAGGGCGACAAAAAGGGAAATGGAGGAGCTTCTTATAACATACGGCGCTTCCAAATGGGATATATTTTTTAAACTTAAAATACCTTCGGCGCTTCCGTACTTTTTTTCGGCAGTTAAAATGGCTATACCTTTAAGCGTTATAGGCGCAGCTATAGCCGAATGGCTTGGGGCGCAAAGCGGTTTGGGGTACTTCAGCAAACGAATGATGACACAGCTTGACGGAGCCGGGGTTTTTGCTCCTATAGTTATACTTTCCATAACCGCTATGATTTCCGTTGCCGTTGTAGGCGCCATAGAAGATAAACTTATTAAATGGAGAAAAGAAATTTAAAAAGACGGGAACGGTATTAAAAAGCCGTTTCCGTTTTTTGTATATTTTTTTATATTTATTTTATGACTTATTGCCTTAAAGCGGCGTAAATGTGCCGAAAATTCATATTTTGTTCACATAGATATAGTAAAATTTTAAGATATTAAGTATAATACTTAAGTTAGGGCAAAATTTTCTTTAATAAAGCCGTTTATACGGCGTATATGGAGGGATAGGGTTTGATAGAAGTTAAAAACCTTGTTAAAAATTACGGCAAGTATGAAGCCTTAAAGGATATTTCGTTTAAAGTTGATACTGGTGAGGTTGTTGGCTTTTTAGGTCCTAACGGAGCCGGAAAATCAACCACAATGAATATTATTACAGGCTACATATCCGCCAGCAGCGGAGAAGTTTCTATTGACGGTTTTGATATACTCAAAAACCCGAAAGAAGCTAAAAAACGTATAGGCTATCTTCCGGAAATTCCGCCTTTATACATGGATATGACAGTAACGGAGTACCTTAATTTCGCTTCTGATTTAAAAGGTGTTAAAAAAGCCGAAATTAAGCCTATGCTGGACGACATAATGGAAAAAATCAAAATAACTCATGTTTCACATAAGGTAATTAAAAATCTTTCAAAAGGCTACAGGCAGAGAGTGGGTCTTGCGCAGGCTCTTGTAGGGTATCCGGAAGTGCTTATTCTTGATGAGCCTACAGTAGGTCTTGACCCAAAGCAGATAATAGAAATCAGGGATGTTATTAAAGAGCTTTCAAAGAGCCACACAATAATTTTAAGTTCCCATATACTTTCGGAAGTCAGCGCTGTATGCAACAGAGTAATTATAATTAATAAAGGGCGCATTGTGGCTTCCGGAACACCTGACAGGCTTTCCGAAAGCCTCAGTCAGGACAGGTTTAAAATTAAGCTCAAGGGCGTGAGGGAAGATATTATTAACGCCTTTAAAAACGACAGCTCTTTTGGTTTTGTTGAAGAAAGCCAGACAACGGAAGAGGGCACAACAGACCTTGTTGTTGAGGGCGCATCAGGCGTTGACGCGAGGGAAGCGGTATTTGACAATGCCGTTAAAAACGGTTTTAAACTGCTTATGCTTAAATCTGAAAAGCTTTCTCTTGAGGAAGTATTCCTTCAGGTTACTGAAAATGAGAATTTCAGTTTAGATGATTTGTCAAAAGACAAGACAGAGAACATTTCTTCAGATAATATTAATAATATTCAGAAAAGCGCTGAAAATACAGCTGAGGAGATTGACCGGGTGCTTGAAAATACAGAGCCGGATAAAGATATTAACGAAATGAACCGGGAGAGTGATGAAAAATGAAAGCCATTTATAAAAGAGAGATAAAGATGTATTTTTCATCTATGATAGGATATGTATTTATAGCGTTTTTTGTGCTTATTACAGCAGTTTACTTTTCTATACAGAACATATTGTCTTTAAGCCCTGACTTTCAGTATGTTTTCAGTTCAGTTATAATGATGTTCCTTATACTTGCGCCTATGCTTACAATGAGGCTTTTGTCTGAGGAAAAAAAGCAGAGGACAGACCAGATGCTTTTAACATATCCTGTAAGCATACCATCTATTGTTTTAGGCAAATACCTTGCGGCAGTAACTGTGTTTTTAATTTCGCTTGCCATAACAGGCATATTTCCTGTAATACTTTCATTTTTCGGAACAGTTGCCGTAGCGCAGATTTTAGGCTCCTATATAGGCTTTTTCCTTTTGGGCAGCGCTTTTATAGCTGTGGGGCTTTGGATTTCGTCTATAACTGATAACCAGATAGTCTCGGCTGTAGCCACATTTGTGGCTGTATTTCTCCTGCTTATGGTAGAAACAATTGTTTCGGCAGCTTCCGGCTCAGAGGGCTTTTCGCTTATGTTTGCCGGTGTTATAGCGCTTCTCATAGCTCTTTATGTTTATTACAATACAAAGAATTCTGAAGTTTCAATAACCGTGTTTATTATAGAGGCAGCGGTGCTTCTTGTGCTTTACTTTGTTAAAAGAAGCATATTTACCGGTCTTGCTGGAAAATTCGCCATGATGTTTGCTGTACTTACACGGTTTAACAGTTTTGCTATGGGGCTTCTTGATGTATCTTCTATTGTTTACTTTATTTCATTCATTGCCGTATTTTTATATTTTACAGTACGCGTGATTGAAAAAAGAAGATGGTCTTAAAAGGAGGCGCTTAATTTGAAGAAAATAGACAAAAACGATCCGCTTATTAAATACGGCGGATACGCTTCGATAATGACAGCGATAGTTGTAGTTGCCGTAATAGTTTTAAACTTGGCTGTAAGCAGTTTTGATATAAAATTCGACCTTACAAGAAACGGGCTTTATACACTTTCGGAAGATACAGTCTCCTTGGTTGAAAACTTAAATCAGGATGTGGAAATATACACATTGTATGCAGAAGGTCAAGAGATAACTATGGTTACTGAAATACTTGACAGGTATGCCTCACACTCAGGGCATATATCTGTATCCAATATTGACCCGTACACAGACCCGGCTTTTGCCGTAGAGCACACAAAAAACGGGCAGCAGCCTACAATAGGCGATATTGTGGTTGAAACAGACAGTGATTTTGCTATTATACCGCAAAATGATATAGCTGACATAAGTGTAGACAGCGCTTCACAGACGGCGTATTTAAGAGGCATTAAGGTTGAAGGCGTACTGACAGGCACAATACGCCAGCTTACTAACGGCGCCGCTGAGGCTGTTTATGAGCTTACGGGTCATAGCGAAACACCTCTTGGTGATGAGCTTAAAAAGGAAATGGGATACAGCGGTTTTGATGTGCAGACACTTGATTTACTTACACAGCCTGAAATACCTGATGACTGCGAGATACTTGTTATAAACGGACCTGCCGTGGATTTAAGCAAATATGAAGCCGATACTATTAAAAATTATTTGGAAAACGGCGGAAAGGCGTTTATAACTTTAACTCTTACTACACAGGAAATGCCGAACTTTGATTCGCTTTTGGCTTCTTACGGCATAGCGGACAGCGGAAGGCTTATAGTTGAAGGCAGCGCCAATTATGTAATAGACAATAATCCGCTCTATATTATACCTGACCTTAACGCTGAGAGCAGCGTATGCGAAAGTCTTGTAAATGCCGGAACAAATATACTTACCCCGGCGGCTGTGTATGTTGAAAGACTTGATACAAAGCGTTCTACAGTCAATATTGAAACTCTTGCATCATCATCTGTGTATTCATACGCCAAAACTTTGCAGGATATAAGCTCCAATATCGCTCAGATGACTGAAAGCGACCCCACAGGACCTTTGGATATTGTCGTTTCGGTTACAGATACTGACAATAACGGCACTGAAAACGGCACAAAGCTTGTTGTTTCAGGTACTTCAATGCTTCTTGAAGACAGCGTTAACAATATTGTAAACGGCGGAAATTTTGGTCTTGTAATGAATGCATTTGATTTCCTTAACGGCACAGAAAGCACAGGAAGAACAAAGAGCATAGGAGCAGATGAGTATCTTAATATTACGCAGAGCAAGGCTGTAGTTATAATGCTTGTATCAGTTGTAGTAATACCGCTTGTTATACTTTTAGCGGGCTTTACTGTATTTATCAGGAGGAGGAACAAATGAGCAGTCAAAAAACAAGGCTTATAATAGGCTTAGCGGCTGTTGCAGTGCTTTTAGGCGCTTTCGGCTTAAGTAAGGCATATAACGCTAAGAAAGAACAGCAGACACTTCAGGCGGAAGAAACAAAAAAACTTTTTGACCAAAGCGATGCAGTAATAAAAAAATATGTGGTAACTCAAGGTGATGTCAGTGTTACATTTAATAAGCAGGAAGATACCAACTGGGCTTTAGAAGGCTTGGAAAACGCTGACCTTACCCAGATTTCAATAGACCAGGCTATTGCATGCCTTAAAAACCTTGAGTATACCCAAATAATAGAAAACGGCATGGAAAAATCGTCTGAATATGGTCTTGATAAAGGCGTAACTGATGAGGCGTATGATGAGAGCGGAAACCTTGTTTATAAAATTACCGTAGGCAGCAATACAGTTGACCAGACAGGTTATTATGCATGCCTTGAAGGCGACAATAATGTATACATAATAAGCGCTGAAACCGGAAAACCGCTCTCCCGCAGCCCGAATAATTTTAGAGACATATATCCGGCGTATGTAGACTACAGCGACATTAAGTCACTAAATGTAAGCATACGAGACGGCATAAGCTACAGCATTGTGCCTAACCCGGACGGAGAGATAACAGAAGGCTACGGCGAGTACCTTCTTACAGGCGTTTACAGCTTTGACGCGCCTGTGCTTTCAGATGAATTGGCAGAAAATGTAGGCGGACCGTTTTATGAGATAACGGCTGTTGACTTTATTGACACACCTGAAGAAGGCGTTGATTATGGTCTTGATAATCCGGCTATGGTTTTATCGGCATTTGACAATAAGGGAAACGAATGCACAATAAAAGTAGGCAATACATGTTCTGACGACAGCACAAAGGTTTACGCCCAGTTCAGCGGAAAAGACTACATGTGCACTGTTTTAAAAGAAAAAACAGACAAAATCAAAAACACAAAGCCTTTTGACATTATAGGCAAATATTTTATAAACGACAGCGCAGAGGCTTTCAGTGAGATAACAGTTAAAGATAGTGAATTTACAGGCACATACAGCATTGATGCTGAAAACAGCAGTGTAACTCTCAACGGAAGGCAGGCGGATATGTCTGCATTTACGGAAATTTATAAGAGCATAGCCGCTGTTACAATGGACGGTGAAATGAAATTGGAGCCGGGAGATTATGCAGGAGAGCTTGTATTGACATACCGCAGCGGAGATGTGCTTACATTAAGGTTTATGCAGTATGATGATAACTATTATGCTGTTGAGCGAAACGGCGCATGTGAATTTATAACAGCTAAGAGAAGCTTTAATCAGATAATAGAAGCCGTTAAGGCACTTACTGAATAATAAAAATATTATATGCTTAAAGAGAAAAATACCCGAAAACAGAAGTTTTGTTTACGGGTATTTTGCTTTTTGCAATAAATGAGGCAAAAAATAAGGCAAAAATCTATTTTTTGTATAGGTTTATTATATACTTATGCAGCATTTCAAGAGCCTTGTAAAAACAGTCCTCGTTTAATATAAATTTTGGGTTGTGCAGGGGAACGGCGGTTTGGGACTTTGAGCGGAAAACCATAAGTATTCCCGGTATTTTTTCAAAATAAACGCATGCATTATCACCGGCTAAATAAAGCTTATCCATAATGTAAAATTCGCTGCCGAAAACTTCCCTGCCTGTCTGGGCGGCTTTTTTTACCATGTATGGATTGTTTATAATAGGCGTAATTGGATATTCAGATATGCCGTATTTTATATTAACGCCTGTCTGGGTTTGTATTTTTTTAATTATATCTTTTATAATATCTGAAAGCCTTAAATAGTCTTTTATGGAGCTTGCCCTTAAATTGCCGTTTATTTTGGCGTAACCGCTCATTACATTAGCTGATGTGCCGCCTTGTATCTGACCTATGCCTATGCAAAATGGATATTTGGATTTGTAGCTCTGATTCAGCTTATTAAGCTCAACAGATGTAAGGCATGCGGCGTTTATGGCGTCGCGCCCTTTCTGCATTGCCGCCCAGTGGGACGAAACGCCGTTAAACTCCATTTCTATACGTCCTATAGCAGCTGAGGCAATGTCTTTGTTTACTTCCATTCCGCCGGAAGATTTATTTACAAAGTGGAACATAATTAAAGAGTCAGCTTTCGGATTTTCCAAAACACCGCTTTTAAGCATAACTTTGGCTCCGCTTCCTGTTTCTTCTGCCGGCTCAAATACAAATTTTACATTGCAGCTTAAAGAGTCCTTTGTATTTTGGCACAGTTTGGCTAACACAAGGGCAACTGCCATATTGGCGTCGTGTCCGCAGGCATGCATGGCGCCTTTGTTTTTGGAAGCAAAAGAAAGACCTGTTTTTTCTTCTATTGGCACAGCGTCGATTTCGGCGCGGACAATTACAGTAGGCGCGTTTTCATTTGCGTTTAAAAAAGCATAGCAGCCTGTTGGATTTGTTCTTTTAACGCTGTAACCGGCGTTTTGAATATAATCCGCTATAAAATCAGTAGTGGCAGACTCCTTAAATGCCGTTTCGGGATACATGTGGAAATGTCTGCGGAGCTGTACTAATTCTTTTTGAAATTTGGTGTAGTCAATCATACAAAAATTCCCCTTTTCATAAATCTAATTATACGATAAATTTATAAGCGCTGTAAATAAAGGAGATAAAAACTATGGATATTGAAAGAACATTTAAAAGCCGAAGCGACAGAACGCGTACTGAAAACTTAAAGGAGATAATAAGGCTTTTCAGACTGAATATTAATAAAAAGGGTGAAAATAACGCCGAGCCAAAACCAGTAGCAAAAAAACGATGATGTTAATATCGCCGTAGTATTATTTTTTGTGGTTATTGGCGTAAAAATGTTGTAAAATGTTTTATATACTAAAATTTTCAGGTTTGGAGGGAGTGCTATTGAAGGGTGACAGAAGACAGATTATGACTTGGCCGGCTATGGCTGCGCTTTTTATATTTGCTGTTTTTCCGCTTTTAATTATGCTTTTTAACAGTTTCCAAAGCGATGACGGAACAGGCAGTTTTGTTTTGTCAAATTATATAAGATTTTTTTCAAAGAGCACGTATCTTAAGCTTACGGGACGCACTATATTCAACAGTGTAATGGTGACTGTAATAAGCCTTATAATTTCCTACCCGTTATCATACATAATGGCAAAAAAGCTTAAAGGTCTTAAAAACATAGTAATGGTGCTTATTATAATTCCGTTTTTCACTAATCAGCTGGTGCGTGTTTACAGCTGGCTTATATTTTTGCAGGACGGGGGGCTGCTTGAAAGCCTGCTTAACTCAATAGGGATTATAGATGGGTCTTTAGGAATTATGTATACAAAAGCTGCGGTTATAATAGGTCTTGTCCATGCCTTTTTCCCGTATATGGTAATTACTATTTATATGGCTCTTGAAAGAATGGATAATTCAATACTTGAAGCAAGCTCGTCTTTGGGCGCTTCAGCGTTTACGACATTTAGAAAAGTTATATTCCCAATGTCAATGCCGGGCGTTGTATCAGGAATAATGATTGTTTTTGTTCCATGCCTTGGGACATTTGTTGAACCGAGGATACTTGGCGGCGTAAATGGAACGGTTATAGGAACGGTTATAGAAGACCAGTTTTTTGAGATTTACGGCTGGAATTTCGGTGCGGCTATAGCGTTTATACTTCTTGCTATGGTGCTTATAAGCATGGCGGCTATAAGCAAGTGGGGAAAGAGGTATGATATATGAAAAAGGGTATTGTTTCAAAATTATATGTGTTTTTAATTATGCTTTACCTCTATGTGCCTATAATAGTGCTTATGTTAATGGGTTTTAATAAATCACGGTATAACTCAATGCCGTTTGAGTTTTCGCTTGAGTGGTATAAAGAGCTTATAGGGGATACGGTTTTGCAGAAAGCCGCCCTTAATTCTGTTCTGCTGGCGCTTGTAACAGGGATTATATGTGTTATGCTCGCTACACTTTTTATACTTGGCGAAAGATACCTTTCAAACAGGGCAAAAAGCCTTTTTAACAGCATTTCAATGATGCCTATGAGTATTCCGTGGCTTATAATGGGTCTTTCGCTTCTGCTTTTAATAAGATTTTTTAATTTTGACAAATCAATGTTTTTTGTATCAGCCGGACATGTTGTTATATCTCTGCCGTACTCGCTGCTTGTTTTAAAGGCGAGAGTACAGTCAATGGACAAGTCTTTGGAAGAGATGAGCGCGTCCCTTGGGGCAAGCCAATTAACAACATTCAGAAGGATAACTCTGCCGGCTATTGCTCCGGCAATGGTAGCCGGCGGATTTTTGTCATTTATGATAAGCTTTGACAATTTTGCAATAAGCTATTTTCTTATGCCGGCGGGAGTTTCAACACTGCCTATAGAAATTCAGTCCTCCATAAAGTTTGGCTTTACACCGGAGATTAACGCCGTTTCTACAGTAATTATTGGCGTTTCGCTTTTATGCCTTGCTGTGGTAGGCTTAATAATGGGTTCAAGCCTTAAAACAATGGTTGGAAGGAGCGAAAACAAATGAGTAAAGTGGTTTTAAAGGGAATTACAAAAAAATACGGCAATAATACCGTAGTAAACAATATAGATTTAACTGCGGAAAACGGAAAGCTTATATCAATACTGGGTCCTTCAGGCTGCGGAAAAACAACAACACTGAGGATGATTGCCGGTTTTGAAAAGCCAGACAGCGGCGAAATATTTTTTGACGGCAACAAAGTCGGCTCAATACCTGTTAATAAAAGAAATATAGGCATGGTTTTCCAAAGCTACGCTCTTTTTCCGCACATGACAGTTGAGCAGAATGTATCTTACGGCTTGGAACAGAGAAAAATTCCGCCTGCTGAAATTAAGGAAAGGACAGCGGAAGCCCTTAATATGGTGCACATGGAAGAATACGCCAAAAGAAAGCCGAAACAGCTCTCCGGCGGACAGCAGCAGAGGGTTGCCCTTGCCCGTGCCATTGTAATAAAACCAGATGTTCTGCTTTTAGACGAGTGTTTAAGCGCTCTTGACAAAAAGCTCAGGGTGGAAATGCAGGTGGAGCTTAGGCGTATATTGGAACAGACAGGCGTTACAACATTTTTTGTAACTCACGACCAAGAAGAGGCTATGACTCTTTCTGATAAAATAGTTGTTATGAATGCCGGTAAAATTGAGCAGACAGGAACTCCTTTTGAAATTTACGAAAAACCGGCAACGCGCTTTACTGCCGGATTTTTGGGCAAAGCCAATTTTTTTGAGGGCAAAGCTTTATCTTTTGAAAATAATAAAGTTAAGCTTGAAACTGAAAACGGCAGCATTACAATACCTGCGCAAAATGCCGTTGTGGGGCAGAAAATGCTTTATGCGGTGCGCCCTGAGAAAATACGGTTTGTGCCTGATGGAAAAAACGGAATTAAAGGCACTGTTGAGCATGTGTCGTATTCCGGCAATATATCAACATGCGCTGTTAATTGTTCTGGTAAGGAAATTATATGTGAAGTGCAAAACAATGTTTCATGCCAAAGACCGCAGAAGGGACAAAACGTCGCTCTTGACTGGGACAGCGCAGGAAGCATTGAGATTACAGGTGGTGTTAATTAAATGGATTGTATTATATTCGGCGGACTTGTAGTGGACAAGTATTTTAATATAGAAGGCTACCCGGACAGGGGGCAGGACGGTTTTATTACAAGCGAGGCGGCATACGTAGGGGGCTGCGCGATAAATATAGCGGCTACAATAAATAACTTAGGCGGCAGAGCCCATGTTGTTTCTTATGTAGGAAATGACAGAACAGGTGAGCAGATACTTAATTATTTAAAAACAAACGGGTTTTCAGACGAATTTGTTAAAAAGACCGACGGTATAAGCGGCTACTGCCTTGTATTTAAAGAGCCTGACGGTGAAAGGACATTTCTTACAAAAAAAGGCGTTGAGGGAAAGTTTAACCCTGAGCTTTTGGAAAATATAGACAGCATGAAGCTGCCTATCGCAGCAGTAACAGGGTATTACCTTCTTAATGAGGCTGCGCCTGTTATAATGGACTGTATAGAAGTTATGCGTGTTTCGGGCACAAAGTTTATATTTGACCCGGGTCCTCTTGCAGGAAGTATTAAAGAAGACATACTTAAAAGAATGATAAAGGCTTCTTGTGTTGTTACTCCAAACGAAAAAGAGCTTGAGATATTTGAAAATGTGCAGCCTGGTTTTATAGAAAGCTATATCCGTTCAAGGGGTATTGTAGTGCTTAAAAAAGGTGCTTTGGGCGGAAGGTGCTATACAAGGCATGGAATATTCGACTACAGCAGTGTTAAAGTAAACGCTGTAGACACAACAGGCGCCGGCGACAGTTTTACAGGCGCCCTTTGCTATGCTTTGGGTTCAGGGGTTGATATTAAAAATGCTGTGGATTTGGCTGCGCTTTGCGCCGCAAAAACAGTGCAGATAAATGCTCCGCACGGATTTTGGAAAATAAAGGAGGTATAAAATAAATGGACATAAAAGACAGGGCTTACGGCGCCCTTGCAGGCGGTGCAATAGGCGATGCCATGGGTATGCCGGCGTCTTTTTTAACAAGGGAACAGATTAAAAATACTTACGGATATATAGAGGATTTTTTAAAGCCGGACGGTGATGTGCAAAAATATCATGGCTCACTTGAAGCCGGAGATATAACCGATGATACAATGGAAAGCGTTATAATAAGCAATGTTCTTATTGAAAACAACGGTTTTTCGGAAAAGGCTTTTAATGAGGCTATGAAAAAATGGGCAGTTGAGCAGAAAATGCTTGAAAGCACAGTTATAGGACCTTCTACAAGGCGATATCTTACTGCTCTTATAGAAAACCGCGACCCAAAAGAAACTTCAGGCATGGGAAACACAAACGGCTCAGCTATGAGGGTTGCTCCTATTGGCATTAAATATTATTACGATATTGATAAATGCATAGAATCAGCGTGCAGGTCGTCTCTTCCAAGCCATGGCAGCAAGCCTGCTGTAGCCGCAGCCTGTGCCGTAGCTGCTGCTGTGGCGGCAGGGGTAAAAGGCGGATATTCCCCTTGTGAAGTGCTCAGAATAGCTGCTGACGCCGCCGTATATGGTGAAAGCAAGGGATTTGATATAACGTCGCCATGCGTTTCAAAAAGAATAAATATTATTGAGAACATAGTTGATAGCTGCGGCGAGTGCCATATTAACGACATACTTGATGAGATAGCCGGCATATTTGGCGCGAGCATGTTTGCTTACGAGTCTGTTCCAACAGCCCTTGCCATATTCTATGCGGTAAATGGAAACGCAAAAGACGGGATATTAGGCGCTGTTAATACGGGTGATGACGCCGATACAAACGGTTCTATATGCGGCAATATATGCGGCGCTTATTCAGGCGCGTCTGTACTGCCTGATAAATGGAAGGAAAGGGTGCAGAAAACAAGCAGCATTAACTTTTTGGATACGGCTGAAAAACTTCTGGGTTTTTAAATATAAAATAAGCTTTCCTATAGAACGGGAAGGCTTGTTTTTTTCTGCCGGCGTAAATATATTAAACAGTATTAAATTTAATTATATATCCTCGTTTTATATATTCAGCAACTGTATTGTAAGGATAGATTTTATAATAAGGCTGCGCATAATTGATGATTTTTTGCCATTAATTGAAACTGTAGCTTTAATTTATTTCTGTAATGTGGTATCTGCTTATGCGTAAATATTTATTAATTTGCTTGAGAGTATAAGTATTAATGTTCAAATATACATTATTTGTACTAAAGTTCTAAAATTAAGCTATATTTATAATAAAATTTATTGATATTAACATCTAATAAGCAGGCGTTTAAGTGTTATTTTATAAATAAAATGCAAAAATTTGACAATATAGCCGCTTTATGCTTTACAATTATTTATATATCAGCTTTTTGTAAATTGTAAAAATAAATAAAAACAGCGGTATAAAAGCACATTATATATAAAATGTGTAAAAAATAATTAAACTGCTGTTAAAATCTGATTTTAACTGAAAGAAGGTCTGGCTATGGATTTAGAGTATTACAGTTCGTACTTAGAAGTTGATTTGGGCATACTGCGTTCCAATGCGGAAAAGATAATCTCTGCCATTAAGCCAAAAAAGTTTATACCGGTTGTAAAAGGAAATTCACACGGAAACGGCACTGTGCCTGTTGCGGCTATGCTTATTGAGGACTTGGGCATAAACCTTATTGCAAACGCACAGATAATAGAAAGCAAAAAAATAAGAGATGCCGGATATAAGGATACAGAGCTTATGCTTTTAAGCGCTGTGCCGTACCACGCTTTGCCTTAT
The DNA here is from genome assembly GCA_944383885.1 of uncultured Clostridia bacterium. Lineage (GTDB taxonomy): Bacteria > Bacillota > Clostridia > Lachnospirales > Anaerotignaceae > Neoanaerotignum_A. The sequence goes on along the minus strand of CALWRF010000040.1, from coordinate 203,352 downwards.
GTTGTTGAATATAACCTGATTGCGCCTGTTTTTGATAAAAAAACGGCTAAGATTTTAAGTGACGCCGTTATGCTTTCAGGCAAAAAATATCAGGACATACAGATAAAAGTGGAGACAGGACTCCACAGGTTAGGCGTAAACCCGGAAAAAGACCTAAACGGACTTATTGCATACATAAAAAGCCTAAAAAATTTAAGGATTGCAGGCATATACTCGCATTTCGGCAATGCTTATGAGTTTAATGACGAGTTTACGATTAACCAGTATAAAATATTTGAAGACGCGGTTTGGCAGGTGCGCGGTCTTGGCATAGACCCGAAATATGTTCATATATGCTGTAGCGGCGGAGCCATGTGGGTAAAAGATACAATATCTACTCATGCAAGGCTTGGATGTATGTTTACAGGATTTTCCGGGCTTGATGACGGCAGGAATCCCTTCGGTGTTGAAACAGCCGCGTCATGGAGAGCGTTTATAACCAATATATGCCATTTAAAGCCCGGGGAAAGGGCAGGATACGGTTATTCATGTGTGGCTGACAGGGAAATGACAACGGCAACTGTAAGTGTGGGCGTATGCGATGGCTTTTTTAAGCCTCTTGCCAGCAGCAAAGCGCCGCTTCTTGTAAACGGCAAAAGGGCAAGGTATCTTTCGGTTTGCATGGATCAGTTATTTATTGACGTAACTGGTATTGAATGCGATATAGGCGATGAAGTTACTATATTCGGAAAAGACCGCATGGGCAACAACATTACAACAGAGTATATATCAAAGTTTGTTGACCACAGTCCTACATCAATTACTGGATATTTAAACGACAGGGTTAAAAGAATATATATAAACCGATGAAATAAAAAAGCTTTGGCATAATATAAAAAGCTCCGCTTTGCTATACAGAGGCAGAACGGAGCTTTTTATTTAAAAATAAAACGGTTTCCGGCAGTTGCGTAACTTTAATGTTATTGGTTTTTAATACGCTTATTTTTTAGACAGTATCTTTACGGCATATTCAATAAATTTTGCCGCAGCCGGGGATACGTTTTCCAGCGAATAAAGACCTATGCCAAGGGTGCGGTAAAAAGGCGGGTTAAGCGGCAGCACATGCACTTTTTGGAAGTGCCGCAGCGTTATAAGTTCCGGCAGTATGCTTACGCCTAATCCGTTTTCAACCATGCTCATAATAGCCACATCGTCTTTTGAGGAAAATGTTACATTAACGTCTATGCCGGCTTTTTTAAGCACTTTATCTACGTCATTGTCATTCTGCTTGTCCATTGAAGCCATAATGAACGGCTGATTTTCAAACTCGCTTACATCAATATAGTTTTTATTTTTTAAATTGTAACCATAAGGCACAACAGCAACCATTGGGTCTTTATGGATTGGTATGTAATCAAATTCATCGTTTTCCTGAATGCTTGTAATGCCTAAATCCACAGTGTGGTCCATTATCCAGTCGTGTATCTCTTCAATACTGCCTTCTTTAAGGTCGATTTTTATCTGCGGAAAGTCCTGCTGAAACGCCTTTAATACAGATGAGAGCATATTAATTGAAATGCTTTGGAAAGTTCCGATTGTAACAAGACCTTTTGTAATACCCTGTATGGAGGAAATAGTTTCGTATAATTTTTCAACGCTTCTTTCCAGTTCTTTGGCGGCAGGCAGAAGGATACGCCCTTCGGGTGTAAGGGTAACGCCTCTTTTGGCTCTGTAAAAAAGCTTAAATCCAAGCTCGTCCTCAGCCCTGTTGAGGGTATGGCTTAAACCGCTTTGGGTATAGCCTAAGTTTTCGGCTGCTTTAGTTATATTGCTGCATGACACTATTTCTATAAATATTTTTGAAAAGTTAGAATCCATTTAGGTCTCCTTTCCGCTTTAAGATAGCATTTTTTTGAAAACTTCTGATGTAATTATTCCGGATTTATACATGTCTAAATGACATGATAAGCATTAAAAAATGGCGCTTTACTTATGGATAAATTTAATTATAATGGTTATTGTAAATAAGTTCAAGAGAACTTAAAACACAAAGAGAAGATAATATAATAAAAATACTATTTAATAAGGAGTGTATTTAAAATGGCAAGATTAGTACCAAAGGCAATTACATTCGACGTATACGGAACACTTATTGACTGGGAAGGCGAAATCCAGGACTTCTTCAAAAAATTCCTTGACAAAAAAGGCATAACATCTGCATCACCTTATCAGGTACAGCAGAAATGGGAAGAACTTCAGTTTGACTACATCAAAACATACAGACCATATCGTCAGGTATTAAAGGACACACTTGGTATCACATGCAATTACTTTGGTTTTGATTTTGACGAGCAGGATGCTATTGATTTCTCAGAGTCAATGGCTCACTGGAGAGCATTCCCTGATACAGTTGATGCTATCAAAGAACTTAGAAAATACACAAAATGCGTAATGCTTACAAATACAGATAACGACATTATCAGAGCTACACTTTCAAACGCTGGCATCGAAGTAGATGACATTATCACAGCTGAAGACGCACACTGCTACAAACCAGCTCACGGCGGTTTCCTTCTTTCACAGAAAAAACTTGGTCTTACAGTAGATGAAATGATGCATGCTGGTTTTGGTTTCAAATATGACATAGTTCCTGGCAACGAGCTTGGATACAGAACAATCTGGGTAAACCGTCAGGGTATTGTTAGACCTATTGATGGTTACAGCGGCGAAATGCTTAAATACTGCAAAGAAGATATTATGTGCGGCGACCTTAAAACACTTGCTTACATAATAAAAGGCATGCACCAGACAGATATTGAAAACGGTGAAGCTTAATTTTAAAATATAATTATAAAAGCGTTATAAAAAACGTTATAAAAATGTTATAAAAAAACGGCTTGTATTACAAGCCGTTTTTTTGTATAATCAGTAATTATTAAAGGCAGTAAGAATTATGTAAAACAGTTTTCAAAGGAGTCTATATAATATGGATATTGAAGTTATAAAAGGATTGTTTTCTATATGCAAAGTAAATGATTTATCAAAAGTAAATATAAATGATGATTTTGCTTTTATAAGCAAAACTGATGAGGAAATATCCCTTGTCTGTTTATGCAGCAGTGTCCCTGAAAATGTTATATGCGAGGATAAAGGCTGGCGCTGTTTTAGGATAGCGGGAGTGCTTGATTTTTCACTTACAGGGATACTCTATAATGTTTCAAAAATACTTGCGGAAAATAAAATAGGAATATTTGCTGTATCTACCTATAATACAGATTATATACTTGTTAAATCCGAAAATTTGGATAAGGCAGTTAAGGCTTTTGAAGAAAATGGAATAAATATAAGTTATTTGGATTAAATAGTTAAGCAGTTTATCTAATGGCTTATTAAAAAATCTTATTTATAACTCTGTATCGGGAGTAGAGTTTAAAAAGTGTTTTAATTTTTTCTTAATAAAATGCATATTTTATATTAAACAGCTCAAATTATTTTATGTAAATTACTATAAAAAATATTATTAATATAGCCTAAATAATATTAAAATACTGAAATATATTCATATATACGGGAAAAATCATGTATAAAAGCTTAAATATAAAAAAATCTATATAAGCTGTAGAATGAAAAAATTTTATTAAAAATAATGTGTTATTTCAGTTAAAATCTTTTTGATTTATGTAAATTACGAACTTTTAATTTTTTATATACAAAATAAATACAAGTAAATTAAATATTTATACTAAATTTTAAATAATCAAGGGTAAAAAATAAACGAATATGTGTACTTAATATATTATAATATTAACAATTGACCCGAATGTTAGTAAATAAAAGTATAATAAAACCATAAAGCATATATATGTTTTATAATAAGAAAGTTATAAGAAAGAGAGAAAGAGGGGGAGTTTTTTAATGGTTGATTTTTTGAACAACCTCAATAACTTTATTTGGGGAGCACCGTTCATACTTTTTGTTATGCTTATCGGTCTCTATTTTACATTAAGAAGCGGTTTGTTTACATTTGTACGCTTTGGTCATGTAATGAAGAGTACTCTTGGCAGCCTTACAAGTAAGGAAGCAAGGAAAAAAGACGATAAGTCAGTTTCTCCTTTTGAAGCCGTTTGTGTTGCTATCGGCGGTTGTGTTGGTACAGCTAATATAGCCGGTGTTGCAACAGCTATGGCTACAGGCGGATATGGTGCCGTGTTCTGGTTATGGCTCTGGGCTTTCTTCGGTATGATGGTTAAAATAGTAGAAGTTACTTTAGGCTGTTATTACCGTAGTAAAGACGAGAATGAAAACTTTTACGGCGGACCAATGTACTACATGGAAAAAGGTATTCTCCGTGAAATGGGTCTTAAAATTGGAGGTCCTTTAGCTGTTTTATTCTCATTCTTCTTCGTTTTCCAGTCAATTCAGGGTTCACAGGGCTTTACAATAGCCGAGATTTTTAATGCTACATTTGGCTGGAACATGATAGTTGTAGTTGCTGTATACAGCGCTATAGTTCTTTATCTTATATGGAGCGGCAGACAGGGTGCCGTAAACTTTGCTACAAAATGCGTTCCTTTTATGTGCGTAATTTATCTTGTAGCCGGAATTGTATTAATTATATTAAATATTCAGAATCTTCCATCAGCAATTGTAAGCATTTTCCATGACGCGTTTACAGGCACAGCTGCTTTCGGCGGTTTCCTTGGAGCCAGCGTAATTCAGGCTATGAACTCAGGCGTTTCCCGTTCAATGAACTCTAACGAGGCTGGTATGGGTTCCTCACCTCTTGTTCATGGTTCAGCAGACTGCGAACATCCTATGCGTCAGGGTCTTTGGGGCTCATTTGAAGTTTTCGTTGATACATTGATTATATGCTCAATAACAGCTCTTTCAGTAGCTTGCTCAGGCGTTCTTGATACAGGACTTACAGGAGCAACTCTTACAATAGCTGCTTATGAGACAATGTTCGGTCACTTCGCATCATACTACATAGCTATAATGGCTATTATGTTTGGTCTTACAACAACAACAGGATACTATGTTTACTATGTAACTATTATCAGATACATATTCCGTCACAAACCTGTATTAAGGGACAGATTAATAACTATATTCAAGATTTATTTCCCTCTTATGAATGTAGTTGTTACATCATTCATAGTTTTGTCAGGTCAGGACGCTACATTGTTCTGGACAATAGTAAGTATAGTTACAGCCGGACCTGTATTCTTTAACCTTATAGCTTTGTTCTTGCTTAGAAATAAGTTCTTCCAGATATTCAAGGATTATAAGGCTCGTTACCTTGGACAGGGCAAAGTTGATCCTAACTTCTATGTATTCTATGAGGATGACCCTCAGGTAGCTGCAAAAGAAGAGGCTATAAGAGCTGAACTTCGTAAAGAAGTAGCAGATGCTTATGGCACAAATGGTAAATAATAAAAAGCAATATCGGTTAAAACTGCAAATAACCGAGTAAGCAGAAAAAATTCTTATAACTATTCTTACATCTATTTTTATAAAGATTAAGGCTATAGGTAAAACTATAGTCTTAATTTTTTTGCTTTTGATAATTGCCCGTGGTTTTAGAAATATGCCTGAAACATATAAAAAGAAAGGTTATAAAGAAAGGTTATAAAGAAAGGTTATAAAGAAAGGCTGTAAAGAAAAGTTGTAAAATAATATATATAAAAAAATCCGGCTGTTTTAAGCAGCCGGATGATGTAATATTACAGTTGCAAATTTTGTATTTTATTTAAAGCTTAATATGGAATCAATGGTTTTTTGAATATCTTCATCACTGTGAGCATCTGAAACAAACATGGCTTCAAACTGCGACGGAGCCACATAAATCCCGTTTTCCAGCATGTGAGAAAAATATTTTGCGTACTCTTTTGTATCGGAAGCCATAGCGCTTTTGTAATCAACAACCGGTTCTTTAGTGAAAAAAGCGCTCATTAATGAGCCTACCCGGTTAACTGTTACTTTGCCGGTTGATAAAAAGGCTTTTTCTATTTTCTCAGCTTCTTTGTCTATACGTTTGTAAATATCCGTATCGTTCATAAGTATTTTAAGTGTTTCTATTCCGGCTGTAACGGCTATAGGGTTTCCCGAAAGCGTACCAGCCTGATAAACCCTGCCTACAGGGGATACTGTCTGCATAATTTCTTTTCTGCCGCCGTAAGCGCCTACAGGCATGCCGCCGCCGATTATTTTGCCAAGAGTTACCATATCCGGCTTAACACCGTAATACTCAGAAGCACCGCCAAGGGCAAGACGGAAGCCTGTTATTACCTCATCAAATATCAAAACTGTATTGTTTTTAGCTGTTATATCCCTTAAAAATTCAAGAAAGCCGTCTTCAGGCGGCACAACACCCATGTTTGCCGCAACAGGCTCTACAACAAGGCATGCTATCTGGTTAGGGTATTTATCAAATAGTTCCTCAACGGATTTTTTATTGTTGTATTCCGCTACAAGTGTGCACTGGGTATACGCCTTAGGCACCCCGGCGCTGTCGGCAACAGCATTTGTAATTAAGCCTGAACCGGACTTAACAAGAAGCCCGTCGCTGTGACCATGGTAACAGCCTGTAAATTTAATTATAAGGTCCCTGCCTGTATATCCCCTTGCAGCCCTAACGGCGCTCATTACAGCCTCTGTGCCGCTGGATACAAGGCGGAGCATTTCTATATGCGGCATAAGGCTCATTACCATTTCGGCAAGTACTGACTCTTTTTCGGTAGGCGCGCCGTATGTTAAGCCGTAATTGCATGCTTCCTGAACAGCGGATATTACTTCTTCTCTTGCATGCCCAAGTATTCCCGGACCCCAAGAGCATACATAGTCTATAAAATTATTTCCGTCAACATCTGTTATTTTGGAGCCTTTGGCGCTTTTTATAAAAAGCGGTGTTCTGCCAACGGCGTTAAATGCCCGTACAGGAGAGTTTACTCCGCCGGGCATAAGATTTACGGCTTTTTTATAAAGTCTTTCTGAATTTTCTGTTTTCATTTTAAATACTCCTCTTTAAGCCACTGCGCCATATCAAGGGCATGGTAAGTAATTATTATTTTAGCTCCTGCACGCTTCATTGCAGTTAAGTTTTCCGTTACAATTTTTCTTTCGTCAATCCAGCCGTTTAACGCGGCAGCTTTAACCATAGAATACTCACCGCTTACGTTGTAAACAGCTAAAGGATAGTCGAATTTATCAGAGGCAGCCTTTAAAACATCAAGGTATGCCAAAGCCGGCTTAACCATAACTATATCGGCTCCCTGGTTAATGTCGTTTTCTATTTCCCTAAGACCTTCTTTGCCGTTGCGGAAATCCATTTGATATGATTTTCTGTCGCCAAAACCGGGAGCTGAGCCAGCTGCGTCCCTGAAAGGAGAATAGTAAGCCGACGAATATTTTGCGCTGTAGCCCATTATAGGGGTATTAATAAACCCGTTTTCGTCTAATGCTTTTCGTATTGCGGCAACATCGCCGTCCATCATGTCTGAAGGAGCAACAATATCGGCTCCGGCTTTTGCTGTTGTAACAGCCATTTTGGCAAGAAGTGGCAGCGTTTCGTCGTTTAAAATATGTTCTCCCTCAATAACTCCGCAGTGACCGTGGCTGGTGTATTCACAAAGGCATATATCGGCTATAACAATCATGTTTGGGTATTTTTGTTTGATATGCCTTATTGCTCTTTGCACAATGCCGTTTTCGTTATACGCTTCAGTGCCCATAGGGTCTTTGTGTTCAGGCACGCCGAAAAGAAGCACGCCGGATATGCCGCTTTTATCTATTTTTTCAAGTATCTCGTCCATTAAGTCTATTGAGTATCTGTAAACTCCAGGCATGGACTCAATGCTTTCTTTTATGTTTTCACCTTCAATTATAAAAAGAGGGTATATAAAATCATCTGGGTAAAGCTGTGTTTCACATACCATGTTGCGCATAGCGCCGCTTTGCCTTAACCTTCTAAATCTGAACATTTATTTTTCACCTCGTTTAATATTGTTTCGGCTATGCCGTCGGCACAGGCTTCTTTTGCGACTGAGTAATTGTAAAATCCGTGTTTTTTTAATTCTTCGGCTGTGTATATGCCTATACATACGGCTTTTGTGCCTTTTGGTATTTTTCCGCCGTTTTCAAAAAATCCGCGGACGCCGGCAGAGCTGGCAAATGTAATAAAATCCGCGTTTAACGGCATGTTTTCTATATTCTGGCATACGGTATCGTAAAGCGGAATTTCTTTAAATTTAAAGCCGGCATTTTTAAGGCTTTCACCTAAAACTTTGTTTCCCTTTAAAGCTCTTGGTATAAGTATTCTATCTCTTTTTTGGCAGTTTTCAATAAGTTCTTTGGCTAAAGCGTCGGAAGTATATGTTTTCGGCATAATATCGGCTTTAATTCCGTAATTTTTCAAAAATTCCTTTGTGCTTTCGCCTATTGCGGCAAAACGCATGTGGCTTAGTGCGCGTATGTCAATTTCAGAATTATTCAAACGCTCAAAAAACAGCTTAATTGAGTTTGGTCCTGTAAAAACAACAACACTGTAGTCTTTTATGTTTTTAAATTCTTCCATAAGCGGCTCTGGAGTAAGAGGCACTATTTTTACATAGCCTAAAACTTCTGTTAAGCCGCCTAAGGATATTATTTTGTCAGAAAGCTTTTGGCAGAAGCTTTCCGTTCCGCATATTACGGTTTTTGTGCCGGAAAGGGGAAGGCGTATATCAGAGCGCATGTCAAGAGATGCGCATTTGCCAACGACTATTATGGAAGGGGATACAATTTTTTCATCATTTTTTGCTGTTTCAGATATGTTTTTAAGCGTGCCCCTTATGGAATGCTCATTTTCCCTTGTGCCGTTGGATATTACGGCGCAAGGCGTGCTTTCTTCCATGCCGTTATTTATAAGCTCTGAGCATATTGTGTTAATGGAGTTAAGACACATTAAAAACACAAGAGTTCCGCCTGTTTTAGCTAAAGAGCTAAAATTAATGCTTTCTTTTAAATTTCCGTCCGCAGTGTGGCCTGTTACAACTGTAAAAGAACGGCTGAGCATTCTGTGGGTAACGGGTATGCCGGCTGACATGGGAACGGCAGTGGCAGAAGTAACTGCCGGTATAACCTCGTAGGGGATACCGGCTTTTTTTAAAGCCTCGCATTCTTCTCCGCCGCGGCCGAAAACAAAAGGGTCGCCGCCTTTAAGGCGCAGAACGGTATTTCCCTTTAAAGCGTATTCAATTATAAGATTGTTTATTTCTTCCTGCTTCATGTAATGGCTGCCGGCGGATTTACCGGCATAAAGTTTAATACAGCCGCTTTTACATTTGTTTAATATTGAATTATCAATAAGGTTATCATATATTACAACATCGCATGTTTTAATAATACGCGCTGTTTTAATAGTTATATAATCCGGGTTAGACGGTCCGGCTCCGGCTATATAAACAAAAGGCTTAAATTCCATTTTTTAAGTCACCTGCCATGTTAATTAATTCGTTTTCTAAGTTGTTTATGTCAATATCCGCTTTTAAAACAGGAGATGTTTTATAAAAAGCCGTTACTGAGATTTTATTTTTGTCTTTTACGGCGTAAACGCCGGCTGCGTCGCGGCAGTCAGCGCCTAAAAGGCACATAAGTTTTCTTTCAATGCCGAAAACTGTCTTTGTGCCGCTGTGGTTAATTTGTTTTAAAATTTCTTCCGTTTCTGTGCCTTTAATGCACTGCAAAGCTATAATTCCCTGACATGAAGCCGGAACAAATTTTTCATTATCTAATTTAATTATATTAAATTCCGATGTATCAATATTTAAACGTTCAATACCGGCTAAAGCAAGTATAACGGCGTCGAATTTGCCGCTTTTAAGCGCGTTAAGGCGTGTAGGCACGTTTCCCCTTAAATTTTCTGTTATGCAGTTTGGATAAAGGCGTTTTATCATTATTTGGCGTCTTGGGCTTGATGTGCCGAAAATATGCGGCTTTTGAAAAGAAAGACTTTTGTTTTTAAGCGTTATAACTGCGTCAAAAGGACTGCCGCGCTTTAAAACAGCCGGTATGCAAAAAGGTTCTTCTGTTTTTGAAGGCATGTCTTTTCCGCTGTGTACTGCCATGTCAATTTTGCCTTTCAGCAGCGCGTCCTCAAACTCATTTACAAAAAGACCTTTGCCGCCTATGGCATAAAGAGGTCTGTCGGTTATTTTATCGCCTGTTGTTTTAATTATAACAGTTTCGGTTTTTATATCAGGAAAGGCTTTTTTTATCTCGTTTATAACCATTTCCGTTTGTTTAAGGGCAAGGGCGCTGCCGCGGGTTCCTATTTTAATTGATGTCATTTTTACCACCTATACTGTTTATTATTTCGTTTATATCTTCGCTGCTGCTTAAATTGCGGCTTTTTAAAAGAGTTTTGAATATCTGCCGCATTGCCTGCGCCCGCAGTTTCTGGCTTTTTATTTTATGCTTTACGGTCTCACGCATTTCTCCCATGCGGCTGTTAATATCTCCTAAAAAAACAGGCATGAATTTTATTATTTCTTCTTTTACATACTGGGTAACAACAGGACTTTTACCGCCGCTTGAAATGCCGCATACTATGTCCTGCTGTTTTACTATTGAAGGGAATATAAAAGAGCAGAGGGGAGTGTTGTCTACTACATTTACGGGTATTTTTAGTTCAAAGCAAGTTCTGCTTATTTGTTCATTAAGATTATTGTCGTTTGTGGCGGCAACAGCCATAAAAGCTTTGTCTATATCGCCGATAACAAATTTGCGCTTTATAAGAATTAAGTTTTCATTATTTTTAACAAGGCTTTCAAAGCCTGACACAAATTTTGGCGAAACGACTGTTACATGCGCCCCAAAAGACAGCAGTATTTCAGCTTTCCTGAGGGCTGTTTCGCCTCCGCCGGCAATTACGGCTTTTTTGTCTGCTATATCTGTAAAAAAAGGAAAATACGCCATTTTTATTTCCCCCATTCGTTAACATATTTTTCAAGCCAGTTTAAAACACATTCTGTTTCATTGCGGTCTGACAGCTTTCTGAGAGAATAAATTAAATGATTTAAGCTTCGTTTTTCAATTAATTTATTAACTTTTGGCAAAAGCGGTATTATCTGCCTGAATGAAAGCTCTTTTAAAATTTCGTCTGTCCATTTTTCAATGTATTCTTCGGCAAAACGCGCTTCTTTAATTTTTATGTTATTGTTGTTTTCCGAAAGCTTTTTAAAATAGTCTATGTCATAAAGAGAGCATAAATCCATTTGCCCTACCTCAGTGTCTATGTCATTTGGAACGGCTAAGTCTATAAAGAGCCGCTGTTTTTTTACTGTAAGGCTTTTTTTAAGCTCCTCTTTTGTAATTATATAGTGAGGGCTTGATGTGGCGCTTATTATAATGTCGGCGTTATTTATTAATTCATAACGCGATGAAAAGTCCTTAATTTCAATCTGAGGATAAGACGGAAAAAAGTTGCCGGCATTGTGGCTTCGCGACGTGCCTGTTATTTTGATATTGCCGTGAGAAGCTATATTTTTAGCTGTAATAGAGCCTATTTTGCCTGTAATGCCTATTATTAATACATTCTTGCTGTCTTTTGGGAAATTAAAGACTTCGTTTGCCGCAAGAGTGCCTATTGAGACCGGTGTTTTTGAAAGCCCGGTAAGTGTTTTAATTTCTTTGGCGGCGGTTATCGCCATTTTGAATATGGTGTTAAATTCTAAAGATGTGATATTTGATTTAAGGGCAGTATAATAGCCTTCCTTAACCTGGCGCAGTATTTCGTCTTCCCCTAAAACCATGGAATCTATGCCGCAGGCTACTTTTAAAAGATGGCTTACCGCCGTTTGTGATGTGTATATATTGAAATATTTCAATGCTTTTTCTATATCCAAGCCTTTAAAAGAACAAATAAAAAGCTCCATTTTCCGTATGGCGCTTTTTTCTCCGTCAAAATAAATCTCACAGCGGTTGCAGGTGCTTATTATAACGCACTGTGAGATAAAAGTCATATTGTTTTTAATTTGGTTAAAAAATATTTCCTGTTCCTCTTTTGTAAAAGCAAATCTGGCGCGTATTCCTATAGGCGCCGATTTAAAGCTTACGCTTATAATGTTCATAAGGTTATTTCTCCGTTTGCAGCAGTAATTAACTATAATTACTTAGTATAACCTAAGAACTGGGAAATTGAAAGACATGCCTGCCTTAAAACGGGAGAAATCTCGCCTAATTTTTCTTTTGTCATTCTTTTTGAAGGTCCGCTTATGCTTATGCCGGCTACAATATGACCTGTAAAGTCGCGTATGGGCATGGCAAGACAAATCATTCCATCTACAAATTCCTCGTTATCTACTGCAAAATCCTGCTGCCGTACTTTATCTAAAGCTTCCAAAAGCTTGCTGCGGTCGGTAATTGTGTTGGAAGATAATTTTTTAAGTGTTGTGCGCTCCAAATAATTGTCAATATCTTTTTCAGACATGTCGCTCATAAAAAGTTTGCCTAACGCTGTGGAATAGATAGGCTCCCTTTCACCTACCTGCGTATTTGTGCGGAGCATTCTTGCCGGCTCCATTTTGCAAATAATAATTGCTTCATAATTATTCAGTATCCCTAAATTTGTTGTTTCAAAAAAAGTATTGCATAGTTTTTCTATAACAGGCATATAATTCGCCCCGTTAAGAGTATGCTGCTTAGGTACGGCGTTTCCGGCGTTAAAAAGTCCCCAGCCCAGCCTGTAGGCAGGCGAAACACCGTTTATCTTCTCAACAAAATCGTAAGCCATAAGCGTGTCAAGAAGCCTGTGCACTCCGCTTTTTCCTATATTAAGGGCTGAGCTTATTTCTGTAAGCGATATGCCGTCGCTTGAAGGGTTGTTTTTTATATATTCCAAAATGTCCAGCGCTTTGCCTAAAGTTTGAACAGGATATTTAGGTACATGCTTAAAATCGCTCATAAAAATTACCTCCGCATTTGTTCTGAATAATAGAATGATATAATTATTATATAGATTTATGTCAAAAAAGTAAAGAAAATCTGTTACGTTTTATTATTAAAATATCATTGACATTAATTAAAATGATAATTATAATGATGTTGTAAGAAAACAGAAAGGCTTTCTAATATTTGGAACAATAGCCTTTGAACTTTGGCGCAGCCGTATTAGGCACGCTTTAATATCCGTCAATTCCGGTATGGCCGGAAATACATAACTGGAGAGGAGTTTTAATATGAACCGAGTTACAGTAAACCGGGAAATGTGCAAGGAATGCGAGTACTGCCTCCATTTCTGTCCAAAAAAGACAATACTTAAAAAAAGCGAAACTGTTAATAAAATGGGATATTATGCTGTTGAAGCCGTTGATATGACTGATTGTATCGCCTGCGCTATCTGCGCTACAGTTTGTCCTGAAGGCGCTATAACAGTAGAAAAGAATGTTTAAGGGGAGGGTTCAAAATGGCAGATAAAGTTTTTATGCAGGGTAACGAAGCCTTCGCTGAAGCGGCTATCCGTTCAGGATGTAAATTTTTCTTTGGTTATCCTATAACACCATCAAGTGAAATTCCAGAATATTACGCAAAAAAAGCTCCTGCAGAAGGGCTTACATTTATACAGGCAGAAACAGAGGTTTCAGCTTTCAACATGGTAGCAGGTGTTGCTGCTACAGGCAAAAGAGGCATGACAGCTACAGCAGGTCCAGGTTTTTCACTTGGCTGCGAGGCTATGAGCTATATGTCAGCAGCAAGCCTTCCGGCTGTTATTGTTGACTGTATGCGTCCAGGTCCTGCCGATGGTGAAATCCTTGGCTCACAGGGTGACTACAACCAGCTTACAAAAGGCGGCGGACATGGTGACTACAATACAATAGTTCTTGCGCCTTATTCAGTTCAGGAATATGCTGACTTTGCACCTCTTGCTTTTGACCTTGCTGAAAAATACAGAAATCCTGTAGTTATTGCCAGCGACGGTACAATTGCCAAAATGATGGAAAATGTTGTCCTTCCTGAAAGAGTAGAGCCTAAGGGCAGAGCTGACTGGGCTGTAGACGGCATGAACGGCAGAGGTCACCACAACGACATTACAACTTGCGGCGACGGTCCGGAACAGTGGGAGAGATTCAACCTTGACCTTCAGGCTAAGTTTGCTAAAATAAGAGAAAATGAGCAGAGATGGGAAGAGATTGATACAGCTGATGCTGATATTATAATTGTTGCTTTCGGCACAATGGCAAGAGTTTGCCTTGATGCTATCAGGCTCGCAAGAAAAGACGGCTTAAAAGTAGGCATGATAAGACCTATTACAATTTGGCCTTTCCCAGAAAAAGCTTTTGCTAACTACATAGGAAAAGGCAAAAAGTTCTTTGTAACAGAGCTTAATGCTGGTCAGATGGTAAACGATGTTAAAATAGCTGTAAACGATAATGCTTCTGTTGAGTTCTACGGCAGACTCGGCGGTATGATTCCGTCACCTGTAGAAATCTACAACAAACTTTGCGAGCTTTACAAATAATCAGGAGGTGACAATAAGATGAGTATAGTATATAAAAGACCTGAGGTCTTTACAGACGTATATATGAAATACTGCGGCGGATGTGGTCACGGTATTATTAATAAACTTATCGGTGAAATTATTGAGGAAGAAAATCTTGTTGACAAAACTGTTTTTATCTGGCCTATCGGATGTTCAGTTTATGCTGACAAGTATTACAAGGCAGACTCTATCTGCGCACTTCATGGTCGTGCTCCAGCCGTTGGAACAGGTCTTAAGAGAGCTTGTCCAGAAGACCTTGTTATTGTATATCAGGGCGACGGCGACATGGTTTCCGAAGGTATGGCAGAGATTATGCATGCCGGAATAAGAGGCGAGAAATTTACAGTAATTTTCGTTAATAACGCTATTTACGGTATGACAGGCGGTCAGATGGCTCCTACAACACTTATGGAACAGGTTACAACAACAACACCTTACGGTCGTGCGGAAGTTAACACAGGTAACCCTGTTAACATGGCTGAAATTATAGGCAACCTTCCAGAGTGCTATTACAGCGAGCGTGTTACTGTAAATTCACCTGCGAACATAAGAAAGACAAAAGCAGCTATTAAAAAAGCTTTCAAATACCAGATGGAAGGCAAAGGTCTTTCATTTGTAGAAATTCTTTCCCCATGTCCTACAGGCTGGAAAGTTAAACCGGTACAGGCTATCAAGTGGATTGATGATGTAGTTACAAAACAGTTCCCACTTGGCGTATTCAAGGATCGCGGACAGGAGGAGAAATAATTATGAAAAGTGAACTTATTTTTTCAGGTATCGGCGGACAGGGTACTATCCTTATGGGAAAAATGGCCTGCACTGCTGCATCAAAAAAGGGATATAATGTAACTCTTTCCCCTGCTTATGGTCAGGAAAAAAGAGGCGGCCGCGCAAGCTGTCAGGTTGTAATATCAGAAGAAATTGGCTCTATGATAATTTCTGAAGCTGACACTATACTTGTTATGGATGAAAAATCACTTATTGATTATGAAGGCAAAGTTAAACCAGGCGGCACTCTTATTATAAACAGCTCAATGATTGACAAAAAAGCTGACAGAACAGATATTAAAGTTGTAGAAATTCCTTTTACAGAAATAGCAACAAAAGTTGCCACAGCAAAATCAGCAAATATGGTTGCTCTTGGCGCTGTTGTTAAAACACTTGATATTATTACACTTGATGACGCAAGAGAGGTTATCAAGATGAAAATGAAACCTGCCCTCGTAGATGCTAATATTAAAGCTCTTGAGGCTGGCTATGACTATGTTAAGTAATTTACCAACCATATAAAACCACAAAAGAAACACACACACACAGAAAAAGGCTTTTTGGATATTTTATATCCAAAGGGCTTTTTTCTTTTTGCCTGTTTATTTGTCTGCTATTTTAACAAACAATGTGTAAAAAAACATGCAATTTTATAAATTTTTTCACACAACCGTCACATTGCAGTCATACTTATATCAAAGAAGCACTCTATAATTTTATCAAAAGACGGCGCGTAAGCTGTTTTGGTATAGATATAGTATGTTAATTATTTGTGTTTAGGAGTGGTACCTGATATGAAAGGACGAAAAAAAGTAATAGCCATTATTGCATTAGCTGTGGTTATAGCAGCGGCAGCGGCTGTGTGGGCGGCAAATAAAAAGAGCAAGGAAGCAACGCCAGTTCCTGTTATGCCGGCTACAACAGGTGTTCAGAAAGGAAATATTGAACAGAGGGTTACGGCATCAGGAACAGTTCAGGCAGCTGATGAGTACTCAATATTTATTGAGCTTTCGCAGGAAGTAAAAGAAGTGTTTGCCGAAGTGGGAGATTATGTAGAGGAAGGGCAGCTTCTTGTTACATACGATATTGAAGATGATAAAAAAGAGCTTCAAAATAAGGTTAAATCAGCCCAGATTTCTCTTGATAATGCCAACCTTGAACTGGAAAGCATTGTAACACCGGCTGAAGGCACAGAGCTTTTAGACCTTAAAACAAAAGTTGTAAATGCCCAGCAAACATTGACTGAGGCGCAAAAAGCCATTGAAGACAATGAGAAAGACATAACAGATGCTAAGGAAGACTTGGACTATTCCAAGCAAATGCTTGAAATGGGCGGCATAAGCCAAAGCGAGTACGACACAGCTGAAAAAACATATAACGATTTGGTTAAAAATAAAGAAACTTTAGAGGATAACCTTGAATCAGCCCAGCTTGCCCTTGAAACGGCTAATCTTAATTTGGAAAACGGTCAGAACAGGCTAAATGACGCTTCAACAATGAACAGCTATAAAAAACAGCTCAATTCTGTTGAAACGGCTGAAATGAATTTATCCGAAGCACAGGATAATTTATCAAAGCTTACTGAATCCACATACAGCCCAATAAGCGGCACAATTATAGAAAGCAGCGCTGTTGAAGGTCAGATGCTTACTGACTCAACAGCTATAATGAAAATAGCCGATTTAACAAACCTTGACGTACTGGCTTATGTAAGCGAGTACGACATAGCCAAAATTGCTGTTGGTCAGGATGTTGAGCTTACATCTGACGGCATAGAAGATAAAATTTATCACGGCACAGTAACTAAAATAGAGCCTACTGCCGAAAGCCAGAGCACAATAAGCGGAAGTGAAACAGTTGTGCCGGTGCTTGTTCATTTAACAGATAATGACGAGCTTATAAAACCGGGCATGGAGTTTGATATGGAATTTATAACAGTAAGCCTACAGGATGCAGATTATATTCCTATTTCAGCTGTAATGGCGGATACTGAAACTGACGGACACTATGTATATGTTGTAAATGATGATGGTGTTATTGAAAGACGTGACATTGAAATAGGCGTAAGTGATGATATGAATATACAGGTAACAAGCGGTCTTACATCTGACGATGTTGTAGTTGAAAGTCCTGACTCAAGCATGGAAGCAGGCAGAAATCTTTCAGATTATGCCACAATGCAGAGTACGTCTAATAGCTCTTCCAGCCAATCATCAGAAGGCAGCATGCTTGACGGCATGTTAGGCGGCGGAGGCGGCGGTGCTCCTGCCGGCGGCGGTATGCCTATGGGCGGCGGAGGCGGCGGTCCAAGATGATTACAGTAAATGAAACGGGAGTGTTAATATGGCATTGCTGAGATTAGATAATATTTGTAAAAAATATAATCAGGGCGAGCTTGCCGTAATGGCAATTAAAAATATAAACCTGACTATAGAAAAAGGCGAGTTTGTGTCCATAATGGGCACAAGCGGGTCGGGAAAAAGCACTATGATGAACATCTTAGGCTGCCTTGACAGACCAACAGAAGGTCATTACTTTATTGAAGGCGAAGATGTGGCGCAGTTTAATGAAAGCCGCCTTGCTGATATACGAAATAAAAAAATAGGCTTTGTTTTTCAGTCATTTAATCTTCTTCCAAAGCTTTCTTCGGTGGAAAATGTAGAGCTTCCAATGGTTTATGCCGGGGTAGGCAGGAAGCAGCGCCGCCAAAGGGCGGTGGAGGCTCTTACAAAAGTGGGCCTTGAAAAGCGTATTTACCATAAACCAAACGAGCTTTCAGGCGGACAAAGGCAGAGGGTGGCTATTGCCAGGGCATTGGTTAACGACCCTTCAATATTAATGGCAGATGAGCCTACCGGCAACCTTGACACAAAATCGACTTATGAAGTAATGGGTATATTTCAGCAGTTAAACGATGAAGGAGTTACTGTTGTAATGGTTACCCATGAGCCTGATGTGGCTCAGTTTACAAAAAGAATTGTTGTTTTTAAAGACGGCAATATAATAAGCGACAAGCCGGTAGAAAACCGTACATTAAGGGAGGGGGCAGTTTCTTGAATATTTACGAGTGCATTAAATCGTCTTTCTTTAATGTGTTTTCAAATAAAATGAGAACATTTCTTACAATGCTCGGCATTATAATAGGCATAGCAAGCGTTATTATAATAGTTGCCATAGGAAACGGCTCCCAGGCGGCTATGGAAAAGGAGTTTGAAAGCTTTGGTACCGGTACGCTTCAGGTAAGTCTTGTAAGCTCAAGGGATATTGAAACACGCGACCTTCTTACAATGGACGATTACTACATGCTTAAAGAACTTGACGGAATAGAGTATATTTCCCCTACATACTCCGGCTCCAACGCTTATGTAAAGCTTTTGGACCCTACAGAAACAAACAGAGCCAATGTAACAGGCGCTACAGGCGACTATAAATATATAAATAACGATAATGTCCTGTACGGCAGGTATATATCCGATAACGATGTTGAAATGCGCAATAATGTATGCGTTATACAGGATACAACTGCATTAAAAGTATTCGGCTACTGCAACGAAGACGTTATAGGCGAAAAAATAAAAATTAAGTCATGGAAGGGCACAACAAAGCTTACGGTTGTGGGCATTACAGAAAATACAGATACTTCCTCATCAAATTACAGTGATGAATATCCAGAAAATATAATTATGCCCATAACCACATGCATGAAGGTATTTACAGGTTCTACTTTAGGCGGCATATCAATAGTTTTAACTGACGCGAGCCAAAGCGAAGTTATGCAGGAGAGAATAATAGCGGCTTTGGAAGACTTTCATGGAAATGAAGATAAATACTATATAATGGATACAACGGATATGGTGGAGTCCATTAACTCCATACTTTCATACGTAACGCTGTTTATAAGCTTTGTAGCCGCGATTTCCCTTCTGGTAGGCGGCATAGGCGTAATGAACATAATGATGGTTACAGTTACAGAAAGGACGCGCGAGATAGGGATAAGAAAAGCCATAGGCGCCAAAAACCGGGATATACGCCTTCAGTTTATAACAGAAGCCATTATACTTACAGGCATGGGCGGCATAAGCGGGCTTGTAATAGGCTATATAGGCTCAGTATTTGTAGGTAACATTGTAGGAATATCGCCTGTTATGAGCGTAACGGCTATTGCAGGCGCTGTAGGCATATCAATGCTTATAGGTATAATATTCGGTGTTGCCCCGGCTAATAAAGCCGCGCTTTTAGACCCTATAGAAGCCCTTAGGTTTGAGTAAAGGAAGTGAGTTAATGAAAAAAAGATATTTGGCTCTTTTAGCTGCCGTATTTATGGCGTTTTCACCTGCAAATTCTTTTGCCGCAGATGAAAGCACAACCGAAACAACAGAAGAAACAACTGAAGAAACAACAGCAGAACAGGGGCAGAACGACCTGACAGAGCGGTTCAGCACGTTTATAACAAGCCAGTACGATGAGGATTTGGAAACTTTAACATTTGATGAAGCCGTGCAAAAAGCGCTTAGAAACAACTCTTCGCTTAATAACCTGAAGGCAAGCATGGACCTTGCCGAAACACAGCTTGAAATACAGTACCTTGAGGCATATTCATCAGACGGTTTTTCAAGCTTAATTAGCTTTTTAAATTCCCAGAGCAGTTATCAAAACAGCGAGCTTTCAATTGTGGCTCAGGAAGAGAGCGTTAAGCATTCAATGAAAGAGTCATATATAAATATTATTGAGCTTCAAAGAAATGTGGCTTTGTCGGAACTGGCGCTTAAAAATGACGAGCTTAATCTTGCGCTTTCAAAAATTAAGCTCTCAAACGGCAAAATCTCTCAAAGCGAGTATGATAACATTAATTTGGCATATAACACGGCAAAGGAACAGCTTGAAACGCAGAAAGACGCCCTTGAAATGGAATATGTTTCTTTAAACATACTAATGGGCACTGATATAAACAAAAGATACAATTTTGTAATGGAAGCGTTTTATGAGCCTTTTGAGCTGGATATACCAGTAGAAAGCTATATTAACGGTAAAGTTGCCTCAAGCAATTCAGTAAGGCAGGCGGAAAAGAGCTATGAAACAACAAAGCAGACATCAAAGCTTACGCCTTTAAACAGCTCTGAAATAGGCGGCTCCCAGTCGGCGCAAAACAGCTTAAACTCGGCTGAAATGAGCTATCAGGATACAAAAGACAGCGTTTATGAGTCTTTGTATCAAAAATACAACTCAATTGTACAAACTGAAAAAGACTACACAGCCGGTCTTGATGAATTAAAACTGCTTCAGGAGGAGTTTGAAAGGACACAGGTTAAGTACCTGAGCGGCAACGCCTCATACTATGAGCTTTTAACTGCGCAGTATAACGTGGCTGAAAAAGAGAATACACTTTTAAGCAGTGTTTACAGCCACATGCTCCTTTCGGAAGAACTTACAAACACTGAACTAATGTAAAAAAATAAAAAATATCAGCGGTATAAACTTAATTTATATGTGTTTATACCGCTTTCCTGCGTTTAAAGATAATGAAAATTATATGTTTTTTTCGTTATATAATATTTTCTATAGATAATTAACAAATGTTTTGGTATAATTATTCGATAAGTATAAATATTTTGAATTTTTCAGGTTAGGGATGGTTATATGCTTAAAGGCAAAACTGTGCTTGTTTGTGTGACAGGTGGAATAGCTTCATATAAAATGGCAAACTGTGTCAGTATGCTTATTAAACAGCATGCCGATGTTTACGTTATAATGACTAAAAATGCGGTTAATTTTATTAACCCAATTACATTTGAGACCCTTACATCGCATAAATGCATTGTTGATACGTTTGACAGGAACTTTCAGTTTAATGTATCACATGTGGCTCTGGCTAAAAAAGCTGATGTGTGCCTTATTTCGCCGGCTACGGCAAATGTAATAGGCAAAATAGCAAACGGCATAGCTGACGATATGCTTACAACAACTGTTATGGCATGCACATGCAAGGTTATAATAGCGCCGGCTATGAATACGGCTATGTATAGGAATCCTATTGTTCAGGATAATATATCCAAGCTTAAACGCTTTGGCTATGAGGTTATTACGCCGGCAAGCGGCTATCTTGCCTGCGGTGATAACGGCGAAGGCAAAATGCCGCCTGAAGAGGAGCTTATTGATTATGTGTTAAAAGAAGCAGCTTATAAAAAGGACATGAAAGGTCTTAGGGTTATAGTAAGCGCAGGTCCTACCCAGGAGGCTATAGACCCTGTAAGATATATTACAAACCACTCAACAGGCAAAATGGGTTATGAAATTGCCAAGGCGGCTGTAAGGCGCGGGGCTGAAGTAACACTTGTAAGCGGCAATACAAGCCTTCCGCCTGTAAGGTTTGCTGAAAACATAAGCGTTACAAGCGCTCAGGAAATGTTTGATGTATTTAAGTCAAGGTTTAAGAATTATGATATTATAATAAAAGCCGCTGCGGTTGCAGACTACAGACCTTCACATGCTGCCGATGAGAAAATAAAGAAAACAGACGGCGATATGAATATAGAGCTTACGCGCAACCCGGATATTATAAAATATATGGGTCAGAACAGGCGCGACGGTCAGTTTATATGCGGTTTTTCAATGGAAACACAAAATATGATTGAAAACAGCAGAGCTAAAATAAATAAAAAAAATATCGACATGATAGTTGCCAACAACCTTAAACAGGCAGGAGCCGGATTCGGCACTGACACAAACATAGTGACAATTATTACAAATGATGAAATGCTTCAGCTTGATAAAATGCCGAAAGAAGAAGTATCAAACGAACTGCTTACGTTTATACTTAAAAAGCTAAACAAAAATTAAGTGCTGGGCATTAAGAAGGGGATGGGGTGAATTGATAGAAAGAATTACGCTTAAAATGCAGGCGTATAATTATCTAAAAAAACAGATTATAGACGGCAAATTAAAGGCAGACGAAATATATACTGAACAGGGTTTTGCTGAAATGCTAAATATTTCACGCACACCGGTAAGAGAAGCAGTGCTTCAGCTTGCCCATGAAGACTTTGTTACCATAAAACCTAATAAAGGCTTTGTTTTAAGGGAATACAGCGCCAGAGATATTGATGAGTATTTACAGGTAAGAACGGCTATAGAAGGTTTTTGCGGCATGTACGCGGCTGATACATCAGGAAGCCAGAAATGGCGTGACTTGGTTCAGACTCTTGAAATATATCTTCAGCAGGAAAAAGGCATAATAGAAAGAGGCGGAACATCAAAGGAATTTATGAAAAAAGATTTTGACTTTCATTTAGCTATAGTAAGCTACAGCAATAACAGCCAAATGCTGAATATATTTAATGACATGCGAAACAGAATAGACAGAATAGGCGTTAAGACATTTTCAATAGGCGGCACAATAACAAATGCGTATAAGGAACATATAAAAATAGTTAAAGCTATTAAAGAAGGCAATAGAGCAGATACATACGATTCTCTTGAAGCGCATCTTGATAAATACAGGGAAGTGCTGGATAAGATTTGACAAAAAACGCATTATTAGTATTTAAGCTGATAAATGCGTTTTTTATATTATTTATGCGTATTTTAAAATTCTAACGGCATATTTTAGTTTTGTGTTGCTGAATAAATTTTATATGAAATTTTTGTGAATAAATTATATTGTACTATATATGAAAAACTGGTATACTACACACCAATAGGAGGAGATTTATGTTTGTAAAACCCACTTTTAAAGAACAGGCATACGAATATCTGCTTAAACAGATAATTAATAACCAGCTTGAACCTTCAAAGGTATATTCTGAGAGGCACTTTGCTGAAATAATGGGAATTTCAAGAACGCCCGTAAGGGAAGCCCTCCTACAGCTCCAAAAAGAGGGCTATATTGTGATACAGTCAAATAAGGGCATAAAAGTCAGAGATATTTCACAAAGCGAAATTGTTGAAATAATTCAAATGAGAACGGCGATAGAGGGGTTTTGCGCTGTTTATGCCGCCCAAAAGGCTAAAACTCCTGACTGGCAGGACTTGTGCGGCGAATTGGAATGTTTTTTAGCCGCAGAAGGAGTAATGCTTGGCAAAGAAGGCATACAGGAGGAGCTTATAAAAAATGATTTGGGATTTCATATTGCTATTATTGAATTTTGCGGCAACAGTAAAATGAAGGAAGCCATTGTTAATTTAAGAAACCAGATAAACCGAATAGGCATTAAGTCGCTTTATAAAGAAGAAAGAATTAAACAGACGCACAAGGAGCATTTGAGGATATACGAAGCTATAAAAAGCGGAAATGCCAAAAAAGCGTATTTAAGCATAAAAAACCATCTTGAAGGATGTGAGGAAGTTTTAAAATATAAATATAATTAAGCACTTGATTTAGCCGGGGAAATATTAAAATTTCTTTATACCGCATAAATTTAAAGGAGGAATTAAAATGAAAATTACAGCAGTTGAAACAATTCAGCTTCCAGCGCATCCAAGGCATTTGTGGGTAATGGTGCATACCGATGAGGGCATAACTGGCATAGGCGAGGCTACAGATAAAGTCGAGCTTACAAAAACAGCTGTGCATAATTTTTGTGCCGAAATAATATTAGGCGAAAATCCTTTAAATAATGAAAAGCTTTGGGCTATTATGTATGACAGCGCCAACTATACTGGTTATATGGGCGCGGAAATGCGTGCTATGGGAGCCGTAGACATGGCGCTTTGGGATATAAAGGGAAAAGCCGCTGATATGCCGGTTTATAATCTTTTAGGCGGTAAAACGCAGGAAAGCCTTAAAGTATACAATACATGCATAAGCTACGGAAACATACGGGATAGGGAATGGTTTATGGAAGATGCCGGAAAACTGGCAAAAGACCTTTTGAAAAGCGGTATTACGGCTATGAAAATCTGGCCTTTGGACAGTCTTTCAACTAAATACAACGGTCAGTATGTAACAAGGGAGGATATACGCCGGGGACTTCTGCCTTTTAAAAAAATACGTGACGCTGTAGGCGATAAAATGGAAGTGGCTCTTGAGTGTCATTCAAGATGGAATCTGCCTATGGCTGTTCGAGTAGCTCAGGAAGTTGAGCAGTACGACCCTATGTGGTTTGAAGACCCTATACCTGTTGATAACATAACATGCTTTGCTAATTTAAGAAAAAAGACAAAGCTTCCTATACTTGCCAGTGAAAGACTTGTTACTAAATATCAGTTTAGAGAGCTTTTTGAAAAAGACGCCTGCGATATTGCTATGTTTGATGTTAGCTACTGCGGCGGAATTACAGAGTGTAAGAAAATAGCCGGCATGGCTGATGCTTACCACCTGCCGGTTACAACACATAACTGCGGTTCGCCTGTTATGACAATGGTTGTAGCCCACTTAATGATAAGCTGTCCTAACACAAACGGCATTGAAACAGTACGCTCACTTTACAAAACATTTGACATAACCGATAACGGTGTGGATATACGTGACGGACATATTTACTTAAGCGACAGGCCGGGTCTTGGTATTAATTTAAAAGACGAGGTTTATAATGCTAAGGACACAATACATACTGTTACAAAGCAGGCACGTCATGACCAGATGTTTGCCGTAACAGGCGACCCGTGGGCTCAGTCACCGGGAGATGAAAAAGCCGGTATTATACAGGCATAAAACTAAATAAATATAGTGTTATAAAGCCGTGATTTGTTTCACGGCTTTATTTGAGTTTATAAATAAATTGACTTTTCATACTGTGTTATGTAAAATAATATTAGTGAAAGCTTTGTGTGTGTGCTGGAGGGGATATTTAATGGATGATAAAGAATTTAAAAGAATGAATTTATATAACGACAGAATGCGTGAAGAAAACCGTGAAAAATACAATCAGTATAAAGTTAACAAAAATGAGAAAGAGCCTAAAACAGCTATTTGGTGGGCAATAATGATTTTCTGTATAGTTTACGGAATACAGGTTGTATACAACAACATACTTCTTAACGGCGGTTTATAATTTAAAATTTTAAGAATTATCGGGTTTAAGGCGGTTTGCTTTAAACCCGGTTTTTTTATTTAGTATTTTGCATTATTTTATTTTTTTAGTTCTGTTTATCTGGTTTTTAATATTCTCGGCTATTGCATTAAGCGGATTGCCAAAGCCGGCTTTTATGAATGCTTCTGTATAGTTAAGCCCGGGCATGGCGTTTGCTTCACAAAATATAAGCTCATTATTGCTGCCTGTTAAAAAGTCTACGCTTCCTAAATTAATGTTAAGGAGCGACGCTATGCCCTCGGCAGCTTTTATTTCATCGTATTTCGGCGCGTAAGGAATTATTTCTCCGCCTTCTGCCACATTGGATAAGAAGCTTTTGCTGTTGCGGCGCATGAAAGAAACAACGTATTTTCCGCCGCAGATTATAAAACGCAGGTCGCGCCCTTTAGAGGAACTTATGTATTTTTGGAGAATAACGCTGTCGTTGTATTTTTCTTTAAACTCATTTGCTTTTTTTACAGCTTCCTCTGCACTGCGGCAAAGTTCCACGCCTGTGCCTTTGCTGCCGTTAAGTATTTTTATAACACATGGAAAAGACATTTTTTCGGCTATAAAACCATATTTTGTATTTGGGCTTAAAAGCAGTGTGTCCGGTATTTTAATATCAGGCATATTTTGGCAAATTTTAAGTATTGTTTTTAATTTGTCGCGGCAGTCAATTATGCAGCCGGCAGTGTTTATGCACAAAACGCCCATGCTTTCAAAGTATCTTGTAATGTATAAATTATAATCGTTTATATTGCCGAAATAAGCCGATATAACGGCGTCAGGCAAAGGGCGTTTTTGTCCGTCTACAGTTATTTGCCCGTTAAACGGGTATGAAATATTTATTGTATCAGTCATTATTTTTTTAAGTTTAATGCCGCTTTTTTCAAAACCGCGGCAAAAAATGTCTATGTCCTTAAGGGCGGCGCTTTTTTCACCTAAAAGCAAATAAATTTCCATATTTAACCTCCATTTATATATGATTTTACCATTATGCAGTTAACAGTAAAGTTCTAAATTGTATACAATATGTATTTATCATTGAAAAGCCCGCTGTACTACTGTATTATAATCGCAAAAGGAGTTGCTTTTATTGGCTGAGACAGATAAAATTTTAAACAAAACAATAGAAAAAGGAAGGAAAGGCTTAGAGGCGATTTTAAACGCTTCTAAAGAAGGTTACAGTGTAAATGAAAAACTGCTTTTTAAGCTTTTGGAAGAAAATAAAAATACAGAGTTCGGGAAGAAATACGGTTTTGACATAATAAAAACTGTTGAGGAATATCAAAAAAGAGTGCCTTTAAGCACATACGGCGATTATGAGGAATATATAAACCGTATCGAAAACGGCGAAAAAGATGTAATTACATCACGGGACATAGAGCATTTTGCTTTAAGCTCAGGCAGCAGCGGAAAGCCTAAAAAAGTGCCTATGTGCGGTGAGGCGGCGGATTTGTTTGCCCTTTACACCCATGGCGCATGTTTTGCCGTAATGGACAGTGAACTAAAAGAAAACTGGGTTAAGGGCAGGGGCGTTTCTTTAACTGAAATACGTTTTACAACAGATGTAAATGGTTTTACTTACGGCGCTGTTTCAGGCAAAGTGCGCGAGAGAAATAAAGCGTACGAAAAATATGTTTATACTACGCCCCTTTGTGTTACTTACCCAAAGTGCAGCATGGACTTTTTGTATATGCACTTGAGGTTTGCCCTTATGGAAAGGGATTTATCTTATATAACATGTACATTTATGACAGCCGCATACGATTTAATGAGGTATTTTGAAAACAACTGGCGAATTCTTGCTGAGGATATAAAAAACGGCACAATTAATGAAAAAATTAATGTGCCTGAAAGCGTAAGAAATGAGCTGAAACTTGAAAAAATGCCTCAAAGGGCAAAAGAGATAGAAAAAGAATGCTTAAAAGGATTTGAAGGCATTATAAAACGAATTTGGCCTAATGCTGCTTTTGTGTTCGGTATAGGCAGTGAAAGCTTTAAAATTTATACCGAAAGGATGAGATTTTTTTTAGGCGGCATAAAAGTGCACTACAGCGTTTTTTCAGCGTCGGAGGGTATATTTGCCTGTCCGCTTCGGTCTGAAAGCGATGAAATGCTGCTTATTCCTTTTAGTGCTTTTTATGAGTTTAAGGATATTAAAACAGGAGAAATTACTGCACTTAATAAAGTATCTTGCGGCAGGCGTTATGAGCTTATAATAACAAATTTATCCGGCTTTTACCGCTACAGGATGATGGATATTGTGGAAGTAACGGGTTTTTATAACAAACTGCCTAAAATACGCTTCGTTTACAGGCTTAATCAGGTGCTTAACATTGCCGGTGAAAAAACAAATGACAGCACAATGAAAGACGCAGTTATTAACTTTGATAAGGAAACAGGTAAAAAAATCAAGGAATATACGGTTTATGCCGACAAAAACTCATCTCCGGGAAGGTATGTTGTTTTTGCCGAGTTTGAAAATGAAATATCACCTGAGAATACCGAAAAATATTCTTTTATAATGGAAAAAAACCTCCGCAGGCTTAACTTGTCTTATGCAGAAAAAATACGCGCAGGCAAGCTTCAAAGTCTTGTGCTTGTTCCGCTTCAAAAAGGCACTTACAGCGATTATGCTGAAATGATGAGCAAAAAAGGTGTTTCTGTTAACCAGCTAAAGCCTGTTAGGGTAGCCGACAGCGATGAAAAAG
Source organism: uncultured Clostridia bacterium (assembly GCA_944383885.1). Taxonomy (GTDB): domain Bacteria; phylum Bacillota; class Clostridia; order Lachnospirales; family Anaerotignaceae; genus Neoanaerotignum_A. The sequence goes on along the minus strand of CALWRF010000040.1, from coordinate 175,366 downwards.
CCGAGTTTTTTATAAAACACATGGCACATGGATGCAGTTTTGTTCAACTCTGAGCTTGACGCTGTGCCTTTTAAGGGTTATACTTGTCTTTAACTAAATTAATTAAATAAGACAGTTCGTTTGTACCATCCTGTCTATAAATAAAACCAGGGCTGAATACAAAACGATTTCTATTCCGCTCCGAATTATTTTCGGAGCTTTTTTGTTACGGAAAGGAGTTCAAATGTATACAATTAAAACAAAACAAAGTTTCGATTCAGCGCATTTCCTTAAAGATTATAATGGCAAATGCGCCAATATCCATGGTCACAGATGGACAGTTGAGGTGGAAATATATTCTCAGACAATACAAAATGAAGGCTCTTTCAGGGGGATGGTTGTGGATTTCGGCGATTTAAAACGCGATTTAAAAGAAATAGCAGATTATCTGGACCACAGCCTTATTATAGAGCACGGCTCATTAAAGCAAAACACCCTTAGCGCGCTTTCAGACGAGAATTTCAGGGTTATAGAGCTTGATTTCAGACCTACGGCAGAAAACATGGCTAAATATATATTTGATAAAATGTCGGCAAAAGGATATAAGGTAAAATTGGCGGCTGTGTATGAAACGCCGGATAATATGGCGTCGTATTCCGATTAAAAGAAGGTGCTTTAATGAGTTTTTTTAAAGTTGCAGAGATATTTGAAAGCATAAACGGAGAAGGCGCAAGAGCCGGTCAGTTAGCTGTTTTTGTGCGTTTTGCAGGATGTAATTTAAACTGCTCATACTGCGACACAAAGTGGGCAAATGAAAAAAACACGCCATATACTTTAATGTCAGCAGATGAAATTTACAGCAGAATAAAAAAAACAGGCGTTAAAAACATTACTTTAACCGGCGGGGAGCCGCTTTTAAGGGAAGGAATAAAAGAACTTCTTGAAAAAACAGCTTCTGACGGATTTTTAAGCTGCGAGATAGAAACAAACGGCAGCATAGATTTAAAACCGTTTTGCGATATACCGAACAGACCGTACTTTACTATGGATTATAAGCTTAAATCCAGCGGCATGGAAGATAAAATGCTCGTTTCAAACTTTGATGTTCTGGGTAAAAATGATGTGGTAAAGTTTGTGTCCTCAAATAAAGAAGATTTGCAAAGGGCGCTTTATATAATTAAAAAATACGGCTTAACTGAAAAATGCCGTGTTTATATAAGTCCTGTTTTCGGCAGCATAAACCCGGAAGAAATAGTGGACTTTATGAAGGAAAACAAGCTTAATAATGTTAATTTACAGCTTCAGATGCACAAAATAATTTGGGACCCGGATAAAAGGGGAGTTTAAAAAAGGTGGTATAATGGCAATAGACAAAGAAAAAATAAAAGAACACATAAGAGGCATTATAGAGGCTTTAGGCGATGACCCAAACAGGGAGGGGCTTATTGATACGCCTAAAAGAGTGGCTGAAATGTATGCTGAGGTATTTGAAGGCATGAACTATACAAATGCTGAAATAGCCGATATGTTTGATAAAACTTTTGAGGACGACCTGACATTTTCTCAGGAAAGCAGCGACATGGTAATAGTAAGGGATATAGACATATTCAGCTACTGTGAGCACCACATGGCGCTTATGTATGATATGAAAGTAACAGTAGCTTATATGCCAAGAGGCAAAGTTATAGGTTTAAGCAAAATAGCCCGTATTGCCGATATGGTGTCAAAACGTCTTCAGCTTCAGGAAAGAATTGGAACTGATATAGCCGAGATAATAGAAATTATAACAGGCTCTCAGGATGTGGCTGTGCTTATAGAAGGCTGCCACAGCTGCATGACTGCGAGAGGAATTAAAAAGACATCTGCTAAAACATATACAAGCGCTTTAAGAGGCCGTTTTGCCGATGATATATCTCTTCAAATGAGGTTAAGAAAGTAAATACGGAATTATATACTGTTAGAATTTTCAGTAAAATCTGGTAAAATAATATAAAAAAGTTAAAAGGTTAGAAAAAAGGTTGGAAAAAAGTTGTGAGAAAGGAGACATAGACCTTATGGAAAAAGCACTTGTTTTGTTCAGCGGCGGACTTGACAGCAGTACATGCCTTGCCATGGCTGTTGAAAAATACGGCGCCGAAAATGTAGTTGCCCTTTCAGTGTTTTACGGTCAGAAACATAAAAAAGAAATTGAAGCGGCAAAGAATGTAGCCGAATACTATAAAGTTGAAAGGCTGACTGTTGATTTAACACAGATTTTTAAATACAGCGACTGCTCCCTTCTTGAAGGTTCAGAAAATGAAATACCTGAAAAAAGCTATGATGAGCAGTTAAAAGAAACTGACGGAAAGCCTGTAAGCACTTATGTGCCGTTCAGAAACGGTCTTTTTATATCAACAGCGGCAAGTGTGGCGCTTTCAAAAGGCTGTAGTGTAATATATTACGGCGCGCACAGCGACGATGCGGCTGGAAACGCATATCCAGACTGCTCAGACGAGTTTAATAACGCTATGGGCAAAGCTGTGTATATAGGAAGCGGAAAACAGATTAAAATTAAAGCGCCTTTTGTTAACTTAACAAAAGCCGATATAGTAAAAGAAGGTCTCAGGCTTAAAGTGCCTTATGAACTGACATGGAGCTGCTACGAAGGCGGTGATAAACCATGCGGAAAATGCGGCACATGCATAGACCGCGCAAAAGCGTTTGAAAAGAACAAAGTAAAAGACCCGGCGTTAAATTAAAGTATATAAAGGGGTGAGTGTTTATGGACAAAGATAGCCAGTTTGTAAAAATGACATCACGGCCTGTTGAGCGCCTTATACCAGCCCTTGCTCTGCCAATGATTGTAAGTATGCTTGTTTCGTCTATTTACAATACTGCTGATACATTTTTTGTTTCCCAGATTAACACAAGCGCGTCAGGCGCTGTAGGGGTTGTGTTTTCGGTAATGAGCATTATGCAGGCTTTGGGATTTCTTTTTGGCATGGGTGCCGGAAGCAATATTTCAAGGCTTTTAGGTCAGAAAGATACAAAAACGGCTTCTGAAATAGCTTCCTCGGCATTTGTAATTACTTTTATTTTAGGCGTTATAATAGCTGTTTTGGGCATGGTTTTTAATAAGGAGATAGTTTCTCTTTTAGGGGCAACGCCTACAATACTGCCTTATGCCCAAAGCTATTCAATGTATATATTCATAGGCACGCCTTTTATATGCACATCTTTTGTTTTAAACAATATTATGCGTTCTCAGGGAAGGGCTTTTTTCTCAATGGTCGGTCTTTCATTCGGCGGAGTGCTTAACATAATACTTGACCCTATATTTATATTTGTGTTTGATTTGGGTATAGGCGGTGCGGCAATAGCAACACTTATAAGCCAGTTTATAAGTTTTCTTATACTTCTGGTTTTCTGCATAAAAAAAGAAGGCAACATGGTGTCTTTAAATTTAAAAGACACTGTGTTAAATTTATCGGTTTATGCTGACATTGTTAAAATGGGCATTCCGTCGTTTTTTCGCCAGGGTCTTGCCAGTGTAGCCAATATAATGCTTAATTTAGGCGCTATGGCTTATGGCGACGCTGCGGTTTCGGCTATGTCAATAGTGGGCAGGACATCTTTTATAATGACGGCTGTGCTTTTGGGATTCGGTCAGGGCTTTCAGCCTGTAGCCGGGTTTGCATACGGCGCAAAAATGTACGGCAGGGTAAGGAAAGCCTTCAAGTTTACGCTTTTTACAGGAATGATAATGCTTTTTATACTTTCTGTAGCATGTTTTGTTTTTTCAGATGAAATAATAGTGCTTTTTAGAAAGTCAGACCCTGAGGTTATAAAAATAGGCACTCTTGCCCTAAAACTTCAGTGTGCTACAATGTTTATACAGCCTCTTTCAATTATAAGCAACATGCTTTTGCAGTCGGTAGGTCTGCCTTTGGAGGCAACGCTTACATCAATTTCACGCCAGGGATTGTTTTTCATACCGGCGGTAATTGTACTGCCGGCTATTTGGGGTCTTTTTGGCGTTCAGGTATCCCAGCCTGTCAGCGATATATTGGCGGCGGTATTTTGCCTGTTCTTTTTAAAAAAATTTTTCAGCCAGATACCGAAAGACGACATTGAAGTATTGAAAAACTGATGCAAATGTTGTATATTTTAAAAAATAAATAAGCCGCTGTTTTGTACTTAATGCGGTAAAAAGTGGGTTTTATGGCTTATTAAGCTTTTAAGCCCGCTTTTTTGCGTAATAAAACAAAAAGTACGGCATTAATGCAGTAAAAAACTGCAAAAAACTTCAAAAATTGCAAAAGCGTTATAAAAACGTTATGAAACGTTACAAAATATTACAAAAAACTGTAAAAATACAGTTTAAAAACAAATATTTCTGATTTTGAGGTGGCATTATATGGACAGTTTAATATTCAGCCTTAACTCAACAATACCTGTTTTTCTTGTAATGGTCCTGGGCTATATACTTAACAGGAAAGGCTTTTTTACAGAGAATTTTCTTAAAATAAGCGATAACCTTGTTTTTAAGGTTACGCTTCCGGTTATGCTTTTTATGGATATGTGGAGCATAGACCTGCATTCAGATTTTGATGTGCAATACGTTTTATTCTGCGCCGCGGCTACAACTATATCTTTTGCTGTTATTTGGGTACTCGCAAAAATATTTATAAAAGATAAAAGTGTCATAGGCGAGTTTGTTCAGGTTTCCTACCGCTCAAGCGCCGCTATACTTGGGGAGGCTTATATTATAAATATATACGGCGATGCCGGTATGGTGCCCCTTATGATGATAGGCAGCGTGCCGCTTTTTAACGTATTTGCTGTTCTTGTGCTTACATTAGAGTCACCGGAAAAGGTTTCGTCTTCAGAGGCAGGCAGAAGAATTGAAAAAGCCGTTATAAATATTATTAAAAACCCTATTATAGATGGAATAGCGTTAGGTCTTCTGGCTTCGGCTTTAAAGCTGCATCTGCCGGTAATGGTGCAAAAGACGTTTACAAGTATAGCGTCGCTTACTACGCCGCTTGCCCTTTTAACTATAGGCGCCAGCTTTGAATTTTCAAAAATGCGCTCTAAAATAGGTCTTACAGCTGTCGCCTCGGCTTTAAAGCTTATTGCGCTTCCGGCTGTATTCCTGCCTGTTGCCGTAAAAATAGGATTTACAGACCAAAAGCTTATTGCGCTTATGATAATGCTTGGCTCGTGCGCAACGCCTACTTGCTATGTAATGGCTAAAAATATGGGGCACGACGGCACACTTACTTCAAGTACAGTTGTATCTACTACACTGCTTTCAACAATTACACTCACTTTCTGGATATTTATATTCAGGAGCATGGGCTATATATTATAATTTCCAATTTGTGAAAGCAAAATACATAATGTGCTGCCTTAAAAATATTTTTATCATCTTATGGTTTAAAAGTTAATATTTTTTTGTTCATTATTTACTCTTGACAGAAAATTCTGCCTGTTTGGCTTTTTTACCTTCATTTATAAATAATACCGTCAGAAACAATAATAAAGCTTTTTTTACAGCGTGTTTTTATTGAAAACGGATTTTTAATGTATACAAAAATTTTGTCAAAAATATATAAAAATAACATAAAGCCGCAGATGTTGTATAAATCACTTGCAAAAAACACAATATATAGTATAATTAAATAGCGCTGAAAAATATTACGGGAAATATTATAAAAGGGGAAAGTGTGAAGCAATATGAAAATAATAAAAAGAAACGGAACAGAGGCTGTTTTTGACAGCAGTAAAATAAGCACAGCTATAAGAAAAGCCAACAACGAAGTTGTAGAATCTGAAAGGCTTACGGAAGAGCAGATTGAGAGAATTACCCTTGAGATAGAAAAAGAATGCCTTAACCTTGGCAGAGCTGCGGGTGTAGAAGAAATACAGGATATGGTAGAAGACCGTATTATGGCTGAAAGGGCTTTTTCTGTTGCAAGGAAATACATAACTTACAGATATCAGAGGGCGCTTGTAAGAAAGGCAAACTCTACAGACGACAAAATAATGAGTCTTATAGAGTGCAGCAACGAGGAAGTTAAACAGGAAAACTCAAACAAGAACCCTACTGTAAACAGTGTCCAGAGGGATTATATGGCAGGGGAGGTAAGCAAGGATATTACAAAAAGAATACTCCTGCCTAAAGATATAGTTGACGCTCACGAACAGGGAATTATACATTTCCATGACGCTGATTATTTTGCCCAGCACATGCACAACTGCGACCTTGTAAACCTTGAGGACATGCTTCAAAACGGCACTGTAATAAGCGGGACTCTTATTGAAAAACCGCATACATTTTCAACAGCCTGCAATATAGCTACACAGATAATAGCTCAGGTTGCCAGCTCGCAGTACGGCGGACAGAGCATAAGCCTTACACATCTTGCGCCTTTTGTTCAGATAAGCCGCGAGAAAATACGCAAAGAAGTTATTGAGGAAATTAAAACTATAGGCACTGAAGTTTCGGAAGAAACATTAAGCGAGATAGTCGAAAAACGCCTTCATGATGAAATCTGCAAAGGCGTACAGACTATTCAGTATCAGGTTGTAACACTTATGACAACAAACGGGCAGGCGCCTTTTGTAACTGTATTTATGTATCTTAACGAGGCAAAGGACGAGCAGGAAAAGCACGACCTTGCCCTTATAATTGAGGAAGTACTGAAACAGAGATATCAGGGAGTTAAAAATGAAGACGGCGTTTGGATTACACCGGCATTCCCTAAACTTATATATGTTCTTGAAGAAGACAATATCAGAGAGGGCACTCCGTATTTTTACTTAACAGAGCTTGCGGCTAAATGCACGGCTAAAAGAATGGTTCCGGATTATATATCAGAAAAGAAAATGCTTGAGCTTAAAGTTGACAAAAACGGCGAAGGCCACTGCTATACATGCATGGGCTGCAGAAGCTTCCTTACACCGTATGTTGACGAAAACGGCAAACCTAAATATTACGGCAGGTTTAATCAGGGTGTTGTAACAATTAACCTTGTAGATGTTGCCCTTTCCTCAGGCGGCGATGTAGACAAATTCTGGGATATATTCGATGAAAGGCTTGACCTTTGCTACAGAGCGCTTATGTGCCGCCATAACAGGCTTAAAGGCACTGTTTCAGACGTAGCGCCTATACTTTGGCAAAACGGCGCTTTGGCAAGGCTTAAAAAAGGCGAAACAATAGATAAACTCCTTTACGGCGGATATTCTACAATATCTCTTGGCTATGCCGGGCTTTACGAGTGCGTAAAATATATGACAGGTCTTTCACATACAGACCCTGAGGCAGAGCCTTTTGCTCTTGAAGTTATGCAGCACATGAATGATGCCTGCAAAAAATGGAAGGCTAAGGAAAATATTGATTTCAGCCTTTACGGTACGCCGCTTGAGAGCACAACTTATAAATTCGCCCAGTGTTTGCAGAAGAGATTCGGCATAATTAAAGGCGTTACAGACAAGAACTATATTACAAACAGTTATCATGTGCATGTAACAGAGCCGATAGACGCCTTTACAAAGCTCGCTTTTGAGGCTAAATTCCAAGCTCTTTCACCTGGCGGAGCCATAAGCTATATCGAAGTGCCTAACATGCAGAACAATATAGAAGCCGTAATAAGCGTAATGCAGTTTATATACGACAATATTATTTACGCTGAGCTTAATACAAAGAGTGACTACTGCCAGACATGCGGTTATGAAGGCGAAATACAGATAGTGACAGATAAAGACGGAAAGCTTATTTGGGAATGTCCTAACTGTAAAAATCATGACCAGTCTAAAATGAATGTGGCAAGACGTACATGCGGATATATTGGCACACAGTTCTGGAATCAGGGAAGAACACAGGAGATTAAAGAAAGGGTTCTTCACCTTTAAGAGGTCTTTAGTATGAATTACGGCGAAATTAAAAAAACAGACATAGCAAACGGCACAGGAGTAAGGGTTTCGCTTTTTGTTTCAGGCTGCCGCCACCATTGCAGAAACTGTTTTAACCAAGACACATGGGATTTTAATTACGGCAGCGAATATACTTATGTAACGGAAAATGAAATTATCAAGGCTTTAGAGCCAAAGTATATAAAGGGGCTTACGCTTTTGGGCGGAGAACCTTTTGAGGCTGAAAATCAGGAAGACCTTATGAATCTGTGCAAAAAAGTACATAATATGCTGCCTGAAAAAGATATATGGTGTTATTCAGGCTTTACATTTGAGGAAATAACAGGAAAAAGCAGGGCGAACTGCCAGTTCACAAAGGAGTTTTTGTCTTACTTAGATGTGCTTGTAGACGGCAGGTTTGTGGAAGAAGAAAAGGATATAACACTTAAATTCAAAGGCAGCCGAAATCAAAGGATAATAGATGTAAAAAAGACACTTTCCCAAAATAAAATAGTTTTGCTTGATTTATAAAACCAAAACCCCGAACATTATGTTCGGGGTTTTTTGCGCGCTGATTTAATTTTTATAATCAGTCTTAAATATAAATATTGGAATATTGGAATTTAAGCACACAAAGCGCCTGATTTCCGGCAAAAATAAAACATGCGCAAACTCTTTGCAATTAGAAACGCATGTTTTTGACAAACTTTTTTATTTTTCATCCAGTAACCAAATAGAGGTTTTTAACATAATATAAACTGCTCAATAAAAAACAGGAGGCAGACAATGCGACAGGTATATGATAATTATTATAAAATTTTCAGCTGCCACAAAACAGCCGGAAAATGCCCTGACCCATGTGATATTACGCCAGATGACTTTTGCTATGAAGCAGCAGACTGCAACGATTGTGTTATAGAGCACTCAGGTCTTGCTGAGGCTTATGTGCCTTATCAAACGGATTTTGATATTATGAATGAGGAAGAAAGCTTTATAGCCGGCACAGCATTTAAAAACCTTAATATGCCTTACGAAAATATATGGGCTAAAATGGGGAGGTGTGATTAATGGATAGAGAAACTTTGTTAATTAAATTAATGGAACTGGACTTTATGGCAGTGGATTTGGGACTTTATCTTAATACACACCCGGATAATGAAGAAGCTATAGCTGAGTACAACAAAATAGTAAAGGCTGCTGATGCCGTAAGAGGCAAATATGAAAAAGCGACGGGTCCGGTATGTTCTTTCCGCTCAATTAACAGATGTGATGACAGGTGGCAGTGGGATGATAATCCATGGCCATGGGATAGAGAATTTAATTTCAAGGAGGGCTGCTGAGTATGTGGATATATGAAAAAAAGCTTATATTTCCTGTAAACATTAAAAACCCTGACCCTAAATTAGCTAAAATCATGCTTGAGCAATATGGCGGAAGTGACGGTGAATTAGGTGCCAGCGTGAGATATTTGAGCCAGAAATTTGCAATGGTTACTCCTCAGGCAAAAGCGACGCTTAATGACATTGGTACTGAGGAAATAGCCCATACGGAAGTAATGGGGACTATAGTCCGCCAGCTTTTAAAAGGCGCTACCCAGCAGCAGATACTTGATTCAGGCTTTGACCAGTATTTTGTTGCGCATGGTTTAGGCGTTTATCCTTGCAGCGCCGCAGGAAACCCATGGTCAGCGGCAGGTATTCAGTCAAAGGGCGACCCTATAACTGATTTGTATGAAGATATGGCTGCCGAAAGAAAGGCGCTTAAAACCTATGATTATTTGATTGCTTTAACAAGTGACCCTGATGTTCTGAAACCGCTTAGATTTTTAAGAGAAAGGGAAATAGTTCATTTTCAGCGTTTCGGTGAAGCAAAGCAGACAGATTTAAACGGATTGCTGCAATGCTGAATTATTTGATTATATACAAAAAATTAGAGCAAAAATATAAAAATAAAAGAATTTAAAGTTTTGGATTTAAAAATGGCATAAAATAGAAATTCGCTTTTAATGCATTTTAAAATGCTGTGTCTGCGTTAAATACTGATGAACATGCACAAGTAATATATAATTAACGTGAGTACATAAAAAATACTCCCCGTATTTCGAGGAGTATTTTTTGTGATGTGAGGTTTTTATGAGGTAAATTGTATTAATATTTTTCGTTTGAGTAATTTGCTGTGTTCATATCGCTGTATTCATCGTGTTTATGGTTTTTTTCTACATCATGTGCAGACGCAGATGAAGAATCTAAGCTTTTAAGCTTAAATGAGCTGACAAGGTTTTTAAGCATAACAGCCTGACCTGAAAGCTCCTCGCTTGCTGCGGCGCTCTCCTGGGCTGTAGCGGAGTTTGTCTGGATAACGCTTGAAATCTGGTCAATTCCTATGCTGACCTGTTTAGCTGCTTCAGCCTGATGTTTTGAGCCTTCAGATATAACACCTATAGCGGATACAGCTCCCTGCGCGCTTGAAGCTGTTTCTTCTATAGAGCCGGCTGTCTGGTGAACAATACGTGTTCCATTTTCAACAGCCTTCATGCTGTGCTCTATTAATGAAGATGTGCTCTTAGCTGCTTCGGCACTCTTAGCGGCAAGATTGCGTACCTCATCGGCTACAACAGCAAAGCCTTTTCCGGCAGAACCGGCACGGGCAGCCTCAACTGCCGCGTTAAGGGCAAGTATATTTGTCTGGAAAGCAATATCTTCTATAGTTTTAATTATATGGCTGATTTCATCTGAGCTTTTATTTATTTCGTCCATAGCGCCTACAAGCTCTTTCATCATCTGCTGTGTTTCATCAAGGGAAGTGCCGGCGTTAAGCGCGAGTTTATTAGCTTCTTCAGCAGAATCGGCGTTTTTCTCTATTTCAGCTGTAATTTCGTTAATTGTAGCTGCAAGTTCCTCAACGCTTGAAGCCTGTTCCGTAGCGCCTTGGCTGAGCGCCTGAGCGCCTGAAGCTACCTGTTCTGAACCGGATGAAACCTGGTCTGCGGACAGGTTGATTTCGTTAAGTGTCTTGCTTAATTTGGTATTTATTTCATGCATGCTTTCAGCAACAACTTTAAAATCTCCGCGGTATATTTCGTCGTTAATATCAATATTGAAGTTACCGCCTGCCATAGCGCTGAGAGAATGGTTTTCCTCGTTAATTATATCCCTGAGGGCATCAACAATATTCCTTGTGGCGCTGGCAAGTATTTTTGTTTCGTCTTTTGAATTAACTGTCGGCACCGGTGAGCTTAAATCGCCCTGAGAAAGAAGCACAAGCCTGTTTGCGCACTCTTTTATAGGCTTTGATATCCTGCCTGTTATTATTATTGAAATTACAAGTATAAGTATTATTGCCAATACCACTAAAACTATTGTTACTATAATAGATGTAATTGTTGACTGCAAGAAGTCTGAAATAGGAGCGTATACAGCAAGGCTCCAGCCGTCTGTGCCGTCAACAGGCGCATAGCCGACTATTTTTTCTTCACCTTCTGTAGAATATGTAGCTACATTGCTGTTTCCTGCTATCATATCCCTGTGTATATCAGCCAAGCCCTGAAGGTCTGTTTCACTTGAAGACCTCTGGATTATGTTTTCCACACAAACTTTGCTTGCGTCAAGGTCTGCTATTGTTGTGCCGTCGTTGCTTAACATATAAGCACCGCCGTTAGCGCTTATATTTATAGTTGACATTATGTCATTTAAGAAGTTTTCATCAGGAACAAAGTATACAACGCCGATAGGGGTAGAGTTTGCATTTCCGTTCTGCCATATAGGGGCAGCCACTATAATTGTAAGCTCATTTGTAACTTTGCTCATAACAGGAGTTGAAATATATGCTTCTCCGTTCATGCATCTTTGGTAATATTCCCTGTCGGAATAATTGTTTCCGTCTATAAGGCTGTTGCCGTTTGAATCAAGTATATTAGAACGTACCATACCATATTTTTGAGCCCACGTATCCAGTAAAGCCTGTTTCTGGCTTACAGGGACATCAGGGTCGGCAATATCGCTGCGTGCGCCGAAAGCCTCAGCTACATTTACATAAGACTGTATCTCTTTGCTGACACGGTCGGCGGAAATTTCAGCAGTGATTTGCGCTGACTGCTTTAACTGATTTATTGCGCTGTTATAATTCATCAGTATGCTTGTTATGCCAAGAATTAAAAGCACTGCAACTACAAGGCTGCCCAAGCTGAAAATAATTTTTGTGCGAATACTCTTCATAATTACACACTCACTTTCCCTTTATTAATTGATTTTTGTTTGTGTCCGTTTTGTCAGACATTAAAATTCTGTTCCCAACGGCATTCGGCGTATTAACAAAATGCATGTGGCAAACACTTTATTAATTTATCGACAATTTATTATATTTTGTAAATAATTATAATAAAAATAATTTAATTTTTATAAAAATTTTTTAATAAAAAACCGCGTTAAAATCTTAAAAAAATTAACGCGGTTTTAAATATTCATCAAATATTCCATATAATTTCGCATGAGCCGTCTTTAAATATAATCACTTTTTTAACAAGTAATTGGAAAATGGCTTTCTTTTGGCTCAAACCGGCTTCAAACCATTTTTGGCAAGGCAGAAAACTGCCTGATTCAGCATTTTTTTTGGTTTTAAAGTTGTCTAAAGTATTTAAAATATTGTTTTTTTCCAATGAAAGAGCATTTGCTTTGCGATTTAAAGAACTTAAAAGGTCGTTGTTAATACTGCCGTTTAATATAATATCGGCTAATTTGTCCTGTTGCAGCTGAATGTCCTTTAAACGCGATTTAATTCTGTTTATGTATGTTTTGTTTAAAGCGCTGTTTTTTTCATATTCTGATTTAATTTGCAGCAATTTCTCATATATGCATTTATCAATGAAATTTTCCAAATCATCAGCATAAATTGTGCAGATACAGCCTTCGCATGTTTTTTTATGGCTTTTTTGGGGACATATAAAATACCTCCTGAAAGAACCGTCGCTTTTTGGGCTTTTAACTGTTGTCATTAAACTTCCGCACAGAGAACATATAATACTGCCTGAAATATAACTGCTTTTGTTAGAAACAGAAGAGCCGAAACGCCTGTTTTTATCAAGCTTCAGCTGGCATTTAAGCCATGTTTCGGAATTTATAACGCCTTTATGGCGGCATAAAACAAGCTTCATATCCGACCAGTCGGAAAGGCTGCTGTTGTGAGTTGTTCTGCCGTAAAGCCTTGCGCCGTATGTGCCGTTAAATAATGAAGGGCTGTTAACAATTTTTACCCCCATGCTTTCATAGTATCTGTATACATTAATATCGGCTTTAACATATACCGGGTTTTTTATTATGGCGCTGAGTTTGGAAGATGACCAGACAGTACCGTTTAAAGGCGTTATAGTGTTTAAATTAAGGTTTTCTGCCAAAGAACGCAAAGATGTGTTTTGAGCTGAGTAGTAATTAAATATATAAATAATCTGGCTCAGCTCGTTTTTATCGGGCACGAGAATTTTAGTTTGTATGCCGTTAATAAAATCATCTTTTAAATTAAAGCCGTACTGCCTTCTGCCGCCCATATAAAGACCTATGTCACTTCTTTTGCTGTATGCGTCTTTTACCCTGTTTATAATAGATGTTCTCTCAAATTCCGCAAAAACTATAAGCATTTTTAAAATTAAATCGCCGTAAACTGACGATGTGTCAAAAGCTTCCTGAGATGATACAAACTCAACACCATGTTCTTTGAATACTTGAAGTATAACTGTAAAATCGTTAAGGGAGCGGCTTATACGGTCTAATTTGTATGTTATAACTTTGCTTATGCAGCCGTTTTTTATATCTTTTATCATTTCTTTAAAGCCGGTTCTGTTGGTATTGCCGCCACTTGCGCCATGGTCTTTGTAAATTTTAATTCCCGCCTGTTTTTCATCCGGCTTGATTGCGGCTTTGCAGTAATCTATCTGTGTTTCAATACTTACGCTGTTTTCTCTTTCCACAGACTGGCGCGCATATATGGCTATCATTTATAAATACCGCCTTGATTATTTTCTTTCAGTATTGAATTTATTTCAGAATATATGCAGTTAATGTCATTTACGGAACTTGTGTCTTTTTCAGCTATGGAATGTATTACTTTGTGGCTAAGACCTTTTTTATCAGTATATTGGCTTAATTTAACTGTTTTTCTTTTTATATCCCATGCAAAGTCCATAATACTGTCCCTCTTGCGGCTTTTTTATTATTCTATTATTTATAAATAAAAATTTATTACAGAATATGTTAAAAATGTTTAATTGGCTAATTTCGGTGAAGCGCTTGATATAGTGCGGGAATATTTAAATGAAAACCGTGTTTTTGATATGCCTTGCGCAAATTTAAAAAAGATGGATAAATAATCCGTAAGGAAAGAAAAGTAAAATAATAGCCAAAAAATTAATAGAAGGTCAGAAAAGTCAGAGAAAGTCAGAGAAAGTCAGGAAAAGTTAGAAAAAGTTAGAAAAAAGAAAAAAATAAAGCCGTTCGTTACGAACGGCTTTTTATAATCGAGGTGACAAGACTCGAACTTGCGACCTCTGCGTCCCGAACGCAGCGCTCTACCACCTGAGCCACACCTCGTCAACAATAATATTTTAATTAATTAGCTTTTAAAAGTCAAGCACAATGTAAAATTTATGAAAACATAAATTACAGGGCGAAAAATTATTTCAAGCCCTGTAATTTTAATTGTTAAAAAAATATCTTTTGTTTGGGTTTATTACTCAAACTCAAGCTTTCCCAAATAGCTGTCCATATCAATGCCGTACTCGATGCAGATAGCGCGCATTTCCTTAATTGTATTTTCGTTAACAGGTATGCCTTCTTTAAGTGTTCTCGCGCAGGCTTCAACTTCTTTTTCGCCATGGGTGTATATTCTTGTCTGACCCTCGGCTTTTGGAGAATCCCTGAGTTCTTGAAGGAAAGCTGAAAAGTGTTTTTTAATTTCATCAGGGTCGCCGAAAAGGTTTGGATTAATAGCCGCAAAGCCATGGCATGTGCCGCCTGTTGAGCCTATATGTGTGTGGTTAGATGTAAGACCCATTGACAGTATGGACGAGAATATTTCAGCTATCATGCCGTATCCGTAGCCTTTGTGTCCGCCGTATTTTTCGGTTGCGCCGCCTAAAGGCAGTATTCCGCCGCCATTTTTCTCGTTTATGTTTTTAAGTATATCCGGCGCGTCTGTGCTTGGATAGCCCTTTGAGTTAAGTGTCCAGCCTTCAGGTAGAGGCTCGCCTTTTTTGTTGTAAACTTCAACTTTTCCTCTTGTAACTACTGTTGTGGAAGCGTCAAAGAAAAAGTCATAAGGCTCTGCCGGCATGGCTATGGCTATAGGGTTAGAGCCAAGCATAGCCATTCTGCCGTATGTAGGCACCATTATAGCCTCGCTGTTTGTAACAGAAAAGCCTATAAGACCTTCTTTGCACGCCATTTTAGCGTAGTAGCCGGCAATTCCGTAGTGATTTGAGTTTCTTACTATAACAATGCCTATGCCGCTTTTTTTAGCTTTTTCAATGGCTTTATTCATGGCAAAATGCCCAACAAGCTGACCTACGCCGAAATGATTGTCTATTACGGCGCTCAAAGGAGTTTCGTGTACGATTTCCCACTTTGAATCCATGTGTATACGACCGTTTTTAATAGTTTTATAGTAAAGCACCATTCTCTGAACGCCATGGGACTCAATTCCGTACATATCGCTTGTAAGAAGCACGTCTGTTATAATAGCTGCCTCATCCGGCTTAAAACCCATTTTCTGGAAAACAGCGTTGGAAAACGCCTTCATTTTTTCATACTGAATTTTAACGTAACCCATAAATACCCTCCTGTAAATACATAGAACTTTAATTAATTTTTAACAAACTTATTGACTCATTATGTCAATTATACTACAATGTATACCGTGTGCAAAGGTTTTTTGTATTTTTGTTTTAGTGAGAGTGTTTTATGGGGGTAAATGAATATGGAAAACTCTAAACTGAGAGGCTACAAGTGGATATATATTGTTATAGCCCTTATAGCTTTGTCTGGCATAGTATTGGGAGATTACAGGACTATTCCTGCCGGGTTAAAGACAATATACTTCCATCCGGCGCTGCTTATTACGGATTATATAGCCCTTGTAGGTCCGGCAGCCGCGTTTTTGAATGTAGCTCTTGTTACTTTTTTTTCGGCTCTTTTAATGC
Source organism: uncultured Clostridia bacterium (assembly GCA_944383885.1). Lineage (GTDB taxonomy): Bacteria > Bacillota > Clostridia > Lachnospirales > Anaerotignaceae > Neoanaerotignum_A. The sequence continues at coordinate 159,306 of CALWRF010000040.1, read as the reverse complement.
AGCTTAATAAATTTCCTGTAAACGGAAAGTATTTTCATGTACTGGGTCTTATGGCGGGATTCGCTTTTTTCGGTAAAAATATATATACTATGTGGTATATACTTTTGGGTACGTGGATATTAAGCAGGGTTAAAAGAGAAAAGTTTTCCAAATACCTTACAAGCGGTCTTCTGGCTGATTCTCTTGGTCCTATGGTAGCTGTTGCGTATTTATGGCACGGCGGCACTTACTGGCCGGACTATCTGGTGGCAATACTTGTAGGCGTAGCCATAGGTTTTGTTGTGCCTCTTGTAGCTGAGCACACATTCGTTGTATTAAAAGGTCTAAGCCTTTACAATGTAGGCTGCACAGTCGGTTTTGTTGCAATAGCTTTTGTGCCTATTGAGCAGGCTTTTAACATTCCTTTTGAAAGTGAAGGCTGCTGGGCAAAAGGGCGCCCTTTGGGCTTTATAATACTTATGTACGCTATTGCGGCAGGCTTTGTAATTGCCGGATACCTTAAAGACAGGGAGCATTCTATTAAAAATTATAAAAACCTGTTAAAACGCCCCGGAAACGGCAAATATAACTTTGCCGAGCTTGACGGCATGGGAGCGGTTTTAATTAATATGGGCGTAAATACTTTTATCTGTACTACATATCTGCTTTTAATAGGCGGTGATTTATGCGGCGGAACTATAGGACCTATATTTACGGTTATAGGCTTTTCAGCCCAAGGCAAACACGCCAAAAATATAGTGCCTATCATATTGGGCTGTTTTATAGGCTCGCTTATAAGCCCTACGGCTTCGCCTGTAACTGAAGGCGTGCAGATGGGTACTTTCCTTGGCACAACACTTGCGCCTATGGCAGGGACTTATGGTCCTGTAGCAGGTATTATAACAGGTGCTCTGCATAGCTACGCCGTAATTAAAACAGGCAACTGCTACGCCGCAGCCAACCTCTATAACAACGGTTTTTGCGGAGCTGTTGTAATGACTGTTTTGTATCCTGTTTTCAGACATTTCTTTAAAGAAAATACTTATGATAAGCCTTCTCCAAGCATGGCGCAAAGAAGCGACAGCACCGGCGGAAGAGGAGAAACGGTACTCAAATAACAGCAAAACAGTATAAAAATTTCTGCTGTTAATTTTGAATTTTGCTATTGACATAGAAAATTTTGTATGCTAACATCATTAGCAACAAATAAATTACTTTTACAACACTGTGATGAGGAATAGTAAGTTTAGGAAACTTTACAGAGAGACGCCGGCTGGTGTAAGGCGTTAAGCGAAATAAACTGAACTCGCCTTGGAGTGTTCCGCTGAAAGTAGGGATTTTTCCTGAGGATAGGACGGAACGGAAGCCGACCGTTACAGCGGCAGGATATCGGTTTAACCTGTATCTGAAAGAGTGTATTCCATTAGGAATAAATTAGAGTGGTACCACGGAAGCTTAAGCCTTCGTCTCTTATAAACAGAGATGAAGGCTTTTTTGTTTATATTTTACTGTCTGATTGGCCATAAGACGTAATTTTCCGTGAAAATAAACTTTGTTGTAAGAGTATAAAAAATAAATAACCTATAACAAAGGAGACTGAAAATTATGATGAATTATACTAAATACAGACCATACCCAACTATGAATATGCCAAACAGAAAATGGCCGGATAACGTAATTAAAAAAGCGCCTATCTGGTGCAGCGTTGATTTAAGAGACGGCAACCAGTCCCTTGAAATACCAATGAGCCTTGATGAAAAAATCGAGTTTTTCAAATTTCTTGTAAAAACCGGCTTTAAAGAGATAGAAATAGGTTTTCCGGCAGCAAGCGATACGGAATTTGAGTTTGCGAGGTACCTTATAGAAAATAATATGATACCTGATGATGTAACGGTTCAGGTTCTTACACAGTCAAGACCGCATATTATCAAAAAAACATTCCAGGCTTTAAAAGGAGTAAAAAGGGCTATTGTCCATCTTTACAACTCCACATCAACTCTTCAAAGAGATGTTGTTTTTAACGCCACAATGGAGCAGACGACAGCTCTTGCGGTATCTGGAGCTAAGCTTTTACAGGAAGAAGCTGACAAACAGCCTGAAACGGATTATATTTTCCAATACTCGCCTGAAAGCTTTACAGGAACTGAAACTCCTTACGCTGTTGAAATATGCAATGCCGTAATAGATGTTTGGAAACCGACACCGGATAAAAAAATAATAATCAACCTTCCTTCTACAGTTGAAATGGCAACGGCGAATGTTTATGCCGACCAGATTGAATACTGCTGTGAACATCTTAAATGCCGTGACAGCATTATAGTAAGTCTTCATGCCCATAACGACAGAGGGCTTGCCATTGCCGAAACAGAACTGGGGATTATGGCAGGCGCCGACAGGGTGGAAGGCACACTTTTCGGCAACGGCGAAAGAACAGGCAACACAGACATTATGACTGTAGCCATGAACCTTTTCACACAGGGTATTGACCCTAAGCTTGATTTTTCGGACATAGACGAAGCTGTAAGGGTATATGAAAAATATACAAGAATGACTGTACACCCAAGACATCCTTATGCTGGAGCGCTTGTTTACACAGCATTTTCCGGCTCACATCAGGACGCTATAAGAAAAGGCATGGAAAGAATGAAAGAACATCCTGACAGATGGGAAGTACCATACCTTCATATCGACCCGAAAGATGTGGGAAGGACATACGACCCAATTGTCCGCATAAACAGCCAGTCAGGCAAAGGCGGAGTTGCGTTCATACTGGAACAGAATTTCGGTTTATATCTTCCAAAGGCTTTCCAGCAGCACTTCAGCCTTGTTATTACAAAACTTTCCGATGTAAAGCATAAAGATGTGGAGCCACAGGTTATATTTGACCAGTTTAATAAAGAATACGTAAATATTACAGAGCCTGTTAAGCTTATAAGCTACAAGGAAACAGCTACAGGCAATGAGGATGAAGTAGCTGTTGAGGCTAAAATTACAGATAACGGCATTGAAAAAACAATTAACGGCGTAGGAAACGGCGTTATAGACGCTTTCTGCCACGCTATGGTTAAATATATAGGCATTAATTTTGAGATTGTAAACTACAGCGAGCATTCAATGGAATACGGTACCAAATCAAGGGCTATTTCTTACATACAGCTTTCAACAGATAAGGGCGGAGTATTCTACGGCGCCGGCATAAGCAGCAACATAACAGAATCATCATTAAGAGCGGTTGTAAGTGCGGCAAACAAAATATTAGCTGAATAAGGAGGAATTTAAAAATGGGAATGACAATGACACAAAAAATATTGGCGGCGCATGCCGGTCTTGAAAGCGTAAGAGCCGGACAGCTTATAGAAGCTAATCTTGATATTGTAATGGGCAACGACATTACAACAGCCGTAGCTGTTAAGGAGTTTGCCAAAACAGGCGCTAAAAGCGTTTTTGACAAAGAAAAGGTAGTTATAGTTCTTGACCATTTTACTCCTAACAAAGATATTAAAGCTGCTGAACAGTGCAAATGTTCAAGACAGTTTGCCAACGAAATGGAAATTAAAAACTTTTTTGACGTAGGTCAGATGGGCATTGAGCATGCACTCCTTCCTGAAAAAGGCATTGTATCCTGCGGTCAGGTTATAATAGGAGCCGATTCCCATACATGCACATACGGAGCTTTGGGTGCTTTTTCAACAGGTGTTGGAAGCACAGACATGGCAATAGGCATGGCAACAGGCAAAGCGTGGTTTAAAGTTCCGGCTGCTATTAAGTTTGTCCTTACGGGAAAGCCTGCTAAATGGGTAAGCGGAAAAGACATTATTTTGCATATTATAGGCAAAATAGGCGTAGACGGCGCTTTATATAAATCAATGGAATTTACAGGCGACGGCATAAGCTATCTTTCAATGGACGACAGATTTACAATGGCAAACATGGCTATTGAGGCAGGCGCTAAAAACGGTATTTTCCCTGCCGACGAAAAAGCTGTTGCTTATGCCAAAGAGCACGGGGCAAAAGAGCCTGTTGTTTATACAGCCGATGACGACGCTGTTTATGATGAAGTAATAACAATAGATTTAAGTACTTTAAGACCTACAATTTCTTATCCGCACCTTCCGGAAAACACAAAAACAATAGATGAGGCTGTAAAAGACCATGTTAAAATTGACCAGGTAGTTATTGGTTCATGTACAAACGGTCGTCTTGATGATATGAAGATAGCTGCTGATATTTTAAGAGGAAAACAGGTTTGCAAAGATGTAAGGACAATAGTCATTCCGGCAACACAGCAGATTTATCTTGACTGTATTAAGCTCGGATATGCTGAGGATATAGTCAAAGCCGGCGCTGTTTTAAGCACGCCTACATGCGGACCTTGCCTTGGCGGTCACATGGGCATATTGGCGTCTAAGGAAAGATGCGTTTCTACTACAAACAGAAACTTTGTAGGCAGAATGGGTGCTACAGACTCTGAAGTTTATTTGGCAAGCCCAGCGGTAGCTGCTGCTTCGGCTTTAACAGGGTACATTACTGACCCTGAAAGTATTTGATTAACGGGAGGACTGAAATAAATGGACGCTAAAGGAAAAGTTTTTAAATATGGAGAAAATGTAGACACAGATGTTATTATTCCTGCCAGATACCTTAATGTATCCGACGGAAATGAACTTGCTAAATACTGTATGATTGATATAGACGCTGACTTTGCTTCTAAAGTAAAGAAAGGCGACATTATAGTAGCCGGCAAAAACTTCGGCTGCGGCTCTTCAAGGGAGCACGCGCCGCTTGCCATTAAATGCGCAGGCGTAAGCTGTGTTATAGCACCGTCTTTTGCAAGAATATTTTACAGAAACTCAATTAACATAGGTCTTCCTATTATGGAGTGCGCTGAGGCTGCCGAAGAAATTCAGGCAGGCGATGAGGTTGAGGTTAATTTCTCAACAGGCGAAATTTGCGATAAAACAACAGGCAAAACATATAAGTCAGAACCGTTCCCAGAGTTTATGCAGAAAATAATAGCCGCAGGCGGTCTTGTAAAATATACTTCTGAAAATATAAATAAATAATACTGTATTTGTTTGGAGGCTTAAAAATGGGTACATATAACATAGCCGTAATTAAAGGCGACGGCATAGGTCCTGACATTGTGGAGCAGGCACAGAAAGTAATTAAGAAAGTTGGCGAAAAATTCGGGCACACATTTAATATGACAGAAGTTTTGGCAGGCGGCGCTGCAATAGACGCCGTGGGAGTTGCCCTTCCTAAAGAAACAGTAGAGGTGTGCAAAAAAAGTGACTCCGTTCTTTTAGGCGCGGTAGGCGGACCTAAGTGGGATAACCTCCCGGGAGAACTCAGACCTGAAAGAGGCGCTCTTTTGGGCTTGAGGAAGGAGCTTGCTCTTTATGCAAATTTAAGACCTGCTATTATGCATAAGGCTTTAAGCAACGCCAGCCCTATTAAACACGAGATTATAGGCGACAGCCTTGACATACTTGTAGTCCGTGAGCTTACAGGCGGTATTTATTTTGGTGAGAAAGGTCACCGTGAGGGAAAATACGGCGAGGAAGCTTATGATATTGAAAATTACAGTCCTTTTGAGATAGAGCGCATTGCGAGAATAGCATTTGACGCCGCTATGAAACGCAATAAAAAAGTAACAAGCGTAGACAAAGCCAACGTGCTTGAAACATCAAGACTTTGGAGAAGCAAAGTTATAGAGGTTGCTAAGGATTATCCGGAAGTTGAACTGGAGCACATGTATGTTGACAACGCCGCTATGCAGCTTGTAAGAAATCCAAAACAGTTTGATGTAATTGTTACATCTAATATGTTTGGTGATATACTTTCCGATGAAGCAAGCCAGATAACAGGCTCAATAGGCATGCTTCCTTCAGCCAGTCTTGGAGAAGGCTCTTTTGGAATGTATGAGCCAATACATGGTTCTGCACCGGATATTGCCGGCATGGATATAGCAAATCCTTTGGCTACAATACTTTCTGTACCAATGATGCTTAAATATTCATTCGGTCTTGAAAAAGAAGCGAAGGCTGTAGAGGACGCTGTTTCAAAAGTTCTTGATAAAGGCATAAGAACAGTTGATATAGCGGAAGAAGGCATGCCGCACATAGGCACAAAAGCCATGGGCGATGCCGTTTGCGCTGAAATTTAATTAAAAAAGCTTAAATGTTTTCAGATTGAATAAGAAAATTGTGGAAAACTTTTACGTGATTTTCATTGATGTAAAATAAGCGTGTATAAGCCGTATAAATATGGAAAAAGTTAGGAAATTTTAGGAAAATCAGTAAAAGATAGAAAAAACTGAAATAAGCAAAAGGGCGGAAGAGTTATATCTTCCGCCTTAGCTGTATAATATTTTTTGTCTTTAACACTTTGGTGTTTTCTGGTATTATATTTTTTAATAATATTTTAATTATAATAAACAGCTGTTTATGGGTTATATTATTAATATAGATTCTTACAGAGGTGCGGCAATGAAATATTTTGACCTGTACTTTTTTAAAACTTTGTTTGACCGCTTTTTTGAAGATGAGATAGGTTTAACAGCTGCGGCTTTATCTTATTATATGGTTTTCTCATTTTTTCCACTGCTTATAATGCTCAGCATAATTTTAGGCCGTCTGGGCATACAGTACGGAGCCGGAGAGGCGCTTTTACTTACAATACTGCCTGACGACATATTGGAGATAGCCCGAAGGTACCTTATTTTCGTAAATTCTGAAGGCAGCTCAAACATACTTTTTGCAAGTGCGTTTTTTACAATTTATTTTCCTGTCAGGTCCGCAACAAAACTAATGGACGGCATAAACAGGGCATACGACAGGGAGGGGCAGAGCACGGCTGTACGGCGCTTTATTTCTGTTCTGATATTCGGTCTAATGGTATACGGGCTTATAATATTCGGCATATTCCTTATTTCAGTAGGCGAAAGCGCTCTTACTGTAATTCTGCGCTTTTTTGGTCTGCCGGTTGAGTGGGCACAGGTTTGGACTTATGCCAAATTTATTATACTGTGGTCTTTAGGCACATGTGTTGTTTTGGCTCTCCATTATGTTTCGCCCGGTAAAAAAATGAAAGTCAGCGATATGATTCCAGGCTGTATTCTTTCAGTTACGGTTTGGACTGTTGTATCAATGTTTTTTTCAATGTATGTTAAGTATATAGGCAGGTATTCGCTTTTATACGGCTCTATAGGCGCTGTTATGATACTGCTTTACTGGCTTTACATTACAGCTGTAATTTTGCTTATGGGCGCTGAATTTTCAAGTATTTTGAGGGATAGAAAACGCAAGTTCATCAGTTAGCGCGTTTGACATATTAAAAAATTTTCTATATAATATTTATTATTGTATGTAAAATTTAATGAAAAAGGTATAGGATAAGAGGATATTTATGGAATTAAAAGAGTGTATTAATTTTCTGCTTTCTGCAGCGCAGCATAATGTTTTTCAGTATCTTAATGTAAAGCTTTCATCTTTAGGCGTTACACCTTCACAGTACAGCGTTTTAAGCTGTTTGTGGGGCAGAAGCCACGCAACGCCTAAACAGCTTGCTGAAATACTGGGAATAGAAACATCTACCGTTTCGGGGCTTTTGGACAGACTGCAAAAAAACGGTCTTATTGACAGAATAGTAAACAGCGAGGACAGACGTGAAGTACAGGTTATAGCCACACAAAAAGGTCGCGACCTTGAAGGACCGGTTACTAAAATAATAGATGAAGTAAATGCCGAAGTACTTAAATCTTTTACTCCTGAGGAAATAGATAAGCTTAAAAATGCTCTTAGGATAATAGCGGCAGGAAAGTTTGATGTTTAAACTACATATTTAATATGTTTGATATAAATATGGCCGTATATATAAGCGGTCTGTTTTGTAAGGAGGAATTTTTATGAAGAATATAATTGTTACTATAGGGCGTCAGTATGGAAGCGGCGGAAGGCTGATTGGAAAACTGCTTTCCGAAAAACTCGGCGTACCGTTTTATGACAAAGAACTTCTTACCGAAGCTGCTAAAAAAAGCGGTTTTTGCGAGGAAATATTTAAAGAAAACGATGAAAAGCCAGCTGGAAGCTTTCTTTATTCCCTTGTAATGGGCGCTAACGGAACAGATACACTGCCGCTTAACAACAAACTGTTTTTAGCTCAGTTTGACACAATTAAAGACATAGCCGCAAAGGGAAGCTGTGTAATTATAGGCCGCTGTGCCGATTATGCCCTTGAAGAAATGGATAATGTTCTTAATGTGTTTATTTATGCCGACAAAAAGATTAGAGTTAAAAGAGCCGCTGAGGAGTACGGTCTTGAAGCTAAAAATCTTGAAGATGCGGTTAATAAAATCGATAAGAAAAGAGCAAGCTACTATAATTTCTACTCAGGCAAAAAATGGGGCGCAGCAGAAAGCTATAATCTCTGCATAGACAGCGGCAAGTTCGGCATTGAAAAAACAGCCGATTTTATTAAAGACTGCGTAGAGGAATTAAGCAAATAAATTTATACATACTTATGATAAATCATAATTTTTAACTGAATATAAACTTTAAAACAAAAAGCGCAAAGTTCTTATTTTTTACTGAAATAAGAGTTTTGCGCTTATTTTTTTACTGTAATAATATTTGATAAGTTATAAAAAGGTTATAAAAAAGGTTCTAAAAAGCTGTTCTGCCGCGGTATTCGCTTTTTAATATTTCATACATGTCCTCTGGACTTTCTTTGCAGCCGTTTTCAAGCCACATTTTAATTATTCTGGTAATTCCGCTTTTGAAAAATTCTATATGATATTCAACAAACTTGTTTTGAAAATGCAGTTTGGCAAGATTTCTGTCAAATTTAATAATTTTATAGTTATTGTCATAACCAAGTTTAAAATAAGTTTTATAAAACATCTGATTTTCTTTAATATGCCGGAACAGTTTAAGGTAATCGTTGCTGTTAAAGCCTTCATTTATTTCCCTGTAATAAAGCTGAGAAAGGTTATTTTCCAATTTATCACGTATAGAATCAGCTAAGTCGTAAATATCTGTATAATTGGCATAAAAAGTTGTACGGTTTAAGCCGGCTTTTTTACATATATCGGTTACCTTTATTTCGTTTAGTTCCTGCTCCTGAAGCAATTCTATAAATATTTTTTCAATATGCTCAATAGATTTTCTTTTCCGCTTATTATTTGGTGTATTCATAAAATCCGCAGCCTTTCTGTTTTTATCCCAACAGATACAAGTAAATTGATGATTGTTTTTTCTCTTTAAAAAGAATTATACTTTATCTGTATTAAAACAACAATAGTTGACTTAATAATTTAGGAGGTAATTTACATGAAAAAAAGTAATTTTGTAGCTATGATGATGGGCACAGTAAGCGGCATGCTTTTTGCCCTTGGCATGTGTATGGCGCTTATACCGCAGTGGAATGCCTTTAAGCCGGGAGTTATATTCGGCTGCGTAGGTATTGTTCTTTCTATTATTACTCTGATGGTTTGGAGAAAAATGGAAAATAAAAAACCGGTAAAATTATCTTTCAAAACAGTGCTTACTATTTTTGTCGGTATTGTGGGAGCGTTGGCTTTAGGCGTAGGCATGTGCTTTAGCATGGTGTGGGGCAATATGATTGCTGGCATTGTAATAGGATTTATAGGCATAGCGGTTCTGCTTTGCTTAATACCTATTGTTAAGGGAATTAAAGAATGAAAAAACTGAGCGGAAAAGCCGGTTTTTTAATTTCTAAATTTAATTTTTATAAAGAAAAACATATTGTTTTATACTCACAAGCCGCCGTTGTTTTGGATTTAATATATGCTTTTTATAATGGTGTGCTTGGAGTATTGAATTTATCGCTGTGGTTTATATCTGCCAGTGTGTTTTATGGAATTTTTGTATTTATGCGGTTTGCTGTTGTTTTATGCGGCTTAAAAAGTAAAAATATGCTGTATGCAGATATGGAATATTTTGTATTGAAATTGACGGGCATATTATTAATTATGCTTAGTATTTTAATTGCGGTAATTATTTATGTAAACTCAGTTCAAAGCATGGCTGTAAAACATAGTGAGATAATTATGATAACAATTGCGACATATACCTTTTATAAGACAACAGATGTAATTATAAAATATTTTAGTAAAAATAAAATACATTCACCTTTGTTTTCGGCTATAGGAAGCATAAATTACGCGCAGGCAGCGGCATCAGTATTGAATTTGCAAAGGTCGATGCTGGTTTCTTTTGGTACGGAAAGTATATATAAAATTAATTTAATGAATTCAATAACCGGCGGGATAGTATGTATTTTTATACTGCTGCTTGGAGTTTACAGCACAATAAAAGGGATAAAGAAGGTATAAATATGGCAAAATCAAAAATTGTAAGAGCAAATGCGAAAATTGCTGAGAAGGTTACAGGCACTTTTGAAAAAATCGAAAATACAGTTGTAGGCAAATATACTAAAATAGAAGATGCTTTTGTGGACATGTATTTAACAAAAGATGGTGAAACAGTAGAAGAAGCCAAGGCACGGCTGAAGAGCAAGAAATAAATATGGATTAAATTTTGTAAAAATGTTTTTGGTAATGACAGCCTGAAAATTGTAGTGTAATAATAACAGGACAGCAGATTATAACAGCTTATTTGCGTTTAAAATCTGCTGTCTTTGCGTTATGACTGAATACATGTTTAAGTTTATAAACAATTACTTACAGTTATTTTTTAATGTCATAACATCTATCATTGAGCTTATTCTGTCGCTGTCTAATTTTTCCTTAACTGCCTTTTTTATATAGTCCTCTACCGCATAGCCGCGGCTTGAAGCGTATTCATTAAGTTCTGTGTAAAAATCCTTGTCAAATGAAACCGATACTTTTTTAACACTGGCGGTTTTAGACTTAGTTTTGCCTTTATCGGCTGTTTGTTTAGCTGGCATTTTAAATCATTCCCTTAGTTAGCTGATGAAAACAGGCTTCTTTTAAATTCCTCGGCAAGAAGCGTATAGCCGCAGGAATTAAGAGTATATGTAATGTCCTCAAGTGTGCCGTCGGTTTCTTCAAACATACCGTCGCAGCACTGTCTGGAATCAACACAAAGCAGGAAATTTCCCGGTTTTTTAATCTCTACGCCTAAGTCCTCTATGCCGCTGTCAGAAAATACAAGGACATCGCCGTTAATGTCTTTCCATGAATTTTTTAAAAGAAAGTCTTTGTCAATTTTCAATGTTATCACCCTTCAAGTTTTCAGTTTTGCTGTTTTTATAAAGCTTAATATATAATACAATGCCGCAAAGGGCAAGTATAATAGATACTATTTGTGATACGGCAATACCGGTATGACCTATTGTAAGCTGGTCTGTCCTGAACGACTCAACTATAAAACGTATAATTCCGTAGCCTGCAAGGTATAGCGTGCCTATCTGACCGTTGAACTTTTTATGCTTTCTGAGTATAAGCAAAAATATAAGCAGGCACAAATTAAGAAACGATTCGTATAAGAAAGTAGGCTGAACCTGTATATATTCGGTGCCGTTTACATTAATTATGTTTTCAAGGGCGCTTTGCGGTATATAGCTCGCCTGCTCTTTAAGTATTCTCATGGCAAAAAGACCGTCTGTATATCCGCCGAAAGCCTCGCGGTTTATAAAATTGCCCCATCTGCCGCATACTTGACCTAAAAGGACACTTGGAAGAACGGTGTCAGCCATTAAAAAAAAGTTTATATTACGTCTTTTGCAGAATATAATACCGCATAATATGCCTGTAAGCACTCCTCCGTATATGGCAAGACCACCCTCGCGGAATGCGAATATTTTAAGCAGGTTATCTTTATACATGTCCCATGAGAATATTACATAATACAGCCTTGCGCCTATGACTGATAAAATTATGGTAAAAGACGCGAAGTCTATGTAGTCCTCCGGTTTTTGACCGGAGCGCTTAGCCTCATGCAGAACAAGAAGCACAGCCGCTATTATGGCAAGACCTATTATAAGCCCGTACCAGTATATATTAAAGCTGCCTATTGAAAATGCTGTTCGGCTTAGCTTATCTATTTTTATGCCTAAATTGGGAAACCATATTTCAGGCATTGTAATTCCCCCTGTAGTTTTATTTTTTTATAACCCTTACTAATATTCGGTATTTACTTAATGACTGAAAGATAGGCGTTTTGCCTTTTAAAAGCTTCTGACGCAGTTAAATTTATTTTATCTGATGTTATATTGGCAACGGCATTTTCAGCATCTAAAAGGCTGAAGCCCTGTACGGCTAAATCCGCCTGCGCGTTTATTATAGCATCTATGCTGTTATATCCGCGGATTATCCTTCCGGCATACATCTTTTTAATGCGTTTAACTGCTTTATCGCCTGCACCGGTATTTCTTAAAAGAGATGATGTTTTAATAAAGCTGTTGGCGGTGTAAGACGGTTTTTGGCTTCTGCCGCTTATTACCGAAAACACGCTGTTTGGTGCAAATACAAGGCTGAAGCCTAAGGGTTCTGTTAAAATCTGTTTATTTATAAGCCTTTCATAAAGCTTTGAGCCATCTCCTGATAATATGTCAAATACCATTTTTAAAGCATAAGTGTTTTCGGGGCATATTTCAAAACATTCATGGTTAAAGCCTATGTTAAAAAAAGGCTCTGAAACATTAAAATGCTTTGATACATAGTCATTTATTTTATTTGGGGTTATATCTTCTTTTATTCTTTCGCCGCCTTTAGATGTAAAATCCGTTTCCTGTACAATAAGGGCGGCTTTTTCAGGCTCTATATCGCCGGAGCATATAATGGAAATATTTTCCGGTGTATAAAAAGCATTATAACACGCATAGAGTATTTCCGGTGTAATTTTTTCAACACTTTTTTCACTTCCGGCTATTTCACAGCTTAAAGCGGTGCTTGGGTACATTAATTTGGTAAGATTTGAGAAAACAGCGCGCTCCGGTATGTCTTTATACATATTAATTTCACTTTTTATTATGCTTTTTTCGTTTTCTACGCCATTTTTATCAAAATACGGTTCTTTAATCATATCCATTAAAAGCCTTAAATTACTGTAAAAACCGTCATAGCAGGAAAAATAATACGCTGTTTTTACAAAATCCGTAAAAGCGTTTACCGCAGCGCCGTTTTTAGAAAGCTCGGTAAATATGCTTTTATCTTTTTTATCAAATAATTTGTGTTCTATAAAATGCGCGGTTCCTGAAGGTATTTCGGTAAAACTGCCGTCTTGTTTAAACATTATATCGCCAGAGCCGAATTTAACAACAGCCATAGCCATATATGTTTTAAATCCGCTCTTTGGGATTATATAACATTTAATACCTGTTGGCAATGTATAAACATATATATAAGCGCCGCTTATAGGGCATTTTTCTTTTATTACATCCATAATATAGACCTCCTTTTTAGTTTAGGGAATATATAACTTGCTCTTTAAGGGAAGAAATAATGCCGGATATGTCGTTTTCGCTTACTGATTTTATGCCGCGTATATACTCGTCTGTATCTGGAATAATGCTGTTTAACCGGCATGAGAACAAAAAGCCGGTGGTTTCCTGCTGGCTGTCTGTAATAAGGCTGTATTTGGCGCAAAGACTCTCTTTTGCTGTTTTTAATTGTTCATAGGTGCATGAAGCGGCGCTTTTAACGCAGCTGTTTATAACTTGGCATGCCCTGTTTATATTTTTGCCGTCAGTTTGACAGCATACCGATAAAACACCGGTATTCGGCAGTATATTTGAAAAAATACTGTAGCAAAGACCTTCTTTCTGGCGCACTGTATTAAATAATAATCCGCTTGAACCGCTTAAAATTTCATTTAAAACCTCGCAGGCGTAAACAGAGCCTTTTGAAAATGTGTATCCTATGCAAAGCACAGATTGGTTAAGAGGGGTTATCGAATATGGTTCATTTATTATTCTTGCCTGAGAATTAGCACACTGCAACCTGCCGCATGGCTGGTATTTTTTTCGTGCCATGTCTAAAAACGGTATTTTGTCAAAACACGCTTTAAACTCGTCTCCGCTGGCAGGACCTATGCAGTAAACATCTATTGGTTCAGATGTAATAACGCTGTTGTAAAAAGAATAAAGAATTGACGGCGTAACAAGTGAAAGCTCTTTTAACGAACCGTCGGCAGAAATACCAAATGAACGGGATACGTCATTGTATTCGGCGTCGCGGCACATTTCTTCATAAAGCCTGAATATGGCATATTGTATTTTATTATCTTTTAAAGAACGTATGGCTTTTGACTGGGCATAAACTCCATTTGAAAAATCCGCCTCCATAAACCTGTTTAAAAATTTTTTAGGCGAAAGCAGTGTATTGCCCGCTACAGAAAACACTTTAGGCATTAATACGGTTTTGCTGGCAAAAACAAAATTAAGGCAAAGTATAAGGCGGCAGTCTTTTTTAAATGTAAATATATCCATTGAACAGCCGTAAAGTTCCTGGAGGTGCCTGTTAAAAAGGCTTACAGTAGGATATTCGGTGCAACCGCTTTTTAACACTCTTGCAAGAAGCGCCGCCTTTGACGCTGTTTCGTTTGTAAGGTTTGTGCGTATAAAAAAAGTAACGCTGTTTGTTGTAAATTTGCTGTCTTTAAGGCAGTGCAGGTTAATGCCTTCACTTATTTGAAAAGTACGCAGATTGCTCATTTTATCACCTCTTAATTTAGTGTTTCTAAAAATTAATAAATAATACATTGACAAAACTGGTCGGTTGTTATAGACTTAAATCAGGTCTGTATTTATAGACCAAGGAGGTAAATATGGATAATTTAAGATTATGCGACAGTGATTACAGATTTATGCTTATTGTTTGGGATAATGCGCCTATAGGGTCAGGAAAACTTGTTGAAATTTGCCGTGATAAGCTGGGCTGGAAAAAATCTACAGTTTATACAGCTATTAAAAAACTTGCCGAAAAAGGAATAATCGAAAACAAAAATGCTGTTGTAAGCGTTATTGTGCCTAAGGAAAAAGTACAGGCTGAAGAAACGGACTATTTTGTAGAGCGTACATTCGGCGGCTCGCTTCCGGATTTAGTGGCGGCATTTTTTAAAGGCAGAAAAATTTCACAAAAAGAAGCTCAGGAGATTAAAAAGCTTATAGATGAACACAGTGAGGAGTGATTATATGACTAATTTGTTTTATACAGTGCTCTCTCTTTCTTATAAGTCAATATTTGTTGTAATTTTTATATTATCTGTTAGATTTTTAATAAGAAAACTGCCTAAAAGCTATTCTTTTGCACTTTGGGCGGTGCTTGCGTTTCGTCTTATATGTCCGGTGTCTTTTGAGTCGGCTGTTAGCCTTTTTAATAATCTGCCGGATAAAGCTTATTACATAAATACGATAATTCCGTCATCAGGCGGCATAACAGCACAAAATAATTTTAATACAGAATTTTTAAATACCAATACAGCCCAAGTGCAAAACGCAGTTAATACCGGCATAAGTTTTGAAAGTATTATTGTTTATGTTTATACTGCCGGTGTTTTGGCTTTTATTGTTTATGGTATTTATATGTATATTAAAACTTTGAATAAAGTTAAGTTTGCTGTTAAAAAAGAAAATAATATTTATTACTGCGGCAACATAGCTTCGCCTTTTGTTCTGGGCTTTATGAAGCCTAAAATATACATTCCTTTCCGAATTGAAAAAAGTGACGAAGATATTATAATACTTCATGAAAAATACCATATAAAAAGAAAAGACAATATATTAAAGCTTTTGGCATATATACTGCTCTGTGTTCATTTTTTCAACCCATTTGTATGGATTTCCTATTATTTATTTGAAAAAGACATGGAAATGAGCTGTGACGAAAAAGTAATACAGTTTTTGGGAGCGGACGCCAAAAAAAAGTACAGCGCTCTTTTACTTTCTTTTGCAGAAAATAAAAGACATACAGCGCCTTCGCCGGCGTCTTTTGGCGAAAGCGGAGTTAAAAGCCGCATTAAAAACATACTTATGTTTAAAAAGCCTAAAATGGCAGTAGGGATTTTAGCCGTTTTAGTATGTGCTGTTGTTTTTGTAATACTTGGAGCCGACCCGTTTACCGGCTGGAAATTTAAATATACACCTGTTTCTGTTCAAAATAATACATCTGATGTTGAGTATGAGTATACAGCACCTTTAGGCACAAAGTCAGTTGCTTTTTACGGAGAAGTTTTTTATAAAGGCTCTTTAAAGGGCAGATATGTAATTTCTTCACAGAGCCTTAATAACAGAAAAGGCAGTTTTAATTTATTGTTTAAAGGTGTTAATAACGATACAAAAACAGTTGATTTGGCTTTGGGGCAGGGCGGAGAATACAGCGAAATAAATATTCCTATTCCAAACAACTATTATTCATACATTACAAAATTTTTAGGCGAAAATACCGGAACAGCCAAAGGCAGGGGCAGTGATACGGCTTTATTTGCTGTTAGCATGGCAGAAAATATAAATAACAGCATAGTGTCTGTACCGTGTGAAAGCATTCAGGGAAGTTTTTATAATTATCAGTATTTGTTGGCTGAAAATGACATGACTGTAGTTTTAAAAGCTGCTGTAAGCAGCAAAAGCCCCGATGAGCTGAAAGAAGAAATTGAAAAATTAATACCCAACGAGCTTTATGCAGCAAAAAACAAATATTTAGGTTATAATGTAGGCAACAGCCGCGTTTTAGGCGCTTTGGGCATAGGATATGATTTGGGACCGTTTACAACAGAGCTTCAAACAAGCAGTGAGCCGTATTCCATTAAGCTTGTTTTTGAAAATGCCGTAAATGAAAATCAGGAGCAGTATTTAAACTCACAAATGGAAAAATATTCTCTTTTTATACTTGCCCTCATTGATAACGCGGGAGAAGTCCAGTGGGAGTATCAACTTGAAAACGGAGGCAGGCGGACAGGTTTTTATACTCAGAAAATGGCTGATGATTATTTAAAAACTGATATAAAAATATTAGGGCAGTCGCCGGAAGATATAGAAAAACTGATGTATATATCCGGTTTATAAATAAAAAAGGCATTGAATATTAATTCTGTGCCTTTTTTATTTTTATAGTGTTCAGAAAAAATAAAAATATTGAATAAAAGTCATTGACTTTTATTCAATGAATGTAGTACAATCAAATTAAGCAAAGGAGGCGACAAAATGGCAGAGAAAATGGAAGAAAAATCAGGCAAAGAGACTGAGAAAATGACAAACCGCAAGCTTGCCGCATTGGAAACAAAAAGGAAACTGCTTGACGCGGCAAAAAAAATTGTGTATGAAAAAGGACTGATAAATACGTCTATAGAGGAAATAACAAAAGCCTGCGGTGTTTCAAACGGTACGTTCTACACGTATTTCAAACGCAAAGAGGATATTATTTTTGCCATAAGCCATGAAATGTATCAGGAAATATATGAAAAGGCACAGGATTATGACGGTTCTTTTATGGAACGGATGATATTCTATATGGTGAATTTTGCCGGTTATATTGAAAAAAGCGGCTTAAAGCTTTGCCAGGAATGGGTGCGCAATACGGTAGATCCTGATTGTGTGGAAAACCCCGATGACAAAAGTAAGCTGAGCATGGATATTGATTCAATTAAAGGAATACTTGCAAAAGGCATTAAACGGGGGGAACTGAAGCAGGAAACTCCTGTTGATGTACTTTCCCGCACTTTGGTAGATGTGCTTTACGGTCAAATGCTCTGTTGGGATATGTCAGGCGGGGCATACAGCTTTGAGGAGCGTACAAAAGAATTTTGCAGTTTGTTTTTGCCGGCAATTATAAAACCATATTTAATTGGAAAGGAAGAGTGATGATTTATGGCAGTTGAAACTATAACATTAAATGACGGCGTGGATATTCCTGTTTTTGGGTTTGGCACATTTCAGATTCCGCCTGACGGCAGCACTTACAGGGCTGTTAGAGAAGCGCTTAATATGGGAATCAGACATATTGATACTGCCGCAGCATATTTTAATGAGCAGGAGGTAGGAAGGGCTGTAAGAGAAAGCGGAATTCCACGTGAAGAGATTTTTATTACAAGCAAACTCTGGCTTCAGGATTATGGATATAAGGCTGCGAAAATGGGAATAGAAAATTCCCTTAAAAAGCTGGGACTGGAGTATATGGACCTTTATTTAATCCATCAGCCTTATGGCGACGTTCCGGGGGCATGGAAAGCAATGGAAGAGGCGAAGGCTGAGGGTAAAATCCGTTCTATTGGGGTAAGCAACATGACACCGAAAATCTGGGACAGCTTTGTGCCGCAGTTTGAAACTATTCCGTCTGTTAATCAGGTAGAGTTTAACCCATATTGCCAGCAGAAGGAAATTCGGAAAATAATGGATAAATCCGGCGTGCGTCTGGAAAGCTGGGGTCCGTTAGGGCAGGGCAGAAAAGAAATGCTTTCCAACCCGGTTATTGTAGAAATTGCGAAAAAACATGGAAAAGACGCGGGACAGGTTATACTGAGGTTTGAGTATCAGGAAGGTGTAATAATTTTCCCAAAATCTACGCATCCTGAAAGAATAAAAAGCAACATGGAAATTTTTGATTTTGCTTTAAGTGATGAAGAAATGAAAAAAATGCGAGAACTTGATACAGGAAAAGGCACTCACAATCCTGACGCGCCGGGAGTTGCGGAAATGTTAATAAACGCTTTTGACATTCATGCAGATGAAAAATAATAAATACTGATAAGAGATTTATATAAATACTGCGCAAATAACAACATCAGTAAAAAAAGCGGGCATTTTGCCGGAAGGAGAGAAGGAATATGGAATATAAAAAATTATATAATGGAATAAAAATTCCAATGCTCGGTTTTGGAGTATATCAGATTTCAGGATATGAAGAAACAAAAAACGCTGTGCTGACGGCACTGAAAACTGGATACAGACTTATTGATACGGCACAGGCGTACATGAACGAAAAGGCAGTAGGTGACGCAGTAAAAGAAAGCGGAATTCCGCGAGAAGAAATTTTTATTACAACAAAACTTTGGATTAAGGATTTTTCTTATGAAGGTGCAATTAAAGCAGCTGAAATTTCTATGGAGCGCCTTGGTGCAGATTATATCGACCTTATGCTGCTCCATCAGCCTATGGGTGATTATATAAACGCGTGGCGAGGGTTGGAAAAAATTTATAAAGATGGCAGACTGAAGGCAATAGGCATGGCAAACTGCTACCCTCATGTTTTAGCTGACATTTGCGAAACATTTGAAATTAAGCCTATGGTAAATCAGGTGGAAATGCACCCGTTTTTTCAACAGCAGCTTAATATTGACACAATGAATGAATACAATGTTGTGCCGGAAGCATGGGCGCCTTTTAACGAGGGACTTCACGACTTTTTCAAAAATCCCGTTTTAACAGAAATTGGAAGCAAGTACAAAAAAACAGCGGCGCAAGTTGCACTCCGCTGGAATATTCAGCGTGGTGTTGTGGTAATTCCAAAATCGGTTCATGAAGACAGGATAAAGCAGAATTTTGATGTATTTGATTTTTCTTTGACACAGGAGGATATGGACAGAATTAAGACATTAGATATTGGGCATAGTGAAATTGTTAATCACTTCGATCCGCAGTGGGTTAAATTACTTCATACAATAAAATTTTAATATAAAGGCATACTATTGTGAGGCATTGGCGGTATTATTCGCCTTTGCCGGCAAAAAGCAAAAGTGCGGCAGCGATATTGCTGCCGCTTTTTGTCGTGGATTTTTAGTGCTTTTTTTATCTTGTAAGGACTTTTATCCATTTATATCTGTTTACTTTAATGGCATTTGGTATACATTTAAGCACCTGGTCGGCTTTTAAAAAGCAGAATGTAACAACAGGCGGAAAATTAAAAACAAATGCGCTTAAAGCTGCGAAAGGTATTGTGAAAAACCACATAAAAATGTTATCTATAAAAGCTGGGTATTTTGTGTTTCCGCCTCCGGCTACTATGCCGAAAGATGCTGGGTATTGGTAACAGCTGCCTATTGCTGCAATGCCCAACACAGTTAAAAACTGTTCTGAAAGAACTTTAGCTTCGTTTGATATGCTGTAAAAGTCAATAACAAACCCCTTAATTGCGAATATAAGTATGGCAGATACAACGCCTATTAAAACAAATACTGCCTGAAGAGTTTTGCAGTATGGTTTTATAAGTTTAAACTGTCCTTCGCCTACGATTTTTCCTATTGTTATGGAAGTGGCATTGGCGCATGCCGAGCCAACTACAGTAAATATCTGGTATACAATAACAGCTATGCTGTTTGCAGCAATGGCTGCCGCTGTCATGTGACCGAGTATTGCCGTTTGGGCTGCTTGAGCAATGCCCCACATTCCGCCGGATAAAACAAGCATAGATGATGTGGATATAAAGTCTTTTAGATATGTAAAATCAAACTTTAAAATATCCTTTAAAGTCATTTTAAGCTTTTTATCTATAAAAAGCACATATATAAGTATTATTATAAGCTCTGCCACACGGCTTATAAGCGTTGCTGCCGCCGCTCCGCGTATGCCCATTTCGGGAAAACCAAAATTTCCGAATATAAGGCAGTAATTAAGGCACATATTAATTATAATTGTGCTTATAGACATAACTGTGCCTATAAATGCTGTTTCGACACTTTGAAGTGAATACATAAGCGAGTTTGAAACAGCAAAAATTAAATACGTAAAGCATATTATTTTAAGGTATTTAACACCTTCTTCAACAATGAGGCTGTCGTTTGTAAGAAGACCTAAAAGCTGATAAGGCATAAAAAACGAAACAGCAAAAAACACTATGCCGATTAAAAGACCGGCTTTAATGCCGAGGGAGATAATACTTTTTATAGGCTCTGTTTCTTTTTTGCCCCAGTATTGGGAGGCGAGGACAACTATGCCTACACCTGTTCCGGCGGATAACTGCTGAAGTGTGTATTGTATTTGGTTTACAAGTGTGGCGCCTGAAAGAGAAAGCTCCGTATATGAGCCGAGCATTATATTATCTACCATATTAACTGTAAGAGATGCGAGCTGCTGTAATGTTATGACTATAAGAAGCGGAAAAAAAGAGCGGTAGAGCCTTGTATCTTTTGTAAAAAATATGAGTTTTGTTTTTTCAGCCATAATTATATTTCCTCCGTTTTATTATGTAATATATGCGATAAAGAATTTTAACATAATAAAACACTGGCTTCAACAATAATGTAAATTAAAAACAACGGCAATATAGCATTATAGGCAATATTTTTAATCCCATGCCTTTATTGGGTTTTGGGTAGCAAACTTGCCGCCTGTTATTTCCACGCATGTGCCTGTCATGTACCCAGCCATGTCGGAAGCCATGAACGCTATTACCTTTGCTACATCGTAAGGCTCCCCAAAACGGCGGACAGATATAGGCTCAAGCAGTTTTTCACCGTTTATTTTCTGCGATTCTTTTGTAAGAGCGGTATCTATAAGACCGGGTATGTAGCCTAAAACCCGTATGTTATATGGCGCAAGCTCAGATGCCATTGTGCGTGTCATTGAACTGACGCCGGCTTTGGCTGCGGCATAGGCTGTATAGCCTACAGATGGGATTACACTGGCAAAAGATGAAGCGTTTATAAGTACTCCGCCTTTGCGGCGCATTTTATCGTACGCGATTTTGCCGCCTATAAATACGGATTTAAGATTGGTATTTATAACAGTATCCCACAAATCTTCGCTCATGTCTTTTACAAGTGAAAAAGGCATGTATCCGGCGTTGCTTATAAATACGTCTATTGAACCGAAAGCTTTTTCGGCGTTATCTGCAAATGAAAAAAGCTCTTTTGATATTGAAACGTCACAGCTTTGGCTGTATACATTTATTGATTGAGATTTAAGTTTGTTTTCGGCGTTTTTTAATTTATCAATATTTCTGGCGCATATCGCTACATTAGCCCCGAGCCTGCCGAAAACCTCAGCGCAGGCAAAGCCTATGCCTTCTGAAGCGCCTGTTATAACAACAGTTTTGCCTTTAAATGAAATATCCATAGTATCCATAGCGTTACTCTCCTTTATATATAATGCACATAAAATTTTATACAGCCTAAATTATATCATTATAGTATAAATATTGGAATATTTGGCAATAATTAAGTATAAAGTTTTAAGAGTAATTTTAAAATTAAAGTATGTTTTAAAGCTAAAATAATATTGGCTTTATATAAATCGGATAAAATTATAGATATTAAAAGAAAATAAAAGAAATATAAAGAAAAAATGGAATAATATTAAGTTAAATTTTTATAAATCAGTTTATTTTTAAATAATCATATTTGCATAAAAAGCCTTATGCAGATAATATAATGTTAATGATTAGCACTCGTATTAAGTGAGTGCTAATAAAGTGAAATAAACTGATTTTATATAAATAAGGTTTTAGGAGGTAATATAAAATGAAAATTATACCATTGGGAGATAAAGTAGTTATTAAGCAGATGGAAGCCGAAGAAAAAACTAAATCAGGAATAGTGCTTCCTACTCAGAGCAAGGAAAAACCGCAGGAGGCTGAAGTTATAGCTGTTGGTCCTGGCGGAATGGTAGATGGAAAAGAAGTTAAAATGCAGGTTAAAGTAGGAGATAAAATTATCTACTCCAAATATTCAGGAACAGAAATTAAAATCGACGGCGAGACACTTATTATTGTTAGACAAAACGAGATTTTAGCAATTGTTGAAGACTGATTATAACTTATTAAATTGATTTGATATATATTTAGGAATTTGAGGAGGAATTTGAAATGCCTAAGCAGATTTTATATGGAACAGATGCAAGAAAAGCAATGGAAGCAGGCGTTAATAAACTTGCTGATACAGTAAAGGTAACACTTGGACCAAAAGGAAGGAACGTTGTTCTTGACAGAAAGTTCATGTCACCGCTTATTACAAACGATGGTGTTACAATAGCTAAAGATATTGAGCTTGAAGACCCATACGAGAATATGGGCGCCCAGCTTGTTAAAGAAGTTTCCACAAAGACTAACGATGTAGCCGGAGACGGTACAACAACAGCTACCGTACTTGCACAGGCTATGATTCAGGAAGGTCTTAAAAACGTAGCGGCAGGCGCTAACGCTATTATACTTAGAAAAGGCATGCAGAAGGCTACAGACGCTGTAGTTGAAGAAATTAAGAAAATGAGCCAGGCTGTTACAACAAAGAACCATATCGCAAGGGTTGCGGCTATTTCTTCAGGCGATGAGCATGTAGGCGAAATGATTGCCGATGCTATGGAAAAAGTTACAAACAACGGTGTAATTACTGTTGAAGAGTCTAAAACAATGAATACAGAGCTTGAACTTGTTGAAGGCATGCAGTTTGACAAAGGCTACCTTTCAAGCTATATGTCGACAGATATGGAAAAAATGGTTGCTGTTCTTGAAGACCCATATATCCTTATTACAGACAAGAAAATCTCAAACATTCAGGAAATACTTCCTATACTTGAGCAGATTGTAAATACAGGCGCTAAGCTCCTTATTATAGCTGAGGATATTGAGGGTGAGGCTCTTGCTACACTTGTACTTAACAAGTTAAGAGGCGCTTTCACATGTGTTGCTGTTAAGGCTCCTGGCTATGGCGACAGAAGAAAAGCTATGCTTGAGGATATAGCTATTCTTACAGGCGGACAGGTAATTTCAAGCGAGCTTGGTGTTGAGCTTAAAGACGCTACACTTGATATGCTCGGTCGCGCAAGAACAGTAAGGGTTGAGAAAGAACTTACAATCATTACAGACGGCGCAGGCGATAAAAACGCTATTGCCGGCAGAGTTGCACAGATTAAGACAGCTATTGAGGAAACAACATCTGACTTTGACAGAGAAAAACTTCAGGAAAGACTTGCTAAACTTGCAGGCGGCGTAGCTGTTATTAAAGTAGGCGCTGCTACAGAAACAGAAATGAAAGAAAAGAAACTCCGTATGGAAGATGCCCTTGCAGCTACAAGAGCAGCAGTAGAAGAAGGCATTGTAGCAGGCGGCGGCACAACATATATCCATGCTATGCCTGTAGTTGAAAAACTTGTTGAATCACTTTCAGGCGATGAAAAGACAGGCGCTCAGATTGTACTTAAATCTCTTGAAGCTCCTATGAAACAGATTGCAGCAAACGCAGGACTTGAGGGTTCTGTAATTGTAAACAATGTAAAAGAAAAAGCAGGAGATATAGGCTTCAACGCTCTTACAGAAGAATATGTAAACATGGTTGAAAGCGGTATTGTTGACCCTGCAAAAGTTACAAGGAGCGCTTTGCAGAACGCTACTTCAGTTGCTTCAACATTCCTTACAACAGAAGCTGTTGTTGCTGAATTCCCAGACAAAAACGCTCCGGCTGCACCAGCAGGCGGCGCCGGTATGGGCGGAATGATGTAATTAAAAACTAAATGATATTTTTGCGGCGCCATAAAAAGACGCCGCTTTTTAATTAAATAAAAAAGGCGCATGTATTCTGCTTTTGCAAAATACCATGCGCTTAAAAATTATTTTTTGTTCCTGTCATAAAGTATTTTAATGCCTGTAAGCGTTAAAACAGGGTCGTAAACGTCAAATATTTCCCTCTTAGGGTCTATTACATTTGCAAGCCCGCCTGTTGCAATAACTTTGGCATTAGGCATATTAAGACCCTCTTTTAAAGCTTCTATAATGCCTATTGTTTCGCCTATTCTGCCGGCTACTATGCCTATTTGAAGGCTTGTAACGGTATCTTTTGCCATAATGCTTTTAGGCGTTACAAGCTCCACTTTAGGCAGCTGCGCAGAGCGGTTGTAAAGCTCATCGGCGCATATCTTGACACCGGCGGTTATAAAGCCTGTTATAAACTCGTTTTTCTCGTTTATAACGTCAAATGTATTAGCTGTGCCGTAGTCTATAACAATGGCAGGAGTGCCGTAAAGCTCCTTAGCCGCCACTATATCGACTATTCTGTCTACACCGCATTCTTTTGGGTTGTCGCGTATTATTTTAATGCCCAAGTCCATGTCGGCTGAAACTACCATAGGTTCAACGCCTATATATTTTTTTATGCTGTGGGTAAGTGAATACATTATATCAGGCACAACAGAGGCTATGATGGCGCCTGTTATCTCTTTAAGGTCTATATTGTCGTCTTTAAAGAATGAATTTATTATAATGCCTATTTCATCTGAAGTACGTGCGGTTTGGGTGTTCATGCGCCATGTCCTTATAAGTTTATCGCCTTTGTAAAGACCAAGGACCATATTTGTATTGCCTACATCTACTACAAGCAGCATATTATTGCCCCTCCTTATTGTGTTTGTTCATGTCGTATAAAAGACGCATGCCTTTAAAAGAAAGATACGGGTCGTAATATGTAAAAAAGTTTTTAGCGCAGTCTATGCTTCTGGCAAAGCCGCCGGTAGCTATAATCTTAACATCATTATAGTTAAGTTCTTTTTTAATGCGGTTTACTATATACCGTGTTTCGCCAACATGACCGTAATATATGCCAGCCTGTATGCACTGGACCATATTGCGGCAGTAAATGCTCTCAGGCTTTTTAAGCTCTATTTTAGGCAGGCGGGCTGTTTTTTTATAAAGCGCAGAGGCGCATATGTCAATTCCGGGAGATGTAATACCGGTAATAAAACACCCGTTTTTATCCAATACGTCAAATGTGGTTGCTGTGGAGTAATCTATTACTATAGCCGGACCGCCGTAAAAATGGTACGCCGCGGCGAGATTTACAAGGCGGTTGTTGCCAAGCTGGGAAGGGTACTCCATATCAAGTGTTATGCCTGTTTTTATATTGGAGTTAACCACCATAGGCTCTATGCAGAAATATTTTTTAAGACCATGGGTAAGAGAGTACATTATGTTTGGCACTACGGAAGAAATAATTATATTTTCAAGCTTTGATATGTCAACATCTTCAAAAGCGCAGAATTTATATATCATATTGCCTATCTCGTCTGATGTTTGTGATGTGTTTGTAGACATTTTAAATCTGGCTTTTATGTCATAGCCGTTAAGAATGCCTATTTCAATATTTGTATTGCTTACATCTAAAGCCATAAGCATGTTTTTGTGCCTCCTTAATACCGGCAGGTAGTATAAATTTCGATTTATTATAGCAATTAGTATAAATTTTTTCAACATTATATAGGCATTTTATCGAATACTTATATAATTATTGGGCAAAATTAAATTTTGATTATAACATTACGGAATTATAAATATTTATATTTAGCAGTTTGGCATTAAACTCTCAAATACGCCTGTTTTAAGGTTTTTAGCTCTTTTGCGTGTTTTTTGGCATTAAAAGCCGTGTTGACATATCTGTATATGTTTGTTATTATTTAAAACATAATGGTACTGTGGCAGATTTTAACGTGGAATCATCTGTCTGCTGCGCAATGCTGTTATTGCCGGATAATATTTTTCGGCGTTGTTGTATTAAGTTATTTTATATTTTTTTGTTTAGGGGGAATTATGTCCAAATGGACGGAGACAATTTAGGTCAAATTATTTTTATTGTTATTCTTATAATGTTTTCTGCGTTTTTCTCGGCTACTGAAACAGCCTTTTCATCTATTAATAAAATACGTATGAAAAGCATGGCTAATAACGGCAACAAAAGAGCCGCTGCTGTTCTTGAGCTAAACGAGAAATACGACAAGCTTATTTCAACCATACTTATAGGAAACAATATTGTAAATATCTCAGCTTCTTCTGTGGCTACGGTATTGTTCTTAACCTATTTCCCGAAAAACGGCGCTACGATTTCTACTGTAGTAACTACTATAGTTGTGCTTATATTCGGCGAAATTACTCCAAAGAGCATAGCAAAGGACTTTCCGGAAAAGTATGCAATGGCTGTTGTGCCTTTGGTAAAGGTATTTTGTATAATACTCTCGCCTATTAACTATGCTTTTTCGGCATGGAAAAAACTTATTTCCAAAGTATTTGTCAGCGACGAAAGCAGGGGTCTTACAGAAGAGGAGCTTCTTACAATGGTTGAAGAGGCGCAGGATGACGGCGGTATAAATGATGAAGAAGGAGAACTGATAAGAAATGCCATTGAGTTTAATGATATTCAGGTTTCCGATGTTCATACGCCAAGGGTTGATGTGGTTGCTATTGATGAGAATGACAGCAGGGAAGAAATTGACCGCGTATTCTGTGAGAGCAATTTTACAAGGCTTCCTGTTTATAAGGATACTATAGATAATATAATAGGCGTTATTAATCAGAAAGACTTTTATAACTCCAACAAATTTAAAGGCAATATAAAAGATATAATGAGCAAGCCTCTTTACGTTATACCTAATATGAAAATTTCCGAGCTTCTTCAGAAATTACAGACAAATAAAACACATTTAGCGGTAATTACCGATGAGTACGGCGGCACAGTAGGTATAGTTACTCTTGAGGACATACTGGAAGAATTAGTAGGCGAAATCTGGGACGAGCATGATGAAATTGTTGAGGACTTTATAAAAATAAATGAAAATGAGTATCATGTTTTGGGAAGTGCCGACCTTGATGACTTTTTTGATTTGTTTGATATGAAAAATGAGTTTGAAAGCAGTACTGTAGGCGGCTGGATAACAGAGGAAATGAACCGTTTCCCTAAAGTAGGGGACAGCTTTATGTATAAACAGCTTTCAGTAACAGTTACAAAAGCAAATTCAAGGCGTATTTATGAGGCTGACGTTAAAGTAGACGAAAACTATAAGCCTGATGAAGAGGCTAATTAAATATAAAAAATTACTAAACAATTAATAATTAAAGCACAGTATTATTTGTAAAAATCAAATAGTACTGTGCTTTTTTGTTTTTAGAATAATATTTTCTGTTTTAAAAGGCATAATAGCAGTATACGCCGTTTTCAAAACGCCTGAAAATTTTATTGGCGTATCTTAAATAGTCTAAATGCGCTATGCACTCGCCAACGGCAAACCATTTCTGGTGCATAGGGAACTCCTGCCAGTTTTTGCCGCGCATAGACCATTTCATAAAACCGGCTATATCGTAGGCGTTCATGCCGGGGCTGTTTTTAACTATGTTTAAACATTCTTCAAGCCTTTGGCTGTGGTGCTGTATTATTTCGTCAATACGCACATAAAAGTCTTTACTGCTTGTGCGGTGCGCCGGAAGAGCTGTTTTTACATCATAAGCTTTGATTTTATTAAGGCTCTGTATGTAGTCTTTAAGCGAGTCACGCACACTTGACCAAAAAGTAATGTTTGGTGTTATGTCAAAAAGCACATGATCGCCTAAAAACATAAGCTTTTCGCTTTCTAAATAAAGGCACATGTGCCCCGGAGTATGTCCGGGCGTAAATACACATGTAAATTCGTAGCCGCCTATATTTATTTTATCCCCGTCGTTAACAGTAACGGCTTTAAAGCCTTTTTCTGGAGCGTAGGCTTCTGCCGGGTTTGACTTATGAAGGTTTTGGATTGCCTCTTTTGGAAAACCTTCCGACATAAACTTGCGGTAAAGGGCGTTCCATGAAAGTTCAGGCGAATCGCTGTTTAAAAGCTCATAGTCTATTTTGCTTATATAAATAACTGAGTCATTGTTCATTATAAAAGGCGCAAGACCAGTGTGGTCAGAATGCATGTGGGTAAGGAACAGTTCGCTTTTTGAAATATCAATATCCAGTTCCTTAAGACCGGCGCTTAAAGCGTCATAGCATTCTTTTAAATTAAAACCGGTATCTATAATCAGATTTTTTTCCGGAGTTTTAACCACATAACAGTTAAGATTTCTAAGCGGGTTATTTGGCAGCGGAACATAAATATTATAAATATCGGGATTTGAATATACTTTCTCGTACATAAGCATGTCCTTTCAAAAATGAAGATTATCTTAACTATTCTATCACATTTTTAAGTGAATGAGAAACAGTTTTTTATTGTTTATGTTTTTTTCAACTTTATTCTAACTTTATTCTAACTTTTTGCTAACTTATATTTTAAACTATATCAGAAGGAGCATTAAAAATGGAGGATAAAAAACAGCAGTGGTCATCAAGCTTAGGTTTTATACTGGCATCGGCAGGCTCGGCAGCCGGTTTAGGCAATATTTGGAAATTTCCGGCAAAGGCATACGAAGGCGGCGGCGGTATTTATTTAATTATATATATTTTAATAGTTATATTTTTAGGCGCGCCTCTTATGATAATGGAGACCGCCCTTGGCAGGCATACAGGCAAAAACGCCGTAGCAGCCTATAAAAGCATTAATAAAAAGTGGTCTGTCGCAGGGTATTTCGGTGTTGCAACGGGGTTTTTAGTGTCGTGCTACTATATACAGCTTGGAGGCTGGGTAATGCGGTACTTTGCTGCGTATTTGTTTGAAAGCGCAAAATTGTTTTCATCTCCCGATATGTTTTTTAACAATATGCTTGGCTCAAACGGTTTTCCGTTTTTAAGTGCTGTTTTTTATCCTGTGCTGTTTTTAGGGGTATGCATATTTGTAATATTAAAAGGTATTTCCGGAGGAATTGAAAAATTCAGTTTTTATGTAATGCCTGTTTTTATAATACTGCTTATGGTGCTTCTTGCGCGTTCTGTAACACTTCCTGGAGCATTAGACGGGGTAAAATATATGCTTTCAGTCGATATGGCAAAATTCAGTTTTTCCAGTCTTTTGTCAGCTTTGGGACAGGCTTTTTATTCCCTTTCGGTAGGTCTTGGGGTAATGATAACTTATGGGGCTTATTTGAAAAAAGACTGTAATATACCAAAAGATACAGTTTTTATCTGCCTTTTTGATACATTTGTTGCTGTAGCGGCAGCTTTTATTATAATTCCAGCAGTGTTTGCCGCAAATACCCCGGCAGGAAGCGGCGGCAGCTTTGTTTTTGTTTCACTTGCCGGTGTTTTTGAAAGCATGCCTTTCGGCTCTTTATTTGGCGCGCTTTTTTATCTGCTTTTGTTTTTTGCCGCAGTCACATCTGAAATTTCAATATTTGAAACAGTGCTTGTTTTTGCTGAAAATGAGTTTAAATTTGAAAGAAAAAGGACAACAGCCGCTCTTTCTGTTATAATGCTTATAGTAGGCGCCTTTTACACACTATCACAGCTTTATGTGCCTTTAAAAGCGTTTTGGTTTGATGTAAGCGACGGGTTAAGGCTTGTAAGTTTTGGAGAGTTTATAGAGCTTTTTACAGACAGGCTTACAATACCGGCAGGCGCATTTTTAAGCTGTATTTTCGCCGGTTTTGTATGGAAAAAGGAGAATGCATTAAGTGAGATTGAAACAGGGGCAAAAAACGGTTTCAGATTTAAAAATTACTGGCTTTTTACTATAAGATATATAGCGCCGGTTTGTGTTTTTGTTATATTTGTATGCGGAATGTTTTTCGGCGTTTCCGTAAGTTAAAGGAGGATATATATGTTGTATTTGGGATGCCACCTTTCGGTGTCAAAAGGATTTGAAAACATGGCGAAAGAGGCGCTTTCAATAAATGCCAATACACTGCAGTTTTTTACAAGAAATCCAAGGGGCGGAAAAGCTAAGGATATTGACATGGGCGATGTTGAAATATTTTTGGGATTGTGCGATAAGCACTGTTTTGGAAAAATTATAGCCCATGCTCCATATACTCTTAATCCTTGCTCAAAAGACCCTTCAGTAAGGGAATTTGCCTTTAACACAATGAAAGACGATATGGACAGGCTGGATTGCCTAAATGGAAGGGCGTATTATAATTTCCATCCGGGAAGCCATGTGGGGCAGGGAAGCGAGGAAGGAATAAAGCTTATAGCTGATGTAATAAACCGTTCAGTAAAACCTGAGCATAAATCAACCATACTTTTGGAAACAATGGCAGGCAAGGGAACGGAAGTTGGCAGAAGCTTTGAGGAGCTGAAAAAAATAATTGATTTGGTTGATAAAAATATTAAAATAGGCGTATGTATGGATACCTGCCATGTTTTTGACGGCGGATATGACATAGTTAATAATTTAGACGGCGTTTTAAATGAGTTCGACTCAGTTATAGGTCTTAATTGTTTAAAGGCGCTGCATATTAACGACAGCATGAATGCTTTGGGCAGCCATAAAGACAGGCACCAGAAAATAGGTCAAGGCAATATAGGTATTGAAGCATTTAAAAATATAGTAAAGGACAGCCGGCTCAATACGCTTCCTATGTGCCTTGAAACGCCTAACGAGCTTCAGGGCTATGGAGAAGAAATTAAGCTTTTGCGTTCTTTTGAATTATTATAAGATTTACATAATGTTCACATTTTCTTTATATGAAAGACACAAATTAAGGGCATAATAATAATTGTTCAAAGGAACATAAAATCTACTCCTTAAAAAATTTCATAACTTATAACTTACCTTTCTTAGAACGAGCCGGCTCTTTATGAGCCGGTTTGTTCTTTTCCAAAATAATTTTATATTGTTTTTAAGAGTATTTAATGACAAATTTAATTTAAGGTGGTAAAATTCAATATAAAAAATATTTCATGGGGTGATAAGGCTTGGATAACGATATAAAAATTGCGGTTTATGCCGACGGGGCAGATATAGAAAAAATGGTTAATTATTATAAAGGCGGTATAGTAACAGGTTTTACAACTAATCCGTCGCTTATGAAAAAAGCCGGTGTTACTGATTATATGGCTTTTGCAAAGGAAGTAGTTAAGGCTATACCTGATATGCCTGTATCTTTTGAGGTTTTTGCTGATGATATTCCCACAATGGAAAAAGAGGCTGAGGCAATAAGTGCTTTAGGCAAAAATGTGTATGTTAAAATTCCGTTTATGAACACAAAGTATGAAAAAACAACAGAACTTATTAAACGCCTTACAGCTAAAAAAATACAGGTGAACGCTACGGTTATTATGACGGATATACAGGCTAAAGAGGTAACAGACGCCATTTGCCCGGGGGTTAAGTGTATAATTTCGATTTTTGCCGGACGTGTTGCCGATGTGGGCGTAGACCCTAAGCCTATGGTTAAAGAGGCATGCCGTTACGCCAAAAAGAACAAAGACATTAAAATTCTGTGGGCAAGCTGCCGTGAGTTTTACAATATTATAGAAGCTCAGGAATGCGGGTGCGATATTATAACCGTTCCGGACAGTGTTATAGCTAAATTCAGCGGATATAAAACTGATTTAACAGAGCTTACGCATAACGGTGTAGTGGCTTTTGCAAATGATATAAAGAGCCTTGGATTTACTATTTTATAACATTATAATTAATTCAAATAGCGCAAAGCGGATTAAAGCTTATTTTAAGCCTTAATCCGCTTATTTTATTTTTAATTATTATCCGCCGTATTCATGTTTGCCGCCTGTAGCCATGAATATACATATAAGCCGGCAAAATACGGTGCTTATTGCCATGCCGAAACATAAAAACTGCAATGGCAGCTGCCGCTGTGGCACAGCCGTGCCTGAAAGGAATACAAAAGAGTTTAAAACTGTAGGGGCTGCTTTTTTAAATAACCATGCATTGTACTTAAATATATTGAATATATATCGTTTTTTATACTGCTGTATTTTTTTATTTATAAAAAATAACTTTCCATTCTGCACTGATAGTAAAAAAGTAATAGGACGGGCAGAAGGGAAAGTATATTTAATTTATACAATACAAACTGGGCAGTGATTATATGCTTGATTTTATATGGAGTTTTGCCATAATAGCAGGTACAGTTACATGTTTTATTACACACGGACCTCAGGAGGCAGCAGGGGCTATAACAGATGGCGCCGCATCAGCTGTGGAGCTGTGTATATTTATGGCTGGGACTATGTCATTTTGGAGCGGTATTATGAATATTGCTCAAGAGAGCGGACTTATAGATAATCTTTCACGCAGGATACAGCCTGTAATGCGGTTTTTATTTCCTGACGTACCGACGGAAAGCGCAGCTTTTAAATATATATGCGTTAATATGGCGGCTAACTTTATGGGTCTTGGCTGGGCTGCAACACCTGCTGGTTTAATGGCAATGGGTGAGCTTAAAAAGATACATAACGTAACAAATACTGCAAGCCGCGCCATGTGCATGCTTATAGCCGTTAATGTATCTTCGGTTCAGCTGCTGCCTGTAAACATTATAATTATGCGGCAGAAATATTTAAGCGCGGCGCCTTTTGATATAGTATTTCCAAGCATTATAGCCACTTCAATATCGACTTTTGCGGCTGTGGCAGCTGTAAAAATGTGTGAAAGGAGATATTTTAAATGAATATAATAGACTCCATTTCATCAGGTCTTATGCCTGTTGTTGTAATATCTGTAATAGCTTACGGTCTTATAAAAAAAGTATCTTTAATGGATTCTTTTACAAAAGGGGCTAAAAAGGGGCTTATAACGGTTTTTAATATACTGCCTGCGCTAACGGCTTTAATGTGCGCTTCTTCTGTTTTTGTTAAATCAGACCTTTCATCTGTTATAGAAGAAATAATAAGCCCTATTGCGTCTGTTTTCGGCTTTCCGGCAGAACTTGTGCCTCTTTTGGTGGTAAAAATGTTCTCGTCTTCAGCTGCAACAGGTCTTATAACTGAAATATTTTCATCTTTTGGTCCTGACTCTTACATAGGCAGAACAGCGTCTATTATGCTTGCCTGCACAGAAACCGTGTTTTACACAATGAGCGTTTATTTTAATTCCGTTAATGTAAAAAATACGCTCTATACTTTAAGGTGCTGCATTTTTTCTATACTGTGCGGAGCTATGGCAAGCGCTTTTTTGGCAGGTGTAATGTAGAGAGCCTTGTTTTTTAATAAGATGTATATTATACTAATGAAAAAATAACTGGAGGTTTTTTACATGGCTGGAAGAAGCAGAGAAGAAACGGAAGGAATTACACTTTTAGGCAATAAAAACAATGTATATAAAGATGATTACGCACCAGAAGTTCTTGAAACATTTATAAATAAACATCAGGAAAATGATTATTTTGTTAAATTCAACTGTCCGGAATTTACAAGTCTTTGTCCTATTACAGGTCAGCCGGATTTTGCAACAATATATATTTCTTATGTGCCTAATGTTAAAATGGTTGAGAGCAAGTCGCTAAAGCTGTATCTTTTCAG
The DNA here is from genome assembly GCA_944383885.1 of uncultured Clostridia bacterium. Lineage (GTDB taxonomy): Bacteria > Bacillota > Clostridia > Lachnospirales > Anaerotignaceae > Neoanaerotignum_A. Next base: position 125,302 of record CALWRF010000040.1, on the reverse strand, counting down.
TTTCAGAAATCATGGGGATTTCCATGAAGACTGCGTTAACATAATTATGAAAGATTTAATTAAGCTTATGGACCCGAAATATATAGAAGTTTGGGGCAAGTTTACGCCAAGAGGCGGCATATCCATAGACCCCTACTGCAATTACGGCATGAAAGGCACAAAATGGGAAGATTTGGCGTGGGAGAGGCTTTCTAAGCATGACATGAACCCGGAAAAGGTAGATAACAGATAAAACCCACATTTTGCAGATAGTGAAATACAACTCAAAACTAAAGGTTTTGTGTTGTTTCAACCCAATTTGATTTGAAAAATGGTATATGGTGGTATATAATAAATTTATTAAATAAATAGAAATTATATAAATTTGCTTAAATATGGGGTTTGCGTATGATAAAAAAAATTATTTGCGCAGCCTGCGCCGTATCGGTTATGCTGTGCGGCTGCGGCAAAGCAGAGCAGGAAGAATATGTTTTTTCTCTCTCTAAAGAGCAGCAGGAAAACTATGCCCAGATTATAGAAGAAAAACTGAACAGCTTTTATTGGCATTATGAAAGTACAAGCCTTGCTTACAGTGAGTCTAAAGTGCCTGAAAACACCGAGGAAAACGCCGATATTTATGAGGCAAGCGCTCAAAGCGGCTATGATATGGCGCGGTATGCCGGAAGGAATGCGGTATGCTATACGGCTGATTTATATCATATTAATTCGCAGAAAGCCGGAATTGTTTATTTTTATTTTGTAAGGAACGATATTGCCGGGCTTTACTATTCGCCGTACGCCAATCCGCAGAAAGTAACAGGTCTTAACATTAGGAATGTGTTTACGCCTTCAGCCGGTATTTCAAAGACTGAAAGCGAGTTGCCTTACAGCGGCAGTTATGCGGACAGAAGGCTGAGCGTACTGTCAGATGGTTTTTCGTCTTTATACAGGTATGAAGGCGGAAGTTATATGGCGGAACTTACTGAAAGCAGCATTAATATTTACAGGTACTCAGGCGGAACAATACGAAGGTATACAACAATAAGCTATTCACAGCTGGACTATAAAAGACCTATTAGCGCGGCGTTTTTAAATGACGGCAGTTTGGCTGTTGTTGTGGGCAGTTTATCCGAAAGCTATGAAGGAGCTGAAACAGAAAGAATATACTCCGAAAAAGTACTGTTTTTTAACAGCAGGTTTGGCAGGGAAAGCCCTGAAATTGAGCTTGCTTCCGGCAGTTATTCCTGTGTAGCCATGACTGAGGACGGGATTGTGCTTATAAATGATAAAAACGCGGAGTTTTATAAACAGGAAAACGGAGAGTTTATAAAAGAGCACAGTTATTATATTAATGTGCAGGCAACTGATTTTAAACAGACAGATTTGGACGGGGACTCGGTAAACGAGTATGTGATGACAGACGAAAAAGACTTATATATTTATAAAATATCGCAAAGCGGTTTGGACTGTATATGGCGTACAAATGTTTCTTCTGATTGTTATTACGGATATATTTATACAGCGGACTTAAACAATGACGGCGCTGAGGAAATTTATATATGTGACAATACGGGTACAGTTATAAGATATGTTTTGGGCAAGGACGGGCTTATTTCAAGAAATGACGATATTTTATACAGCCAGAGGATATACGCCGGAGATTTTAATAACGACGGAAAGGACGATTACATATTATCAGACAGTGAAAACTGTACGCTTTATGTAAGGCAGTAATATATGGATGACGAGTATTTTATGGGTGAAGCCCTTAAAGAGGCAAAAAAGGCTTTTGAAATAGATGAAGTGCCTATAGGCGCTGTTATAGTGCATAATAACGAGATTATAGCAAGAGGCTTTAACAGGCGCAATACAGATAAAAATCCGCTTATGCACGCGGAAATTATAGCAATTAATAAGGCGGCGGCAGTTATAGGCGACTGGAGGATTGAAGACTGCACAATATATGTAACTGTTGAGCCTTGCCCTATGTGTTCAGGCGCTATTGTTCAGGCAAGGATACCGAATGTGGTTTACGGCGCGCCTAATCCTAAAGCCGGCTGCGGCGGTTCAGTAATTAATATTTTGCAGATGGAAAAACTTAACCACAGATGCAATGTAAAAAGCGGTGTTCTGGAATATGAGTGCCGTAACATTATGAAAGAATTTTTTGCCAGATTCAGGAATAAAAGTACATAAATCCGGCAAAAATAATAAATATATGGCATAATGAAACAATTAATTGAATATTTATTTCATTGACACTTTAATGGTATAATAGTATAATAATGTGGCAGCAATTTTTAAGAATTCAAAATTTCCGTGCTAGCCGGGGAGGTAGCGGTGCCCTGTACCCACAATCCGCTATAGTGGGGGTGAAGCCCGGTGCAGGCTTCTTTTTTCTCTGGTCTGCCCTTTGGAAAGAGCGTTGAAGGCTGAGTCTTGTGCAACAGGAACTTATGAACCGTGTCAGGTCCGGAAGGAAGCAGCACTAAGTAAGCACTTCTGTGTGCCGCAAGGGAGCTTGGCTGGAGTTAAGGAAAAAGGTAACGCTTAGGAACAGGTGTCGAAGCCGGGCGCATGGATTCCTTAAATATAATCTATGCATTAAAATATAAAGCACGCAGTTTTTGACAGCTGTGTGCTTTTTTACTAACATTTATTGAATGTAAAATATTTGTACTGACTTGAAAAGAGGCGTTTAACCTGTGGCTTATCAGGCTTTATACAGAAAATTCAGACCAGACACTTTTGACGGTGTTGTAGGTCAGGACCACATTGTGCGTACGCTTAAAAACGAGATAGTTTCGGATATGGTTTCCCACGCCTATCTTTTCTGCGGCACAAGGGGAACGGGCAAAACATCAACAGCCAAAATATTCGCTAAGGCTATTAACTGCCTTAACCCGAAAGATGGAGAACCGTGCGGCAAATGCGCAATGTGTACGGCAATACAGGAAGGCAGAAGCGTTAATGTAATTGAGATTGACGCGGCTTCAAATAACGGTGTTGACAACATACGTGACATACGTGAAGAAGTTAAGTATCCGCCTACAGAGGGAAAATATAAGGTATACATTATAGATGAGGTTCACATGTTATCTCCCGGAGCATTTAACGCCCTTTTAAAAACACTTGAGGAACCGCCGGCACATGTTATATTTATACTGGCTACCACAGACCCGCAGAAAGTGCCTGTTACAATACTTTCAAGGTGCCAGAGGTTTGATTTTAAAAGAATATCCTCAGGTGAAATAACCAAGACTCTTAAAAAATATATTAAAATAGAAGGCGCCCAGGCTCAGGACAGCGCTTTAAGTGCTATAGGGCGTTTGGCAGACGGCTCAATGAGGGACAGTTTAAGCATACTTGACCAGTGTATTGCTTTTTATCATAATGAGGTAATAACAGAAGATAAGGTTTTGGAAGTATGCGGCGCTACAGATGACGGAGTGTTTTTTGATATAACAGACGCAATAATTGGCAAAAACCCTCAAAAGGCTTTGGACATAATAGATGATACTGTGTTTAAAGGCAGGGATATTGCCCAGTTTACTTCTTCTTTAATGCAGCATTTAAGAAATCTGCTTATTGCCCTTACAGTAAATGAGGCAGAGGGAATAATAGATTTATCGCAGGAAAAAATAAAGCAGCTTGCCATTCAGGCTAAAAAGACGTCGCCGGAAGAAGTTATTTATTTTATCCGTATTTTTTCTCAGCTTATTTCGGATATGAAATATGCCGCAAACCAAAGGATACTTCTTGAAGTAGAGCTGATTAAGCTTTGCTCTAATGTGCCTAAAAACAACATAGATTATATATCAGCCCGCCTTTCGGAACTGGAAAGGAAAATAAAAAGCGGCTCTTTTGCCGCTGCGCAGGCAAAGCCTGAAACTGCAGCAAAAGAAAAAGCTGTGCCTAAGGCAAAACCAAAAGCAGTACCTGATGATATAAAATCGGTAAATGAAAACTGGGACAATATTTTAATGGAAATGGATTCCATAGAGCGCTCAGTCTTTGCAAAAGCGACGCCGGGATATATGGACGACGGCAGACTGGCACTTATTTGCGATAATGGATATAAAGATATTGTTGAAAGCAAAAAAAACATACTTTCAGATAAGCTCTCAGAGCTTTTTAAAAAGGATTTTGATATAAAAACAGTTGATAAAAGCGAATACGAAAACTACCGGAAAATGGCTTACGGCGATAATTACGCCGACGATGACACATTTGGCGATGATATATTAGGTACGTTTTCTGACGCTGAAATAATAGATTAAACAATTTTGAGGAGGATTATAAAATGGCAAAAGGCGGATTTGGTGGTATGGGCGGCATGAATATGCAGAGCCTTATGAAACAGGCACAGAAAATGCAGAAAAAAATGGAGGAGGCGCAGGAGGCGCTTGCTGAAAAAACAGTTGAAACAACATCAGGCGGAGGCGCTGTTAAGATTGTAATAACAGGCAAAAAAGTTATTAAGTCAATTAAAATAGACCCTGAGGTTATAGACCCTGATGATGTTGAAATGCTTGAAGACCTTATACTTTCATCTGTAAATGAGGCTATAAGACAGGCTGATGAAATGGCAAACAGTGAAATGAGCAAAATTACAGGCGGGGTAGGAAACGGCATGTTCTGATTCTGCCGGCAGGTGACGGAAAATGAATTTTTACGGTAATTATATAAACCGCCTTATAGAGGAGCTTTCATCCCTTCCGTCTATAGGACCTAAAAGCGCTCAAAGGCTGGCTTTTTATATAATAGGCATGAGCCAGGAAAAGGCGGAGTCTTTGGCAAATGCCATAATAGAGGCTAAAAAGAACATAAAATACTGTTCTGTATGCTGCAATTTATCTGACGAGGATATTTGCCCGGTATGCGCCAACCCTAAAAGGGACCATTCAACCATAATGGTTGTTGAAGACCCAAGGGATATGGCGGCTTATGAAAAGACTAAAGAGTTTAAAGGCGTATATCATGTGCTCCACGGCGCAATTTCACCAATGACAGGCGTAGGACCCAACGACATACGCATTAAGGAGCTTTTGGAAAGAATTCAAAAGGAGCCGGTTAATGAGATAATAATAGCTACAAACCCAAACGTGGAGGGCGAGGCAACTGCTATGTATTTAAACCGGCTCATAAAGCCTTTAGGCATTAAGGTGAGCCGAATTGCAAACGGCGTGCCTGTAGGCGGGGATTTGGAATATGTAGATGAGGTAACCCTTTCAAGAGCTTTGGAGGGCAGAAGGCAGATGTAAAAGCCATAAAGCCTGAAAGGTTAGAAAAGGTTAGGAGAAAATTTGGAGGCTTAAATGAGCAGGGCAGACGAAATTTTTATTGCTAACTGTACTGATATACTTAATAACGGCTATTCAACAGAAAAAGAGAAAAACCGCCCTAAATGGGAAGACGGCTCGCCGGCTTACACAATTAAAAAGTTTGGCGTGGTAAACAGGTACGACTTATCGCAGGAGTTCCCTATACTTACTTTAAGGTTTACCAACTTTAAAGCGGCTATTGACGAAATACTGTGGATTTGGCAGAAAAAATCAAACCGCACAGCAGACCTCCACAGCCATATATGGGACGAATGGACCGGTCCTGACGGCACTATAGGCAAAGCTTACGGCTATCAATTGGGCATTAAGCATAAGTATAAAGAAGGCGAGTTCGACCAGGTAGACAGAGTCCTTTTTGACCTTAAAAACAATCCTTTCAGCAGAAGGATAATGACTAATATTTATAATTTTGAGGACTTGCATGAGATGAACCTTTATCCCTGCGCCTACAGCATGACATTTAATGTTACAGGCAACAAGCTTAATGCCATATTAAACCAGCGCTCGCAGGATACATTAACAGCCAACAACTGGAATGTAGTGCAGTATGCTGTTTTGGTTCACATGTTAGCGCAGGTAAGCGGTCTTGAAGCGGGGGAACTTGTACATGTTATAAGCGATATGCATATTTATAACAGGCATGTCGGCATGGTAAGAGAGCTTATAAGCCGTGAGCCTAAAAAAGCGCCTAAATTTATAATTAATAAAGACATAAAGAATTTTTATGACTTTACAGTAGACGATTTTGAATTAGAGGGCTATGAATACGGACCGAGCTTAGGCAAAATACCAGTAGCTGTTTGAGGTGAATTGACATGAAAATGATAGTAGCCGCTGATTTAAACTGGGGCATAGGCATAAATGGCGGTCTTTTAACGCCGCTTCCTGAGGATATGAAGTTTTTCCGTGAAAAAACAAACGGCTCTGTTGTAATTATGGGCAGAAAAACATTGGAGTCTTTCCCTGGACATAAACCGCTTAAAAACAGGGTAAATATTGTTATTACAACAAGAAAAGACCTTAATACCGAAGGCATAATAAAGGTTTCAAGTGTTGAGGAGGCTGTAAAAGAAGCTGAAAAATATACAGATAAAGAGGTTTTTGTTATAGGCGGCGGAACAATTTACACTCAAATGCTTGATTTGTGCGATACGGCGTACATAACAAAAATAAATAAGGTTTTTGATAAAGCCGATACTTTTATACCTGACCTTGATAAAATGCCGCAGTGGGAAATTGTTGAAAAAAGCGGAACAAAGGAATATAATGGTACTGAGTTCTGCTTTGTAACTTATAAAAGGAATAAATAAATTTTTTTGCGAGGTGTTTAAAATGGTTCCAGCAAGTGTAGCTATACAGGTTCTGCCGCTTACCCTTGATGACAACGAAACAATTCGTATTGTTGACGAGGTTATAGCATATATCGACAGCACCGGACTTAAATATTTTGTATCACCTTTTGAGACAACAATTGAAGGCGATTATGACGAGCTTATGGAAATTGTTAAGCAGTGCCAGCTTATAGCCGTTAAAGCAGGCGCTCCGGGAGTAAATACTTTTGTTAAGATTTTCTTTAACCCTACTGACGGTGTGCTTACAATTAACCAAAAAACTGATAAATATCTTGAAGTAGATATGAAAAATAAAGAACTTAACATGTAATTAATAAAGGCGTTTTAGCGCCTTTAAAACGGCGCCTGTTTTTAGGCGCTTTTTTTAGTTAATAAGGTTTTATAAAACTGCAAAAGGGGAACTGATATGGAAAAATCAATACAAAATGCTGTGCTTGAGCAAGGCATGAAATATAACAGTTTTTATTTATACGATGAAAAAACAATACTTGAATATACAAAAAGATTAAAAGACAGCTTTGAGGGAGTTAAATTCTTATATTCTGTAAAAAACAACCCATACATTAATGTTGTTAAAACTGTTTTTGCCCAAGGTTTCGGCGCAGACGCTGCAAGCTTAAACGAAGTTCTGCTTTCTGAAAAACTGGGACTTAAAGAAAAAGAAATTTATTATTCCGCGCCGGGAAAAACCGAAAATGATATAAAGGGCGCTTTGGGAAAGGCTGTAATTACAGCCGACAGTTTAAACGAGATTGAGCTTATAAATAGTGCCGCAGATGAAAAAGGCATTATTGCCCAAATAGGTGTAAGAATTAATCCGGATTTCGGATTTTTCGGAGGAAAAGGCACTCCTTCAAAGTTTGGCATAGACGAAGAGCAGCTTTTTGATAATGCAGATAAAATAAAGAGCTTTAAAAACATAAAAATAACAGGTATTCATGTCCATCTGCACAGCCAAGAGCTTAATACAGAGCTTATAAAGAAATACCATAATAATATGTTTGGCTTAGTTGAAAGAGTGTGCAATAAGCTTGATGTAAGCCTTGATTTTGTAAATCTTGGCTCCGGCATAGGCATACCTTACGCTAAATACGACAAAGAGGCAGATGTTAAAGCGTTGGGCGAAAACATACGGAAGCTTTGCTCAATTTTTAAAGAAAAGCACGAAAACACACAAATTTTTGTAGAAACAGGCCGCTATGCTGTGGGTAAAAGCGGATATTACGCATGCAAGGTTGTGGATAAAAAAATATCTTGCGGCAAAACATTTATTATACTTTCTTCAACACTTAACGGCTTTATACGCCCGGCTATTGCGCACATTATTGAAAAATACGCTGTTGATGAGTTCCCGGCAGAAAGCGAGCCTTTTTATACATGCAAAAATGCCTTTGGCTACATAGTTCTTAATAACAGTGATAAAACAGAAAAAGTAACGCTATGCGGCAGTTTGTGCACTTCAACAGATATTATTGAAGAAGATATTGAGCTTAAAGAAATGAATATAGGCGATATGCTTGTTATGACAAATGCCGGAAGCTATGCATCGGTTATTACGCCGTACCAGTTCGCTTCTTTGCCAAAAGCCGCACAGCTTATGCTTATGACCGATGGCTCTGTTATAAACGCAGATGAGTAAATATATTTGCGAATTAGTTCTATGCTGTGAATAGAGATTAAATAAAAGACTGATTATAAATCAGCTTCACGGCGCCAAAAAAGCCGGCGCACTTTTGGCAGATAAATAAAAATATAAAGCAGGTTCCAAATGCGGAAGGCTTTGCGAAGCTTTCCGCGCTCTTAAAAAACATAAGACAGTTTAAGACGGTTTGGCTGAATAAAACGAAATTAATGTAATATTGTTAAGCCGAACGCAGACGGCGTGTGCTGATTAAAAAAACAGTATGAAGGCTGATTTTAAGACTTTCAATTTATGTTTTATTACGGCAGCAGCCGTTATTTAGCGGCGCTTTAAACTAAAATATATATTTTGATTGGTTATATTCTTTGATAATCTGGTATTAATATGGTTGCTGACATATATGGTTTTTGATATAATACTGCAATAAAATTAATTGAAAAATATATTATGTTTTAATTTTATAGTACTTTGGAGTAAGAGTTATGGAATATCTGCGTATTTTGCCTTTAACAGAGGTTTTGATTTTTAATTTAGTTACATTAAACTGTTGTTTTAAAATGAAATATTCATTAATTAAAACAGCAGCGGTATTTTGTGTTTTTACAGTATTTTGCATTTATCCCGGATTAATTTTTATAAGCAATGTATTTAACGGAAACGGAAAGTTTTCTATATTTGGGTTTTTATATATAATTCCGTTGAAATATTTATATGGTGAAAAAATTGAAAGTATTTTGCTTAATATGTGTATGAGTTGGACATACACTCTTGGAATACTGTCTATTTCTGTGCAGATAACATATTTTTTAGGTATTGTAAATTATAACTTATATTTGGTAATAATTGAAACGGTGTTGTTTTTAATGACTTTTATTCCGTTTAAAAAATATGTAATACCTAAATATGTCTATATTTTACATAATTTGCATGATTTCCCAAAACTACAGCTCAGATATTTGAAAATAAGCGTATATCTTAATTTTTTTATGCTTATGATTCTTCACATAATTTTTTTAAAAAGTGAAAAGTATTTACTGCAAATTACTGCTCTGATTATATTCCTTACTGCTAAATATCTATTATATGACATTATTTATGAAGCAGTAAAAAATTCGCATAAAATTAATGAGCTTGAAAAAACAGTTTCCCATGACGATTTAACAGGTCTTGGCAACCGGCTGGAACTGATGAGGCGCATGCGTATTTTGTTAGAAGAAAATCAGACTTTTTCAGTAATGTTCCTTGATTTAGACAAGTTTAAGCTTATTAATGACAAATACGGTCATGATATTGGAGATAAGTACCTTATACATTTTGGCAAAGTCTTTTCTGAAGAACTGAAAGATAAGGGAAAGCTTTACAGGTATGGCGGAGATGAGTTTGTGGCTATATATTATGACGTTTTGACTGAAGAAACAGTAAAATCAATAGCCCAGTGCAAAAATTGGGGGGGGGGGTGCGACGGTGCGCCTTGCGAGTTTAATAAGGTAAGCATAGGTTTTGCTGTATGCAAGCCGCCGTATTTTGTTAAGGATCCAAACGCTATATTAAAGCGTGCCGATAAGAAAATGTATAAGGATAAGCTGAGCAGGAGAATGAAAAATCAGTAAAGAAATTAAAACTTTTTGTTCGGTTTATTTCATAAATAACAGCAAAATTCAATTAATAAGGCAGTACGCTAAAAAAGTAAAATTTAATTGGAAAAATAAAAAACCGCTTATAAAGCGGTTTTTTATTGCGCTTAAAATAATTAGTGAAAAACAGCCTGAAAGACATTTAAGGGCAATAATCAGCAGTGTGTATAAACAGAGCACAAAGCGTTTTATTAAAAAACAGGTTATGCCTGCTGAAGCGGCATGCAGAATTTTGCTTTTAAATATGGTTTTCATCTGTTATGGCTGAAAATATAGTGCTGCATATAGTATTTACGTTGTTTTTCCAGTTATTGCATATTTGTATCGCCTGTGATTTGGTGGGAACCACAACGTCAAGCTCCATTATTCTGTTGCCCTCAAGACCGCAGACTTCGCATTTAACAAGGTATTCCCCGTTTATTTCAGGAAAATAATTTGCCGATATTTCATACTCGCTTTTAATCCGCTGTTTATTGTTTAATATATATTCATTAGCGGCGCTTAAAAGCCACTCGGTAATGCGGTTTTGGAAAAAACCTAATACCATAGTGCCTTCTTTTGTTATGTTATAGCGTGTTGCGCCGTTTTCCGTTGAAGAATCAAGATACTGGGAGTCAGTCAGCTCCATAAGGCACTGCTGTACGCTTATATAATCCATAATATTTCTGTCCATAGCAAACTGGCATATATCGTTATTTGAAAGGGATACACCCATTTTACTTAAAAGGTAAAGTATTATTAACTTGTTTTCAGCCAATTTGTTATCCTGAAGCAAAGATTATTCCCCCTAAAAATAGATAAAAATATTATATAATACTTTTCGACAATTCTCAACAGCAAATAAATGTTTGTTTTTAGTTTTTATTCAGCTAAATGTCTGCCCTGAATAATATTTTTTTCCTTTATCTTCCTGTTTATTGTGTTAAGCACAAGTCGTTTGTTCAATATCCACATAGGTTCGATTAATATGTCTTTAGGTCCATCGCCTGTAAGGCGGTGTATAACTACATTTTCAGGTATGTATTCAATTAAGTCGGTTATAATATCAGTATATTCATCAAGAGTAAAAAGCTTAAAAGGCTCTTTTAAATACATCTGGGCAAGGGGCGTGCCTTTAAGTATGTTCAGCATTTGCAGCTTTATGCCTTTTATGCCGCATAAGCAGGCAAACTGTACTGAATTAAGCATATCATGGTAATGTTCGCCGGGCAGATTAAGTATTATATGGCATACTGTATCTATACCGGCTGAATTAAGAAGTTTAACGGCGTTTTCAAAAACAATATTTTTATAGCCGCGGTTTATAATTTCAGCTGTTTTTTCATTTGACGTTTGAAGCCCCAGCTCTACGCAGACATAAGTTTTTTTTGAAATTTTGCTTAAAAGGCTGACTACATTTTCATCTATGCAGTCGGGTCTTGTGGCTATGTCAAGACCTACAATATCTTTTTGCGATACGGCTTCCAGATATTTGCTTTCTAAAACTTCAACAGGCGCGTATGTGTTTGTAAAAGCCTGAAAGTAGGCTATATAAAGAGCTTTTTGCCATTTTTTGCTTAAAAAAGCTTTCTGGCTTTCAATTTGTTCAGCTATGCTTTGCGTACGTTTTGCCGCAAAGTCGCCGCTTCCGTTTTTACTGCAAAAAATACAGCCTGTACGGCTTATTTTTCCATCGCGGTTGGGGCACGTAAACCCGCCGTCTAATGACAGCTTAATGACTTTTTGTCCGAATTTGTTTTTAAAAAAATTATTTAATGAGTAATATGGCATTGCATTTTCAGGCATAATACTAAACTCCTAATATCTAATATATACAATATATCTAACGAAAACATTAGATTATAAACTTACAAACATTGGTTTTAAGGCTGGTTTATATATGTAAAATATATCAAAAAATTCTGGAAAAAGCAAAAAACTATTGTTATTTGAAAGGAAAGTGCTTATAATTACCTAATTGAAAAGACTGTTTGTTTATAATGATATATATATAAATTATTAAGGGGGACTATATTATGTCTTATGTAGAGAGAGTATTGGAAAACTTAAAGGCTAAGAATCAGGCTCAGCCTGAATTTATACAGGCGGCTACAGAGGTTCTCAATTCCTTAAAGCCATTGCTTGACAAAGACGACAAATATGAGAAAAATGCTATTCTTGAAAGAATAACAGAACCTGAAAGGCAGATTATGTTCCGTGTGCCTTGGGTTGACGATAATGGCAACATTCAGGTAAACAGAGGTTTCAGGGTACAGTTTAACAGCGCTATAGGACCTTATAAAGGCGGTTTAAGGTTCCATCCGTCTGTAAACCTTGGCATAATCAAATTCCTTGGCTTTGAGCAGATTTTTAAGAACTCCCTTACAACACTTCCTATCGGCGGCGGTAAAGGCGGTTCTGACTTTGACCCTAAGGGCAAGAGCGACAGGGAAGTTATGGCTTTCTGCCAGAGCTTTATGACAGAGCTTTACAGACATATTGGTCAGGATACAGACGTTCCTGCTGGTGATATCGGCGTAGGCGGAAGAGAAATCGGTTACCTTTACGGTCAGTACAAGAGAATTACAGGTCTTTATGAAGGCGTTCTTACAGGAAAAGGTCTTTCATACGGCGGCTCTCTTGCACGTACAGAAGCTACAGGCTATGGTCTTGTATATCTTACAAACGCTATGCTTAAAGCAGCAGGCAAGAGCTTTGAAGGCAGCACAGTTGTTATTTCCGGTTCAGGAAATGTTGCTCTTTACGCTTGCCAGAAGGCTCAGCAGTACGGCGCTAAAGTTGTTACAATGAGCGATTCTACAGGCTGGATTTATGATAAAAACGGCATTGACCTTGACCTTATGCGTGAAATTAAAGAGGTTAAGAGAGGTCGCTGCAAAGATTATATTGAAAAACACCCAGATGCTGAATACCATGAGGGCAAAGGTGTTTGGAGTGTTAAGTGCGATATAGCTCTTCCTTGTGCAACACAGAACGAGCTTAACGAAGAAGACGCTAAAACACTTGTTGCTAACGGATGCTTTGCTGTAGGCGAGGGCGCTAACATGCCTTCAACACTTGAGGCTATTGATGTATTCCTTAAAGCAGGCGTTCTTTTTGCCCCTGCTAAAGCTGCTAATGCCGGCGGTGTTGCTACATCAGCCCTTGAAATGAGTCAGAACAGCGAAAGACTCAGCTGGACATTTGAAGAAGTTGACGCTAAACTTAAATCAATTATGGAAGGCATTTATGAGAACATGGCTTCTGCCGCTAAAGAGTTTGGCTGTGAAGGCAACTTTGTAGTAGGCGCTAACATCGCAGGATTCCGCAAAGTAGCTGACGCTATGATTGCTCAGGGAGTTTGCTGATTATTAAATATAAACTAAAAGACACCGTATAAACGGTGTCTTTTTTGTGTATAAAAAGCTAAAACAGTTTGTTTATAGTTTTTTAGAAAATACCATGATAAAAAACATGGTGCAGCAGCTGTTGTTAATATAAATATTAAATAAATATTTGTATAAAATCTGAAATGCTCCAAATTACCAAGTATTAAAAAATTAACAATAGCAGAAATAAAACTGCAAAGCCGGCTTAAAATGACAGTGTTTTTAATGCAGTTTTTAATATAACACACGCTTTTTTATAAAGGTAAGATTATTTATATAAAACAATACAGAAAAATAAAAACTGCCGCAGAAAAATACGGCAGTGTGTTTATATTATTCAACAATCTTTTTAAGCTCATCAATGAGCATTTTGTTGTGCTCAGGTGAAAGTATGCAGAATCTTAAATATGACTCGTTAAGGAATGTAAAGCTTGCGGCGTCGCGTATAAGCATTTTTTTGGCTATCATTTTTTCAAATATTTCAGCGGCGCTTGTTTTGTCTGTAAGAAGTTTTAAAAGTATGAAGTTAGCGCTGGATTCGTAAGCCTTTATGTTTTTCCAAGTTTTGAACTCATCAAGGGCTTTCCTTCTTTCACTTGTAATTAATTTCCAAGTTTTTTCGTTAAACTCTTTATCTGAGAACATTCTCTCGCCTGCAAATTCTGCTAAACTGTTTACAGACCACGGGTTCTGGTTTTTAGCCAGCAATTCATGGAATTTTTTGCTGCTGGATATTCCATAGCCAAGACGCAGACCAGGAGCTGCAAAGAATTTGGCTGTACCGCGTATAACAAACAAATTGTCGTATTTTGATGTAAGGGGTATAGCGCATATTTCTTTTAAGTTATCGCTGAACTCAATATATGTTTCATCAACCATTACAGCTGTATTGTTTTTTTTGCAGTGTGCAAGTATTTCCTCAAGATGGCTTACTGTAATTGCTGTTCCTGTAGGGTTATTTGGGTTGCACATAATAAAAAGGTCAATATCCGGGGTAAGGGCATCAATTAGTTTTGGAATGTCAGCCTCAAAATTGTCTTCTTCCTTTAAAGGAAAGTATTCAAATTTACTGCCGGAAACTTTAAGCTCATTTTCATATTCAGAATAAGCCGGACCTAATATTATTGATTTACTGGCGTTAACGGATTTTATAAATACTGAAATAAGCTCTGTTGAACCATTGCCGACTTTTATGTTCTCATAATCCGCGCCTGTATATGCGGCTATGCTTTTCCTTAAAGCTGTGTAATTTTTATCGGGATATACGGATATTACATCAAGGTTTTCAGCTAAGGCTTTTTTTACGCTTTCGGGAAAGCCTAAAGGGTTTATATTTCCGCTGAAATCAATAATTTCTTTTTTTGGTATGCCGTATTTTTTTTCAATGGCGTCAAGGTCGCCGCCGTGCATGTGCATAAGTTTTTCCATTAAAAGTACCTCCTCTTTTGTATACAGTATTAAAACTCATCGCTTCTTTCACGCTGGGTTATATCATGGCTTTGTCTGTAAAGCCGCGGATATACAGCGTTTGAGTCAGCAGGCAGTATGCCGGAAGAAACAATTAATAAGTCAAGCGTTTTGTCAAACCCGTCAGAATATATCATTTGGCTGCCATTTTCAATACCCAATGAATAAAGAGTTACATTTTCTGCCGAATTAATTGTTTTAAAAGCCGAAGCTGGCGTGTATATATTGTTTTTATACTCAAAACTGTATTTATTGGAGTCTGAAAAGCCGAAATACATTACAATTTCATTTTTCAGGCTCTCTAAAGTGCTGTTGCAGTCAAGCTCGAGTATTTTCCACATATCTGCGTTGTTTTTAAATGAGACATTAAGGCTGAATATGTTTTTTGCCTTTGATTTTTTAACCGTAGATGATTTAAGCATATTTAAAAATATGCGGTAGGCATTAATTACTTCATCAATGTCATCTTCAGTTAAATGTCCGTTTAAAGAATAACTAGTATAATTATCCTGCCTTTTGCCTAATAAATCAACCCCTTTATCGGTAAGTACAAAATAATTAGGTGGCGCGAAAAGCTCTACAGAAAGGTCGCAGCCTGATGTAAGGACAGGTCTTAAATAGTCATAATCCTCAAAAAAACTGTAGGGCGAGGCATAGTACGGACTTAAAATATCCATATAGCTGCCCAAAGGCGTTATAAGCCACTTATCTATTAATATCCCCATATAGAGAACTGAGGAAACGAGAGCTTCATCGTCCTCGCTTAGTGTGCTTTGGGTGCCTATTTCAACTATATTATCAAAATCAAAACCCATAAGTGAGTATATATAAGCAAATATGGCATCTGTAACACAGGTCGATGAGATAATGTCTATTATATCGTCAGC
Organism: uncultured Clostridia bacterium; assembly: GCA_944383885.1. Classification (GTDB taxonomy): domain Bacteria; phylum Bacillota; class Clostridia; order Lachnospirales; family Anaerotignaceae; genus Neoanaerotignum_A. The sequence goes on along the minus strand of CALWRF010000040.1, from coordinate 109,628 downwards.
ATGAAAAACACCAATGGGAGCCTGAGTTTGGAAAGCTGTTTTTTCAATAAAAATCTCCACAGCGTTTTTAAGCAGTATTTTATGCGCCTCGTAAGGCGGCAGCGTGAAAAAATTATTATATGCCAAATCGTTTTTCTGATATTTAACCGTATTTATGGAAGGCATTTTCTGAATTAAACCGAGTTTCTGCGCCATAAGGGACAGATAAGAGGCATAATATCCGTCTTTAATAAAAATACCTTCTAATTTATCGGATAATTCATATATATCATTAGGGTTGTCGAAGCGGATTTCACCGGCTGGGAAACAGTGGTCGCAGAGTGTTTTTAAATCTCTGACAAAAAAACTATCTGCCAAAGTGTCCTTAACAGAAGACAGAACCCAGTAATTTGGCTGGCTGTTTTTTTCATTATGTATTGTAAAAGCCGTATACTTTTCTGAAAGGGATTTTATAATGTTAGCCGGTGTAAGAGGCGTATCGTCTATAAGTGATGAATTAAACCATTTTCTGAACAAAGACGGGAGGATTTTATTAAGCATTTCAGCCTCGTCCGCTTCGGACATATCCATAAGCTTGTTAAATTCATCATTAAAAACATTAAAAACTTTTAATATTAATTTGGAATTAAAAACGGTTTGGTTTATAGTCATATTTTTCTCCTTCTCTTTGCAATAACTATATTTTATCAGATAATAACGATTTTACAAGCTGAAAAGGCATATTGTAAGAAAGACTCATAATCAACACAATGCTTAATTATAATAATGCTATATGGAATGATGATTTTTATGTTATTTTTGCATAAAATACAAAAGTTATTTTCTTACAACTTTTTCGGCAAAAATCTGTTATTTTATAACTTTTTGAATTAGCAATATACATGATATAAAAATTTGCGTTAAAAATTTGTATAGTTTTAACTTGCAAAATAAAGCTATTTAGTGTAAAATATGAATAAATTTGTGAGATAGGCATTATGTTGAACTTTAACCAAGATAAGTTAACAATAATGCCTTGGAAGCAGCTCACACAAATTAAGCTGTTTGATTAATTAAAACGTATTTGCGTTTTATATGTAATTGAGGGTTTGCATATCAGGTTAATTTAAACAGCCTTTTTTGACATAAAGCAGTATGGTTTCACACTGCCGGCTTTGCTTAATGCTTCCAAAAAAATAAGGGTAAAAAATTTTAGGAGGTTTTTAGATGAAAAAGAGAGTTTTAGCAATTGCAATGGCTACGCTTCTTTGTGCAGGTGTATTTGCCGGATGCAGCTCTGGCGACAGTGGTTCAGCATCTGGCTCGGGTTCAGCAGCAGCTTCAGGCTCAGGTTCAGCTTCCGCTTCAGGCTCAGCAGCTTCAGGCGAAGCAGAATATGCTATGATATCCGGCACATCTGTACCTGATACACATCCATACGCTTTAGGTATGAATAAGATTGGCGAACTTGTAAGCGAAAAAACAAACGGCGCTGTAACTCTTGACGTATTCAACAACTCACAGCTTGGTAGTGAGCGTGACCTTATTGAAGGACTTCAGTTAGGTTCACTTCAGATGACATGCGTTTCAACAGCTCCACTTGCTGGCTTTACAGACGCTTTCCTTGTTTTTGACCTTCCATTCTTATTCTCAACAACAGAGCAGGCAAGGACAGTACTTGACAGCGAAGTTGGTATGGAAATTCTCACATCAGTTGAGGATCAGGGCTTAAAAGGACTTGCATGGTTTGAAAACGGCTTCAGAAATGTTACAAACAACGTAAGACCTATTACAGTTCCTGATGACTTAAAAGGCATTAAGATTAGGACAATGGAAAACCAGATGCACATGGCTGCGTTCCAGATTATGGGCGCTGACCCTACACCTATGGCAATGGGCGACGTATTTACAGCTCTCCAGCAGGGTACAATAGATGCGGAAGAAAATCCGGTCCCAATCATTGCTACAAACAAATTCCAAGAAGTTCAGAAATACATCTCAATGACAGGACATCTCTTCAGCCCGACACCTGTATTTATTGCTAAAGATTACTATGACGCTTTGCCGGCTGAGTATCAGACAGCAGTTCAGGAAGCAGCTACAGAGGCATCTCCTTACCAGAGAGAACAGATTGATGAACAGAATGTATCAGGTCTTGAAGAACTTATTAATGATGGCATGGAATCAAACGAGCCTGATAAAGCTCCATTCCAGGAAGCTACATCTCCTATATATGATGAATATATAAAAGATGGCGCCGGTATGGTTTCACCTGACATCTATCAGAGAGTTCTCGACGTTATGGCAACAGTTGAGTAATTTTAATCTTAAATTATTGATTTCTATTACATATTGTTTGGCTTAAAAACCTGACATATTGTGGTTTAGCTGCCTGAGAAGCTTTACAATCAGGCAGCTTTTTAAAAGAAATGCAATTTTTAATCTTATTTTAATGTGTGTGGATTTCCCAAGTTGATTTAATTAGCTTTGGAAAGAAGAAGTGTGCTTCTTTCTTGTGCTTGTATGGAATTTTGAGCTCTTGCAATAGCAAGTTTGTCATTTTAATATGACACGCAATTATTTTCAGTAGTTTTAATCAGGTTATTTTTTATTGAATTCTTTTTATCACGCTGGTTACGTGTTAAAAAGGTTAGGAGGGGCATTTTGGACGGTTTAAAGAAATTTTTAAACAATTTCGAAGGTTATGTATGTGTTGTAACGCTTCTCGTAATGTCAGTTGTTATCTTCTGGCAGGTTGTATGCCGTTACATATTAAAAAGCTCTCTGCCATGGTCTGAGGAGTTATCAAGATATCTCCTTGTTTGGACATCTTTCATAGGCGGAGCTTATGGTGTAAGACTTGGCGCTCACATTGGTGTTGAAGCTTTTACTCTTCTTCTTCCTAAAAAAGCGCAGAAAATTCTTAACATAATTGTTATGATTGCCAGCTTAATACTTTGCGCATTTATCTGCAAGTATGGTTTTGACATTGTTCAGACACAGCTTTCTAAAAATCAGCTTTCACCTGCTATGCGTATACCAATGGGCTACATGTATGCAGCTATTCCTATTGGTATGATATTCTTCATAATCAGATACGTGCAGGATATTATTGAAGCTATTAAGAACTTAAATAAAGATGATAAAAAGGAGGCTGCTGAATAATGGCTACGTATTTATTTGTAACTTTCGCTATAACTGCGATTCTCGGCTTCCCAATTTGGGTAGTTCTTACAACTTCTTCATTTGTTGCTCTTACATTTGCAAGCAACACACCTGTTATAGTTGTTGTTCAGAGAATGTTTACTGCAACTGACTCTTTCCCATCACTTGCTGTTCCACTTTTCATGGTTGCTGGTAACCTTATGGAAACAGGTGGTATTTCAAGACGTCTTATAAACTTCTGTAACTCTATACTTGGCTGGCTTCCTGGCGGTCTTGGTATGGCAGCTATTCTTACATGTATGTTCTTTGCTGCTATTTCCGGTTCAGGTCCTGCTACAGTTGCCGCTATCGGTGGTATTATGATTCCTGAAATGGAAAAAGCTGGTTATGATAAAGCTTTCTCCGCAGCGCTTATGTCAGTTGCCGGAGCTATAGGTGTTATCATACCTCCTTCAATCCCAATGGTTAACTTTGGTGTTTCAGGTTCCGTTTCTATCGCTACATTGTTCGCAGCAGGTTTCGGTCCTGGTATCTTAGTTGGTCTTGCTCTTATGATAGTTACATTTGTTACAGCTAAGAAACATGGATACGGCGAAAAAGTAAAACAGAAATTCTCTATTACTAATGTTGCAAAAGAGTTTATTAAAGCTTTCTGGGCACTCTTAATGCCTGTTATTATCCTTGGCGGTATTTACGGCGGTATTTTCACACCGACAGAGGCTGCCGCAGTTGCCGTTATGTACGGTTTCCTTGTTGGTCTTGTTATACATAGAGAGCTTGATATCAGAAAGATTCCTGAGCTTTTCATGGCAGCAGGTAAATCAACAGCTATGGTTATGATGATTATAGCATCTGCAGCTGGTTTCGGCTGGATTCTTACATCAGCACGTATTCCTGATGTTATCGCTTCCGCTATGCTTAGTGTCAGCTCAAGTAAAATTGTTATCCTTCTCCTTATTAATATCCTTCTTCTTATTGTTGGATGTCTTATGGAGACAACAGCGGCTATCATCATCCTTACACCAATCTTCCTTCCAATTGTTACACAGCTTGGTGTAGACCCTGTTCACTTCGGTATTATCATGGTAGTTAACCTTGCTATCGGTATGTCAACACCACCTCTTGGTGTTAACCTTTTCGTTGCATGTGGTATTGCAAAAACTTCAATCGAAGAGATTACAAAAGCCCTTATTTGGCTCTTGATTGCAAATATCATTGCATTGTTCATAATTACATACATACCAGCTATCTCAATGACTATACCACGTATGATGGGTCTGACGGCTTAAGTAAATTATTTAAACTATTAAAAAGCCTGTGGAGTAATCCACGGGCTTTTTTGCTGTAAATTAATAATGCTACGCATTTATTACAGACAAATATTAAAACGGTTTGCTTAAATTTACAGATTTTAAAGGATAAAATTATTAAAAGAGAGTCTGACGTTTTAAATAAGGCAGGGGATTTTGATATAAAAAGTAAGTAAACATCTGAAAATATAAGAATGAATGGAAAATTAGTGAGAGTTACAGAGCGCTGGAAAAGTAAGAAAAAATAAATAAAAATTGAAGCACTTTTTAAATTATTTTAAAGGGCATTTTAATACTAAATAAGCCTGCATTTGCGAATGATATTAATCAAACAGCAAATTACTTGGTTATAAAGCTTCCAATACGCGGTTTACGGTTATTTAGCCAAAGAAACATAATTTTGTAAAAAAATGCGCATTTAATTTGATATTATCATTTTGTTTTATTATAATAAAACAGATAGACTGCTTTGACATATAACAGTAATTAATTTAAAGTAAATAATGTTTTGAGGTGGCTTATGAAGGTTTTATTTATTGAATACCCTAAATGCTCAACATGCAGAAAGGCTAAGAAATGGCTCGAAGAAAATAATATCGACTTTACGGACAGGAATATTGCTGAACATAACCCTACAAATGATGAATTAAAAGAAGTAATGCAAAAAAGCGGACTTCCGGCAAGAAAACTTTTTAATACAAGCGGAAACGTTTATAAATCGCTTAATTTAAAAAGCAAAATCGATTCATTAAGCGAAGATGAAATGTTAAAGCTCCTTTCTTCCGACGGAATGCTTGTTAAACGCCCGTTATTAATAGGTGATAATTTTGCATTAGTTGGGTTTAAGGAAGATGCTTATGCAGATATTCTTTTGTAATATTCTTTTTTTATGTAAAACACTTGAATTTATGCTGAAATAATGATATATTCTACCACGTAAACACAAATGTTTTTATGTGAAAGAACCGGAGGCTGAAATGAAAGAAGATAAGAAATTTTATATAGTTGATAAAAGTGTTTTGCCTGAAATATTTTTAAAAGTAATGGATGTTAAAAACCTTTTAGCCAGCGGCAGGGAAAAAACTGTTCAGGACGCAGTTAATAATGTAGGCATAAGCAGAAGCGCGTTTTACAAATACCGCGACGCTGTTTTCCCTTTATACGAAAACACAAGGGGAAAAACTGTTACTTTCGGCATTAACCTTGATGACACCAAGGGCGTGCTTTCCGCAGTGTTAAATTCTGTAGCTGCCGCAGGGGCAAATATACTTACAATTAATCAGAATATACCTATTAACGGCATTGCCAATGTTACAATTTCTATTGAGACAAACGCTATGGACAAGGATATTGGACATTTAATGGATAGTGTTGAAAGTTTGCCGGGAGTTATTTCTTTAAATATAATCGCAAGGGAGTAAATGTATGGTTGGAGTTGGAATTTTAGGCTATGGCACAGTAGGTTCAGGAGTATATGAAGTACTGAATGTAAACAAAGACATAATTAAACGCAAAACAGGTGAAGAAATTGAGGTAAAAAAAGTCCTTGATTTACGCAGTTTTCCGGGTGAGGATATTGAAAGCATTCTCACACATAATTTTGAGGATATATTAAATGACGAAAGCATAAACATAGTGGCTGAGGTTATGGGCGGTGTTGAGCCGGCTTTTACTTACAGCAGATTAGCTATTGAAAAAGGAAAAAGTGTTGTAACAAGCAATAAAGCTTTGGTAGCCGAAAAAGGTACTGAGCTTTTAAAATTAGCCGAAAAATATAATGTTAATTACTTTTTTGAAGCCAGCTGCGGTGGAACAATACCTATTATACGGTCTTTAAACACATCTCTTACATCTGACGATGTCCAAAAGATAGAAGGCATATTAAACGGCACAACTAATTTTATACTGACTAAAATGGCGGAAGAAGGCAGGGATTTTGGCGAGGTGCTTAAAGAAGCCCAGAAACTTGGTTATGCCGAAGCAGACCCTACAGCCGATGTTGAGGGACATGACGCCTGCCGCAAAATAGCCATTCTTTCATCAGTGGCATTTGGCGCAACAGTCGATTATAAAGATATACATACAGAAGGCATAACTAAAATTACAAGAGAAGATATACAATATGCCAATAAGCTTAACTGTGTTATAAAACTTATAGCTGAAAGTGAAAAAACGCCTTCAGGCATAGCGGCAAGAGTAGCGCCTTGCCTTATAAAGCGCGACCATCCGCTTGCGGCGGTAAACAACGCGTATAACGCCATATTTGTAAAAGGCAATATGTCAGGTGAAACAATGTATTACGGCAGCGGAGCCGGAAAGCTTCCTACAGCGGCGGCTGTTGTAAGCGACATAATAGATATTGTTAAAAGAAAAGGTGTTTATGAACCTATAGACTGGGATGTAAATAAAAATCTGCCTGTTTTAAGTCCGGAAAAATCGGCAGTAAAGGCTTTTATAAGAATCGGTTTTGAAAATAAGACGGAGGCTGAAAAGGCTGTCTGCGATATGTTCGGTGATGTTAAATTTACTGTTATTGATGGACTTAACAATGAGTTTGCCTTTATTACAAACCAAGAAACGGAAAAAAGCGTTTATGACAAAATAAACAAGCTTAAAACAGCTTCAGCCGTTAAAGAAGTTTTTAATGTAATCCATGTGGAGGAATAAAAAATGAAGCATATAATAGTACCGGCAACATCAGCTAACATGGGGTCGGGTTTTGACAGCGTAGGTATAGCCTTTCAGAAATACAACCATTTATGGTATGTGGAAATTGAAGAAGGGCTTCAGATTTTAATTAATAAAAAACAGGGTCTGAACATACCTACAGACGAAAATAATCTTATATACAAAACAATGAAGGACTTTTTTAATATGGTAGGAAAGCCTATGCCGGGGGTAAGGCTTATCCAAGAAGATTACATACCGCATACAAGAGGTTTAGGCAGTTCAGCCGCATGCATTGTTGCAGGATTAATAGCCGCTAATGACCTTTCCGGATGCCACTACAGCACAGATGACCTTTCGCAGATAGCGGCGCAGATAGAGGGTCACCCGGATAACTCAAACCCGGCGCTTTTAGGCGGCATGGTAATAGGCGCTATGAGCCAGGACGAAATGCGCCACGTTAAAGTCAGCATGCCGAATAACCTTTCATTTGCCGTTATGATACCGGATTTTCCGGTTCCAACAGAAAAATCAAGGAATATACTGCCGCACACTGTATTAAGAAAAGACGCTATATTCAACTCATCAAGAGCAGCTCTTCTTGTTGCCTCTATGATAACAGGCAATATAGATAACCTTAAAATGGCTATGGACGACAGGCTTCACCAGCCATACCGCATGCAGCTTGTGCCGGGCATGGAAGGCATATTTAAAGCTGCCGATAAATACGGCTCGAAAGGCTCATATTTAAGCGGCGCGGGTCCTACACTTGTAAGCGTAATTACAGATGACATTGCGGACGAATTTGCCGTTAATATGAATGCTTATCTTTCTTCTATTAAAGACCATCACTGGGACCTTGAAATTTTAAAACCTGATTTAATTGGTGCCAGAATAATAGAAAGCTAATTATAGACAGGGGGAAATAACTTGTTAGTAGTTCAGAAATTCGGAGGAAGCTCCGTAGCTAACGCAGAAAGAATATTTAACGTAGCAGGCAGAATAGCAGAAACTTACGACAATGGAAATGATGTGGTTGTTGTTTTGTCAGCTCAGGGTGATACCACAGACGAGCTGATTGAAAAGGCTCATGAAATAAACCCTAACCCATCTAAAAGGGAAATGGATATGCTCCTTTCAACAGGTGAGCAGCAGTCAGTAGCGCTTATGGCAATGGCTCTTGAGAAAATGGGTTACAAGGCTGTATCCCTTAACGCTATGCAGGTTGGAATAGCTACAACATCGGTTTATTCCAACGCCAAAATCAAAACAATAGGCCGTGAAAGGATAAAAATGGAGCTTGAAAGAAAAAATATAGTTCTTATAACAGGCTTTCAGGGCGTAAATAAGTTTGATGATATTACAACACTGGGACGAGGCGGCTCTGATACTTCAGCAGTTGCCATAGCGGCTGTATTAGGCGCTGATTTATGCGAAATATACACTGATGTTGACGGCGTTTACACAGCAGACCCAAGAGTAGTTAAAAACGCAAGAAAATTAGACGAAATTGGCTATAACGAAATGGCGGAGCTTGCTTCATTAGGCGCAAAAGTTCTGCATACACGTTCAGTTGAGGTCGCCCAGAAATACAATGTGGAACTTGTTGTCCGTTCAAGCCTTACAAGAGATAAAGGCACAGTAGTTAAGGAGGATTCTAAAGTGGAAAAAATGCTTATAAGCGGAGTTGCTTCAGATAAAAATCAGGCTATAATTACAATAAGAGGCATTGACGATAAGCCGGGCAGGGCTTTTGAGGTATTTTCAATACTTGAAAAGCACAATATTTCAGTTGATATTATTGTTCAGTCAAACGGCGCTAACAATACTACTGCCATATCGTTTACAGTAGACGCCAATGACAAACAGGAGGCTCTTGACCTTCTTACAAAAAACCGTGACAAAATAAGCGCAAAAGAAATAACATCTACAGACGGTGTAGCAAAAGTTTCAATTGTAGGTGCTGGAATGGCTACTCACCCGGGTGTTGCTTCCCTTATGTTCGAGGCTCTTTACGACGCAGGAGTTAATATTAAAATGATTTCTACATCAGAAATTAAAATAAGCGTTGTGGTAGAGGAAAAAGACGTTGAAAACGCTATTGTCGCTATTCATGATAAATTTAACCTTGCCTCCGCTTCTATGAGAAAGAATTGATAATTTGTAAATAAATAATACCTAAAAGCGTTTTTATGCTGTTAAATGCGTAAAAGCGCTTTTTTTTGCAGGCATTATAAATGTGTTCTGAAATATAATTTCATAGAGGAAAAGCAGGTATAGGGAGGGTTCAGCAATGGATAAAAAACTACTTAAAACAGAATTTATTAAAAACAGCGACTTAATGCAGATAACTGTTGAAGGAGAAATTATAATTTCGGACACACAGCCGGATATAAAGGAGATAATATCAGAAAGCGTTAAGCCTGTTATAACTTTCTGCAATGTAACAGACGGAAGGATAAGTTTTAAAGGCACACTTACATCTTGCATAGTTTACATATCAAAAGACAGCGACAACCCGGTTTCGGCAGTTTTAAATGTAACTAATTTCGAGGATATAATGAATATAGAGGGTCTTGAAAAAGATGACTGCATAAACATAAGGGCTTACGATGACCACTTTGAGTTCAGAAAAATTAATGAGCGCAAAGTTTCGGTTAAAGCGGTTATTACAATAGAAGTACGGGAGTATAAAAGCTGCCAGTGTATTTCTTTATCGCCTGATGCCGCAGATGACGGAACACAAATGCTTGTAAATGAAAAAACAGTAAGGAACCATGTATTGCAAGAAAAAACGGATTTTGACATACACGAAACATATTCCATTCCCTCGCCAAAGCATGAAGCAGAGGAAATACTGACGCAGTTTTATACATTAAGCGATATAGACACAAGAGCCATGCGCGGAGGATACAGAATTACCGGAAGCTTAAATGTTGATTTGCTCTATACTACAAATGACGGAACTCTTGCCGACACAGCGCATTTTCAGGTGCCTTTTGAGCACACTGTAGATAATGATGACATAACGGAGGATATGCACGCCATAAGCCATATAGATGTTTCAAATGTTAAAGCCGGAGCGTTTGAAGACAGCAGCGGAGAAAACCGCATTATAGACATAGACGCGGTATTTAATGAAGTTACAGATATTTTTGAGGACGAAAAAATTACATACGTAAAAGACGCATATTGTGTAAATAACGGTTATCAGACTGAGATGGAAAAAATAACAATGCCGGTTTTTACAGGACGTAATAAAGCCAAATTTAATTTAAAGGGTACGGCAGGAGGAAATACAGGGGCTGACATAATGCAGGTAATAGGCGCTGAAGGCAATGTGTCTGTAGACAGCGTATATCCGCAAAACGGAAGCGTTGCCGTGGAAGGCGTAGCTGACATTACGGTTTTATATATAGCCCGTGACGACGCAAGACCTGTATATTCAATGAAAGCATATATACCTTTTCATCAGGAAATGGATATGTCCGGCGTAAGCGAAGGCGATTTAATAACAGCTGATGTACATGTAGAGGGCGTTGTGTTTAATATTATGAACAGCAGCGAGGTTGAGGTAACAGCCAATATTTCATGCGACGCTGAGGCTTTGAGGCTTGAAGAAATAGAAGTTGTGTCAGACATTAAAAAAGACGAAAACTCAGACAACGCTGTGCTGCCGGCTGCTGTTATATATACAGTGCAAAAAGGTGAAACGCTTTGGGATATATCCAAAAAATACGGCGCTGTTAAAGAAGATATTCTTTCTTTAAACAATATGGAAAAGGAAGAAGAACTTAATGATAAGAAAAAAATATTAATTATGCGCAGAGTATAAAACAATAAAAACCCCGTTTGGGCTGAGTGCTTAAACGGGGTTTTGCTTTTAAACTGAAAAAGAATAGTATAAAAATATAATTATAATTATTATTAAAGGCCAGTTTATAATATTCCACCTTACTGGATAAGCTGTATTGTCACTACTGTTTTCAGCCATTTTATTCCCAAGGACATTTTTACCGCTGTTGTGCAGGTTAAAAAAGTAAAAAGCAAATGCCAGCGGTATAAGTGAGAGAAAAGTTAAATAGAAAAACGGCATTAAATCATATATTGTTGTCTGCGCATTCTGTGCTGCCTCAAGGACCTGCGGGTTTGCAGCAGCAGTCATTTTAAGTGAAAGCGCTGAAAGTATTGTCTGTGAGCTGTTTATAATAAAATGCGACAGTATGGACGAGAATATTGAGCCTGTTTTATAAACAAAATAACAGAACACGCAGCCCATTAAAAACGCGTAGGAAAACTGCTGGAAGTTTAAATGCGCCATACCGAAAATAAAGCCGCATAATATACAAGATTTAGCAGGGCTTAAATTCCTGTAGTTTGAAAACACAATGCCGCGGAAAAACAGCTCTTCAAAAAGCGCCGGCAGAAGCGATGTTATAACAAGGGTTGAAAACGCCGGCAAATCAGCCATTGATTTAAGGTAGTCAGAGGCAGCGTTTGGGAAAAACAGCGATGTAACAGCTGAAACCGACATAAGAAACGGCTGTATAAATATTGATATAACAACTATTAATAAAATATTCAGTACATCCATTTCTTTAATATTAAATGTATCTAATAAAAACCCATTGCCTTTAACGGAAATTAAAAAATAAACTGCAACAGGCGGTATAAACATCAGAAAATCACTTGCTATATTTAGCACTAAAGGTATTTTAGGCAGCAGGGATAATACCGGACCGGCATATATATCATAAAAAACCATGTTAAGCAAAAGAATTAAAGCAGCCAGATTGCCGCGGAATACAGATTTTGTCATATTTTAAATTCTCCAGATTTTATTTTTTTATAGTATAACACAAATATTAAATTTTAGAGTAAAATAATTCTTAACTTTTACTGAATTGTAAATATATAGCATTATTTTAACCGGTATTGTTATTGTTTTTGTAATATGATAAAATAGTATAATTAATTAAAAAGATTAGGGGTAATACGCATGGAAACCGATTATAAATATGGTTCAAAAGAGGGATGTGAAAAATGTGATAAAACAGGCGAAATTTATAGAATAGGCTATTTGGGACCAGAAGGCACTTTTTCGCAGATGGCAGCCATTAAATACGGCAATTCGCTTAAAAGAGATTATGTATTGGTGCCTTTTACCAAAATACCGGCGGTTATTAAAGCCGTGGATAACGGAGAAATTGACGAGGGAGTTGTGCCTTTTGAAAACTCAATAGAAGGCACTGTTAATTACACTATTGATTCGCTTATATTCGATGTCAATCTTTTTATTAAAAGCGAAATAGTTATACCTATAAGCCATAATTTAATGACAAGACCGGAGTGTGCAGGCAGAAAGCCTAAAAAGATATTCTCCCACCCTCAGTCTTTGGCACAGTGCAAAAAATATCTGGAAGAAAATTATCCTGATGTGGAAACAATACAGGCGCTCTCAAATTCTGAAGCGGCTAAAATAGTAAGCCAGTGTGATGACGATTATTTTGCTATTTCAACACAAAGCGCCGCTGATATTTACTCACTCCAGATAGTGCAAAGCGGCATACAGGATAAAAGCCATAACGAAACAAGGTTTTTTGCCATTACAAAACAAGACACAAGCAATGTTAAAGAAGGCAAGACAAGTGTTGTTTTTTCTACACTGCACAGACCGGGTGAGCTTTACCGTGCCCTTGATATTTTATCTATTTGGGACATAAACATGACTAAAATAGAGTCACGCCCTATGAAGGACCATTTGGGTACTTATATTTTTTATGTGGATATTGAATGCGAAAATTACCTTGACAGAAAAGACGCGCTTAAAATGCTGGAAAGGAAGACTAATTTCTTTAAGCTTTTGGGTACATATAATATTTTAAAATAACACCGGAGGCAGAAAAATTTGAAGTGTACTCTTAAATATTTATTTGACGGATTAAAGCCTGTGGGGCGTATTTTTATATTGCTTATGGTGCTTTTTATTATAGTTTCTTCGCTTTTTATGCCAAGTATTATAATTTTCGCTTTAATTTCAGCGCTGTTTGCCGCATTTGCCGCTTTTATTATAATAAATGCCATGGACAGCAAAAAATATTTGGCTGAGCCGGAGATGACTAAAGAAGTTATAAACAGTATAAAACATTTTAAATATATATATTTAATGGGTCATAAAAGAGCGGATTTTGACAGTTTTGGGGCATGTGCAGGCATACACGCTATATGCCGTGCTTTGGGCAAAGAAAGTCATATTATAATGGGGACAGATATATTTGCCGTTAAGGATATATACGATAAGTTTGCCGTTAATAAAGAATATGACGGCGTTTTTGTAACAGCTGCACAAGCTGAAAAAAAAATAGACAGCCAGTGCCTTGTTATATTATGCGACACCCATGTGACAAGGCTTGTGGAAAGCTATAAAGTTATTGAAAAAGCAGGTAAAACCATTGTTCTTGACCATCATAAAGAAAGCGAACAGCCTGTTGATGGTGCTGAAAAGATTTTTATTAAGACTTACTTTTCTTCCTGCTGCGAGCTGACAGCTACAATTTTAAGCTCATGTTTGATTAATCCTTCAGCTTTGGAGGCTGAGGCTCTTCTTGCCGGAATGATGGTTGATACAAGAAATTTCGGCATTAACTCAGGGGAGCATGTGTTTTCTACGGCGGCTTATTTATGCCGCTGCGGAGCTGACAGTGTGGCAGCAAGAATGCTTTTTAAAAGCACAATGGCTCTTGAAAGAATTAAGGCAAATGCCGTTGAAAGCTCTAAAATGTATAAAAAAGGCATTATATTTTCGGTTTGCGAGTCAAACCACAAAAATGTTTATTTAGCCTGCGCAAGAGCCGCTGATGAGCTTTTGGACATAAAAGGGGTTGAGGCATCTATTGTTATGTGCAGGTATTCGGGCACGGTTTATGTAAGCGGCAGAAGCAACGGAAGGATAGATGTTGAAAGCATACTTAAAAAGGTAGGCGGCGGCGGTCATATTACAATGGCTGGAGCGCAGTTTGAAAACCATGATATACAAACAGCAGACAAGCTGCTTAAAAAAGCGGTTGATGAATATTTAACGGAGGTAAATTAAAAATGAAAGTAATACTTCTTGAAGATGTAAAAGGAACAGGCAAAAAGGGTCAGATAGTAAATGCCAGCGACGGCTATGCAAATAACTTTTTGTTACCTAAAAAGTTAGCTGTTGCGGCTACAAACGATAATTTAAACAGCATTAAGCTTCAGAAAAAAGCTGAAGAAAAAAGAAAAGCCGAAGAGCTTGCCGCAGCTAAAGAGCTTGCGGAAAAGCTTGGGAAAAAAGACATTAAAATCTCAGTTAAAACAGGCGACAATGGCAAGCTTTTCGGCTCTGTAACAAATAAAGAAATAGCGGCGGCTATTGAACAGCAGACAGGTCTTGTTATTGACAAGAAAAAAATAGTTCTTAACGACCAGATTAAAATGGTAGGCACAAGGCATGTAAATATTAAGCTTCACCCTGAAGTTACGGCTGAAGTTAAAGTTATAATTTCAGAGGCATAATTAAAACGGAGGCGTAGATTTATGGGGCAAGAAGAAAATACAATTTCATATTTCCAAAAAGTGCCGCCCCATGACGCTGAGGCGGAGCAGGCAGTTTTAAGCTCTATGTTTATTGACAGAGAGGCTGTTTCTACAGCTATGGAAATACTAAAAGCCGATGATTTTTACCGCCCGGACAACAAACTCGTTTTTGAAGCCGCACTGGAGCTTTTTTCAAAAGGCGAGCCTATAGATATTATAACAGTTAAAAACAGGCTGGAGGAAAAGGGTGTTTTTGAACAGGTAGGCGGTATTGCCTATTTAGGAAAAGTCGCATCTTCAGCAGGAAGTTCTGTAAACATACGAAACTATGCAAAAATAGTTAAAGATAAGTCTGTTTTAAGGAGCCTTATTAAAACAACAGGTGAAATAACGCAGCAGTGCTTTGACGGAAGTGAAAGCGTAAACAATATACTGGACAAAGCTGAGCAGGGCATATTTAACATAATGGAAGGCAGAAGCTCCAGCGGTGTATACCATATAAAAGATGTCGCCGTTTCGGCATTTGAGAAAATAGAGGATATATACCGCAACAAAGGCAAGCTTACAGGCGTTCCTTCGGGCTTTGCCGATTTTGACTCAAAAACAGCAGGCTTGCAGCCTTCGGATTTGATACTTATAGCGGCAAGACCGTCTATGGGAAAAACCGCTTTTGCCCTTAACATAGCCCAGAACGCCGCCATAAGAGGCAATGTACCGGTTGCCATATTTTCGCTTGAAATGTCAAAAGAGCAGCTTGTAAACCGTATGCTCTGCTCTGAGGCTATGATAGATGCCCAGAAGTTAAGGACAGGCGAGCTGACAGACGATGACTGGCCAAAGCTTATACAGGCTATAGGACCGCTTTCCCAGGCTGATATTTACATAGACGATACGCCGGGTGTTTCGCCAATGGATATAAGGGCTAAGTGCCGTAAACTGAAACTGGAAAAAGGCATAGGCTTAATATTAATAGACTACCTTCAGCTTATGAGCTCCGACTCAAAAACAGATTCACGCCAGCAGGAAATATCCGAGATTTCAAGGGCGCTTAAGGCTATAGCACGTGAGATGAACGCACCTGTTGTTGCTCTTTCACAGCTGAGCCGCGCATGCGAGAGCAGGACTGACCACAGACCTATGCTTTCGGATTTGCGTGAGTCCGGAGCTATAGAGCAGGACGCTGATGTTGTGGCGTTTTTATACAGGGACGAATATTATTTTCCTGATACTGAAAAGCGAAACCAGGCGGAGCTTATAATTGCCAAACAGCGCAACGGTCCTACAGGAACAGTAGACCTTATGTGGCTTGGACAGTATACAAAGTTTGCGAACATGATGAAAAACTTTTAAATATAATTTATACCGCATAATTGATATGCGGTATTTTTAGTTTTGCTGAAATTTTATTATTATTTATTATTTAAGGTTAAGAAGCTTATACAAAAAGAAGAAAAAAAGAGAGCTTTAACAGCTCTCTTTTTATAATAAGTATCTCTCTTTTAACAGGAATTCCAATTAAGCCTGTTTTGGAGCGCCTACTGGACATGCACCAGCACATGCACCGCAGTCAATGCAAGATGATTCGTCGATAACGAATACACCGCCGTCCTCTTTGATTGCGCCTACTGGACACTCACCTGCACAAGCGCCACAACCGATACAGCTGCTATCAATTTTGTATGCCATTGGAATTACACCTCCCACTGAATTATTATTTTCTATTCTATATCAAAACTGTGTATTATGCAAGGTTTAATTATGGAAATTACATAAAACTTTAAATATAACTAAAAATATTACATAATTTTTTAATTTTTTTTTACATATAGTTTTATTTGCCGTTTTTAAAAGAATTTTAAAATATTAAGTTGCATTAAAGATTATTTAAGTGCTTTATATGATATGTAAAAAATGTTATAATTGTTATTGCAGAAAAATATAAATTTTTAAATTGATTTAAGTTTTTGCGTAATTATATTTTCTCAGGAGGATGTGATTAAATGATTTCTCGTTTTGCAGCATATATTGTTTCAGTGGCTGTAGCTGTTGTGCAGACTGTTACGTTTGATACAGAAGCTTTTAACGGCAGCACAGAACAGGAAACACAGCAGGTAAGCCAAGAACAGGAGTTTGACTATGAGGCAATTAAGGCTTTAATGCCGCCGCAGCCGGAAAGCAATAACCCCCTTGTAGGATATAACGACAAAAAGAGCTGGTGGTTTTCCAGAAATACAACAAAAACGCCGCCAAGCGCTCAAATGGATATTAACATAAGCCAGTATGATGCGTATTATTTGGGCGATGTAAGCCGGAAAGTTATATATCTTACATTTGACGAAGGGTATGAAAACGGCTGCACAAGCCGTATACTTGATACTTTAAAGGAAAATGACGTGCCGGCAGCTTTTTTTGTGACAAAAAGCTACATCAAAAGTGAGCCGGAACTTGTTAAAAGAATGGTAAATGAAGGTCATGTAGTAGGCAATCATTCAGTTACGCATCCTGACTTAACTTCTTTAACTGATGAGGAGATAGCTGAAGAGATTAACGGCTGCGCCGAATATTTTAAAGAAGTTACGGGGCAGGACATGCCGCCGTTTTTCAGACCGCCTGAAGGTGTTTACAGTATCAGGACACTTGAAAAAACACAGCAGTTGGGGTATAAAACCATATTTTGGAGTTTTGCCTACAGGGACTGGGTTACAGACGACCAGCCGGGCAAAGAAGCAGCTTTTAACAATATAATTAACTACAGCCATAACGGCTGTATAATGCTTCTTCACGCAGTATCTGAGTCCAATACTGAGGCTCTTGACAGCGCCATAAAGGAGCTTAAAGCGCAGGGCTACACATTTGAAAGCCTTTACAGGCTTCCGTAAAATATAAGGGGGAATTAAAAATGGGCAACATGGGTATTAAATTTGATTTTAACAACATGATGAGTGATTTTATAGGCGGCAAAGGCATTAAAGAATCTGACATACAGGCACTTAAGGGGAAAATTGAATCTGCCAGCAGGGCGATGACTGAAAAAAGAGAGTCAGGCAAAATGGACTGGCGCGACCTTCCATATAACCAGAATGAAGTTGTGGAAGACATAATTAATTATGTAAACAGTGTTAAAGATGATTTTGACGCGTTTGTAGTTTTAGGCATAGGCGGTTCGGCTTTGGGTCCTATGGCAGTTCAGCAGGCTATAAACAGCCCTTATTACAACGAGCTTCCTAAAGAAAAAAGAAACGGTTTTCCTAAGCTTTATGTAATGGATAATGTAGACCCTGAAAAGCTTTCTTACTTCTTTGATATGACAGATGTTACAAAATGCCTTTTCAACTGCATTTCAAAAAGCGGCAGCACATCTGAAACAATGAGCCAGTTTATGATAATTAAAGAAATGCTTTCTGAAAAATTAAGCAAGGAAGACGCCGCTAAGCACATAGTATGCACAACCGACAAAGTAAACGGCAACCTTATTAAAATTGCCAAAGAAGAAGGATACAAGACATTTATAATACCTTCCGGGGTAGGCGGAAGATTTTCAGAACTTACACCTGTTGGACTTCTTCCGGCGGCTATGTGCGGAATAGACATTAAAAAAATGCTTGAAGGCGCCGCATGTATGGACGAAATTTGCAAAAATGATGACATTTACAAAAATCCGGCTTATATGTACGCCGTTTTAAGCTATATAGCTATGAATAATGGCGTAAACATTGCCGTTATGATGCCTTATGCGGACTCATTAAAGCTTATTTCCGATTGGTTTGCTCAGCTTTGGGCGGAATCCCTTGGAAAAAAATTCGACAATGAGCATAATGAAATATATGCCGGACAGACTCCTGTTAAGGCTTTAGGCGTTACAGACCAGCATTCGCAGGTTCAGCTTTACACAGAAGGACCTTTCGACAAGATGATTGTACTTTTAGGTGTTGAAAACTACAGAAGAACAATGAATATTCCGGCTATTTACGGCGATATACCAAGCCTTGGCTTTTTAGGCGGTGTTACACAAAACAGGCTTATTCAGACAGAACAGATAGCTACAGAATACGCACTTTATAAAGCAAGCAAAATGAGCCTTACAATAACGCTGCCTGAGGTTAACGAATTTACTTTAGGCGGGCTTTTATATATGTTTGAAGTAGCCACAGGCTTTGCAGGCGAGCTTCTTAACATAAACGCTTTTGACCAGCCGGGCGTTGAGGAAGGCAAAAACGCTACGTATGCTATGTTCGGCAGACCGGGATATGAGGAAAAGAAAAAAGAATTAGACTCAAGACCTGAAAAGAAAGACAAATATATAATTAAATAATTTATAATATCCAAAACAGGCAAAGGCATTTGCCTGTTTTTTATGTGCTAAAAAACCATAAATTTATGCAGAGGCATTATGGGAAGATGTTATGAAAAAGTTATTAATATGGTTTGAGATAATAAGTTTAAGAAGGTATAAAAAGGTAATAAACAGTATATAAAAAAGCAGTTTTTGCTGAAATTTGCGTTTGAAAAAAGAGCGTTATTTACAGCTTTCTACAAAATCTCTCCGTCTTAGGTGGTATATTTTTTTTAAGACAGATTAAATGGCTTTTACTGTATAAGACAGGTGCCGTTTATTGGCGCAAAAGTTTTACAGCAATCGAAATTTTTAAATATACCGCTAAAAAGGGGAGGACACAGCATGCAGCAGGATTTTGAACAAAACGGCACAGCGCCGGGCCAGAAGGAATTTACGTTTCCTGTTAATGTAAAGCAAATGGGCAATATCGACAAAACGCTTAAAATATACATTGAGGATTATGTATATACATATATGTACCAATACGCCAAAACAGGCGGCTCAAAAGAAAAGCTTATGGTTTTGGCTGGTAAGCATACATATATAAATGACTGCGATGTAGTTATAATAAGCGGAGTTATACAGGCTAAAAATACAGCTGAGGAAAACGGCGCCCTTACATTTACCGATGAGTCATGGATTTACATAAACGAACAGATGCGCAGGTATTTTGATGGTTTAAGTATCCTCGGCTGGTGCCACGTCCAGCCTGAATTTGGTATTTTTATGATGGCGCGAGATGAAGTATTTCATAAGAAGTGCTTTAAAAATAAATTTCAGGTTTTCTGCACAATAGACCCTATGGAAAAGCAGGAGTGCTTTTATGCTTATAACGATGAAATGACATCTTTACGCCCGGTAAAGGGTTATTTTATATATTACGACAAAAACGAAGCCATGCAGGAGTACATGCTGGATAACAGCATATCAAAACCAAAGGAAATACCTGAAAGCATAAGAAAAGAGGAATTGCCTGAATTTGATAAATCCGGCAAAACCGGTTCTGAAACAAAGGACAAGCCTGAAACCATAGACCGCATAGACGCAGCTGAAAGAATACGAAAAGTTTTAAACGCAAAAGAAGACAGCAAAAGAAAATCCAAAAATGGAAAATATGCTGCCATGACTGTTTTTACAGGCGCAATATGCGCAGCTTTTGTTTTTATGTGTGTTAATATGGTAAATAATATGGACAGGCTACAGACTTTGGAAAAAGAGATAACCGATGTTAAGTATTCCTACGAAAGCATAAACACACAGATGGAAACCACAGCGGAACAGGTATTTGCGGTTAAAGCCCAGGAGGAAGAGCAGAAACGCAAAGAAGAGCAAAACATTAAGGCGGAAAATGAGAAAGAAGAAACAAAAGATGGCAAAAATCTTGATTCAGCCGCGATTTATACAATACAGTACGGTGACACGCTTTGGAGTATATGCGACAGCTACTATGGTTCGCCGGAAATGATAACTTCAGTAATGGAAATTAATTCCATAACTGACATAGACAAGCTTTATGTAGGCGAAAGAATAGTGCTTCCTAATGTTAAGAATAATTAAATAATGCAATTTATAAATTTCCCTTAAAAAATCCGTTGTTGTATGTTAAAATAACAAAAAAACAAAATAATGTCGGATTTTTGGAGGGATTTTTTATGCGCGCAAGCTGGGACGAATATTTTATGCAGATAGCCGAAATTGTAAAAACACGCTCCACATGTTTAAGAAGGCAGGTAGGGGCGCTGATAGTTAAAGACAACAGGATAATAACTACCGGTTACAACGGCGCCCCGGAAGGAATCAGGCATTGCAGCGATTTAGGCTCATGCCTCAGAAGCGAGCTTAAAATTCCTTCAGGCGAGAGGCATGAGCTTTGCA
This sequence comes from uncultured Clostridia bacterium, assembly GCA_944383885.1. GTDB lineage: Bacteria > Bacillota > Clostridia > Lachnospirales > Anaerotignaceae > Neoanaerotignum_A. Next base: position 88,733 of record CALWRF010000040.1, on the reverse strand, counting down.
GGGCGCTCCATGCCGAGCAAAACGCTATAATTCAGGCAGCTAAAATAGGCGTAAGCACTCAAGGCGCTACTATGTATGTTACGCTTCAGCCATGTGTAATATGTGCCAAAATGGTTATAAACGCTGGTATTAAAAAGATAGTATATAAAGGCGATTATCCTGACGAGCTTTCATTAAACATGCTTAACGAGGCTAAAGTTGAGCTTATAAAATTTGGAGGTATTGACTGATGAGATTTATTTCATGGAACGTAAACGGTCTTAGGGCGGCTGTGGGCAAAGGCTTTATGGATTATTTTAATTCTGCTGACGCTGATATATTTTCTGTTCAGGAAACCAAACTCCAGCAAGGGCAGATTGACCTTAAAACAGAAGGCTATTATCAGTACTGGAACTATGCCGAGAAAAAAGGCTATTCCGGCACTGCCGTATTTACAAAAATCAAACCTTTAAACGTAACTTACGGCATTGGGATAGATGAGCATGACAGGGAAGGCAGAGTTATTACACTGGAGTTTGAAAACTTCTTTTATGTAACGGCGTATGTGCCTAACTCCCAGGCAGAAAACGCAAGGCTTGATTACAGGGTAAAATGGGAAGACGATATAAGGGATTACCTTGTAGAGCTTAAAAATATTAAGCCGGTTGTTTTCTGCGGCGACCTTAATGTGGCGCATGAGGAAATAGACCTTAAAAACCCTAAGCCGAATATAGGAAAAGCCGGTTTTACTTATGAGGAAAGAGAAAAATTTACAGAACTTTTAAAAAGCGGTTTTGTAGACTCATTCAGGTATTTTTATCCTGATAAAACAGGGGTTTATTCATGGTGGAGCTATAGGTTTAATGCCAGAAAGAACAATGCCGGATGGCGTATTGACTATTTTGTTGTGTCGGATGATATAGCAGATAAAATGAAAGATGCCGTTATTCACACTGATATAATGGGTTCCGACCACTGCCCTGTTGAACTTATAATAGATTTATAATTAAATTCAAAATCAGGCTTTTGTATACAAAAAAATCCAGCAAAGTGATGCCCTTCTATGGTATATTTATGTTAATGGTAATTAAATGTAAATATAAAGGAGGGGCATTTTTTTGAGCAAATTCGACGCAATGTATAAAGACCGCCTTACAACGGCAGAAGGCATAGCGGAGCGTATTAAATCCGGCTATAACTGCGCGTCGCCTATTTGTATGGGCGAGCCGGTGGATATTGTTAATGCCATAGCAGCAAGAGTTGAAAAAGGCGAAATAAGCAAAATAAAAACAAATGGCACTCTTACTTTTGGCGGCAGGGATTACCTTAAACCGGAGTTTGAAGGAAAGTTTGATTTTGTGTCATGGTTTTTCGGCGCCGGTTCACGAAAAGGCGGACAGGAAGGCAGGTTTGATTATTTCAGCTATAATTATTCCGACTATCCTGAAATTTACGATTTAAGACATGATTTAGATGTTCTTCTTATGGTTGTTTCGCCTATGGATGAGCATGGATATTTTTCAACAGGTCCGTATTTTGGCGAAACATTGGGAATGTTAAGAAACGCCAAGCATGTTTATGTAGAAGTAAATAAATTTATGCCGCGTACATTCGGTCAGAATTTTATACATATTTCACAAGTGGAAGCTCTTTGTGAAAAAGACGAGCCTGTATTTGAGCTTCCTGTTGGTGAGCCAAGTGAAAATGACTATAAAATAGGCGATTTAATAGCGCCTCTTGTGCCGGATGAAGCTACTATACAAATAGGCATAGGCGGTGTTTCCGGCGCGCTGGGAAAGGCTCTTGCGGGCAAAAAGGATTTGGGCATACATACTGAAATGTTCTCAGACGCTATGGTGGATTTGATAGAATGCGGCGCTGTAACAAATGAGAAAAAAACATTCCATAAAAGACAGAGCGTAAGCACATTCTGTTTTGGTAGCAAGAGGGTATATGACTATATAGACAACAACCCGTCACTTGTAATGCTTCCTGTGGAATATGTAAACGACCCGTATAACATAGCTAAGAACGATAAATTTATTTCGGTAAATGCCGGGCTTGAGGTGGATTTTTTCGGTCAGGTCTGCTCCGAAACACTGGGACCAATGCCTTTCAGCGGTTCGGGAGGGCAGTTTGATTATGTAAAGGGCGCTAAAATGAGCAAAGGCGGCAGAAGCTTTATAGCCATGAACTCAACAGCCAAAGGCGGAAGCATATCACGCATTAAGCCTATGCTTACTTATGGCTCGGCTGTTACAACACATAAAAACGAAGTTGACTGCATAGTTACGGAGTACGGCGTTGCGGAGCTTTTTGGAAAAACAATGCGTGAGCGCACAAAAGAAATTATAAATATCGCGCACCCTAAATTTAGAGAAGAACTTTTGTTTGAGGCTAAAAAACTTAATATTTTGATTTAAGGAATTAAAAAGCACGATGAATGCCACCGTGCTTTTGCTTTACTTTTCTGTTTTATAATATATAATTGATTATAAAAATGTCTGGATAAGCAGTTTGAGCATAAAAAAAGGCTGACTTTTAGCGCAGCCTTAAAAAATGGTTTATTTGGAAGAAGCGGCGCATTCAGGGCAAATGCCGTAAAATACAATTTGCTCATCATTTATTTTAAAACCGCTTTCTTTTTCAACATCCTCACGCATAGCTTCGTCCGGTTTATAGTATACATCAAATACGTGGCAGCATTTTGTGCAGACTATATGCTGGTGATCCGTCATGTCAGCGTCGTAATTTGAATATTCAAAACAGAAGTTAAGCTCCTTTATTAAGCCTGCTGTTTTAAAACTGTCTAAAGTTTTATAAACAGTAGCAAGACTTATTGACGGATTATCTGTAATGAGCATTTTATGAATAGCCTCGGCTGACGGGTGTGATTTTGTACTTACAAGAGCGGAGTATACGGCAAGACGCTGAGGAGTAACTTTTAATCCTTTTTCTTTTAAAATTTCCGCGAACTGCTTCATAGACATTCTCCTTATTAATAATTATTATTAATTAATAATAATAACTTTTTTACAATTTGTCAACACAATATAACTATTTTAGAAAACTTTAATTTTGACAGAGGGGGAAACAATAATGAATATAGTGCTGCATGAGCCTGAAATACCGCAGAATGCCGGAAATATAGCAAGGACATGCTCAGTTACAAATACTGTCCTGCATCTTATAAAGCCTTTGGGATTTTCTGTTGAGGACAAGTACCTTAAAAGAGCCGGGCTTGATTACTGGTCGGAACTGGATATAAGATATTATGAAAATTTTGAGGATTTTAAGGAAAAAAATTCCGGCGCCAGAATTTGGATGGCGACAACAAAAGCCAAAAAAATATATACTGATGCTCAATATGGGGAAAACGATTACATAATGTTCGGCAAAGAGTCTGCCGGAATACCGGAAGAAATACTTCTTAATTACAAAGATACGGCAGTTAGAATACCTATGTACGGTGAGGCAAGAAGTCTTAATCTTTCAAATTCCGTTGCCATTGTGCTCTATGAAGCTCTCAGGCAGCAGAATTTTAAAGGCATGAAGCTTTACGGTCAGCTGCACAGGCACCAGTGGTAATTTAAGTACTGAAATAAATACAATAATTAATAAAAAAGCAGTCTTATTTTTAGGCTGTTTTTTTATTAATATTAATTTATACTGGTTTGAATAACAAAAGTTTTTGCAATTTGACGGAATTGTATCTGTTTTAGGTAATTATTATTTATAATTTTAAGAAAAAACAACACACAACCCTTATGTATTTATATATTATTAAAAGATATACTGAATTTTTTAACATAACTTAATATTTTTTAATTAAATTTTATAAATCTCTAATATATTTATTAATATTGACAAAATTAATGTAAATATAATATTATCTTTCAAGGTTTCAAAAGTGTTGAAATAATGACACTTTTGTTAATAGCAGCTGCAATATTTTTTATTTTAATAACCTTAAAGCAACAGTGTGTACAGCTTTTGCTGTTAAGGATGTGTGGTTTCTAAATTTATTAAAATTAATAAGGAGTTCGTGGTTATGTTATTGGCTATTTTTATAATCAGCATTATCCTTTTAATGCTTTTGATTATCAAGTTTAAGGTTAATCCTTTCCTTGCACTTATTTTTATATCAATACTTATTGGTTTTGCCACAATGATGAACCCTACAGATATTTCATCTAATATCGCAAGCGGCTTCGGCAGTACAATGACAAGTATTGGTATAGTTATCGCTCTTGGTATCATACTCGGTCAGCTTTTATATGAAACAGGCGGTACAGAAGAAATCGCTAACTTAGTTCTTAAAAAAGTCGGAATGAAAAGGTCTCCTCTGGCGCTTGCCATTACAGGCGTTATTGTTGCCATACCTGTTTATTTCGATGCGGCTTTCATTATTCTTGTAACTATAGCTAAACAGCTTTCAAAAAAGACAGGCATTCCTCTTGCAAGATTTATAAGCGCCCTTGCTGTAGGTCTTATTGTTGGTCACTGTGTAATTATACCTACACCAGGTCCAATGGCTGTTTGCGGCAACGTAAACGCACCTGTTGCGTCATTTGTATTTTATGGTCTTGTAACAGGCTTTATAGCTGCTCTTATAGGCGGTGTTCTTTTTTCAAGGCTTACTGTTAAGAAATTTTTCCCAGACCAGTTAGGCGCAAAAGCTGAAGATGTTGAAATCGGCACAAAAAGTGAAGAAGGAGAAAGAGCGTCAGGCGTTCTTGCTATAGGTCTTATTCTTCTTCCTATTGTCCTTATTCTTTTAGGAACAGTTGTAAGCACAGCTGTAGGCGACAGCAATCCGGCTTTAACAGCAGCATGCGCATTTATCGGTGATAAGAACATAGCGCTTTTCATTGGTGTTGTAGTTGCTATATTTGCTCTTAAAAAATACTTTAAACGTCCTCTTGACGATATACTTACAGAAGCAGCAGGACAGGCAGGTATGGTTCTTTTAATTACAGGTGCCGGCGGAAGCTTTGGAGCTATTATAAACGCTACAGGCATAGGCGATTATATAGTAAATATAATGAGCAACTTTAATGTTCCTCTTATTATACTTGGATTTGTTCTTTCACAGATTCTCAGGGCAGCACAGGGCTCAGCTACAGTTGCGCTTGTTACAACATCAGCTATATTAGCTCCTTCCATTTCTTCAATGGGTGCTTCACCTGTACTTGTTGGTCTTGCAATCTGCTATGGTTCAGTTGGTCTTTCACTTCCAAACGATTCAGGTTTCTGGGTTATCAACAGATTTGCAGGTTTCTCGCTTCCTGACACAATTAAGGGCTGGACAATAAACGGTTTTGTTGCCGGTCTTGCCGGTCTTGTGATAGTACTTATATTAAGCTGCTTTAATCTTCCGGGATTTTATTAATTAATAGTATTTAACCGGTTGTAAGCTGAATATATGGCATAAAATAAAAAAGCACAAAATTATCTGTTTTTGCAGGTAGTTTCGTGCTTTTTATTTTTGCGGTATAAGCAAAATACAAATTTTTTACTCTTTATTTTTTTATCCATGGTATAATTGCAATATAAAATAATGATTTGATTTAAGCAGGAGGGGCGGTTTTTATTATGTGGTACACATCACCGGTTTTTGTAATTATTATGTCTTATGGTCCTCCGGTTTTATTGTTTCTGGTACTGTTTTTTACAAAAAGAAGACGTTTATATATTTCTGTGCCTGTAACTGTTTTAATTGATATGCTTTATTGGGGATTTAGGATTATAAACGGCACGGCAAATTTGGGAGAAGCGTTTATTTTTACTGTGCCGAAATGGATATATTTACTTATCATATCGTTTTTAATTATAGCGTTGGATAAAATACTAAGCAAAAGAGGTTTTAAATAATATATCAAAAAAGCGCTTAATTCATTAATCAGAACCAAGCGCTTTTTATTTAATAACTTTCTTTTTCTAACTTTTTCTAACTCTTTCTAACCGTTTTTAACTCTTTATAACTATTTCTAACTTTCCATAAATTTTCCATAACTTTATTTCTGGATTTTCCAAACTTTTTCCAAACTTTTTTCAAACTTTTTTCAAACTATTTCCTTACGCTCTTTTTAAACATTAATGTTATAAAGTACACAACAGCTGATGTAAGCACCATAGTGGCTCCGGCTGAAGTATCGGCGTAAAATGATATTATTAAGCCTGTTATGCCGCATATAATGCCTATTGCAAGGGAATAGAAGTGGTACTGTTTTGAGTTAAGTGCTATATTTCTTGCAGCTGCTGAAGGCAGTATCAAAAATGAATTTATAGTAAGTATTCCTATCCACTTAACAGAAAGCATAACGGATATTGAAAGAAGCACAACGAATATGTTTTCTATAAGCGCGCAGTTTATTCCGCGGCTTGAGGCAAGAGATGAGTTTATGCTTATTAAAAGCAGTTTATTATATATCTTAACCCAAACTATATAAACAACTATTAAAACTATAAGCATAAGCATTATTTCCTGAGGCGTTACTATTAATATATCGCCTATTAAATAAGAAGAATATTTTGAAAAACCGCCGTTTTTTGAAAGTATGACAATACCTAAGGCTACAGAAACCGATGAAAAAACGCTTATTATTGTATCAGTTGAAGCTGTCTTGAATGATTTAACACGGCTTATGACAATGCCTAAAAATATTCCAAATGCCACCATGCTTAAAACCGGATTGCCAAGACCTAAAAGTATGCCTATAGCTATGCCGGTAAACGCGCTGTGACCCAAAGCGTCTGAAAAAAACGCCATTTTATTGTTTACAGCCATTGTGCCCAAAAGGGCGAAAAGCGGTGTAATTATAATAACTGCCAAAAGTGCGTTTTTCATAAAGTTGTATTGTATAAATTCAAAGGGAAGGCTGTTTAACACATTGTATATAAAATCCATTTTTATTTTTCCTCCCTTAAATAACCGAATAACTGATTAAAAGCGTCAGAGGCAAACACCTCGTCTACATCGCCCTGCGCTGCTACGGTTTTGTCTATAAGCACTGCTCTGTCGGCATAGCGCCGTATAAGATTAAGGTCATGGGATACAAGTATTATGGCTATGTGGTACTGGTCGCGGATAGTTGTTATTTTTTTATAAAACATATCAAGCCCGGCAGCGTCTACGCCGGAAACCGGCTCATCAAGTATAAGCAAATCCGGCATAGGGTCAAGGGCGGTTAAAAGCAGAACTTTTTGTATCTCTCCGCCTGAAAGGTTGCCCAAAGACCTGTTCCACAAATATCCGCACTCAAGGCTTTCAAGGCGCTCTTTTATTTCTTGCAGCTGCTTTTTATCAGCGCCAAGCCAAAGAGGGCGTTTGCTTTTGCAGGAGAGCATAAAGTCGGAAACGCTTACAGGTGTGCTTTTATCAAACACAAGCTGCTGTGGCACATAGCCTATTTTCGGCTTTTTAATTGCCGTATCGTCATGGCTTTTAAATGTTATATTTCCGCTGTAAGGTCTTTCGTTTATTATAGCCTGAAGAAGGGTTGTTTTTCCTGCACCGTTTCTGCCTATAACAGCTGTCAGCTCTCCGCAGTGGAATGTTAGGTTAATATCTTCTATTATAATATCGCCGTGGTTTGCAACCGAAAGATTTTCTATGTCTATTTGGCACAAGCCGCAGTTGTTGTGGCTTTTCATTTGTTTTTCGCCTCGCTTATAATTAAAATATTGTTTTTCATTGCCGCTATATAATCATCTGAAGATACGGTATATGTTAAAGGGTCAAGTATATAGACAGGTATATTAAGTTCACGGCCTATTGTTTCGGCAAATACGCGGCCGTTGTCATCGGCGCAGAATACGGCTTTTACGTTAAGCTCTTTTGCTGAGTCTGACATTTGTGCCATTTGACGTGCAGTAGGAGTTGAGTTTTCGTCTATTTCTATTTCTGCTGTTATATTGGCGCCGTTTTCTTCCAGTAAATAATGAAACGCCTCGTTAAAAGAAATTACGTTAAAATCATCGTCTGTTTCATTGACTTTTTCCAGCTCTTTAAGCGAGTTTACATCATCAATAAAAAGTCCGGTGTTTTTATCCATAATATCAGAATACTGAGGATATGCTTCTTTTAAGCCAGAGCATATATTTTGTGCCTGAACCGATACCATATCAAGACTCATCCATATATGGCTGTTCATTTCATGGTCGTGGTCGTGGCTTTCTTTATCTGAATGGAAATGCTCCTCGTGTTCATCATTAATTCCGCTTTCGTCAAAAATACCTTCTGAAGAGTCTATTACATTTATGCCTGTTTCATCAACGGCTTTTTCAATAAATGAGTGCTCCATGCCGGCGCCGTTTATTATAAGCAGATGTGAAGTGCTTAAAAGACGCATATCAAGTGTTGTAAGCTGGTAATCGTGAAGGCAGCCTGTCTGCGGCTTAGCCATGTTTTGTATTTGAATATCAGTGCCCTGCGTTATTCTTTGAGTAATTAAACAGACGGGATAAAAAGACGTTAAAACCATTTGGCTGCCTGTGTTTGGTTTACGGCATGCCGAAAACGCCGCCAGAGAGAAAACAGCCGTTAAACATATAACTGATTTTTTAAACAGCTTTTTCATTATATGCCTCCTTATTAAAACAAACGTCTATAAGGCGGTTAAAACGGAATTTGCGGGATATTTATACTTTAAAAACAGCCTTGTTTTTACAGTTTGTTTTTTATTAATAGATTTTATGTTTATTTGTTTTTGTTGTCAACAAATAAATTGTTGTGTATGCTTTAAATGTGTGGTATAAATTAATTATTCGATTATTTTCTGCTCATAATCCGAAAGGGGTCTTTATTTTGACTGAATGTTATACTGTCAGGAGCTGGAAAGGCAAAACGCCTGTTATACCTGAAAGCTGTACCATATTTGAAAACTGCTCAATATACGGCAATGTGGTTTTCGGCGAAAACTGTGTTGTAATGCCGGGGTGTGTTATAAGGGCTGAATGCGGTACTGTTAGTATAGGAGATAATACAAACATACAGGATTTGTGCTGTATACATACAGATGTATATGACGGAGCTGATGTTATAATAGGCTCTAATGTAACAATAGGTCACAGGGCGCTTTTGCATGCCTGTACAATAGAGGACAACTCCCTTATAGGCATGGGCGCTGTAGTGCTTAACGGCGCCAAAGTGGAAAAAGGCGCTATGGTTTCTGCCGGAGCCATTGTTACGCAAAACAGCGTTGTGCCGGAAGGTTCTTTGGCAGTTGGCATGCCGGCTAAAGTAAAAAGAGCCGTTAAGGAAGAAGAAATAAAAGACATGAAGGATACTATTGAGGAATACAGGCAAACGGCGGAAGGTTATTTTAATAAATAGTCAGGAAAAAGTTAGAAAAAAGTAAAAAAATTTTTTTAAAATAGATTAGGAAACAGGAGGAATTTAAAATGTACTCATACAAACCAACCGGTATCTGCGCCGGACAGATTGATTTTGACGTAAAGGACGGCAATGTTGAAAATGTTAAGTTTTACGGCGGCTGTCCGGGAAACCATATAGGCATACAAAACCTTGTAGAGGGAATGCCTGTGGATTTTGTTATTGACAGGCTTAAAGGCGTAAGATGCGGCAACAGACCGTCTTCTTGTCCTGACCAGCTTGCAAGAGCGCTTGAGGAATACAAAAAGCTGGATAAATAATTCAGCGATTGAAAAATGAACTAAAAACCTCTTCCTGATTTGAGTTTAATTCTCTAAACAGGAAGAGGCAGTTTTTATTTTTTACTTTTTCTTATATAGGATATTATTGCTTGGATTACAGATATATCCTGCTCATTAAGACCGGTAATATCAATCATTGGTCTATCATCAACACAAAGAAGGTAATCAATAGTAACACCAAAATATTTAGCGGCTTTAATTATAGTTTCTACGGAGGAAATAGAAACACCATTTTCCCAAAAACCTGCGGTCTGCTGTGTTACATCAAGTGTTTCAGCAAGTTCAGACTGTGTTATGCTGCGGGATTTTCTTAAACTTTTAAGTCTGTTGCCAAAAGAATTATTCAATAATTACACCTCCCTGTTCATTAGTAACAGGATAGGGCATTTTTTAAACTCTATATAGTGAATTTTATTTGTATTAAAACAAATATAATTTGTTTTATGGTGAAAATATGAAAATTTATGTATTGGCAATTAAATATCAAATAAAAAGAACAACTATAATTGAATTTTAACGATGTTATGTAAATTTTAGTTTTAAATATATTTCGTGTATTGACAACATAATATTGGTTATGATAGAATTGTACTCGTTAGACGTAAGTCTTTTTTTTATGCGTAATTTTGTATCTTGAGACGGAGGTGTAACTTTTATGAGAACCAAAATTACTTTGGCGTGTACAGAGTGTAAGCAGAGAAACTACGAAACAACAAAGGACAAAAAAACTCAGCCAGACAGAATGGAAATTAAAAAGTATTGTAAATTCTGCAAAACACATACTTTACACAAAGAAACAAAATAAGGTTTTGTGTACAGCAACCTGAAAAGGATGTGGGACTAAATTTATGGATGAAAACAATCAGAACAATACGAACAACCCAAAGGAACAAAAAGAGCCGAAAAAAGCTAACAGCGCCGCGAAAAACCAGAAACCGGGTTTTGGCGAGTTAGTGGCAGACCATAAAGCGGAATTCAAAAAAATAGTTTGGCCTAATAAAAGCGAAGTAATTAAAAAAACCGGTACGGTTATTGTTACTTCAATATTTATTGGCGTTGTTGTATTCTGCATGGATACTGTTTTTTCCCAATTACAGGCTTTGCTTATTAATGTTTTAAACTAAGAAGCATGAAGGATGGATAGTATGTCTGAGGAAAATTTAAACGCTGAAAACAGCAGCCTGCCTGACAGTAATGAGCAGGTAGCCAGATGGTATGTTGTCCATACTTATTCGGGCTATGAAAACAAGGTAAAAGCTAACATTGAAAAGATAGTCGAAAACAGAGGCATGCAGGACCAGATTTTTGAGGTAAGCGTTCCTCTTAAAGACGAAGTGGAAGAGAAGAACGGACAGAAAAAAGTTGTCCAGAGAAAGACTTATCCCGGTTATGTGCTGCTTAAAATGATTATGAACGACGAAACATGGTATGTTGTAAGAAACACAAGAGGCGTTACAAGTTTTGTTGGCCCTGGAAGCAAGCCTGTTCCTCTTTCAGATGAGGAAGTAATTGCTATGGGTATTGAAGAGAGCACATTTAATGTTAACTTTGAGCTTGGAGAAGGCGTAAGGGTATCAAGCGGGCCTTTCGCCGATTCTACTGGAATTATCAAAGAAATTAATGAAGGCAAGCGCACTGTTGTTGTTATGCTTTCTATTTTCGGCAGAGAAACACCAGTTGAGCTTGATTATACCCAGCTTGAAAAAATTGATTAATATTATTCCGCTGAGGAATAAAATTTAAGTTGACGTTAGTTTTGCGCGGAGATTATACTGCGCGTGGGAGGGAAATAAATCCCCGTTATTTACCACATTATAGGAGGTGCCGACATGGCAAAGAAAGTAACAGGTTATATTAAATTACAGATTGCGGCTGGAAAGGCAACACCAGCTCCACCGGTTGGTCCGGCTCTTGGTCAGCATGGTCTTAACATTATGGGCTTTTGCAAAGAGTTTAACGAGAAAACAGCTCAGCAGGCAGGTCTTATTATTCCTGTAGTTATTACAGTTTATGCTGACAGAAGCTTTACATTTATTACAAAGACTCCGCCGGCAGCAGTTCTTCTTAAGAAAGCATGCAAAATCGAGTCAGGTTCAGGCGTACCTAACAAAACAAAGGTAGCTAAAATTTCTAAAGACGAGGTTATGAAAATAGCTGAGCTTAAAATGCCTGACCTTAACGCCGCTACTGTTGACGCTGCTTACAGCATGATTTGCGGTACAGCAAGAAGCATGGGTATTGTTGTTGAAGAATAATAGATAAGCATTTGGCTTATCCAAGTGGGAGGGATTACTCCCGATATTACCACATAAGGAGGACACGAAAGTGAAAAGAGGAAAGAAATATTTAGAAAAAGCAAAACTTGTTAATAGCGCAACAGCTTATGATACAGCTGATGCTATAAATCTTGTTCAGCAGACATCATCAGCTAAATTTGATGAAACTGTTGAAGCACATATCCGTTTGGGTGTTGACAGCAGACATGCTGATCAGCAGGTTCGTGGTGCCGTTGTTCTTCCACACGGTACAGGTAAAACAGTTCGTGTTTTAGTATTTGCTAAAGGCAATAAAGTTGACGAAGCTTTAGAAGCAGGCGCAGATTTCGTAGGCGGTCAGGAACTTGTTCCTAAGATTCATAACGAAAACTGGTTTGATTACGATGTAGTAGTAGCTACACCTGATATGATGGGTGTTGTTGGCCGTTTAGGACGTGTTCTCGGACCTAAAGGCTTAATGCCTAACCCAAAGGCAGGCACAGTTACTATGGATGTTGCTAAGGCTGTTAAGGAAATTAAAGCCGGTAAAATTGAATACCGTCTTGACAAAACAAATATCATCCATGTTCCAATCGGAAAAGTTTCTTTTGGTTCAGAAAAGTTAACAGAAAACTTCCAGACTCTTATGAGTGCAATTATAAAAGCAAAACCACAGGCTGCTAAAGGTCAGTACCTTAGAAGTGTTGTTATAGCTTCCACAATGGGTCCTGGAATTAAGATTAATACAGCTAAAATCAGCGAGTAATTAATTTTATTGCGGCGGTATGGAAGAATATGTTGACATATATGTATTAATGTGATAATATAGTTAAGTCGAATTTGAATACTGCCGTAGACAGCTGGTGCTTTTGGCGTAAAAGCTTTTGCTTGCCAGCCGAGGAATTGTGATTTTGTTAAATCGGGCTTTCCTGTCTATGGGCGGGAAAGCTTTTTTAATGTATTAAATTTAATATTCTGTTCAGGCAGACATATTTGAATTAACATACAGGGAGGTGTAACAATGGCAAAAATAGAAGCTAAGCAAGTTATAGTTAATGAAATTAAAGACAAGCTTTCAAGAGCTGCATCAGTTGTTGTTGTTGATGCGAGAGGTCTTACAGTTGAGCAGGACACAGCACTTAGAAAAAGCTTAAGAGAAGCAGGCGTTGACTATAAAGTATACAAAAATACAATGGTTACTTTAGCTGTAAAGGATACTCCTTTTGAGGGTCTTGCTCAGTACCTTGAGGGTCCAAGCGCATTCGCTTTCAGCTATGGCGAGGCAACAACAGCAGCATCAATACTTGATAAAGCTGTTAAAAACCTTGAAAACCTTGAATTTAAAGCAAGTGTTATTGAAAATACATTATACGACGCAGCAGGAACAAAGGCTATTGCAGGTATTCCTTCAAGAGAAGTACTTCTTTCAAGACTTCTTGGAAGCTTCAAGAGCCCTATGTCATCATTTGCTCGCGTTATTAAACAGGTTGCTGAAAAAGATGTCCCAGCGGCAGAATAATGGACGGAACTTATTAATTGAGTATATTTAATTTTATTCGGAGGTGCTAATAATGGCAAAGTTATCAATTGAAGAAATTATCGCAGCTGTTAAAGAGCTTACAGTTGTTGAACTTAACGATTTAGTAAAAGCATGTGAAGAAGAATTCGGCGTATCTGCAGCAGCAGGCGTAGCTGTAGTAGCAGCAGGCGGCGAAGCAGCAGCAGCTGAAGAAAAGAGCGAATTTGATGTAGAGCTTACAGAAGTAGGGGCTGAGAAGATTAAGGTTATCAAAGCTGTTAGAGAAATAACAGGTCTTGGTCTTAAAGAAGCTAAAGAGGCTGTAGACGGCGCTCCTAAGGTACTTAAAGAGGGCGTAGCTAAAGAAGAAGCTGAAGCTATGAAAGCTAAACTTGAAGAAGTTGGCGCTAAAGTTACACTTAAATAATTTAAAAATAAAATTAAGCCCTGTAAACAGCAAGTTTGCAGGGTGTTTTTAATGCGCAATATGTTCAGGAATTAATAAAAAACGGCAGCCTGAAACAGAATAAAAGGTTTAGGCTGCCGGATTTTTTTTATTAAATTTTTGCTTTTAATTTTCATACTTGTGTTTCCTGCCGAGTTTATAAGCGGTAAGAATTATTGCTGTTTCCTCGCCTGTCAGTTTCCTTTCAAGGGACTGCTCAAAATAATTAATTAAACCGTGAGTGTCAATTTTAACATGGTTTTTCTTTTTAGGCAGTATGTCGCTTTCTTTAAATACAGAAGGCTCAGGCAGCTCGGTATATATTTTCTGAAGTATAAGTGATGTATAATATGCGTCGTTTAAAGCGTCATGGAACTTTAAATCCAAATTGATTCCAAAGAGTTCGGCGGCGTTTTTAAGACCTATTGTTCCGCCAGATGTGGAGTGAAGCAGTTTTGCCGCTGTAGGCTGAATGTTGATATATTTTTTGGTTAAGGCGTTTATATCACACTTAAAATATTTGATGTTGCGGTAAAGAGATTTAATATCGTCAGTTCCCCATGTATAAATTATACTGTCATTGCCGCAGGCAAATTTAACAAAAGACTGATAGCCTTCCTGAAACGACGGGCAGTCTTTTAATATTTCATCAGTTATGCCTGTTATGCGTTCAACAATAGGATTTATTTTAGGATATATCTGAGGTTTGATTAAAAATGAGAATTCGCCGGTTTTTTCCATTTTTTCATTAAGCCTGACGGCGCCTATCTGTATTATTTCAAAAGGACATTCTGCGGCAGATGTGTTTGGCTTACTCTTTTTTGTATTGCTGCATTGGTTGAACTCCAAATCAATTACTATATGATTCATAAATACCTCCAATAACGGCTATAATGCACGTGAAAATATTATAACATCATTCACCCAGTTATAAAAGAAATATAAGCTTATTTATTGAAAAAACTTTATAAAAAGGTTATATTTTATAAAAAGGAGGAATTTTAATGCGCTTTGATTTTACTGATGAAGACATAAAAAACGAAGCCAACAAGGTGTACATTGAAGATGATGATGTTCTTCTTACAGGAGAATTTATTGAAGGTGAAGGCAAAAAATATATTTTGACAGGCAGCGCCGTTATAGAAGGTGAAACTTACCACGATTTTGAAACAGAGTTTGAACTGGAAACAGAAATCATAAACCCAACGGCTGCTTCTTTAATGTCTGCTGACTGGAAATGGTATGATTATATTTGCTGACAACAGAATACTTTAATAAAAGACCGCTTTGGCGGTCTTTTATTTTTGGCATAAATAAAATTTTTATAAACTGTAAAAAATTAATAATTAATTTTATATGAAAAGTATTGAAATAATTGGTGTAATAGTGTATATTAAGTGTGTTAGTTGCAATAGTACACTTAATTCAATGAAAGGGGGCTGAAGCAATGATTGTTATTGATTATAAAGATTCAAGACCTATTTACGAGCAAATAGTGGAAAAATTTCAAACACTTATTGTTAAAGGGGTATTTGAAGCTGACAGCCAGATGCCGTCTGTAAGGAGTCTTGCTATGGAGCTTTCAATTAATCCCAATACAATACAAAAAGCTTATGCAGAGCTTGAAAGGCGAGGATTTATTTATACTATTAAGGGGCGGGGCAATTTTGTTTCTTCCGGAAAGGAATATTTAAAATACAAAATAGGTGAAATTCAGATAAAATTTGATAAGCTTTGTGAAGAAGCTGAAAGTGTGGGGATAAAGCGGGAAAAAATAGCTGCCTACATTCTTGGGAAGGAGATGAGTTTATGATAGAGCTTATTGGTTTAAATAAGTCTTTTGACGGAATTAAAGCTGTTGACAATATAAGCGTTACAATTAAAGAAGGCTCTGTTTTTGGGCTTATTGGCACAAACGGCGCTGGAAAAAGCACCGTAATGCGTATTATGACAGGCATATTAAAGCCTGACAGCGGAAAAGTGCTTATAGACGGTGAAAATGTATATAACAATGTATCAGCTAAAAGCAAGTTCTTTTTTATATCCGATGACCAGTACTTTTTTGCAACAGCAAACGCCAAAGATATGGAAAGATATTACAGCAAACTATATGCCGGTTTTGACAAAGGCGCGTTTTATGAATACCTTATAAGATTTGGTTTAGATGCGGAAAGAAAGATTAATACTTTCTCAAAGGGCATGAAACGCCAGCTTATACTTCTTTTAGGTATATGCGCAAATACTAAATATTTAATATGTGATGAAACATTCGACGGACTTGACCCGGTTATAAGGCAGAGCATAAAAAGCATATTTGCAAGTGAGATTGAAAAAAGACAGCTTACGCCTATTATAGCTTCTCATAATTTAAGAGAACTGGAAGATATATGCGACCATGTAGGTCTTCTTCACAAAGGCGGGGTTCTTTTATCAAGGGATATTGAGGAAATGAAGTGCTCAATACTTAAAATACAGTGCGTATTTAAAAACGAAAAAGAACGTGAAAAAGCCGAAAGCGGAATGAATGTATTAAAAGACGATGTGAGAGGATCGCTGCATACATACACTGTAAGAGAAACACAGGAGAATGTGGAAAGATTATTTGCTTCTTTAGAAACAGTATTCTTTGAAGTGCTTCCATTATCACTGGAAGAAATATTTATTAGCGAAACGGAGGTTGCGGGCTATGACATCAAAAAACTCATTTTTGGTTAATTTAAAACAAAATGCTGTAAGAAGGACATGGTCTATACTGCTTTTCGCAATTATGTTTTTCTTTCTGCTGCCGGTAATATTAATGCTAAATTTCAGCTCTTTGATTAAATACGCAGATGGACAGCAGCTGTCTGTGCAAATGCTTAATTCTTTTAAAGATGTAGCAGTTTTAAATCCGTTTATAATGGTTGTTACCGTAATTTTTGCCGTAATTGCGGCTATACATGGTTTTTCATATCTTTACAGCAGGAAGAAAACGGATATGTATTTAAGCGTGCCGGTAAGTATAGAAAAACGCTTTGCCGTTATATTTATTAACAGCATACTTATGTATGTTGTGCCGTATTTTATATTTTTGGTAATAACTATAATAATTGCGGGAACATACGGCGTTAGCGATGCGTATACTATTAAAATGGCATTTGTAAGTTTTGGGGTAAACACACTTTTTTATTTAGCTGTTTATGCCGTAACAGTAATAGCTGTTATGCTTACAGGCAACCTTCCGGTTTCTGTTTTAGGCGCGGCAACCCTTTTATGCTATGAAAACGGCGTAAAAATGCTGCTTTTAAGCATGTTCAGCAATTATTTTAAAACATACACCCAGTACAGTGATGGAGAGTTTTTTAAAACTTGGTTCTCGCCTGTAGGAATATTCTTTTTATTTCAGGGTGATTTTTCATCAGCTATTAGGGAAAGCCAGAGTGTTTTGCCAATAGTGCAGAAAGCAGCACTGCATTTAGCCGTATTGATAATTGCGTACATAGTTATAGCTTTTCTTCTTTACAAAGCCCGTCCTTCGGAGTCCTGCGGAAAGTCAATGTCATTTAAGAAGAGCAAAAAAGTTATAAAGCGCTTTATAATGGTGCCTGTTGCATTGGTATTTTTGTTATTCTTTGAGTCAGCCAGCGGCGGTTCCTTAGGCGGAGCGGTATTTGGTTTGGTGGCAGGCATTTTACTGTGCCATTGTGTAATGCAGGCAATTTATGAGCAGGATTTGAAAGCCGCTTTTAAGGACAAACGCTCAATTATATATACAGCCGTTATTGCGGGATTTATATTCGCTCTATTCAAATTTGACATAACAGGCTATGACAAATACGTACCTGATGAAAATAAACTGGTAAGCGGAACAATATCGCTTGATACACCTTTTGGCAACAGAGCCAGCTTTTATGATGATGAATATAACAATGTTACAGGCGACCATTACAGATTCAGCAAAATGAATGTAACAGATAAGTCCCTTTTATGCGACATAGCGTATACGGCTTCTCAGGAAATAGATAATTACAGCAAAGGATACAGTTATAATGATAATCCGTATACTATAACGGCAACAATGAAATATACACTTTCAAACGGAAAGGACGTATACAGAAATATATATTTTAACTACAAAGAAAACGAAGAGCTTTTAAACAGGATTTTTAACGACGTAAATTTTAAAGAAAATTATATTCAGCTTTTCGACAGTGTATTTGCAAAATATGAAAGCTTATATAAAATACGGTACAGCAACGATTTTATAACTGAATCGTTAGAAGAGAATATAAACAGCGAGCTTATAAACGCTTACAAAAAGGACTTTATTAATATGTCGTTCAGCGATGTAGACAATACTCTTGCCAGCGGATATTTGGAAGTATTTGCAATTGTTTACAATGACAGCGTAAATGGAGGCAGCCAGAATACCGGCTCCAATGATACAACAAATGTTTATTATGAATTCCCGGTTTTTGATTCGTTTGAAAATACAAAAGCTGTTTTGGCAAAGCAGGGAATAGACATTAACGCAAAAGTAGGCAAAGAAGATATTTTATCAATAACAGTCTATAATTATATTGATGATACAGAACCTGTTGAAATTACCGATACTGACCAGATGGAGGAGATTTTAGATAATGTTTATGCAAGAAGCCAGGCATATTTCAGCGCTGTTGATTCAACAGTCAGCAACGATTATGATGTTGATATTTTAATTAAGCCTGAAAAGTACAATGGCTATTATGCTGTAAACTGCGGCTTTAAAAACGGGTATGTCCCTGATTTTACTAAACAAAATTAAATATGTTGGATACTTGTACTTAACTTGTACTTACTGAACGGAGGGTAGTAATATGGCATACATCACTATACAGGTGGAAGATACGGAGAAGCTTAAAAAATTAAAAAAACTTCTTTCTGAAAATGGCTTTGAGGAAGCTGATTCCATAATAAGCGAAACGCCGGATTATATTTACCGTTTTGACGGTCTGGAAATTGACGATGAAAAAAAGCGTGTAACAGTAGACGGAAGAAGCATTTCCTTAACACCTACAGAGTATAACATTTTGTGCATACTTATGAAACAAAAAGGCAGGGTGCTTTCTGCCGAGCAGATTTACAGGGCTATATGGCATGCTGAAACAATAGGCGTAGAGGAAAATGTAATTGCGGTCCATATAAGAAGAATAAGAATGAAAATAGAGCATGACCCTAAAAAACCGCATTTTGTAAAGGCTGTATGGGGTGTGGGCTACAGGGTAGGCTGAATTTTAAAATAAGGAGGAGAAGTGTTATGGATAAGAAAGATTTAGGCTTGCTGTTTGTTTTTTTAGGCGCGGCTATGTGGGTTCAGGCTTTTACATACGCGGCATTGAATACGGCTTTTGTGTACTCCGGCACTTCTTACAGCTGTTTTAAAAGTTTTTTAGGCTACGGCAACGCAGGTTCCTTTATATGCGCTGTTTTATGCGTAATATTTGGTATACTGCTTATAAAGTTTGACAAATGCAAAAAATGTAATACATTATAACAAAACTAATAAGGGCGTCTTTTGGCGCCCTTTATTTTTTTAATATAAAGTGTTTTTGATTTAATGTTTATTTAAAATAAAAACTCCGGAATCATGCTTTTTGAATATCTGCCGGAGTTTACTTTTTAAGCATTTAACTGCTTTTATATATGATATTAAAATAAGCCTTTGGCTTTAAGGGCTTTTTTATCAAGTGTTTCAAGTCTGTTAAGAGCGTTGGTAAGCGTTTCGCGGCTTTTGGCAAAATGAAAACGCACATAATTATTTATATTTTCATTAAAGAAACTGGAGCCGGGAACAGCGCCTACGCCTACTTCACGTGCCATCCATTCACAGAATTTAATATCGTCTGTAACGCCGTATTTGCCTACATTAACCATTACGTAATATGCGCCCTGAGGGTCTGTATAGTCAAAGCCCATGTTTTTAAGACCGTTAATAAAAAGCTCTTTCCTGTCGGTATAAATGCCCAAAAGCTCCTCGTAGTAGCTGTCGTCAAAATTAAGGGCTGTAATAACAGCTTCCTGTAGCGGTGCTGCGGCGCCTACTGTAAGGAAGTCATGAACTTTTTTAACGCGGTCTATAATGTATTCCTCAGCTACAACATAGCCCAGACGCCAGCCGGTTATGGAATATGTTTTAGAAAGTGAATTACATGTAATTGTTCTTTCCCTCATGCCCGGAAGTGTAGAAAAATATATGTGTTTATAAGGCTTATAAACTATATGCTCATAAACCTCATCTGTTATAACAAATGTGTCGTATTTAACGGCTAAGTCGGCTATTATTTTAAGCTCGCTTTGAGTAAATACCCTGCCGCTTGGGTTTGAAGGGTTGCAGACAATAATTGCCTTTGGTTTTTGCTTAAACGCGTCTTCAAGTACATCTGGGTCAAATGTGAAATCCGGAGGGTTAAGAGGGACAAATATAGGCTCGGCGCTTGAAAGTATTGCGTCGGCGCTGTAGTTTTCATAAAACGGTGAAAAAACTATTACTTTTTCACCGGGATTGCAGACAGTAAGCATAGAAGCCATCATTGCCTCTGTACTGCCGCATGTGACAACTATATTTTTTTCAGGGTCTATTTTCTGACCAGTAAAATGGAAATGCTTTTTTGCAAGACCATCTCTTATGCCCTGCGAACCCCAAGTTACCTCGTATTGATGATGGTTCTCATAAGAAACTGCCGCAAGTCTGTCAAGAAGCGCTTTAGGCGGATTAAAGTCGGGAAAGCCCTGAGAAAGATTTATGGCGTTATTTTCAATGGATATCCTTGTCATTTTACGAATCATAGATTCTGTAAAAGTATCTGTTCTGCTGCTTAATTTTGGCATTAATTTATACCTCCTGCCTGTATTTATTTTACATATTATACATTTAATAATTGAAAAATACAAACGGTTTATAATATAAAGTAAACTGAAATTTAAAGCGCTTAACATATTAATTAATATTAAGTTGATAAAAGAATGAATAAATAGTAAAATAAATAAGTCAAATAATTGAAATACGGAGGCTTTTATGAAGGTATATGCTTTATCAGACCTGCATTTGGGTCGCTCTGTTAACAAGCCAATGGACAGGTTTGGCAGCGAATGGGAAAACCATGCAGAAAAAATAAAGGCAAACTGGAACAGCGTTGTATCTGAAAGTGACATTGTTCTTATACCGGGTGATATTTCATGGGCGATGGGATTTAATGAATCTGAAAAGGATTTGTTATTTATTAAAGACCTGAAAGGCAGCAAAGTTCTTATAAAAGGCAACCATGACTACTGGTGGAGCAGTGTTTCACGCCTTAACAGCCTGTACGGCAAAAAAGGCATGTATTTTTTGCAGAATTACTGTTTTATGCTGCCTGACGGAAAAACCGCCGTTTGCGGCGCAAGGCTTTGGAAAAGCGACAGCGATGAAATGGAAGATATAAAAATTTACAGGCGCGAAATTATAAGGGCAAAGCTTTCACTTGATGCGGCAATGCGTAAAAATTGCGAGAGGATTATATTTATGAGCCACTATCCGCCGCTGCTTTTTAACGAGGCTGAAAACGAAGTAAGCGGGCTTTTTAATAACTATCCTGTAATAAAAGCCGTTTACGGGCACCTTCATGGAAACGATAATTTTAAAACCGGGTTTCAGGGAATTAAAGGAAAAACAGAGTACAGGCTTGTATCTGCGGATTATGTTAATTTTACGCCGCAGCTTATATTTGAGGAGGAATAAAACAAATGGTAATTATGGTTGTAGACGGTCAGGGCGGCGGAATAGGCAAATCTATAATAGAAAGGTTAAAACCGCTTTTAGGTCCTGAAAACCAGCTTATAGCTATTGGCACAAATTCAATAGCAACAGCTAACATGATTAAATCAGGAGCTGATAAAGCGGCTACAGGTGAAAACGCTGTTAAGGTAAACGCCGCAAGAGCCGATATTATTATGGGCAGCATAGGCATTATATCTTCTAACGCCATGTTTGGGGAATTAAGCCACAAAATGGCAAGAGCCATAAGTGAAAGCCCGGCTGAAAAAATATTAATACCTATTAAGCGCTGCGGAATATATGTAGTTGGCATGAGTTCAGATTCAATGCCTAAAATGATAGATGAAGCCGTTGACACATGTGTTGATATGGTTAAAC
The DNA here is from genome assembly GCA_944383885.1 of uncultured Clostridia bacterium. Lineage (GTDB taxonomy): Bacteria > Bacillota > Clostridia > Lachnospirales > Anaerotignaceae > Neoanaerotignum_A. Next base: position 66,708 of record CALWRF010000040.1, on the reverse strand, counting down.
GCGGCAAAAAAGACTGTGAGGCATAAGGAGGATTTATGGGGTTTTTATATATTCTGCTTATAGCTGTAAGTCTTTCAATGGACGCCTTTGCGGTATCTGTTTCAAATGGTCTTTCAATTAAGGGAATACGCAAAAGCGATATACTTGTTGAAGCGCTTTTTTTCGGCGGATTCCAGTTTTTAATGCCTGTTTTGGGATTTCTGCTTGGGTTTAGCGTTAAAGGGTATATTGAGTCTTTTGACCACTGGATAGCCTTTGCGCTTTTAGCCGTTATAGGTTTTAATATGGTAAGAGAGTCCGTAGGTGAAGAAGATGATGAGGACAATAACCAAAGACAGGTTCTTACCCCTGCTAAGCTTTTTTTTCAGGCTATAGCCACAAGTATTGACGCACTGGCAGTTGGCGTAAGTTTTGCCGTTTTAAATGTAAACATACTTTCAGCCAGCGCCGTAATAGGTGTTGTCTGTTTTATAATTTCTGTTTTCGGCTCCATAATAGGCAAAAACGCAGGTAAAATGCTTAAAAAACGTGCTGAAATGGCAGGCGGAATTATTTTAATATTAATAGGCGTAAAAATACTTATTGAGCATTTGTTTTTTTAAAAATAATTATGCATTTTGCCGGACAAAAAAATTTCAGGCATAATTTTTGCAGTAAAATAAAGATATATATATTAATAAATTTTATAAAAATATAAATTTTTTAAATGGAAATTGCAAATTTATATAAACTGTGTTAAAACTTAAATAAGCGATATACATACCTTAATTTATATGTTGAATTGGTTTAAATATTGTACTATAATAAATACAATTTGTGTTGGTTGGTAATTACTTATATATATATTAAACAGAAAGGAAGTTTTACTATGTCCAAGATAATGAAAACCATGGACGGCAATGAGGCAGCTGCTTATACTTCTTATGCTTTTACGGAAGTAGCAGGCATATTCCCTATTACACCGTCGTCGCCAATGGCTGAGCATGCTGATGACTGGTCTGCTAACGGAAAGAAAAACATTTTCGGTCAGAGCGTTAAAGTTATAGAAATGCAGTCAGAGGGAGGCGCTTCAGGCACCGTACACGGTTCACTTGCGGCAGGCGCACTTACAACTACTTATACAGCAAGCCAGGGTCTTCTTCTTATGATTCCTAATATGTATAAGATAGCAGGCGAGCTTCTCCCGTGTGTGTTTCATGTAAGTGCAAGGGCGCTTGCAAGCCATGCCCTTTCAATATTCGGCGATCATTCAGACGTTATGGCATGCCGTCAGACAGGCTTTGCGCTTTTGGCTTCAAACTCCGTTCAGGAGGTTATGGATTTAGGCGCTGTTGCGCATTTAAGCGCAATAAAGGGCAGAGTGCCTTTCCTCCATTTCTTTGATGGATTCCGCACATCACACGAAATACAGAAAATTGAGTGTCTTGACTATGACGATTTAGCCAAACTTGTAGATATGGACGCTGTTAATACATTTAAGAGAAATGCTCTTAACCCTGAGCACCCTGTATTAAGAGGTACAGCTCAGAACCCGGATATTTTCTTCCAGGCAAGAGAGGCTTGCAACCCTTACTACGAGAATATAGTAGGCGTATGCGAGGATTACATGGCTAAAATAAGCGCTCTTACAGGCCGCGACTATAAGCTGTTCAACTACTACGGCGACCCTGAGGCTGACAGAGTAATTATAGCTATGGGTTCAGCCTGTGAGGCTATAGAAGAAACTATTGATTATTTAAGGGCTAAAGGCGAGAAGGTAGGTCTTGTTAAAGTTCATCTTTACAGACCGTTTTCAGCTAAGCACTTTATAGATACTATTCCAAAAACAGTTAAAAAGATTGCTGTACTTGACAGAACAAAAGAGCCGGGCGCCCTTGGTGAGCCTTTGTACCAGGACGTATGCACAGCTATGTTTGAAGCTAAAGAACAGCCGATGATTGTTGCCGGTCGTTACGGTCTTGGCTCCAAAGACGTTACACCTGCCCAGTTTATAGCTGTTTATGACAATCTTAAACTTGACGAGCCTAAAAACCACTTTACAATAGGCATTGTAGATGATGTTACAAACCTTTCACTTAATGTAGGCGCTGAGGTTAACGTAACAGAAGGCGACGGAACAATAAGCTGCAAATTCTGGGGCATTGGTTCCGACGGCACAGTAGGCGCTAATAAAAACTCAATTAAGATAATAGGCGACCATACAGATATGTATGCTCAGGCTTATTTCTCATACGACTCAAAGAAATCAGGCGGCGTAACACAGAGCCATCTCCGTTTCGGAAAGAAGCCTATCCGCTCAACATATCTTGTTAAGACAGCGGACTTTGTTGCCTGCCATAAACAGGAATATGTAAATCTTTACGATATGTATTCGGAGCTTAATAAAGGCGGCACATTCCTTCTTAACACGGAATGGCCAGTTGATGAGCTTGACAAACATCTTCCGGCTGCTATGAAGAGATATTTTGCCGAAAACGATATTAAGTTCTATGTAATTAACGGTACGGATATTGCAAGAGAAATAGGTCTTGGAAACAGAGTAAACTCAGTACTTCAGGCAGCATTCTTTAAACTTGCAAACATTATACCTATTGATGAAGCTGTTGGGTATATGAAAGACGCCATTAAAAAGACATACGGCAAAAAAGGCGACGCCATACTTAACATGAACTATGCGGCTGTTGACCAGGGAACACAGAAAGTTGTAAAAGTAGAAGTTCCTGAAAGCTGGAAAAACGCCGTTGATGAAAATTCAGGCGCTAAGAAAGAAGTTCCTGAGTTTATTAAAAACATTGTTGAGCCTATTAACGCACAGAGAGGCGACAGCCTTCCTGTAAGCGCATTTAAAGGCCGCGAGGACGGTACATTCCCACAGGGCACAGCCGCTTACGAAAAGAGAGGCGTTGCTGTAGACCTTCCTAAGTGGGACGTTACAAAATGCGTTCAGTGCAACCAGTGCTCATTTGTGTGCCCTCATGCGGCAATTCGTCCTTTCCTTCTTACAGAAGATGAGGTTAAAAACGCTCCTGAAGGCTTTGATACAAAGAAAGCTATTGGCAAGGGTCTTGAAAATTACCAGTTCAGAGTACAGGTTTCAGCTCTTGACTGTTTAGGCTGCGGAAGCTGTGCCAGTGTATGTCCTGCTCCTGGCAAAGCCCTTACTATGGTTCCGGCTTATACACAGGAGAAAGAAGCCGCTAACTGGGATTACGCTATGAGTCTTTCAGTTAAAGAAAATGTTATGGCTAAAAATTCAGTTAAAGGCAGCCAGTTTGTTCAGCCGCTTCTTGAATTCAGCGGCGCATGCGCAGGCTGCGGCGAAACACCTTACGCTAAGCTTATAACACAGCTTTTCGGCGACAGAATGTATATAGCAAACGCAACAGGCTGTTCTTCAATCTGGGGCGGCAGCGCGCCTTCAACACCTTATACAACAAACCACAAGGGTCATGGTCCGGCATGGGCTAACTCACTTTTTGAGGATAACGCTGAGTTTGGTCTTGGTATGGCTCTTGCTGTTAAACAAATGAGGGAAAGGCTTAAAGCACAGCTTGAAAAGCTCAGAAGCGTTCAGGGCTGTGAAGTTATGGCAGAGCGTGTTGACGAATGGATTGCCACAATGAACGACGGCGAGAAGAACCAGAAAGCAACAGCAGAGCTTATTGAGCTTCTTGAAGACTACAACGGCGCAAATGCTGAGGCTCAGGAGATTATAAACGATGTCCTTAAAAACAAAGACCAGCTTGCTAAAAAGAGCCAGTGGATATTCGGCGGCGACGGCTGGGCTTACGATATAGGCTACGGCGGACTTGACCACGTTTTAGCTTCCGGAGAAGATGTAAACGTATTTGTATTTGATACAGAAGTTTACTCTAATACAGGCGGACAGTCATCAAAGGCTACACCTGCCGGCGCTGTTGCTCAGTTTGCCGCAAGCGGTAAGAAAGTAAGGAAGAAAGACCTTGGCATGATGGCTATGAGCTACGGCTATGTTTATGTAGCGCAGGTAGCAATGGGAGCTAATCAGGCACAGCTTGTTAAAGCCCTTATGGAGGCTGAAGCTTATCCGGGTCCTTCACTTATAATAGGTTATGCGCCATGTATCAACCATGGTATTAAAATGGCTTACTCACAGCTTGAAATTAAGAAGGCTGTTGATGCAGGATACTGGCACTGCTACAGATTTAACCCGTCTCTTAAAGCGGAGGGCAAAAATCCGTTTATACTTGACTCTACACCAGAGCCAAAAGGCGATTTCCAAGAGTTCATAAAAGGGGAAGTTCGTTATTCATCACTTTTAAGAACATTCCCTGAATTAGCACAGGAACTTTTTGCCAAGGCTGAATCTGACGCTAAGGAAAGACTTGAAAAATATAAAAAACTTGCAGCAGGCGAGATGTAATTAGTAATTAATTTTAAGCTTGCAGGCTTGATATAGTTTGAATTATGAAACAGCTTATACCGTTATTTGCGGCGGTATAAGCTGTTTTTTGCGTTTTAAATAACCTGATTTTTTCAACTCTGATTTTAACTCACAATAAGCTGCAATTAGAAAAATATAAATTATTTGATTACTGATAAATGATAAATATTTATTGTTTTTCGATAAATAATGATTGACAAACAATAATATTGTGTATATAATGGCATTAAAGAAAAATTAGGAGGATTGGTTTTATGTGGAACGCTAAAAGGTCTGTTGTGCTATCTTGTATATGCACTAAAATTGTTATAATAGCGTCGGTTTTGTTTTTGATAAGTGCGCCTTACTGGGTTGGTCTGTATGTAGATTATGCATCAAAAAATGCGGATATTAAAAATCCGCTTATCTTTACGGTTTACGCCGCAGGGATAGTTTCTCTTGCGTTGCTTTTTTGTCTTAACAGGCTTCTTTCAAACATACGAAAAGGCTCAGTTTTTATTACTGATAATGTAAAGCTTTTAAGGTCTATTTCATGGTGCTGTTTTGTTGTATCAGTAATACTTTTGTTTTCGGGATTTTATTATATTCTGTTTTTGTTTGGCGCTGTTGCCGCCGGATTTTTTGGTTTAATACTGCGGGTAGTTAAAAATGTTATAGAGCAGGCTGTTATAATTAAAACCGAAAATGATTTTACTATTTAACGGGAGGAATTAAATATGCCTATTATTGTTAATCTTGATGTAATTATGGCAAAACGCAAAATTTCTTCCGGAGAGCTGGCTTCCCTTATAGGAATTACGCCTGCAAACCTGTCTATACTTAAAAATAATAAAGCAAAAGCCATTAGGTTTTCCACACTGGAAGAAATATGCCGTGTTTTAAACTGTCAGCCGGGGGACATACTGGAGTACACAAATAATGAAAATGAGAAATAAAAGGAGGCGGCATTATGACGGACTTAAATTCATTAAGCAACGTAAAAATGAGCGGAAGCGTTCAGACAGATGACGAAAAGAAAAAGACATATTCTTTTACAAAATCAGACGGAATATTTGCCATAATATTTTTTATATTAGGCTATTTGTATGTCCAGTGGGTTTACCCATTCAGACCGGCTCTTTCAACGGCTTTATTTGCAGTAATGTTTGTTATAATAGGTGCTGTTTACGGAAATATCTGCGGTTTTAAGCAAAGCAGAAAATCAGTCCCATACTTAATAATACTGCTTTTGGGCGCAGTAAGGTTTGTTGTATTCGACAATGATTTTCCGGGCGTTATGCTCTTTATGTTTATAACAATTATGGCTGTTTACTGGACAGGCGTTTTTGCTGAAAGACGCATAGGGTCAGAAAACGGAAAAGATTATATTTCGTCTTTGTTTGTATGGGATATATTAAACCAGCTTTTAATTGTACCGTTTTCCAACTTTTCATGTGCTTTTGGAAGCATAAAAAGCTCATTTGGCAAGGGCAAAAACAGCAGTATATCAGGTCAGGTTTTAATAGGTATTTTAATCTGCATTCCTGTTGCTTTTGTTGTAATAAGCCTCCTTGCCAGCGCAGATACGGCTTTTGATAATTTAATGGGAATATTATACGAAGTGTTTTTTGGCAAAATATACAGCTCCATAATTAAGCTTTTTATAGCTATTCCGGTATGGTGTTATTTTTTTGGTCTTTTTTACGGCAATTTAAGAAACAGGAGCTTTAAAGGCATTACATGCGAAAGTGTTGGAAAAGCAAGAAAATACATGTGTAAAATGCCTAAAGCAACGGCATATACTGTTTTAACAATTATAAATTTAATATATTTGCTGTTTTTTATATCCCAGTCAGCTTATTTGTTTTCAGGCTTTTCAAAACTTCTGCCTGAGGAGTTTACCTATTCTCAATATGCAAGAAAGGGGTTCTTTGAGCTTTGCGTAATTGCATTTATTAATTTTGGCATTACTTATCTTTCATTTGTTATAGTAGAAAGAAACAGTGAAGGCAAAAAACCAAAAGCCCTTACAGCGCATACAATGCTTCTTTCTGTTTTTACACTGCTTTTAATAGCTACGGCGTTAAGCAAAATGGGAATGTATATTGACTGCTACGGTTTAACACGTCTTAGAATTTATGCCTCATGGTTTATGGTTATGCTCTTTATTATGTTCATTATTATAATAGTTAAAAGCGCTGTAAACTTTAACGCGCCTAAAGCGGCATTTGTTGTATTTTGCATAGGTCTTTTTGCGCTTTGTTTTTCAAATATAGACGGATATATGACAAAATATAATATATCGAGGTTTGAAAAAGGCACACTGGATACATTCAGCACTTATGACTACAGGAGCCTTTCGGCAGGCTCTGTGCCGTATTTATATGAGTTTTACAGCAATATAACATCTGACGGGGAATATATTGGAAAAACTGCCTTTGAAAGCGGAAACACAAATAAAGGCGTTATGGCTTTAAGCAGTTATGAACTTATACAGCTTAAAGGGGAACTGGAAATGGTAATTAAAAAAGACGGAAGCAATTTTGTATGGTATAACGGAGATTTTAAAACATTTAATATTCAGGCGTATAACGCGCAAAAAATAGCTTTTGGAAAATAAATCTGATTTTATAAAATAATAAAAAGTTTTGTTGATAAAATAAACAGCGCCCGATTTGTTTTTGGTAAATCATACTATATAACAAATTGGGTGCTGTTTAAATGTCAGACGGACTTTTAGTGGTTTTTAATTTTTGAAATTTTAATGCCTATTAATGTAAATACGGCAATATATAATAAAGAAACTATAAAATATAAAAATATATTGGACACCATGTCTTCCGATTTATTGGCGTTCATGCCTAAAAGCATAAGAGAGTACGGGTAAAATATTCCTAAAGATGTATTGGCTGCTATTAAGCCGCTTATTCCGCCAAGCATGCCTATTACAACAGGTACGGCAAAGTTTTTAATAAGCGCCGCCGCTGAAAACTGTATAGTAGCTGTTACAAAGCCGCCTAATGTGCCCCTTAACATCCATAAAAATATATCAGCAGGAGGAAGACCCTTTAGCGATACAATTTTTCCCGCCGCCGTAAACATAACACAAAGCCAAACCTGAGTCATAAATGTTATAGCGCATACCATTATATATTTTGATAAAAATACAGTTGAGTATTTTAAAGGTCTTGTATACATATACTGCCGGCAGTTGTTAAAGTTTTCGTACCGCCACAAAAAAGCGCAGTATACGCCTATAAGAGGCGCAAAGAAGAAATTAGAGTAAAAAAGAGTTATTTGTGTCCATAAAGAATACCACTGGGATTTTAATATTCCTAAATTCGCTAAATAATTGCCGCAGCCAAGCAGTACGGGTATTATTGGTATTATAATAAAAACGGGCCATATTAATGTGCCTTTGCATTTTAAGCGTTCGCAGTAAATTGATTTAATAAGCATAAGAATTCTCCTTACATTTCCTGAATTTTAGTTATAAATTTTCCGCGTGTATACATATATTGCAGCACAATATAAACAATAAGCACTACAAGCCAAAAATAAGGATAGCCTGTCCAGTAATATTCTGTATACCTGCTTACAGAGTCGTAATTAATGCCGTTGTTGCATAAAACACAGAAGTAACCCCACGGAATTATAAAGCGCAAAGGATACTGCGGCAAAAACCACGAGAACAGCCCGGCAAATGTTCCGCCTATGCTTATAAAAAGCGGTGTAAGCTGATTTTTTGACCAAAGGGAAAAATTAAGCTGGAACATAAAAAGTGCAAGCAGTACGGCAAAAACAGATATAAAAAACATTGTAAATTTTTCTGCTGAATAAAAATCCATTTTAATGCCTATAAGAATATAGAACGCGCACTGAAAAAGCGTGTATAAAAAAATGCATATTACGCCTACAGCTACTTTGCCTTTAAATATGGACTTTGTATTCTGCATACAGCTGAGCCATTTATAAGTATTCCCAATAAGCTCAATGTCCGCAAGGCGTGTGGCGAAAGCGGCTATTATAACAGGTGAAATTATGGTGTTTATTAAAAAAAGGTCTGTGTTGGCTAATGCAAAAATTCCGCTGAATTTATTAAAGTCTAAGTCGCTCAGGCTGTAGCACATCCATAGAAATATTACAAATAAAGACATGGCAAACATTAAATATACATATCTGCGTTTTAATTTTAGGCTTTCAGCCTTTAGTATTCTTATCATAAGCCATTCTCCTTTACCATAGAGAGATAAATTTCTTCAAGATTTTTTGTTTTATCAGTTACACGGTATATATTTATATTGTTGTTTACAAGGCATTTTACTGTTTGGGAAACAGTTGTGTTGTCCATAAAAGGCAGAATAATTCCGTTATTAGACATTTCCGGATTTATATTCATATTTTCTTTAATTACAGATGATGCCTTTAAATTATCATCTGTATTAATAATAATACTTTCGCTTCCTAATTCCTGCAATTTTAAAAGTTTGTCCTGAAATATGATTTTTCCGGAAGATATAATGCCTATATAATCTGAAACCTGCTCCATTTCAGAAAGAAGGTGGCTTGAAATCATAATTGTCGTTCCGTATTCTTCCGGCAGGGAGCGTATTAAAGAACGCATTTCGTGTATTCCGGCAGGGTCAAGACCGTTTGTCGGTTCGTCAAGCAAAAGAAGACTGGGCTTGCCTAAAAGAGCGTTGGCTAAGCCTAAACGCTGTTTCATGCCTAAAGAATACTGAGAAGCTTTTTTGTTTTTATTCCCTTCCATTCTTACTACCGATAAAACACGGCTTATTTCGGAAAAAGGCAGTTTTTTTAGTATGCAGCTTATTTTTAAATTCTCGTAGCCTGTAAGATTGCCGTAATAAGACGGTGACTCAATTAGTGAGCCGGTTTGTTTAAGTATTGAAATACGGTTTTTCCGGTTCATTTCTTTGCCGAATATTGATATTTTCCCTCCGCTTGGGTCTATAAGACCTAAAAGCATTTTCATTGTTGTACTTTTTCCAGCGCCGTTAGGACCTAAAAAGCCGTATATTTTGCCTTCCGGTACGCAAAGGGATATATTGTCCACAACTTTTCTGCCGTGATATATTTTTGTAAGCTCCTGAGTTTTTATTAATTGGTTATCCATTTTAAACCCTCCTTTTTTACTGATTTTAAATTACGAGCCTTATTTGCTCTTGGCTTTAACCTTAAATTTTGTTTAAATGATTTGACAGATAAAGAAAAAAGCAAAATAAGATATTATAATATATTCAGGGGTGACTTCTTATGAACTACTGTAACGCGGATATACTTATTGCGGACGATAATGCGGATTTATGCCAGATGATAAAAACAATGCTTATAACAAACGGCTTTAAAAACGTAGATACTGTTTTGTCATTAAGTGAGGCTGAAAAATTGATTAATAATAATAACTACAGTTTAATAATACTTGATGTGAATTTTCCTTATGATGACGGATTCAGTTTTTACAAAAGGCTGAGCCAAAGCTTTGACATACCTGTTATATTCCTTTCTGCAAGGGACAAAAACGAGGACAGGTTAAAAGGCTTAGGACTTGGGGCTGATGATTATATTACAAAGCCGTTTTTAGCTGAAGAACTGCTGTTAAGGTGCAGGGCTGTTTTAAAGAGAACATACAATGAATATAAAAACAGCGACAGGATATACAAAATAGGTGATGCCTGTGTTAACATGTCTGCCGGAACAGTTAAAAAAACACCTGAAAGTGATGAAACGGCGCTTACAAACAAAGAATACAAGCTTTTAAATGTTTTTTTGGAAAACAGGGGAAGGATACTTACATTTGATTTTCTGGCGGAAGCCGTTTGGGGTGAAAATTATTATGCTTACGAAAACACCCTTATGGTGCATATAAGAAAATTAAGAGAGAAAATAGAGCTTAACCCGTCAAACCCAAAATACATTATTACTATGAAAGGCTTAGGCTACAGGCTGAACAGATGAAAAGCTTAATTAAAATTTATTTTAAATATGTTATTTTAACTGTATCTATTGCTATTGCGTTTATTGCAATTCAGATATGTATTTACATTTATGTAGGTATTTTAATGTGGCACAATGAAGGCGTGCCTTTAGACGGGAAGTATTCTGTAAGAAACATATCGCGGCAGTTTGAGTTTGACGAAAATAAAAATGTATTAAACAGTGAGTATATGGATTGTATTATAGACGAGGCAAAATGTGAGTTTGCTTTTATGCTTGACGACAACGGAAATATAACTTGGGAGCATAATTTAAGTGATGATTTAAACCACAGATATACAGTTTCTGATGTGGCGTCGTTTTCAAAATGGTATCTTAAAGGGTACCCTGTTTCGGTTTGGGAAACAGACGGGGGTCTTGTTGTTTTGGGTTATCCCAAAGACAGTATATGGAAATATAATATTGTGCAGGATATAGAAGGCTTGCACCTGCTGTTTAAACTTATAATTTTTGGCATTATAAGCTCTTTTGTTTTTGTGGCAGTGCTTATTATAATATTCGGTTACGGGTATTATAAAAAAATAAAGGTTATAACCGACGGAATAGGTAACCTTTCAAATGACATGCCTGTTGATATGCCTGTAAGCGGCAATTTTAAAGAAATAGCTCTTTGCATTAATAAAACTGCTGAAAAGCTCAGGAAGCAGAAAAGCATTATAGAAAAAAGAGATGAGGCGCGGACAGAATGGATAAGCGCCGTATCCCACGATATAAGAACGCCGCTTTCTTTAATTATGGGTTATGCCGGAATGTTGGGCAAAAACGGCACTGGCGATGTTGATACAATAACAAAAGCTGCTGTTATAAAAGAACAGAGCATAAAAATTAAAAAGCTGATAGATGACTTAAATCTTGCATCGAAACTGGAGTACAGCATGCAGCCTTTAAGAAAAGAATATATACGTTTATCTTCTGCTATACGCAAGGCTTCTGCCCAGTGCATTAACTCAGTTGGTGAAGAGGGGGAAAAATACAATATAAATATTGACACATCTTCGGAATTTGACGAATATATTTTATATGCCGATAAACAGCTTATCCAAAGGGCGTTTGAAAATATTGTGGGAAATTCAATAAGGCATAATCCAAAGGGCTGTGATATATACATTAAGGGGTATATAAAAAATAATAAGGCACATGTTTTATTCAGCGACAGCGGTTGGGGAATACCTGAAGATATTGCCGAAAATATAAATAACAATACAAAATCCTTAAAACATATAATGGGTCTTATTATAGTAAAGCGCATTGTTTTATCTCACGGCGGAAGCATGACGGTTGGCAAAGGCATAGAAATAATATTTAACTGAGATAAGTTTTTTTAAAAATCAACAACTGGATTAGCTGTTAAGCATATTTGGCTCTGCAAAAATAAAAAACAGCCTTTGGTGATATTTTTCATTAAAAGGCTGTTTATATATTAAATAGAATTTGAATTTAAAATACGGTACTTTTTTAAAGTTGTTTTTTATATTTAATAATTTTAATTGCTTCATTAACAGTAACGCATAATGCATATCGTCTGGGCCACATGAATTTGTTGTAGTAGCGCCAGCTCTGACTGCCTGACATATAGGCATTGTCCTCGGTTGTGTTTGCCTCAATGGGAACAATAATGTTAAAACCATGTTCAAAGCCGCATATTACAGTGGCATTTATGCATTTATCAGTATTTAAACCAGCAACTATTATGTCCTTGTGGCATTTTGAGTTTAAGTAGCTTAATAACCCTGTTTCCTTAAAAGGGCTGTTAACGTATTTAATAAAAACTTGTTCGCCTTGTTCAGGCAGAAACTTTTTATAAATATTAAAACCGGTTTTTCCTTTTGTCATGCCGCTTTCAGGTCCGTCATCGTGCATAACATAAATTACTTCAACGTCTGAGGCCCGTGCCGCGTAAATTAATTTACAGACATTTTCCACAAATGCGGCACATTGATATAAAGATTCATTTATTAACGCCTCCTGGGCATCTACTATTAATAAAACCAATATACTTCATCTCTTTTTATAATTTAATAATATAATTCGGAAGCCGTAATTTTTATATTTTATGGATTTTATACACTTTTAATGATATGGACTGTCAGTTTTTGATGGATTTAATCTTTTGCAAATCACTGCTGCATAATATATCCATGTTTAAAAAAATTTTCTCCGGCTCCCAGTCCCACCATTTAATTTCCAGCAAATATTCAATTAGCTCATCGCTAAACCGCTTTTTAATAACTTTGCATGGATTGCCTCCGGCTATACAGTATGCCGGAATATCTTTTGCAACAACTGAATTAGCAGCGATAATCGCCCCGTCTCCGATATGTACGCCGGGCATTACTGTAACATTTTGTCCAATCCATACATCGTTGCCGACTATAGTGTCGCCTTTAAGTGGAAGCTGCTCAATACTTGGAGTGAACATTTCCCAGCCATGTCCCATAATATTAAACGGATATGTTGTTACACTGTTCATTCTGTGGTTTGCGCCGTTCATTACAAACTCAATTCCTTTTGCAATTGCGCAAAATTTTCCAATAACCAGTTTGTCGTCTAAAAATTCATAATGATGTGTTACATGGCTTTCAAAGTCTTCTGCGCCGTTAATATCATCATAATAAGTGTAGTCGCCAACTAAAATATTAGGTCTTGAAATCACGTTTTTAATAAACACAACGCTTTTAATATTCTCGTTTGGATATACAGCATTTGGATTTGGTCCAATATTATTGGTATTGTTTTGTTTGCTCTCCTGATGATTGGTCATAGAAAAATCTCCTTTCTGAAATTATGTAAAAAGGCGGCAATGCTTTTTGCCGCCGACGTTTAAAAGCTTAACAGTAAAGGCGTGCGAGCTATGTTATTTTTTCCAGAACATTGTATATTCTTTTTCTCCTGTATTTTCATCAACTGATTCTGAGAATACAGAAAAACCTTCTTTGTTATAAAACGCAACTGCCCGTTTATTTTTCTGATACACATTTAGTGAAATAGCGTTATATCTCTCTTTTATATAATTTAAAAGCAGATTGCCTATTTTTCGGGAGCGGCAGTTTTTGTCAACAAAAATTCCGGCTATATGTTCTTTAATCATACCTGCAAATCCCAGAATTTCCCCATCTTTATCATATACAAAAACTTCAGCCTGCAATAATGCTTCTTGAACTTCGCTGTAATGAGAGAGCCAATATTCTTTTGGTATAAAATAATGCGCGTCCTCATTTCCCAAAAGCCATAACTGCATAACCCGTTCTGTATCTGAAATTTTAAATTCTCTAATCATATTTTTCGCCTCCCGTATTTTGCGGCATATCGTATTGAAACACCGGCAGTAAGTATAATTATACAAATTCCGGAAATAGAAAACCAGACATTGACTCCTGCTTTTTCTGCTATTGGACTGCTGAAAAGCAATCCAATTGGCATTGTGACAGATGAAATTAGCGTAAGGACAGAAAATGCCCGCCCCATTTTGTCATGTGATATGGTTTCCTGCATATACGCTGTAAGCGGAATTGTATGGATATTTCCAAATGCTCCTAAACAGATACAGCATACTGCAAATAAAAACCAACCGGCATAAGTAGGCGGTATAATTCCGCAGTTTAGCGATATAACTCCCATTAAAAACAAACCAATAAAAGAGGTTCTTATTTTTCGTTTTATATTTAAAACGCTGGAAAACAAAAGGGAAGATACCATCATGCCCATTGCAAAAGATAACTCCACAGCGCTGCCATACATTGCCGATAACTTAAAATAATCGCTTGTCATAAGCGGATAAAATGATGATAGCGGCGCATAAAAGAACATACAGAGCGCCTCGGCAATTAGGATATAAAATAATTTTTTATCTTCTTTAAATACCTGAAGTCCATATTTTATTTCTGCTGTGAAATTCTGTTTTTCATGTTCTGTTTTTTCAAGTTTTGGTATTTTGACAACTGCTAATGCAGTACTTGCTAAAATTGCCCCGGCTACATCGCTCATTAAAACAATTGACATAGGAAAAACCGCATATAAAGACGCACCGATTACCGGACCAATCAAAAATGAACCAGAATTTAAAAGCTGCATCCACCCATTTGTTTTTATTAGCTGGTCCTTTGGCACAAGCTGTGGAATAATTGACTGTATTGCCGGCTGCTGGAATGTATTTCCAATACCACGGACACAAAGAATAACAAATACTGTCCATACGGGAAGGTCAAAAAAGAGCAGCAGTACCGCATAAATCAGCGCAACTGTACCCATTGCCAAATCCGAAAAAATAGATATGAATTTTCGGTTAAAGCGGTCAGCTGCAATTCCTGCAAGCGGGCTGAATAATGTCATTGGAATATAGGCAACAAGCCCTGATATTCCCAACATTAACGGTGAAGATGTTTTTTCGGCAAGGTGCCAAATAAGAGCAAACTGAACACCGTGGCTTCCTAACATTGAAACTGCCTGTCCCAATGCAACAGTAATAAACTGCGATTTCCATTTTTGTACTTTTTCCATATTAAATTGTCCTCTCATTTTCAAATTATATTTTCAAACATGGGACAATATCAAATGTGATAAGCCCCTTATTGAGCTGCTGCCGACATCAAGCCACCTCCCTAAAAAGCAATTGTTATTTGCATTTATAAAATATCTTCCATATATTTTTTTAATCCGTCGCGGTATTTTTTTGTAAGTACAATGTATTGCTGCTGCTCCTCTTTTGTCCAGTCATTCCAGATTTTGTTTTCTATTTCATGCAAAGGCTTTATTTTTTCCAATGAAAATTTCTTTCCCTTTTCAGTAAGGCAGAGAATTGTATTTCTTCCTTTTCCCTGCTGTAAATACACAATTCCATCTTTTTCCAGTTTGCGAATCGCAGAATTAATTGTCTGCCGGCTTATGCCTGTAAGTTTGCTTATTTCGCTTTGCAGGCATTTTCCGTCTTTTTCGCAAAGTACATATAAAATATTTTGGACACTGTCTGATATACCAGCTTTAACAGCCGCCTCATGATATAAGGCGTTGATTTCTCCTGCTAAATAGGTATATTGTCCCGTTTCTAAATAATGCATATATTCGCCTTCTTGTCCGATTTAGTACATTGTTTATTATATCCGATTTCGTACATAAGTCAATAGACTTTTAAACTATTTTTAAGTAATACAGATTTATTTTGGATTTTTACGCATTATGTTTGGCGGAGTTTATTGGAAATATATATTTCAGACTATAAAATACTTTGCCAAAATAAACATAAATATATTTATGCTTTATTAAAGGCAAAAAAAGCAGCCCCTGTGGAAAATTTCCTGCAAAGACTGTTTTAATCTGGATTAAAAACTGTTTGAACTTTTCTAAAATGTGTTTTTATGTGAAAATAAAGTTATTTTCAGTGTTTTAATTGTAAAAGACATGAATCAACTATCTGCGCCTGATTTCTTAATCTGTGTTATGCCGATTTGGCATATTTTTAAGCATGTAATACAGGAAATCTTTCTTTGATTGATAAGTAAACCCACCTGCAAAATATCACCATTTGCAATAGTCTTCGTTATAACTCCCATCTATCTTATGGCTAATAAGTCCATCTTCATTTAATGGCATAGCGCAGCATTGACAGAACGGCTGCTGCGGAAAACATAGAAGAGTATTTATTGACACATCAAAAACTTTTGATAACAATTTCAATGTATCTGTATTTGGCTGTGTTTCACCTGTTTCCAATCGGTTAAATGCCTGTCTTTGTAACTTTCACACGCTCAGCAAGCTGCTTATGCGTAATATTATTTTTTTCACATAAGACCTTGATAATATCTTGTGCTTCAATTTTTCTTCCATCTAAATAAAGTATTTTGTTATGACTTATTATATTATTTGCGGAAGGATTTAACAAGCAGCTTGCTGTTGCTTAAATACAAAATGAGATTATTTGTATCTGTTTTTAAATTATCGCAGAAGCGGCATACTGCCTGTCAGTTTATTTATTTTATTTTTTGCTCCGCATAGAGCAATGCCAATGTAATTTAAGTCAATTTCAGATGTTTCTTTCATTTTATTAATAAATTCATTATATGTTTTGCAGCATTGAGCCAAAATAGAAAAATCAACTACAGTCAAATCAGAAAAATAAGGCTCGTAAAGTTTTTTACGTAAAGATTTTATTATTTCTGTGCTGCCTTTTAAAACAGGGACAGGAATTTTAATTATGCCTAAATGCGTATTTCCGGTTTTGTCAATTACATCTCTGCCAACTATTTCCGGTATTTTACTACCTAATGTAATTCCCATAATTGCCGCAGTATTTGCTATAATACCTAACGGCAGGTTTTCATCAATTATCATAATGCATTTTTCATTCTGTAAATCCATTGTTTTTAACCTCTTTTCTTTTGTGCTTTATTCCGGAAATAAGCAGCCTGGATAATGTTAAGACAGTCCCGGCAGCAGTCATTAATGTAAAAGGCTCATGAATAATAATAACCGAAGCCGAAACAGTTATTACAGGAGACAGATAGATATAAATGCTTGTCTTAACTGCGCCTAATACTTTTACAGCAAAATTCCATGTAACAAAGCAGAGCGCAGAGGCTCCAAACCCCAAAAACAGAATATTAAGCAGATATACAGGGTTAACAAATCTGTATAAACCAAGCTTAAAGTCAAATATAAAAAGTGATGGTACCATAAATAAAATACCGTAAAAAAACACACGTCTTGTTGTTAAAATAGTATTGTACCCATAGCTGCTGATTTTTTTTGTAAGAATAGAATAGCATGCAAATAAAAAGGCAGCAAGCAGCGCCAATAAATCACCGATAGGATTAAGTTTTAAATTCGCTCCGTTAAAGCTTATAATGCCAATTCCAGCCATAGCGGCAATAAATCCAATGAAAAAATTTACGCTGAGCTTTTCATCATGTTTTAAAAATAGATTAGACAGTATTGCGGTAAAAAATGGTGCAGCTGAAATTATTACGCCAACATTTGATGCTGCTGTATATTTAAGAGCGATATTTTCCAGCAGATAATACAGGCATACACCGCATAAACCGGCTGATATAAAAATTATCTCCTGATTGAATGATGTAAGTTTTAAGCGGTGAGGATAAACTATCAGCAAGACTGCCAAGCCCAGCAGAAACCTGAAAAATAATATTTCTATTGGCTGAAAAGCTGATAACAGCACTTTTGTAGATATGAATGTTGTTCCCCAAATTATAACAGTAACAAAAGAGGCAAAATGCCCTTTAGCCGCGGTATTTGCCATGCTTTTCACCTCCGGAACCGTTATTTTTAAGAAATATTTCTCTGTATACGCCGGGCGCTAAGCCGATATAGCGGTTAAAATAATTTGTAAAGTGGCTTTGGTCGGAAAAACCTGTCTGTAAAGCGGTTTCAACAGGAGATATGCCTTGTTCTAACAGTTTTTTTGCTGCTCCAATACGTATATTTTCTAAATAACAATAAGGCGTTACACCTTTTGACCTTGTAAAAGCACGCAGTAATGCAGATTTGCTTAACCCGGCATGACGGCATATATGCTCTAAATAAATACGTTCGGCAAAATGTTCTTCGATAAAGGCGCAGGCTTTTTCAATTTCTTTACTGCACTCATTTATACATTCATCAAAAGGCTGGCAATACCGCTTTATAAGCAATGAAATCATAAAAAGCAGATTTTCCTCTTTGCCAAATTCAAGCGAGCCATTCATTACAAGTTCATGAAGCGTGCGCAAATAACAGGCTATTTCATCGTCATAAATAACAGTTTGTGAAAATCCCGGAAGTTCATGTTTTCCGGTAATTTCTTCCGCTAAATCCAGCATAACTTCTTTTGTGATATTGAAGCCGCGATAATCCAGCGCGCAGTCATCTGTTTGAACACAGGCATGGCTATCGCATGGGTTAAACAGAATAATATTGCCTTTTCCAATTGTATACTCTTGATTTCTGCACGATAAGCAGCGTTGTCCGTTTTCTACAAAACCTATTACATAATATTCATGGAAGTGGTTTGGAAACGGCTGTATAATGCCCTCAAAGCGGTAGGCTTCCAAATGCAGCACATCATCATATACTACTGTTTTTATTTCCTTAATCATTTACTATTCCTCCTTGCCAACACCAATTGTATCATGTGGTTTTTAAGAAGGCTTGTAAAATATCTTCAAAATATAAACTGCGGTGTTTAGTATATTGTTTATTTCTGTTTGGCATAAGTTTTAAGCTGCAAAATATAGCAGATATCAGGCTGCTGGAATTTAAAAAATTATATTTATGCTTTATTAAAGGCAAAATAAAAAGCGTGAATTATTAATTTAATAATATCACGCTTTTGGTGTTAAATCATTTTAGAAGCATAGGAAAGTATGAGCTTTTCCCATGCATAATCATTATTTACGCTTTTAATCATAAAATCTATATTGTTAAGCTGGCTCTGGGTTAAGTAATCAATGTTTTTCCAAGAGTCTAAATAATACAGCCTCCTTGCAAGCTGAAAGCGCTTTTTCTCATATACAGGCAGGGCAAAATACTCGTCCATATAATTTAAAATATCCTCGCGGCTTTTATCAATATATCCTTCAACATAAGGCAGGAGATTTATAATATGGTCGCTTATTACATAAGATGTTGAGCCTTCTAAATTGTCAATAAAGCTTCTAAGCTCCCGCACCTTGCCGTCTTCAGTACAATTTCTGAATGTGCCTGCGTTATTCATTTCGTAAAGAGGGGAGCCCTCCTTCATCATAAATGTGCGTATTCTTATAAATTCCGGGTTAATCTGTTTCATGACTTTAGCTGTTTCAAATGCGTTTTTATCGCTTAAATCAATACCGCCGTTTCCCGGCA
The DNA here is from genome assembly GCA_944383885.1 of uncultured Clostridia bacterium. Classification (GTDB taxonomy): domain Bacteria; phylum Bacillota; class Clostridia; order Lachnospirales; family Anaerotignaceae; genus Neoanaerotignum_A. The sequence continues at coordinate 47,456 of CALWRF010000040.1, read as the reverse complement.
TATAAAAAAGATTAATTGTCATCTGCGCTTCTTTAAGCTTTAAACCGGCTTCAAGCTCCTGCTGGACAGAAAACCCCTTGTTTATAACTTTAAGTGTTTCGCCGCAGCATGTTTCAAAGCCGGAATGTATCATATTTAAACCGGCGTCCTTTAATTCTTTAAGCTCTTCAACAGACTTGCGGCAGATAGAATCTGCCCTGCCGTAAGAAGCTATTATTTTAAGCTCAGGAAATTTTTGCGTTATTCTCTCAACTATTTTAATAAGTTTTTCTGTTTGCAGCACCATTGTGTTGCCGTCTTGAAGGAATATGGCTTCCATATTTCCGTTGGCAGCCCAGTTGAACACCATGGCATAGCATTCGCGTTCTTTATCTGTTTTAAGTGAAAAATATTCTTTGTTTAAAGAAACAGTATCAAACTCACCGTTAGGAAGGACATGGGACAAAATGCGCTCTTTAATTTCAGCCATTGAGTCTATATCTTTCAGCACATCTTCAACGGGACGTGTTTTAAACTGGCAGCCGCGGTAAAGCATACAAAAATTGCACTTATTCCAAGGGCAGTTTTCCGTAACCCTTAAAAGAAGGCTGAAACTGTGCATAGGCGGTCTGTATACTCCGGATTCAAATGTGTTCATATATTCACTCCTTATATTACAAAACAGCAGCATTATATAGCGTATATAATACCGGTATGCTTTAAATGTTTGATGCACGGCAGGCTGTTTTTATTAAAAACAGGCAAAAAAATAAAGCGGATAGCGGGAGTCGAACCCGTCTCTAAAGCTTGGGAAGCTCTCATTCTACCGATGAACTATATCCGCGTTTATTCTATAATTTTATTACTTTTAATTTTATTTTTCAATAGGTAATAAAAATTTTCCTGTTTTATATTTTTAAGATATTTTATGAATTACAGAAACAATTAAAAAATATAAAAACTGGCAGTTGAATTTACCTGTATTTTCTGCTTTTTGATGACAGTTCTATATTCTGAAAATTAGTTTCGCGGTAATATTTAAGGCGTTGGCGGCGCTTTTTTCTGCGGTGCTCATAACGTATTTTTATTACTGCAAGCCGTATTAAAAACACCGCGGCTGCCGATAACAGAACCAATAAAGCGGCAAATTTAATATCTATAGCTTTTTTGTTTTGCGTACCTGCCATTACAGGGGCAGTCTGGGTCCCTATATCATCTGCTGAAATAATATCTGTTTTGCCTATTTCCTCACCGTTTAAAACAAATGAAACACTGCCTATAACATCTCCCCTGCTTAAAGGCACTGATAGATTTTCAAGCATGTTAACATTTGTTTTAATATCGCTTAAAGAAGAATTTAAAGGAAGTGTTACAGTAATGTCGGAAGCGTAATTTCCGGCAACACTGAATGTTTCATCTTTAAAAAGACCTTCCTCAACAGCGGTTGTGTTTTGGCATAGACTGCCTGCTGAGCAGATATTCTGTGTTTTAAAGTTTTCAAAACCATAGTCAAAAAGTTTTATGGTATCGGTATATTCACCATAGCCGGTAGATTTAAGCACAACTGATATTATTTCAGTGCCGTCTTTTTCGGCATAGGCTACAAGAGTATTGCCGGCTTGGTCAGTAAATCCGGTTTTGCCTCCCTCGCAGTACTGGTAATAAAAAGCTGAAGCTTCTTTTATAAGCTGTGTCTGACCGTGAAGATACCGTGTTTCACTTTGAATATTGGTAGGCGGTATTTCATAATATGTGCAAGACAAAATATCTTTAAAATGCGGATATTTAAGAAGTTCACGGGCAATAAGCGCCATATCGTAAGCCGTTGTATAATGGTTTTCATCGTGAAGTCCATTAGCATTTACAAAATTGGTGTTAACGGCACCGAGCTCCTTTGCCCTTTGCGTCATGTGGCTGGCAAATGCCTCAAGGCTTCCGTCTATATGCTCCGCAACACCGTTTGAAACTTCATTTGCCGACTGGAGCATAATGGCGTACATCGCCTGGTCAACTGTTATTTCTTCGCCTTGGTCTATGCCTATATGGCTGCTGCCCGGCTCTATTGAAAATACGGCGTTTCTTGAAAAAGTTATTGTTTCGTCCATATTGCAGTTTTCAAAGGCAAGCAGCATTGTCATAAGTTTTGTAATGCTGGCTGGGTATTCTTTCTGGTTTATGTTTTTTTCGTATAATATATCGCCGGTATCGGCATTTATTAATATGGCGCTTTCGGCGTCAAGCTGAAGCTCATTTGCTTTCTGCCTTATTTCATCTGGTACTGTAAATGCCATTGACTCAACAGGAGTAAGGGTTATTGATAATATAATAATAAATAAAGCCATGCGTATTGTTTTTTTCATTATTAAGCGGTAACTCCTTTAAATTTTTATTTAATTATACGGTTTCAGGAATTTATATAATACTGTTTTTTATTGCATATAAGATATAAACAATAATTATATTTTGTTTTAAAATTATTTTTTTACGCTCTACTATTTTGATTAAATTCGTGATACAATTATCTGGCAGCCTTTAAATAAAATTATTAAGCAAGATTAAAAAGGGCTGCTGAAATATGTATGGCATATATAATAATATAACCAGTTTTTATATAATTTACGCAGCTTATACAATTATAACAGATTTTTATGTATAATGTATGAATAAATTGCAGGAAGCGGATTATTTTGGTAAAAGAAAGAAAAATTCTTATGGTTTTGTCTATATGTGTAATATTATGCGGTCTTTGGTACAGCAATTATACTAAAAACAGCATAGTTGTATTTGCACCTGATAAGACAGTATATTATTACAATGTTAAAACACAGACGGAATTTTTAGAACAGCTTAACAAAGAAAAAATAATTAACATAAATACAGCCGATATTGAAAGCCTTGATTCTTTAAAAGGCATTGGCGCTAAAACGGCAGAAAATATAATTGAGTACAGGACAGAAAACGGACCTTTTAAATCAATTGAGGAAATTATGAATGTAAACGGTATCGGTGAGAGCAAATTTAATGATATAAAAGATTTTATTACAGTTGAGGGAGATAATTGATATGGCGTATAAAATACTTGTAGTTGATGATGAAAAATTAATTGTAAAAGGCATTAAATTCAGCCTTCAGCAGGACGGAATGGAAGTTGAGGCAGCCTATGACGGGGAAGAAGCCCTTAATTATATAAAAGAAAGAAAATTCGATTTAGTAGTGCTTGATGTTATGCTGCCTAAAATGAACGGTCTTGAGGTATGCCAGCAGGTTAGGGGCTTTTCTCAGGTGCCTATTATTATGGTTACGGCTAAAGGCGAGGACATGGATAAAATTATGGGCCTTGAGTATGGGGCAGACGATTATATAGTTAAGCCGTTTAATATTCTGGAGCTTAAAGCCAGAATTAAGGCTATACTAAGGCGCAGTGTTAAAAAAGTGGATATTAACGATGCTAAAAAACCTAATGTTCTTGAAGTGCGCGGATTGAAAGTTGATTTTGACTCAAGACGTGTTTTCATTAACGGCAAAGAAACCAATCTTACAGCGAAAGAATTTGACATGCTTGTATTATTTATGGAAAATCCGGGTAAAGTGTATAGCAGGGAAACACTTCTTGACACTATTTGGGGCTACGACTACCCTGGTGATGTAAGGACTGTTGATGTGCATGTAAGGCGTCTGAGGGAAAAAATAGAGGAAAAACCAAGCGAGCCTAAGTATATATTTACAAAATGGGGAGTTGGTTATTATTTTGGCTAAGAAAAAAGGCGGCAGCTACAGAATTAAATTTTTATTGATAATAACATATCTGTGCGCCGGGTTAATACCGCTTTTCCTTTTTACCGCTGTTGTTTTTAAAACTACGGAAAATTATTTTATAGAAGAAAAAAAGAAAGAGCTTTTAAACCAGGCTAATATTTTCTCCGGGCATATTACAATTTCAGGCTATCTTAAAAACGAGGACATGGGCAATGCTTTTTCCAGAGATATAGAGCTTACAAGCGAGCAGGGCGGATACAGAATAATAGTTACTGATGATATGGGTGTTGTAATAGAGGATTCTAACGGCACCGACAACGGCAAAACAATTATTATACCTGAAATAGTTGAAGCCCTTGAAACAAAAGATGTGGCTCGTGAACAGGAAAGCGGCGATATTTATGTTGTTACATCAATAGTTGATGAAAGCGGTAAAAAAGCAGGCACTGTGCTTATTATTTATAAACCGACTGATATAAACGCAATGATTGCGGGCATTAGAAAACCGGTTTATATAATGACAATACTTATTTCATGCATTGTTCTTACGTTTGTACTGGTGCTTTCCCATACAATAACAGGACCTTTGAGCAAGCTTATGGAAGTAATACGCAAAATTTCTGAAGGGCATTTTGACGAGAGGATGCCGGTTGATGAAAATTCCGACAATGAAATTATGCAGGTCGGCGCCGCAGTTAACAACATGGCTGAAAAACTGGAAGAAGTTGAGACATCACGGCAGCATTTTGTTTCAAATGTAAGCCATGAGCTTAAAACGCCTTTAAGCTCTATTAAAGTCCTCAGCGAGTCCATACTTCTTGACAGCGAAGCGCCTAAGGAAACATACATTGAGTTTTTAAAAGACATTAATTCAGAAGTAGACAGAATGACCGAGATTATAAACGACCTTCTTACACTTGTTAAGCTTGACCAGAAGGAAATTCCGGTTACATTTAAACAGGAAAGTTTAAATTCGGTTATAGAGGATATTGTTAAAAGACTGAGACCTTTGGCTGATAATAAAAACATAGATTTTGAATATACGGCAGTTAAGGAAGTAAATGCCGAAATAGACAGGACTAAATTAACATTAGCCGTTTCAAACCTTGTTGAAAACGGCATAAAGTATACAGATGAAGGTGGAAAGGTTAAGGTTGTGCTTGACTGCGACCATCAGAACGCTTTTATTACTGTATCCGATACAGGCATAGGTATGGCTGAAGAAGAGCTTTCTAAAATTTTCCAGAGGTTTTACAGAATAGATAAAACACGAAACAGAGAAACAGGGGGTACCGGGCTTGGTCTTTCAATAACTCATTCCACGGTTTTAATGCATAACGGAAGCATTAAAGTTACAAGCCGTGAAAACGAGGGTACAACTTTTGTTGTTAGGATACCTCTTATCCATAACGTGTAAGGAGGTGCGGCAGTGAAGAAAGTAAGCATTGCAATAATAGCTGTTTTGGCTGTTTTGGTTATATCAGCTGTAGTTACTGTATTTATAAACATTAACCAGTCAGAAAACAATATTAATCAGGGGCTTGATATTTATTATCTTGATGCGGAGAACAAAACGCTTAAAAGTGAGAAATACAATATAGTGGGAAAAACTGAGGAGGAGATAATCCAAAGCGCTTTCAGCACTATGAAGTCTAAGCCTAAAAATGAAAAATACGTAAGCGCTGTGCCTGATAATATTAATATTCTAAGCATAAAAACCGAAAATGGCATATTAGTTCTTAATTTATCGAAAGAATACCTTCAGATGACAAAAAATAATGAAATGTTCTGCCGCGGAGCACTTATTAAAACAATGACAGGTATTTCGTTTATAAACGAAACAGAAATTTTAGTTGACGGCGAACCTCTTAAAACAACATCAGGCGAGCCTATAGGTCCGGTTAGCGGAGACGACATAATTATAAGCGGTACAATAGAGGCTGAGCCTGTTACTTCGGTAAAGCTTATTACGCTTTATTTTTCCAATTCCAACGGCACAGGATTAGTTCAGGAAGAGCGCAGGGTAGAGGTAAACCGCAACCAGCCGCTTGAAAAATATGTTATGGATGAGCTTATAAAGGGACCGCAGGCAAAGGGAAGTTTAGCTACTGTTCCGCCTGAAACAAAAGTGAGAAATATAATGACTCAGGACGGAATATGCTATGTTGATTTAAGTTACGAGTTTGTATCAAGGCACAGCGGCGGAGAGGCAAAAGAACTGTTAACAATATATTCAATTGTTAATTCCCTTACAGCGCTTGATGATGTAAGTAAAGTACAGTTTCTTATAGAAGGTGAAAAACAGGAAGAGTATAAGGGAAATGTGGAGTTTAGCCAGCCTTTTGAGCCTAAAGAGATTGTGATTGATGAATGAAAAGACCTGCATTTTATTCTTTTATATATTTTGGGGCAGGTGTAGCCGCAGCGGTGTATTTAAAAGGCAAAGGGCTTATGCTTTTTGCCTTTTTGGCTGTAATAATCAATATTTATCTGTATACTAAAATAAAAAGCCTGAGTGTTTTTATACTTTCTGTTGCATTTGGCGCTGGAATAATTGTTATGGGTTCCTGCGCTTATAAAGAGCAGAGCTTTGATAAGTCCGGCAGTTTAAAAGGTGTTGTTTATGATACAGCTTATAATTCAAACGGCGGGCAGACAATTACGCTTAAAGATATGGTATTTATTAACGGCAGCGGTGAAACAAAAGCAGGCGGCAGAGGCATAATTTATACTGCTGAAGGTGTATTTGTGCACCGTGGCGACTGTATAGGCATTACTTATTCCAATTATAAAAGCGGCGGTGAAAATTATGTTTCGGGTTTTGATTATAACCAGTATATTTTTATAAACAACATTGTTTTTACCGCAAGCGCCGATAATGTTTATTTTTTAGGGCATAAAGAAAGCTTTTCACAAAAAATTTTTGATTTAAGTGAGTATATAGGCAGTATATTCGACAGCATATATCCAAGAGATGAGTCTTCTGTGCTTAAAGCGGTTATATTAGGCGATACATCTTATTTAAGTGATGAAATAAGAAGTCTGTATACTTCAGCGGGCATTGCTCATATACTTTCGGTATCAGGTCTTCATACGGCTGTAATTTCGCTTATGGTGCTTAGGGCGCTTAAATTAATGCATATCAACAGCAGGAAATCAGCTTTAATAGCTGTTTTTGTTATATCGTTTTATGCGTTTTTTGCCGGAGGCAAAGCCAGTATTGTAAGAAGTGCGATAATGGTTAACATTTATCTTTTGTCAAAAGTTATATACCGTGAAGCCGATGCTTTAAATTCAATGGGGTTAGCAGGTTTGGCGATTATTGCTTTTAACCCTTACAGTCTGTTTTCTGTTGGATTTCAGTTAAGTTTTATATCAGTTACTGCAATTCTCGCATTTAATGGTATATGCCAATACAATGGATACAATGTGATAAACCGAGTTAAAGAAATGGTTAATATCTCTCTTTTTGTCAGTGTATGCACATTGCCTGTAGTTGCTTATAATTTTTACGAAGTGCCTGTTTACGGTTTTATTACTAATATTTTTGTTATTCCGCTTTTGGGCGTTTTAACGGCTATGGGTTTTGCCAGCGCCGCGTTTGGCGCTTTGAACACCGCTTTAGGCACTTTCTTAGGCGGAATAGTATTTTTAATGCTGAAATTTATAGAGCTTGTATGCGGTATTATTTCACATCTGCCTTTTTCTGTTGTTTTTACTGGAAGACCGGGCATTGTGTTTTCTGTGCTGTTTTATTGTGTAATCATTTCGTTTATTGTTTTAAAAGACAGCAAAAGAAGCATGGCTGTTTCAGTATTTATTACATTTGCCTGCGTTTTAAGTGCTGTTTCAAACAGACTTATTTTTAAATATAACACAATAGAGTTTATGCCGCCTGATTATGGCGGCGGCGCTGTAATAAAGACATACAGCGGAAATGTATTTTTAATTGGTCAAAGCAGCAAAGGCGGTTTTGGCAATGAAGCCGAAAACGCAGTGGAATATGTTAACCTTTTAGGCAGAAAAACTGCTGACGCGCTTTTTATTGACTGCACAGACAAAAGGGATATAGATTTTGCCGTTGATTTTATTAATGACGGAGGAACGGATGTAATTTATATACCTGAGGGCGCGGTTATAAATGAGGAAAGTATAGAAATTTTGCTTTTTGCCGCATCAAACAATGGAACAGATGTTAAGTATTTTTCCGCTCCAAGCTGTGCGGATTTGGAACATAATTTTAGTATAAGCTGTTTATTTCCTAATGAAAATTTATCTAAAGAAATAAACTTCGGCAATGCCGTGTTTAAATTTATAGCAGGCGATTATGAATTTTTGTATTTAGGCAGTATTGACGAAACAGAGTTAAGGTACTTAATATTTTCCGGCGCAGATATTTCATCTGATGTGATATATATTGACAGCTTGGAAAATGAAAACACAGCTGATATTATAACTGAGTCAGGTGCTAAATACATAGTCGCAAAAGATGATGAAAATGTGGATACTGATGTAATCTGTACTAAAAAATACGGGAAAGCATCATTTAAAACAAACGGGAATAATTTTTTATTTGTCAAATAAAAAGAAATTTACAAAGCGGTGGTATGGTTGTATGAAGAGGATTAAAAGCGACATAGCTAAAAAGAGTTTTGAAAAATGTTATCTGCTTTACGGCGGAGAAAGTTTTTTAAGGGATTTATATGTTAAAAGACTTAAAAATGCTGTTGCCGGCGGAAGTTTTTCCGAAATGAATATTGATATTTTTGATGGAGCTCAGGATATAAACCGCATAATAGACGCCAGTGAAACAATGCCTTTTATGAATGATAAGCGGCTTATAATAATTAAGGACAGCGGTCTTTTTAAAGCCGGCAGAAAAAATGACAGCGAGCGTATAGCGCAGATGATTGAAAATCTGCCGGAAAGCACATGTGTTGTTTTTTCAGAAGAGGAAGCGGATAAAAGAATTAAACTTTTTAAAACAGTGGTTAAATACGGATACGCGGCTTTATGCGCCGCGCCTCAGGGCAGCGAGCTTTATTTGTGGGCTGAAAGATTGTTAGCTAAAAATAAAATTAAAATGAACAGACCACAGACGCAGTTCTTTTTTAAAACTGTGGGATACAGCATGGAAAATGCCACCGCTGAACTTAATAAGCTTATAAGCTATAAAGGCAAAAACACTGTTGTTGAAAACGCCGATATAGAAAAAGTATGCATAAAAGCTATGGAAGCTCACATTTTTGATTTAGTAGAGGCTATAGGCAAAAGAGAAACAGACAAAGCTGTTAAAATATACAGAAATCTTCTGTCCCTTAAAGAACAGCCGCTGGGAATACTTGCTATGGTAGCGCGGCAGTTCAGGCTTATGATAGAAGCGGCAGGCTTAACTAATATTGGGAAAAGCCAAAAAGAGGTTTGCGAGTTAATGGAACAGAAGGATTTTGTTGTTAAAATGGCTTTAAGCCAAAGCCGGAATTTTACGCCGGATACTTTAAAGGCGGCTTTAAAGGACTGCCTGAATACGGATTACGGAATTAAATCCGGCATGCTTCAGGATGAAACAGCTGTTGAGATGCTTATAGTTAAGTACAGCGGCTAAACCGCATGGCAGTATATTTATTAAATATGCGCCTTAGGGATTTAAAAACTTAATTAAATATATAAAAGATTATTCAAAAGTGAAAGAACGCGTTTAAACGCGTTCTTTCTTATGGAATATAAATTATAAGGTGCGGTCTGATTTAAAGATGAAATGATATTATATATTTTATTGGGTGAATGGGGTGAAGTATTTTGAAAAGCTTTATCAGACCATGCACCTTGAATTTGCTATTCCCCGATTAAAAACCGGGAAATTTATTTGGAAATGGTTTAAATAAAGGAAAAGGCATAATTATTTTTTAGGAAGTATTTTATTAGGAGCTTTGCTTCGATACTGAGGAGTCAAGGTAAAATAATCTGTTTGGAGTACAGTTAAAAAGACCGCAAAGCTCTTCAATAACTTCATAACGAATAGAAGAAGTTTCGTTATTTACCATTTTATTGAAGTTCTGATAGCTCATTCCAAGTCTTTTATAAAGCCAGTATTTTGTTTTCCCGTTTTCCTCAAGCAGTCTTAGTACATCAAGTTTAAGCATTGCAATCACTCCTTTAATAATCCGTAAAAAGCAAAAAGGCAGACAACTCACACGAATTGTCTACCTTGACATCAACAGTATTTATATTTTCTAACTTTCCTAAATTTCCATGACTTTCTTTTTCTAATGGAAACATTATAATACCTATACATAAAATTTACAAGGCTTTTTTGAAATTTTTTTAAAAAATTTTTATGCAAATTTTATTTAAGATTTTAATTTCTGCCTTCCTTCATTATCCATGTAATAGTTATCTTTATGTATAAGCTCGCTTACAGGCACAATTTCATAGCCTTTTTCTTTAAGACCCTTTAAAATTGTATCTAATACCTGAGGGGTATATTTGGCGTCGTTATGGAAAAGTATAATGGAACCGTTTGACAGGTGTTTATGATTAAGCACCTGGTTTATTTCGGCTTCAGGTCCTTGTTCTTTCCAGTCAAGGGAATCAGCAAATGCCGGGGAATAAAAAATTATATTTTAAATATAAATATAAAAAAAGAAAAAGCGGTTTTTGTATGGATGCGATATATGCAAGGCAGTCAGTGGATAAAAAAGACAGCATTTCAATAGATGCGCAAATTGAGATTTGCGCTTTAGAGGCTAAAGGGGAATATAAAGTTTTTGCTGACAAAGGATTTTCAGGCAAAAATTTTAACAGACCGGCTTTTAAAAATATGCTGAGTCAAATTAGGAATAAAAATATAGACCGTATAATAGTCTACAGACTTGACAGGCTCAGCCGCTCAATAGCTGATTTTTCTTCTTTCTGGCAGGAGATAGAAAGATACGGGGTTGAATTTTTATCAGTTAACGAAAAATTTGACACATCATCGCCTATAGGCAGGGCTATGCTGTATATTATAATGAGCTTTGCGCAGCTGGAGAGAGAAACTATAGCCGAAAGAATACGGGATAATTATTTTGCGCGGTTTAAAAGAGGCGTATGGACAGGAGGACCGGCGCCTTTGGGCTTTGAAATTATAAAATATATTTCAGATGGCAGAAAAGTGTCTTATTTAAAAGAAAACAGTTATATAGGCGTTATAAAATTAATATTCAGTCTTTATTACAAAGGCAAAAGCCTTTCTTATACGGCAAAGGAAGCTTCTCTTTTATGCCCGGAAAAATATTGGGACAGCAGAGCTGTTTCCAGAATAATAAGAAATCCGATTTACGCCGCCTGCAACAGCGATATTTACTGGTATTATGCTGAAAAAGGCGTTGAGGCAGAAAATAATGAAAAGGATTTTAACGGTGTTAATGCCGCTATGCTTACGGGTAAAGAGGGCGGCTGCATGAAAAAGCTTTCCATTGCCGGACATAAAGGCGTTATACCGCCGGATATTTTTTTAAACTGCAACAGGCGCCTTGATTTAAACAGTGCTGTGTGTGCAAATACTTACGGAAAGCAGTCGGTTTTGTCCGGACTTTTAAAATGCGGCAAGTGCGGCAAAAGCGTTAAAATTATATATTCAGGCAAAAAAAGGTATATGTTTTGTTCCAAAGGCTGTACGGTGAATAAAGGCTTTAATATATACGATTTGGAAAAGGAAATTGCTTCAGACTCTGAAAGCGTTGCCAATTATTATTTATCTTCTTATAGTGAAAGTATTGAGAAAACCGAGATTGAAAGCAGAATAAGCAATCTTGTAAAGGCTGTTGAAGAAGGCGGAGCAAGTGTAAAATACATAAATGAAAGGATTAAAAAACTTGAGGAATTGAAACATAATTCTAATGAGAGTAAAAATAAGTTTCAATTAAAAATTGAAGAAATGCCTTTTGGTCAGAAAAAGCTTTTATTAAGCCTTTTAATTGAGAAGGTAGTTATAAATGGGAGGAATGCGCATATTTTTTACAGATTTTAATATGTGTATTGACATAATCCTTTTTTTAAAATATCCTAATTTTATAAAAGAATTTTCAGGGGGTGCTGTTATGTTTGAAAATCTTACTCCAGATGGGAAAATAAAAACTATACGCTATCTTAAAGCTACACATGACGATTTCGCCAAGCTTGTTAAAGAAGGCAAAAAAATGATTAAAGATGTTGACGACATGGAGAAAAAAACCGGTATTTCTCCTACCGAGGCTGAAAAATTGGTTATTGAAAATCCAAATAAGGAAGTAGAAATCGAAGGCGAGAAAAAGACTGTTTTATGGCTTTATACATATTATGTAAATCGTAAATCAATACTTGAAGGATATAACAGGGCTTATAAATTCCTTATGGAAGAAGGCGTTGACGAGCTTCTGTTTACTATAGGTGTTGGAAGCGACAGCTATGATTATAACTTTTATAAATTCTGTTTGGACTCATTTGATGAGTAATGACCTTGAAACAGCCGTGTGCTTATAAATTACAGACTGTAAATTTTAATTTCGCGCGGCTTTTGGGGAGGTATAAAATGGAAATTGAACTTGCCGTATTCGATATGGATGGACTTATATTTGACTCGGAGAGGACTTTTGCAAAAGAGCTTAAAAAAGTAATGGCTTCTTACGGCTATAATCTTACAAAAGAAGTTTATATAAGCACAATAGGTCTTACAGGGAAAAGCCTTAAAGAAAAAATGCTTTTGAATTATGGTGAAAATTATCCTTTTGAAGAGATAAGCAAAAAAGCAAGGCAGAATGTAAGCTGTTTATCACAAAGCGGTAAAATAGAAGTTAAAAAAGGCATACCGGAGCTTTTAGAGTTCTTTTATGAAAAAGGCATAAAATGTGCTGTTGCCTCTTCTACCAAAAGCCGCTATGTAGATTTATATCTGAAATCTGCCAATTTAAGGCAGTATTTTAATTCTATAACAGGCGGAGAAGAAACTGAGCGCTCAAAGCCTGAGCCGGACATATTCTTAACTGCCTGCAAAAAAGAAAATGCCGCTGCTGAAAAAACTGTTGTGTTCGAGGACTCGCCAAACGGTGTTGCAGCTGCTTTAAGGGCGAATATAAATGTTATCTGTATACCGGATATGGTTTATCCGCCTAAAGATATGCTTAAAAAAGCGTTGTTTGTAGCTGAAGATGCTTTTGGTGCTATGGATTTTTTAAAAAGCGTTTTAGATTAAATTTAGTACGGTTATTTTATTTGTATTGACTGTGCTGAATGAGTGTTATATAATTACAAAAATTGTGTACTTTTAAAATTTAGTATTATGTGGTGCCTTTTTAAGGAAGGATAATAGGGAAACAGGATAAGCCTGTGCGGTCCCGCCGCTGTGATGACGGAATGTATTTATAATTATGTCACTGTTTTAAACGGGAAGGCGTAAATACGTTGTGATGTCTAAGCCAGAAGACCTGCCATGTAATAAGGAAGCTTATTTGTTGCGGTGTATAACAAATTTGTGTTTAATTGGCTTTTTTAAAAAGCCTTATTTTGCTGTGCGTATTTGTTATTGCTTTCAAATACGGGCAGCTTTTTTATTTATCAAAAGGAGGATTTTTATGACAAAGAAAGAAAAGAAAGTGTTTTTGTTAACAGCTGTTTTATGCCTGCTTTTTGCTGTTCCCCAAAAGGCACAGGCTATGCACATTATGGAAGGGTATATACCGCCTAAGGATTGTATTTTGTGGTTTGTATTATGTATTCCTTTTATTGTTATGGGATTTATTTCGCTTAAAAAAATTACGTCCCGGAATAAGAAAGCCCTTATTATATTATCTATGGCTGGAGCTTTTACATTTGTGCTTTCTTCACTTAAAATACCATCTGTTACAGGCAGCAGTTCGCACCCTACAGGCGTAGGCTTTGGCGCTATTATATTTGGACCATGGGTAATGAGTATTATCGGCGCCATTGTGCTTGTTTTTCAGGCACTTCTTTTGGCTCACGGCGGAATTACAACTCTTGGCGCCAATACTTTTTCAATGGCTGTGGCAGGACCTTTTGTATCCTATGGGGTTTATAAAATTTGCAGAAAATTAAAAGCCGGAAAATTTATTTCAGCGGCGTTAGCGGCAGGTTTAGGCGATTTATTTACATACTGTGTAACATCTTTCCAGCTTTCAGTGGCTTATCCATCGCCAAATGGCGGAATTATTATGTCTATGATTAAATTTTTAGCTATATTTGCCTTAACACAAATACCCCTTGCGGTTATTGAAGGAATAATAACGGCTTTGGCGTTATCTGCCGTTGAAAAAATTTCGGATTTGGATTTTGACAACAAAGGTATTTTAAACAGGGAGGCGTGAATATGAATTTATCATTTAAAAAAGTTATTGCTTGTTTATTTATTTGTGCCGCTATTGCTGTTTTTCCGCTTTTAACAAACCGCACATCTGATTTTGGCGGCTCTGATGATGCGGCAAGTGATGAAATTTCCCAAATAGTAGGCTACGAGTATGAGCCTTGGGCGTCGCCTGTTTTTGAACCGCCCGGTTCTGAAACGGAATCACTTCTTTTCTGTCTTCAGGCAGCTTTGGGAGCAGGAGTATTTGGCTTTGGACTGGGCGTGCTTTATGAGAAGAATAAAAAATCAAATAATGACACTGTTTAAAGGGATATTTATATGATTGATTTTGTAAATTCTGCGCATAGCGTAAAAAGTATAAATCCAAACATAAAAGCAGGTTTTGCGTTAAGCGTTATAACGGCATGTGTGATATTTAAAGAACCTTTAGGCTGTGTTTTCGCAATGTTTGTAATGTGGCTTATTATTATAAAAAATGTTGTAAAAAACGACGGTTTAAGCAATCATTTGATAAGGCATTTTATGCTTTTTCCAATATTGTTTATTGCACTAAGCTCTTTTATGGTTTCTTTTGACATAACTGACTGCGGTGAAGGAATATTTTCTGTAAAAATATTAGACGGTTATTTTTTAACTGTAAACAGTGAGGGTGTTAAAAAAGCCGTAAGGCTGTTTTTTACATCTGCCGCGTCATTAAGTTCTATGTGTTTTTTATCACTTACAACACCTGTAAATGATATTGTGTATGTACTTAAAACTATAAAATGCCCAAAAGAAATAACAGAGCTTTTTATACTGATATACAGGTTTATATTTATTGTGCTTAATATGGCGCAAAGCATTATTACAGCGCAAAACTGCCGTATGGCGCAGAGAACATTCAAAACACGAATTAATTCAATGGCGCTTATGCTCTCCAGTGTTTTTGTGCTTTCGTACAATAAATCGGTTTTTATATATAACGCCATGTTAAGCCGGTGTTACAGCGGAGATATTAGTTTTTTAAATGTAAAGTATGACAGCAGCAAAAAATATGTTTTATTTGCCGTATTAATTGTTTTTATTATTGTGTTAATTAGTGTTTTGGAGCGTGTATATTGATGGATTATATTATTAAAACTCAAGGCTTAAACTACAGCTACCATAGCGGACAAACAGCTCTTTTTGATGTTAATATAAGCATAAAACAGGGAGAAAAAACAGCCGTTATAGGTTCTAACGGTTCAGGAAAATCCACATTATTTCTGTGTTTAAACGGCATAAACAAGCCGCAAAAAGGGTCTGTATTTTTTAAAGACAAAAAAATTGATTACTCATCAAAAGGACTTTTAAATTTAAGGCGCTTTGTAGGAATAGTTTTTCAAAATCCAGATGATATGATATTTTCTTCAAGCGTAAGGCAGGATATAGCTTTCGGACTTTTAAATATGGGTTTTTCAAACAGTCAGGCGGAAGAAAAAATAAAAAGAATATCGGATTTTTTAAATTTGGGAAGCCTGCTTGACAAGCCAGTTCATGCTTTAAGCGGCGGAGAGAAAAAAAGAGTTTCCCTTGCCGGAGTTATGGTTATGGAGCCGGAAGTAATTATACTTGATGAGCCTGGGGCTTACCTTGATACGGTAAATACTAAAACTGTTTACAAAATAATAGACGATTTAAGCCTTAAAGGCAAAACTGTTATTATATCAAGCCACAATATGGATTTTGTACTAAACTGGGCAGAGAGTGTAATTGTGCTTAAATATGGAAAAGTAGTTTTTAACGGCAAAACAGAAGATTTATTTTTAAATAATGAGCTTTTGGACTTTGCCGGTTTATATGAGCCGCAGATAATAAAAACATATAAAATGCTTATAAACAAAGGCGTTATAGCAGCAAACTCCACGGCGCCGAAAAATATAACTGAGCTTGAAATGCTTATTAAGTAACCTTTTAATAACGCCTTTGTAATGGTATACTTTATTTATAACATAAGGAGGGTGTACCATGGATTTTTATTTTTCCGGTGACTTGGATAATTTAAAAGATTACATTGATATTGAAAGCCTTAATTTAAGCCGTGAAGGAGGAAATGACAAAACAGAATTTAAGTTTTTTAACGGCAGTACGCCGTCTGCTGATGATTTAATTATAACTGTAGACGGATATTTTGACCCGGAATACGATATTATGCAAAGCCGGTTTCTGTTTGTTGTTTCACCTGATGAAAACAGCATTAAAAAGGCTGTTTTTGAGGCTGAAAACAAAGAAGCGCAGTCCCCGTTTTTTCCTGTTGACTGGGAAACAGACGGAAAAGAGTGTGGCAAAGAGAAATATATTTTAAGCTATGTCTTGTGCTTTGATAATTTTAAAGACTGCGCCCAAATGGCAATGGTGCTTATGGACAGCATAAAAGGAAACGGATTTTTTAATCTGGATTTAGACGCTTTTTCCAATGAGTTTGGCACAAACAGCAGAAGTTTAAAAACAATAAAAAGCGCCGGCAGGGAAGAACTTATTGAAAATGGCTCGCTTAAAGGCACTTTTACTGTTTTTTACTGCAACAAAGACAAAGACGCTATGGAGCTTATATATGAGAGCAGAAAAGACTTTTCTTTTGAAAACTCACTTTCAAGCTGTCACTTTTTACAGCTGTTTTATGTAAATGATGAAACTCATTATAAATGCTTTTACTGGTTTTAAATAGTAATTAAACCAGCCGTACCTAAAATTATCCCTGCTGCTGCCGAAAGCACAATTACAAGTATAGGGTTGGCTTTTTTAATACAGCCTGCTGTTGAAAGGACAAATATGCCCAATGACGCTAAAAACAGAGGGCTTATTTTAAAACTTTCCTGCCAGAAAGGCGAAAAAACAGTTATAAAAACTGATAAAACAGACGACAGAACAAGAGCGCAAGCCGCCGGTCTTAAACCAAACAAGGCGCCTTTTACTGCCCAGTGGCTGCTGAAAGCCTTGTAACAGCGGGCAAGTATAAGTATAACTATAAAAGACGGCGCCACAACACCGCTTGTGGCACAAATGGCACCTAAAACACCGGCTGAGCGCATGCCTATATATGTTGAAATATTAATGGCAAAAGGTCCCGGGGTGCTTTCGCTTATGGCAAGGAAGTTAACAAGTTCTTCCATAGTTGCCCAGCCGTGGTTTAAAACCTCGTTTTGTATAAGGGGCAGCATAGCGTAACCCCCGCCAAAAGTAAAAGCGCCTATTTTAAAGAAAGTAATAAAAAGAGTTAAATATATCATTATTTTAAACTCTCCCTTCCTGTAATAAAGGCTCGTATTACGCCGGCGGCAGCACAGAAAATAAGCATTATAATAGCGTTTATTTTAAATACAGCTACGCACAAAAATGTAAGTACAATAAGAAATACATTAACGGGCGTCTTTTTAAAACTTTTGTAAATAGACATAAAGGCATTTATTATAAGTGATAAAACACCTATCCTTATACCGTAAAAGGCAAATGACACTATTTTATTTTCTTTAAATGCCTCTATAAAAAATGAGAGTACAGCTATTATAACAAATGACGGAACTACAACACCTAAAGTAGCTGCCGCCGCGCCCAAAAAGCCGTACTGCTTATAGCCTACAAATGTGGCTACATTTACAGCAAGGGAGCCGGGAGTGCTTTCGCTTAGAGAAATCATATCAACAAGTTCTTCATAAGTTATGTATCTGTTTTTATCAACAACTTCGTGCTGTATAAGAGGCAGCATAGCGTAGCCTCCGCCAAAAGTGAAAGCGCCTATTTTGGCAAATATAATAAAAAGGTTTAAGCAGTCCAGTTTGATCAGCTCCTTAAAAAGTTTTAAGCAGGTTTTAGTTTACAGCCATGTTTAAGCGTTGTCAAATCAAAATACGGAAAATAAAATAAAAAGCACGAATATTATAAATATTTTCGTGCTTTTTTAGTGGTTTATATTTTTATTCAAGACAGCCTAAAACTGTGGCAAAGAATTTTGTGCGATTTTTAATTGACGGCATGTTAACACATTCGTTAACAGTATGAATGTCTTTAAACTCAGCAGAAAGGGCATCTACAGTAGGTATTCCCAGTGAACTGAAATAAGCTCCGTCGGTAGCTCCCGGAACATAAAGCTCGTTAATTTCCATGCCCAAAAGCTCGGCAGGCTTTTTAAGCGTATTAAATGCTTTTGTGTTCTGTTCGCCTTTCTCCATGGCAGGGAAAAGGGTATGGTAATTTACTTTTACTTTGCAGCCTTCAACTGTAACGCTCTTTTCAAGGGATTTAAGGTTTGCCTCAACAGAGGCAAAATCTGAGTTATAAGGTATTCCGGCTACGCAAAATTCGCAGTGCGCGCTTCCGGCTACAATACCGTTTGGTCTTCCGCCTGAAACAGGGGCTACGTTGTAATAAATGCCTTTTTTGTAGTCGTTAAAATTATAAAATTCTATTATTTTATGCGCCATTTCAAGTATGGCGCTGCGGCCTTCAAGATACGCGCAGCCGGCATGGGCTTCTTTTCCCTCAATATCCATAGTGCCGAGTATAACTCCGCGGCGTGCGGTAACAAAGCCGTCTTTGCCGTCTTCTTTTTCAGCGCCTTCAAAAACAAAGGCATATTCTGCATTCTGAGCTTCTTTGGCGTACAATTTACTGCCGGAAGATGTGCCTATCTCCTCGTCGCAGTTAAATATAAATTCTATCTCCTTGTTTGGAAGAAGTCCAGCGTCCTGCATTGCTTTTACGGCGAATATTGAAATCATGACACCGCTTTTACAGTCCGCTATACCCAGACCGTAAGCCCAGTCGCCTTCAATATGAAATGGATGAGCGGCTGTAAAGCCTTCGCCGAAAACTGTATCCAAATGTCCGTTAAGTATTATTTTACCGTTTGGGTTTTGTGGTGTTATTTTTGCCGTTATATGGCTGCCAAGACCTTTTTCATAATGAATTTCAACATCGGCGCCCATTGAAACGAGCAGGTCTTTTAATAAATTTACAACTTTTTCGTTGCCTTCTTCATTGCCTGTTCCGCAGTCTATAGCCGAGAATTTTTTTAAGTATTCCATTTGGGAAGGAAAGTATTTTTCGGCACCTTCTGCAGCAGCTTTAACTATTTTTTCATAATCTTTCATTGAGCTTCTCCTTCTTCTACTGAATAATATTCCTGATCTATACAATCAATAAAAACTTCTGATACGTCTATCTTTTCGTTTAAAAGTCCGTTGTCGTAGAGCCAGTTAATGTTTTCAAGATAGCAGTTAGGGTCCTGCGCAAGGAAAGGAGAAAACTCTTTTTCCATCATAGGCAGAAGTATATTTATGCTCTGTGTTTCTACATCCGGGTCAAGAGGGAAGTTATCCTCGTTCTGGTTTGAAAGAAGTATGCCAAGTGTGCCTTCCGGGTCTGTTTTCATATCATAAAAGCCTTTAGAGCAGGCTTTTAAAAATCTTTGGTATTTATAGTTGTCTTCTTCAGCACTGTCTTTATTTGCGACAAAAACAAGCGAGTAATAGTTCGGCACGCCGTATTCAGAAGGAACAAAATAGCTCATGTCAAAGCCTTCTTTTTCAAGCTGAGGTATCTCGTGATTTATAAAGCAGCCGAATGTGGCATCTACATTGCCAGTTGTCATGGCGCTCATAAGGTCAAAGCCTACGTTTATTAAGTTTACTTTATCTATTGAGGAGCCGTCGTTTTCCATCATGGCGTTAATTACAGCTTCGCTGAAAGCCACGCCTGTGTAGCCAAGTGTTTTGCCTTCAAGGTCTTTAGGTCTTGTTATGTTTTTATCTGCCAAAGAAGCTATAAGGTCAAGAGGTTCCTGAACTACAGAGCCTATTATTTTAACCGGAACGTCTTCGTTGGCAATAGCCATAATTATATCGTCCTGATAATAAAGACCGGCATCGGCTTTGCCTGCTGCTGTAAGGGATATGGCATCATTGCTGTTTGAAGGGAAAAGTACATTAACATTCAGGCCTTCTTCTGCAAAATAGCCTTTTTCTATAGCGTCGTAAATAAAGGCATGTACTGCATTAGGGTACCAGTCAAGAACTAAGTCAAAGTCTTCCAGCTCTGTATTTTCAGCAGTTTCACTGCCTGATGCAGTATCTGAGCTCTGTTCTGTGCTGCCTGAAGATGATGAAGTTGCCTGTGATGATGTTGTACTGCCTGATGAGCAGCCGGCAAGGCTTGCTACAGCTAATACTGCTGCAAGTGCCATTGTGATAAGTTTTTTCATTTGAAAATCTCCTCCTTTTTGTGTAATCTGCGGACAAAAAAATCCTTCCACTAAGGGAAGGATATAATTTTTTTTATTTTGTATGCTTCCCTACGCTGGTGTTAACCAACAGGTTCAAAGGGTCAGGTTTTAACCTTCTCAACATAAAGTTCCCCCGCAGATATTTAATTTACAGATTCATTATACAGCAAAAACCATAAATTACAACATAAATTTAACATAAAATTTATTTATAAAAAAAGGCGTTTTATAAGTTTTAGATTTATAAAACGCCGTATATTTATTTTACTGTCTTACCTGATGGTCTTTAAACTTTGAGCCGAAGAGTTTATTTTTTGTCTTTTTTGATACGTTCTTTAAGCGGAACATCTCAACGGCTGAGTATAAAACAGGTATGAAGAAAAGTGTTACAAGTGTTGATATTGAAAGACCAAATATAATAGCTACAGCCATAGGTCGCTGCATTTCGGTACCTTCACCTATAGCAAGTGCCATAGGAACCATACCTATAACTGTTGTAAGTGTTGTCATAAGTATAGGTCTTAAACGGTTAGGGCCGGCTTCTTCAAGGGCCTCGTTGCATTCCATGCCACGAGCTCTAAGCTGGTTTGTATAGTCAATAAGAACGATACCGTTATTAACAACCATGCCGACAAGCATTATAAAGCCCATAAACGTAACAGATGTAATAGAGTTGCCTGTTATAAAAAGACCGAATATAGCGCCTGTTATGGCAAGAGGTACGGCAAACATAATTAAGAACGGGTGTATAAATGACTCAAACTGAGAAGCCATAATCATATAAACCAGAGCAAGGGCTACTACAAGAGCTAAAAGAAGGCTCTGGAATGTATCCACCATTGTTTCTATATCGCCTGTAAACTCGTAAGAACATCCGTCTGGGAATGAGTACTGGTTAAGAAGGCTTATTATGTTCTGCTGAGCCTCGCCGGATGTTATGCCGTTAAGGTTTAAACCTATTGTAAGATATTTGTGGTTATCAATACGTGTTATGCTTGTTGCAGACTCGTCAGTAGATATATCAACAACATCTGTTATAGGTATTATGCCGCGTGATGTCTGGATAGTAACCTTCTGCAAGTCATTCAGATAGCTTATACGGTCTTCGTCATCTTTTATAATAACGTCTATTTCATCGCCGTCTAACTTGTAAGTAGTTGCAGTGCTTCCGTTTACAGCTGTAGAAAGAGTGCTTGCGATAGCTGAAGTTGTTAAACCATACTGAGAAGCTTTTTCCCTGTTTATTACAACACTGGCTTCAAGTACGCTGGTTTCCGAAGAGTTAACTACATCTTTTGCCCAAGGCTGCTGTTCAAGTATTTTTTCTATGTCGTATCCAGCTTGACGCAGATTATCTATGTCATCGCCGTTAATCTGTACTTCTACATCGCTGGCAGCTGAGTATGAGCCCATTGCGCTGCTTGACGCCGATACTGTAATATCAGCTCCAGGTATTGTTTTAACACGCTCTTTTATATCTTCAACAATTTCGTCTGTGGAACGGTCACGTTCTTTCATATCAACAAAGTTTAATGTAATTGAAGCCGTATCTGTCTGGCTTGAGCCGCTGAGCATTGAAGATGTGCTTGAGCCTGCCATTATATAATACTCTTCTGTTTCAGGTATGTCGCTTATGCGGTCCATTACCTCGTTTACAACTTTTGTTGTTTCGTCTATTACGGTGCCTGAAGGCATTTCAATGCTTATGGAGGCTGAACCTTCATCCATTGTAGGCATAAGGTCAAAACCGACTATAGGTATAAGACCTATAGATACTATAAATATAATTACTGTTACCAAAAGAGTTCTTTTCTTGCGCCTTAAAACAAAGTGGAGGCACTTTCTGTAAGTTGAATCTATTTTATCAAGCCCGGCGCCCCATTTATCAAGGAATTTGCCTATAGGACCGCCTTTTGACATGTTTTCATTGCCGTGTTCCTCATGTACAAGGAGTTTTGAGCATGCCATAGGCACAAAAGTAAGCGATACTATAAGGGATGCGCCTAATGAGAAGCATACAGTAAGTGAAAGGTCTTTAAACAGCTGACCTATTGTACCGGAAACAAACATAAGCGGTATAAATACGGCTACTGTTGTAAGGGTAGAAGCCATAACCGCAAGACCAACTTCCGAAGCGCCGGTTTCGGCAGCTTCTTTTGCAGGATATCCCTTTGAGTGGTATTTATATATGTTTTCCAGTACTACGACAGAGTTATCAACAAGCATACCTATACCGATTGTAATACCGCCTAAGGATATAACATTAAGTGTCATATCGCATACATACATTAATGCAAATGTAGCTACTATTGATGTAGGTATTGAAACGGCTATAATTGCAGATGTGCTTAAACTCCTGAGGAATATGAAAAGAACTATAACGGCAAGCAGCGCGGACTGGAAAGCTGTTGAAAGCACGTTGTTTACTGATGTCCTTATATAGTCTGAAGTATCTGAAAGCATTTGTATGTCTAAATCAGGATACTGCTGGCGTATCTGCTCTATTTCAGCATTTATTTTATCGGAAATATCAACTATATTGGCATCTGACTGTTTGCTTATTGCCATAATAATGCTTTTGCTTCCGTTAACTATAGCGTAGGAGTTTTCATCTTCTGTTGTAAGCTCTACATCGGCTACATCACTTAAACGTACAGTGCTTCCGCCGGCTGTAGTAAGGAGTATATTCCTTATATCGTCAAGGGATTTAAACTCGCCTACGGTTTTAGCGGTTATTTTTGTTGAACCGTTTGTTATTTGACCTATAGGCAGGTTTATGTTTTCGGCTTTAAGGGCATTTGTTATCTGAGCGGAGGATATGCCGTATCCGTCCATTTTACTTGTATTTAAGGTTATGTTTACAACATCGTTAAGACCGCCGACTAAGCTGACTGAGGCAACGCCGTCTATTTTTTCAATATCGCTTGATACATTGTCGTCTACAAATGTTGTAAGGTCGGCTATATCCATTTTATTGGAACCGACGCCTACTACTATTGACGACATTTCGTTTATATCAAGTTTCATAACCATAGGCTCGCTGGCGTCTTCCGGAAGGGTGCCTTTTATAAGGTCTATCTTCTCCCTGATGTCAGAAGCTGCTGTATCAATGTTTGTTCCGTCAACAAACTGTATCATTACCATTGATGAGTTTGAAGACGATGTGGAAGATATGGTATCTACATTGCTTACAGTACCTACGGATTCTTCTATAGGCTTTGTAATAAGGTTTTCTATTTCTTCAGGACCAGCGCCTACATAAGTTGTGCTTACTATTGCCATAGGTATGTCTATGGAAGGCATAAGGTCAAGCTTTAATGTTGTAAGGGATATAACGCCGGCAAGTATTACTATTAATATTGCCATTACGGTAGTTACCGGTCGTTTTATAGCTGTCTTAATTAGCATTTATTATTCCTCCTTTGTGTCGGAATCAGCGGAGGATACGGCTGATGATGATTGTGATGATGTATCTGCTGTGTTTCCTTCGCCGTTTATTAATGCTTCATTGTTTTCTGTATCGTATGTATCAGGTGCTACTTCTATATGGTCGCCGTCTTCAATGTATGTCTGACCTTTTACTACTACGTCCATATTTTCAGTAAGACCGCTTGTTATTTCTATTTCACTGCCGTTTTCAATGCCTGTCTGGACAGGTGTTTTAACAGCTGTATTGTTTTTTAATACAAATACGTATTTTTCGCCGCCTTTGTTTATTACTGAATCTACAGGAAGCACAATTGTTTTATCGCTTTCGTCTTTTACAAAGTTTACCTCACCGAACATTCCGCTTTTAAGCTTGCCGTCGGTATTGTCTATTTCTATTTCAATGTCATAAGTTCCGCCTGTATTGGCAGCCGGATTTATTGTTTTAATTGTGCCTATCTTAGACATACTGGACACAGCAGGTATTGTAACCGAAACAGACTCGCCTGTTGTTACTGAGTTAATTATATCCTCAGAAACGCTTACGTTAATTGTAACTTTTGATGTATCCGAAATTTTAAAAGGCTCGTTTGTAGCAAGCACTGTTCCGGCATCAACATTGCGTGCTGTTACATAGCCTGAAATAGGGCTTTTTACAACTGCGTCTGAAAGAGATTTGTTATATGAATTAATCTGCGCTATAACGCTTTCCCTTGAAGCTTTGGCTATATTAAGCGCGTCTTCGGCTTTTCTGCGGTTTTCCTCAGGCATCTGCATTGTAAGATTATAGGATTCCTTAGCCTGGTTATAAGCTATCTCAGCATTTGAATACGCGTCTGAAATATTATCCATATCGGTTTTGCTTATAACGCCGTTTTCATAAAGAACTTTATTGTTATCATAATTTGTTTTAGCTGTGTTATAAGCTATTTCAGCCTGACTGAGGGCGTTTTTTGCGTTTTCTATCTGGCTTTGCATTGCTGCGCCGTTTACAAGGTCAAGGCTTGTCTGAGCTGACTGTATGTTGGCTTCAGCAGAAGCTAAAGACGCTTCAGCCACTTTTTTGGAGTTAAGTATGTCTGATGTGTCCATTGTATAGAGCACGTCGCCGGCATTTACATAATCTCCCACTTCAAAATTTACAGATGCGACTTTTCCCTGTATTGTGCCTGAAACAGTAATTTCATTGACCGGTTTTACAGTGCCGCTGTATAAATACTCGTTTTTTATTGAGCCGGCAGATGTATTAAGCACCTCAACATAAGTAACTGCCGTGTTTTCTGCTGGAGCTGATGATTGTGGATCCTCACTTTTGCCGCATGCTGTCAGCATTGTTGCGGCAACAATTGCAGCTATTAAAGCTGTTGGTATAATTTTTCTTTTCATTTATAATATCCTCCTATTCAAATACTTTAACTAAACTATTCACTCCGATTTTTAAATGCTCTTTCTGCTTTTCATTTAATGTCTTATAAAAATCAGTGAAGGATTCACAAATTATTTCATCGAACTTTTTTGTTATTTCTTCACCTTTTGATGTGATTTTTAAATGTACAATCCGCCGGTCTTTGTCATCTGGAAGCTGCTCTTTATGTATAAGACCTGCTTTTTCCATTTTAGATATAGTTAGTGAAAGGCTGCTTTTGCTAATATTAAACAGCTGCTCTAAGCCCGATATGCTGTCTGTATTATCAAGCTTTAGGGCTAACAGTATTTGAAACTGCCGCATAGATATTTCAAACTGGCTTTTGCCGTTTACATTAAAATTGTTGCGCATTATGCACCCTAAGCGCACATTGAATGTAAGCAGGTCGTTTATTAATTTAAGTATGCTTTCGTTTGAGTTTTCCATATTTTTTATCATCTCCGTAAACAACTGTTTACAATAAAACTATATTACGAAATTTGATTTTACTATAAAACTATTTCTATGTCAATACAAATATATGCATTAAAAAGCTTATTAAGGCAATAAAATTATTAAATATTTTTAATGTAATTTTTTAGTGAATTTTATATTGACATAAAATATAGTTTTGTGATAAAACTAAAGCAGCATACTGGTTTTATACCGTGGCATTTGCTTCAACGTCCCACTGGATAGGGTAGTAGTCGCAGTCGTTGGCGGTTTGTATTACAGTATTGTTATACTCACCAAAAGGCGGTCTGAAAAGATTCATGCTTACACCTGTTAGGTCAAGGACTTTTTGATGAGTTTTTTCAAGTTCTGTTTTTATCTGCCCGCTTGAAAGGGAATTCATGTGAGGATGTGTTGCTGAGTGGTTGCCTAAATCATGACCGGCTTCGGCTATTTTCTTAACTTCTTCAGGGTACTTGTCAACCCAGTAACCGCACATAAAAAAGGTTGCCTTTACGTTATTATCCGCAAGTATCTGCAAAAGCTGGTCTGTATCATCGGCACCCCAGGCAGCGTCAAAACTTACGGATATTTTCTTTTCCGGCGTGTCTACGCAGTAAATAGGCAGTTTCCTTTCGCCCTGTGAAAAAGAGCTGAAAACGCTTACTGCCGCAGGACGGGCAAAAGAAAGCAGGCACAAGGCAAAAAGGCAGAAAAATGATACAGCAAAGATACGGTTTTTAAATTTGGTTGTTTTTTTCATATACTAACACCTCCGGTATAGTATATTAGTAAAAAAGGTTGTTCCTTTACTACTTTATTAATAAAGTGTTAATTTTTTTTTAACATGGGCTTTTGTAAATAATTTGTAATTGTAATTTAAGCATTCAGGCTGTAAAATACCAATGTAAGGTATTATATTAATTATAAAATTTGAGAAATGGAGGAGTATTTTAATGAAAAATTTTAAGTCTGTGGCAATGGGTTTTGTCGCAGGTTCATTATGCATGGTTACAGTTACAGCAATGGCGGCTTACAGCGACGTTACGGCTAAATTATGGAATGATGTTTCATTTAATATTAACGGCAGCAAAGTAAACGCTTCAGACCA
The DNA here is from genome assembly GCA_944383885.1 of uncultured Clostridia bacterium. Classification (GTDB taxonomy): domain Bacteria; phylum Bacillota; class Clostridia; order Lachnospirales; family Anaerotignaceae; genus Neoanaerotignum_A. Next base: position 20,749 of record CALWRF010000040.1, on the reverse strand, counting down.
GCCTGCACTTAATTACAATGGTTATACATACGTGCCTTTGAGGTTTATTACTGAATCACTGGGCGGAGAAGCTTCTTATGATACAGTATCAAAAACTGTTTCTGTCAGCCTTCCTGAAAAGGTGGTTGAAAAAGAAGTTGAGGTTATAAAAGAGGTTCCGGTATATGTTGACAAAGAAACATCTGAAGGCAAGGATGTAAATTATACATACAGCAGCCTTCCGCAAAAATCACGCAAGGACAACTATACTGTAGAAGTTACCGGCGTTACAAGAAATACGTACAACAACACAACAAGAATTCTTGTAAGGGTTGAAAACGAAAAGAGCAGTTCTGTAAATCTCCAGCTTCAGCCTTCAAAGTCTAAATTAACTGTTAACGGTAAAGATATATCTCTTACAAAAATATCAAACCAGCAGGATGATTCATGGTATTTAGCAGATATTAAGCCGGATGAGGACAAAGATGGTTATGTTACATTTGAGCTTACAGAAGACGGAAAGCTTGACTGTGACCTTGAACTTGTTATTAGGGACAATACAAACAACAAAGAAGATGTTCATGAGTTCCACTTTACTTATGATGCTGGTACAGACGATGATGATTAATTTGGGAGTGTGACAGCTTAATATGAAATTAAAAAAATTAACAGCCGCAGCTTTGGCATTTACAATGGTTTTTTCAGCTAATGCTTTTGCTGCCGGCACTTCTTCTGATAAAGAAGAAACAAAAGTTGTAATTACTTATGACGAGGCTGTTGAGCGTGCCATTAAAAACACAACGTCAATAGCTTCAATTGATGACGCAGTTGAGCTTATGGAAAAGAATAAAGAAGCTCTTTTTACAAGCCTTGAAGGATACTATCCTTATGTAGGCAATAACATAACTGTAGATTCAAGCATAGGCAATCTGCTCAGCAGCATTGGTACAATAGATACAAATACAAAGTCTTACAGGTACCAGAAACAGATGCTTGAAGAAACAGCCGAGCTTATGGTTAAGAACTATTTTAACACAATTGTTACTTCTGAAAATGCCCTTGAGCTTACAAAAGAGAGTCTTAAGCTTAAACAGGAGGAATACTCGCAGCTTGTTATGAAACATAACCTTGGCATGATAAGCGATAATGAGCTTGAAACGGCAAAAAATGAAATAACTAAAATGATGAGCAATGTAACAGCAGCTGAGCTTACAATTGATAATGTGTACGAAAGTTTGGCAAACTCAATTGGTCTTGCTAAAGGCACAGAGTTTGAAATTGATTACGATTTGGAATATACGCCTTTTACAATGACAACAGGCATTGAGGGTTATATCAATGTTAAAACTGAGTCAGACCCAAGCGTTATGGTAGCTAAAGCTAATCTGGAAGAAGCTGAGTATCAGAAAAAAATATCTCTTTATGATACAGAGCCTTACAGTTATTTATCAAAAGAAAATAATGTTAACTCAGCTGACAGGGAATTAGGCGATACTCAAAAGAATTTAAGAACAAGCATTATAAACGGCTATAACTCAATTACACAGCTTGAATCAAACAGAGAGTCTTTAGAGGCAGCTTTATCTGACGCTCAGACAACATACAAAACAGCTAAAGTTAACTACGAGCTTGGCAATATTACAGAGCTTGCGCTTAAACAGGCTGAGCTTGCTGTTAAGAGTGCCGAAAACGATATCCTCTCTAATACATCAAGCCATGATTTGCTTGTTTTCCAGTTTGAGCATCCGTATATGCTTTCAAACTCTTCAAGCTCATCAAGTTCTTCTCAGCAATAATTAAATAATTTAAAAATCCAAAGGCAGATGCTTTTAAAAGCGTCTGTCTTTTTTTATTACATTTAAAGGTATAATATTCATCTGCCTGTTGATAATAAATAATGGTGATGAGTATGGAGCTTTATAAAGAGCTGAATAAAAACAAGGAATATATTAAAAACACACTTTACGGCTCTGATGATATAGTATTTAAGGAGTTTGAAAATAACGGCACAAAATGCTTTCTTATTTATACTGACAACATAATAAGGGGAACAACTATTGAGGAAGCTGTCCTTACCAATATTATGGTGCGTGGGGAAAAGAATTTTGACGCCTTTGAAATGCAGAACAACTTAATAGCCGTTGGAGAAACAAAGCTTGTGCAGAGTTTTGAGGAAATATTCGACGCGGTTCTTTTAGGCGATACAGCCCTGATTGTTGAAAATGACAACCGCGCTGTTATTATCTCAACTAAAGGCTGGCCTTCAAGGGGAATTCAGGAAGCTAAAACGGAAGTAGTTGTGCAGGGACCTAAAGACGCTTTTACTGAGCTTGGAAGCATGAATACTGTGCTTATAAGACGAAGGATAAGAGATACGGCGTTAAAAGTGCGCCGTTTTAAGTGCGGCAGACGCAGCAAAACGGACATTGCCGTTATGTATTTAAAAGATGTAGCTAAAGAGGAACTGGTTGAAAATGTCATAAGGCAAATTAAGGCTTTAGATGTAGACTGCATACTCGACAGCGGGTATCTGGAGCAGTTTATGGAAAAGCGGTATTCGTCGCCTTTTCCGCAGCTTCAGCTTACAGAAAGACCGGATAAGGCATCTTCGGCTATATACGAGGGGAGAGTGGCTGTAGTTGTGGATAATTCCCCTTTTGTTATACTTGTGCCTTCAACACTGAATATATTTTTTCAATCAGCTGAGGATTACTATGACAGATGGGAAATAATGAGCTTTATGCGTATTTTAAGATTTTTTGCCGCGGTTTTATCAGTAACGCTTCCGGGGCTTTATATAGCGCTTACTGTATACAGACCTGATTTAATACCTACATCGCTGGCTCTTAAAATAGCTTCCGGCAGGGCTTATGTGCCTTTTCCGGCTATAGCTGAGGTGCTTATAATGGAAACGGCTTTTGAACTTTTAAGAGAGGCTGGAGTAAGGCTGCCTTCGCCTGTAAGCTCGGCTTTCGGCATAGTGGGCGGCATAGTAATAGGTTCAGCCGCAGTAGAAGCGGGGATAGTTGGTCCTGTTGTGGTTATAATAGCGGCTCTTTCTGGTATATGCTCTTTTGCGGTACCTAATCCGGCGTTTGTTTCGGCACTGCGCATTGTTAAATACATTATAATTTTTATGTCGGCTTTTTGGGGGCTTTTCGGATTTTACACATCTGTATTTCTTGTGCTTGCCCATCTTGCTTCACTTGAAAGCTATGGCGTGCCGTATTTATACCCGTTCTGCGGTGGAAGCGCAAATAACTATACTGATTTTAAAGACAGCGTATTACGGGCGCCTCTGAGAAAAATGCGCAAAAGACCGGTTTTTGCCAAAGCTGGTCAAAAAATACGTATGCTCTTTAAAAACAAGGAGGGCGGCAGATGAATTTTTCATGCAACAATAAAATATCGCACAACCAGTTTGCGGCAGTAATAATTGCGGCGTTTTTAGGCTGCACAGCAGTATCCGCGCCTTTGGGTATTATTGAAACAGCTGGCGGCGGAGCTTATATAAGCGTATTTTTAGGCGGATTTGCCGCCTCCGTTCTTTTTTATGTGCTTGTAAGGCTTACAGGGAAAAGAATGGATAATAGTTATGAAAATGCGGCATACAGCAGTTTGGGAAAAGTTTTAGGTTTTATAGTTCTTGCGTCTGTTTTTGCGTATACATCTGTATACGGCGGTTTTCAGCTGTCAACAACTGCCAGAATGGTGCATTTTACAATGGAAAAAAGTGTAAGCAGTCTGTTTGCGGCAATACTTATAGTTTTTGTGGCTTTTTACACTGCTTTAAGAGGCAGGGAGTGTGTTGGCCGCATATCAGAGATAGCCGCTGTGCTTATGCTGGTATTTATATTGTTTATATTTGTGCTTTCTGCCCCGTCTATGGATTTAATTACTCTTAAGCCTACGCCTGATGAATGGCGAGGTATTTTAAAGGGCGCTTTTATGAGTTTTTCTGCACTTAGCGTTGCAGGATATGTATTTATAATGCTGCCTGAAGGGGAAAATACAAAGAATGCCGCTTTATCGGTTTTTGCGGCATTCTTGATTATAACTGTTGTTTTGTCTTTTGGCACGGCTCTTGCTGTAAGCTGTTTTGGAGTTGAGGAGTCTAAAAGAAAGCTCTGGCCTGTTATACAGATGATGAATTACACGGAATTTCCCGGCTCCCTTGTTGAAAGGCAGGAGGTTTTAATGAGCGGTTTTTATGTGTTTTCATCATTTATACTTACATCTTTAAGTGTGCATATATCCTCTGTTATGCTTGAGAGCATATTTAAAAGAATAAACAGAGTATTTTCTGTATTGGTATCCTGCGCCGCGCTGTTGTTTTTTTGTTTGTGCGCTTTAAGAAAAGGCGGTTTTGACGCGGTATACAGTATATATGGTTTTAATTTGGCTATGTACGGTGTTATGATTTTAGCTCCTGTAGTATCTGTTTTAAGGAGGAAAAAATGAAAAGGCTAATTGGATTTGTTTTAATACTGCCTTTTTTAGTTACCGGCTGCGGCGGAAACGATATTGAAGGCAGGAATTTTGTTTCCGCAGTCGGATATGATACTGAGGCGAACAGCGGTTATGAAATTTCATTATGCTTTATTGAGCCTGACGGCAAAGATATGTACTCGGCTGCAAAAGCTGATGTTATATCGCCTACAGCCGCCGTAACGGATAAAGTTTTATCCTCTGGCAAAAGGCAGATGTATTTCGGTCATTTAAAAGCTGTTGTTATAGGCAGCAGCGCAGCGGAAAATGGCAGTTTAGATGAAATTCTCATTGATTTATCATCTAATAATGATATAAGCATGGATACAGTTGTGCTTTGCGCACAGAACAGTGCTTCTGGAATTATATCAACTGTCAGCAATTCAGGCGATGGTCTTTATATTTGGGATTTTTACAAAAACAACAAAGACAGGCTTTATTCAACACAAAAGCTGACACTTGCCGAAGCTGTTAAAAAACTTGATACACAAAACGGTATAGTAATTCCGTTGGTAGATGCAGAAGATGAGAGTTTAATAATAAACGGCGGCGTTATATTTTCAAACAATATAAAAACAGGCGTATTTGACAACAACCAGATTCAGGGGTTTATATATGTTTTAGGCGGGGGCAAAGGACACAGTGAGGTTATAAACATTAATTCTGAAGAAGTGCCGTTTAATATAGAAAAAAATACAAGCAGTGTTAAATTTTATGAGCAGGACGGGGTTTTAAAAGCCGATTATGACATAAGCTTTAAGGTAAAACGCTTAGATGGTTTTAATTATCCTGAAGGGGCATCGGAAATATTAGCCCAGCAGATAAAAGGGAAATGCCTTGCTGCAATTGAAAAACTCCAGCATTTAAACAGCGACTCATTAGGCATTGCCCAAAGGCTTAAAAGACAAGACAACCGCCTTTACAATAAGTTCTATAATGAAGAAATGTTTAAAAATATGGTTATTAATTTAGAAATTAATGTTGCTGAAAAATAAATAATATTTTTGATTACATTTTGGATTAACTGTCAATATTATTTATGGTGATTAATATGGCAAATTTAAAAATGTTTTTAAAAAAAGAAAAAAGAAATTTAATAATCTCATTGTCAGCAGCTGTAATTGTTTCATTAGCCTTTACAGTAATTGTATCTCTTAAAACCTATGCTGATAATATTCAAAGCGGAATAGCGGAAAAAATAGTACGGCTCCACATTGTGGCAAACAGCAACAGTGATTTTGACCAGAAAATGAAGCTGAAAGTGCGCGACGGCGTTCTGGATATTATGCGTGGCAAAATGAAAAAATGCAACAGCCGTGAGGAAAGCATAAAAGCCCTTGAAGAAAGCAAAAATGAAATTAAGGAAAAAGCTGAAAGCATACTTTTGGAAAACAACTGCTATTATCCGGTAAATGTACGGTTTGAAAAAACACTTTTTCCAGTTAAAAGTTACGGAGGCATAACGCTGCCTTCCGGCATGTATTACGCTGTAAGGCTTGACATAGGTGAGGCTGAAGGCAAAAACTGGTGGTGCGTAATGTACCCGTCGCTTTGCGTATACAGTGCTGAAAATGAAACAGATTCCGAAGCCCAAAAAGAACTTAAGAATATTCTTACAAATGAAGAATATAGTGTAATAGCGGACAGAGATGGCATTAATTTTAAGTTTGCCGCAGTTGAAGCTGTAAAAAAGGTTGAATCAAGCCTAAATGGAGAATATTAAAATACTTTTCGGGGTGGCGTATATGTTTAATTGTATTAATAGAGCAAGGATTTATGTTGTGCTGTCGTTGGCGGCTGTTATTTTTTCGTCTTTGGTATTTGTTTTTACGCCTTATGAAAAAAGCCAGATGACAGCTATATTCCAATACGGTTCAGGCGGAGACGCCGTAAAGATAATACAGCAGAGGTTACAGGACTTAGGGTATTATTCCGGCAATGTAGACGGCATATACGGCTACGGGACATACGAAGGGGTAAAGCTTTTTCAGCAGAATAACGGTCTTACGCCAGACGGCATTGTAGGCGAGGGCACGCTAAACGCCTTAGGAATTTCTGAAGAAGTAAATGCACAGTATGATTTGGAAGTTTTATCAAGGGCAATTTATGCCGAAGGCCGCGGAGAGCCTTATGAGGGTCAGGTGGCTATAGGCGCTGTTATACTCAACAGGGTTAAAAATCCTAATTTCCCAAATACAATACCAGAGGTTGTTTATCAGACAGGCGCTTTTGACGCTGTACGCGACGGGCAGATTAACCTTACGCCTAACGAAACTGCTTATTCAGCGGCAAGAGATGCCCTTAACGGCTGGGACCCGACAAACGGAGCGCTGTATTACTGGAACCCGGCTACGGCAACAAGCCGCTGGATTTGGACCGTACCAATTACATACTCAATAGGGAACCATGTCTTCGGCACAAAATAATAAATATAATAAAAATTTTAATTTTGCATTGAAAAATAGAATTTAAAACTTGCAAGAAACGTGAATATATGATAATATATGCCCCGTCTGAATTTTTAATTTTTAACAAGATGTTACTTAATTAAAAGACAATTTAACCAGCCTGAATATTTTAATTATTATAGACGGCACAAGAATTGTCTTTTTTGGTGTATAACAAAGTTACTGCTTTGGAAAGGACGGTAAGCATGGTAAACAGAAAAATTTGGATAGCAGGTTCTTCAGGCAATATAGGAAGGATACTTGAAAAAACTTTAAGCAACAATTATGATAAGATTTTTTCTACCGACTTGGAACTGGATGTTACGAATATAGAGGAAGTAACCAGTTTTGCTGTAATAAACAGACCTGATGTAATTATAAACTGCGCCTGCATAAGCGACATTGAAGAATGTGAAAGGGACAGGGTTAAAGCTTATAAAGTTAATTCTCTTGGCGCAAGGAACTTAAGCTCGGCTTCAAGGCAGACAGGCGCCACAATGGTACAGCTTTCAACAGATGACGTTTTTGCCGGCAATGAAAAATGCCCTCTTAATGAGTTTGATAAAACAGAGCCTGTTTCTGTTTACGGCAAATCAAAATTAGCGGGAGAGGAATTTGCTAAAGAACTGACTCCAAAACACATTATAATAAGAAGCTCATGGATTTACGGCTACGGTGAAGGCGACTTTGTATCGCAGGTAGTAAATGCTGCAAAAGAGGGAAAAGCTTTTGAAGCTCCTGTTAATCAGATGAGTTCGCCAACAAGTGTATATGATTTAGCGGAATTTATAAATAAAGTTATAAGAAGCGATGAATATGGTGTATTCCATGCTTCATGCACAGGCTTGTGCAGCAGATTTGATTATGCCAAAAGGATACTTGAGCTTTCCGGGCTGCAAACAGACATATTAAAACCAGTATTTTACAATGCCGATGGCGGAAAAACAGACAGCATGCGACCAAGATATACGGACCTTGAAAATCTTATGATGGAAATGACTGGTATTTACAATATGCCTGACTGGGAAACTGCCCTTGAGAGGCATATACTTGAAAGGAGCGGTTTAGTTGGAAAATAAGCGTAAAAAAATCGGGCTTACTACAAAAATATTTATTTCTTTAATTTTAGGCGCTGTTACAGGCACTGTGCTTCATTACTTTGTGCCGGCTGGATATTTTAAAGACACAGTTCTTATAGGCGGTATATTTTATGTATGCGGAAACGGCTTTTTAAGGCTTATGCAGATGCTTGTTGTGCCTCTTGTTTTCTGCTCACTTGTATGCGGAAGCGCCGCTGTGGGCGATACTGCCACACTGGGTAAAGTAGGTGTTAAAACACTGATTTTCTACCTTATAACAACGGCTGTTGCCATTACAGTTGCTCTTGCTGTTGGAAATATTATTGACCCTGGTATAGGGCTTGATACATCAAGCATTCAGGTGTCAGAAGTTACTATTTCAGAAAGTACAAGCCTTGCGGATACATTTTTAAACATTATACCTACAAACCCTATTGGCGCTTTGGCAAGCGGAGATATGCTGCCTATTATTTTATTTGCTCTTATTGTAGGCATTATACTGGCTAAAATGGGGAGCAAAACAGAAACCGTTGCTAACTTTTTCGGACAGTTTAACGATATTATGATGGAAATGACAAGCATGGTTATGCATGTGGCACCTATTGGTGTATTCTGCCTTATTGCAAACACATTTGCGGGAATAGGCTTTATGGCATTTGTGCCTCTTTTAAAATACATGATATCTGTTTTAACGGCGCTTTTTATACACTGCTTTGTAATTTATACAGGTCTTTTAAAAGTATTTACCGGACTTAATCCGATTATGTTTATTAAAAAGTTTTTCCCTGTTATGAGCTTTGCTTTCTCAACAGCCACATCTAACGCCACAATACCGCTTTCAATTGACACCCTTGATAATAAATTGGGAGTATCACGGAAGATTTCATCTTTTACTATTCCTTTAGGCGCTACAATTAATATGGACGGGACAGCTATAATGCAGGGAGTAGCGGTTGTGTTTGCCGCCCAGGCTTACGGAATACAGCTTGGAATGAGCGATTATATTACAGTTATAGCAACAGCTACTTTGGCGTCTATAGGTACAGCAGGTGTGCCGGGAGTAGGGCTTATAACTCTTTCAATGGTATTTACATCTGTTGGTCTTCCTGTTGAGGCTATAGCGCTTATTATGGGTATTGACCGTATACTTGATATGACAAGGACAGCAGTTAATATTACCGGCGACGCTGTGTGCACAACTATAGTTGCTTACCAGAATAAAGAATTTAACAAAGAAGTATTCAACAACCCTTTGGCAGGGCGTAAGGAATAATAAATAAAAAGCTTTAGGACAGAAAAAACATGCCCTAAAGCTTTTTTAACTTAAAACAGTTTATTAAACTGTTTATTTTTTTAAAATTATTGACTGCTCTGCGCTGATTAGTTAATTATGTTTTCTGGAGCAGTTTTATTATCGCTTTTTCCAGAAGTTTTGCTGTATTCTCCGTTTTGCAATTCCTGCTCAGAGACATATTCAGCTGTTTGCGACGCTGAATTTTTTATATCAGACAATAACTTAGACGCTTTCTCAATTATATCAGATGTTTTTGCGTCAATTTCAGCTATTCTTTTAAACTTGCTTTCAGAAGCGTTTCCACCATCTGATTTTATTTCGGATTTAAGTATATTCTTTTCGCCTGAAAGTTTTTCTTTAACTGACAACGCAGTTGCTGAATTTTTTAAACTGCCGGATATACTGACTATATCATTTAATTTCTGCTGGTTATATTCTTCTTTTGTTAAATGTTTATTTGTGTCTTTATGCTCTGTTTCATAATCAGTATTATTGGAATATGCTTTTGCTATTTGTTCATCAATGGCTTTTAACTGCTCATCGAAATTATCAAGCTTTTCCTGGTCTATGTATCCGTTTTCTAAACCGTTTTTTAATAGCGCGTTTTTATTTTCCTCAATAAGCTTTTTCTGGTTTAAAAGCTGCTGGATAAGGCTTTCGTTTTTGCCTTTGTTCGAGATTGTAAGTACATCTTTGTTTTGAAAAGCTGCGCTTACAGTATGCATATTCTGTTTTGCCGGATTTTGATTATTAAAGTATGTGCTGAATATTTGGCTGCTGCCTAATGAATTAATACGCATGATGATATACCTCCGCTGCAAAATTTTATAAACCGCCGTTAAATGTTATATTTATATTTCGTCATTAATTAAATTGCGTTAAGTAAAACATAATAATTTTATTATAAAACAAAAAATATCCGGCTTATTCATACCGGATATTTTTTGCAGGTAAAAGGATTTGCAGGAAGAGTTTTTAGGTTTTTAGGTTATTATTTATATTATCAATCAGGTTATTTTCAAGCTGTTTTTTCAAGTTTAATTTTATCAACAAATTCCCTGATTCTTATAATTGCTTCCTGAAGGTTTTCAAATGATGTGGCGGCTGAAAGACGTAAATGACCTTCGCCGTATTTTCCAAAGCTGCTGCCGGCAAGGCATGCCACGCCTGCTTCTTTTAAAAGCCTGTCTGCGAATTCTTTGTCAGAAAGACCTGTACCTTTAATGCTTGGGAAAAGATAGAATGAACCTTTTGGCATAAGGCACTTAATGCCGTCTATTTTGTTAAGCTCTTTTACAAAGTATTCCAGCCTGTATTTATAGGCTTCAGCCATCTCGCTTACACATTCCTGAGGTCCCTCAAGAGCAGCTTTTGCCGCTTCCTGAGTAAAGCCTGCTACACATGAACTTGAGTTAACCATAAGGAGTGTCATTACCCTTGCAAGGTCTTTATTCATAATGCCGTAGCCTATTCTCCAGCCTGTCATTGCGTAAGGCTTTGAAAATCCGTTGAGGACTATTGTACGGTCTTTCATTTCCGGTATTGAGGCTATTGAAAAATGTTTTGTTCCGTTATATATAAGGCGGCTGTAAATTTCATCGCTCATAACAAAAATATTTGTGTCTTTTAAAACATCAGCCACAGCCCTTATGTCTTTTTCCTCCATTACGCCTCCTGTAGGATTGCCCGGAGAGTTGATAATAACAAGTTTTGTTTTATCTGTAATAAGTGATTTAAGTACTTTAGCGTCTATTTTAAAATCGTTTTCCATAATTACAGGCACCGGAACCGGTACGCCGCCTGCAAAACGTATGCATGACTCATAAATAGGGAAACCAGGGTTAGGATATATTACCTCATCTCCAGGATTAACAAGTGCAAGCATTGTAAAGAACATAATTGGCTTTCCGCCCGGAACTACAACTATTTCATCTGCATTTGTATTAATATGTCCTTCTTCACGTGCCCTTTTGGCTATGGCTTCCCTTAAATAAAGCTCTCCCTGGGAAGATGTATAACCTGTTTTGCCATCGCGAATTGAATCACAGGCAACTTTTGACACATGTTCAGGTGTAGCAAAATCCGGCTGACCTATTTCAAGGTGTATAATATCTTTGCCCTGTGCCTCAAGGGCTTTTGCCTTGCTTAAAACCTCAAATGCTGATTCTGTTCCCAAACGTCCTATTCTATCTGCTATATAATCTGGATTCATAATGTCTGCCTCCCTGTTATCTTTGTTATCTCTTTGTTTTATATTTTCGGATTATATCTTTTTGTACCGCATACAGCGGACAAACATCTTTCTGTGAAAAACTAAGCGTATTATAGCATAACAATTTAACGAAAAAAAGACCTCTTTTTAAAAAAGTATATTTTTATGAATTTCCTACAAAAAGACAAATGTTTTTCGTAGAAAAACTAAGCGTTTTTTTGAACAAAAAACTGTAGTAAGAATAGAGTTTTTATATTGCATTTTAGTGAATTCAGCGTGCTTATTTTAAACTTAAAAATGCACATTATTTATTTTAGCATTAAATTTAATACTATAATTAGGCTTTAAAATAATGAAGTTAATTCATTGTAGCCTTTTTTCCTGAGTTTATCTAAAGGTATAAACTGTATAGCCGCTGAATTGATGCAGTATCTTTCTGTATAGCCGTTTTCGTTTATGTCATTAAAAACATGACCCAAATGGGCTTTTGAAGAACGGCACAAAACTTCTGTGCGCACCATGCCCAAAGAAGTATCTTCTTTATATATAAGGCATCTTCTGTCTATAGGCTTGTAAAAGCTCGGCCAGCCGCAGGAGCAGGCAAATTTGTCTTTTGATGAAAAAAGCGGTTCGCCGGTAATAATATCAACATATATGCCGTCTTCAAAAAAGTTATTGTATTTATTATTAAAAGGAGGCTCTGTTGCGGCGTTCTGCGTTACTTCGTATGAAAGAGGCGAGAGGGTGTTTTTTATTTTTTCATCGTCAGGTCTTTCAAGGTACATTGTAAAGTCAAGCACAGGATATGTGTGGAAAGCCTTTTTAATATCTCCCCATGGGATATGGCAGTATCCGCCCGGGTTTTTATCTAAATAATCCTGGTGATACTCCTCGGCAGGGTAAAAGTTGCTAAGAGGAAGGCATTCAACAACAATTAAGTCGTGAGGATAGTCTTTTTTAAGCTCGGCAAGGCACTTTCTTATAACCTCCTCGTCGGAAGGGTCGGTATAATATATGCCGGTTCTGTACTGCGGACCTATATCCGGTCCCTGCTGGTCAACAAGTGTGGGATCTATTATAGAAAAGTACATTTTAAGTATAAACCTTAAATCGGCTTTTTCTGTGTCGTAAACAACTTTTACTGTTTCGGCATGATTTGTGCCAAAATAGCATACCTGTTCATAAGTAGGATTTTCTGTATTTCCATTGGCGTATCCGCACTGTGTTGAAACAACAGAGTATACATTTTTCATAAAACGCTCGACGCCCCAGAAGCAGCCTCCGGCTAAGTATATTTCTTTTAAAGATGTATTTTTATTTGTCATAATTATCCTCCTTTGAGTAATTTTTCTACTATTTAAAATAATTAAAGAGTAATAAAAATGTGGAATTAACTATAATACTGTGGTATTATTTCTAATAATCAGAAATCATCAATAAGCCCTAATCTAATAAGGGCGTAATATATGCCGTTTTGGGACGCTTCACCTGTAACCATGCTGCATACGCCATCAAGGCTTGGATGATGTTTTTTCATGGCGATGCCAAAGCCGACGCTTTGAAGCATTGTTCTGTCGTTTTCACCGTCGCCAAAGGCATAGGTGTTTTTAACATCAATATTAAAATACCGGCACACATCTTCTACGCCGTTAGCTTTTGATACGCCTTTTGGGTTAATGTCGCAGGATGTAATTCCATCATTTGGCACAGTAATATCGGCAATGGAAGAAAAATTGTTTTTTAACGGTATTAAATCACCGGCATTTCTGTATATAAGCAGTATTTTGTGGATATTTTCGTTTTTGTACTGCTCTAAAGGCGTAAAAACGGCTGGCTTGACATTAAACATTGATATCATTTTGTTGAATAATGTGTCGTCAGGCAAATTTACATAACATTTTGCATAATTTTCAAGTACAAATATCATGTTTTTTTCTGTAAAATAATCCGTAAGGGATTTAATAGTTTCAGGTGAAAAAGGCTTTTCGCCAACAACTTTGTTTTGATATACTGTGCAGCCGCCGTTTGCAGTAATTATAACATCAAAATCAATGTCGAATTTTGGTACATATTTAAGGCTTCTGCCTGTTGCAAGGCACGCGGCATAGCCGTTTTTTCGCAGGCGGTTAATTGCCTCTACGGTTTTATGTGATGGAAGGAAAAGCCCGGCGTCTTTATCTGTAAGCGTTCCGTCATAGTCAAAAAATACGGCGCCTTTAAATTGTTTTTCCATTTTAAAGCTCCTTTTGTATTTAGTAAAAACAGTTTTAGTTATTATATCAGATGACTTTTAAAATGTGTATATAAATATTAATTTCGGAGGATTTTAATGAGTGCATTTGGCAATTTTGAATATTCAGCCGATAATAAAAGTGCTGTTATTGAAAAATATACAGGCTCTGAAAGCTTTGTTGTTATGCCTGAAAGTATAGAAGGCATTCCAGTTACGCGCATAGGCGATGAAGCTTTCAGGAACCATGGTGAAATTAAAGAAGTAATTTTTCCAAAAAGTATCGTTTATGCAGGCAGTTACGCTTTCTGCGAGTGCCGTGCTTTAAAAGAGGCGGTTTTTTCCGACAGCCTTAACTTTGCCGGAGCGCATTTATTTTATAACTGCCGCGCTCTTGAAAAAATAAGGATACCGTCGAAAATAGAGTATATAGGCGATGGTTTTGCCAAAAACTGCGACAGCTTAAAAGAAATTACTATTAACGACGACAAAATTTCATCTTCTGTTTCAGGATTTTTAAGTGAACTGAGCGGAGAAATAGTAATTAATATAGAAAAAAATAATTGCAGCCTTATTTTCCCGAGCTATGGATATGAATATATAGATAAATGCTATTCCAAAACATTTGTAACTGTAACCCACGGCGCCGGAGTGATGTATAGAAAGGCGATAGACAAAAACAGGATTAATTATGCGGTATATGATGCAGCCTTTAAATATGCCGCCTCTGAGGAATTTCCGCAAACTCTGTGCTTAATAGCTGTAAACAGACTTGAAAAGCCTTATGGGCTGACAGAAGAGGCAAAAGGAGAATATATAAGCTATTTATCGGCAAATATTGCGGAAACAATAGATGTAATTTCTCAAAGCGGTAATATAGATTTTCTTGAAAAAATGGAAATTCTTGATATATTAAATTCAGATAATATAAAATACGCCATTGACGAATCTGTTAAAAACGGCAGGGCGGATTTTACAGCAAAATTAATGGATATTAAAATGAGAAAATTTGGAGTAAAAAAGAAAACTTTTGATTTATAAAACTGAAAGGTCAAACTTAAATGGGACAGTACGAGATAATAAAAAAACTTGAGTGCGTAGGCAGGGATATACTTGAAACATCAAGAAGCGAGCTTTATATGTATATGCGTTTTCTGGCAATGGCTTTCGGCGGTTTCAGGTACGCTCCAAGCGACAAAACAGGGGGAATAGGCACAGACGGGTATTATATTTACTATTCGCCTATGTTTCTTATTGAAAAATACCGTACAGATATGAAATGGGTAAACAGGGCGTATCTGCACATGATATTCCACTGTATGTTCCGCCACCCGTCATCCCGTGAGGGCAGGGTAAAGGAAATTTGGGATATTGCCTGCGACATAGCCGCTGAACATCTTATTGATTCGCTTAAATACAGCGGCATACGCCGGGATATGACAGCTGAAAAAAGGCGCATTTACTCGCTTGTTGATGAAAATATAAAAACTGTTTCAGCTCAGGCTGTATACAGGCTGCTTGAAAGCATGAGTCTTAATGATGATGAGCTTAAAAATATAGCGTCGGAGTTTTTTGTGGACGACCATGAATTTTGGACTGTATACGACAATACAGAGCAGGTGCTTCAGATGCCGGATAATTCACAAGATGAAAACAGCCGGAATAACAATGACAGCGATGGTGAGGACGATGATTCAAACGGGCATATAAATCCGGGAGATTCCGGCAAAAAAGGCAGAGAAAACAAAAACAAGGGCACACCTAACAAAAAGGATTTTGACGACAAATGGAAAGATATAAGCTCCAAAACCCAGACGGATATGGACACTTTTTCACGCCAGAAAGCCGAAGAAGCCGGGGAGCTTTTAAAATATATTAAAATAGAAAACCGTGAAAGATATAATTACAGGGATTTTCTGCGTAAATTCTTCACACGGAAAGAAGTAATGAAACTGGATTTGGACAGTTTTGATTATATTTATTACACTTACGGCTTAAAGGTGTATAACAACATGCCTCTTATAGAGCCTTTGGAGTACAAAGACGATAAAAAAATAGACGAGTTTGCCATTGTGCTGGATACATCGGCGTCATGCTCAGGAGAGCTTATAAAAGGCTTTTTAAATGAAACATATTCTGTTCTGCGGGATAACGAGAGCTTTTTTAGAAAAATAAATATGCACATAATTCAGTGCGACAGCAAAGTACAGTCGGATATTGTTATTACATGCCGCGAGGATTTTGAAAAATATGTAAAATCTTTTGAGGTCCGGGGATTTGGCGGAACTGATTTCAGACCGGCTTTTGAGTACTTAAATAATCTTATAGAAGAAGGCAAGGCGGAAAATTTGAAGGGAATGATATATTTTACAGACGGATTTGGAACTTACCCTGAAAAAATGCCGCCTTATGAAACGGCTTTTGTATTTTTGAGTGAAAGCTACGATGATTCAGGCGTACCGCCGTGGGCAGCGGAGATAATAGTTGAGCAAGAGGAACTTTTAAAAAACGGAGGAATATAAATTGAATATAAAAAAGGCAAAAGATGAAATTAAGGACTCCATAGAAGCGTATCTTGTTAAAGATGAGTACGGCGACTATGTTATACCTGTTGAAAGCCAAAGACCAATTTTATTAATAGGACCGCCGGGTATAGGCAAAACAGCCATTATGCGCCAGATAGCGCAGGAATGCAAAATAGGTCTTGTGGCATATACCATAACTCACCATACAAGGCAGAGCGCTATTGGTCTGCCGTATATTGAGGAAAAGGAATTCGGCGGCATAAAATATTCTGTTACAGAATATACAATGAGTGAGATTATAGCTTCTGTTTACAAACAGATAGAGGAAACAGGACTAATGGAAGGCATATTGTTTATAGACGAAATAAACTGCGCTTCTGAAACGCTTGCCCCTGCCATGCTGCAGTTTTTGCAGTACAAAACATTCGGAAGCCATAAAGTGCCTGACGGATGGATAATAGCTGCCGCAGGCAATCCGCCGGAATACAACAAATCCGTAAGGGAATTTGACATTGTAACCCTTGACAGGGTTAAAAAAATAGAGGTTGAGGAAGATTACGGCATTTGGAAGGATTACGCTGTTAAAAACAATATCCACGACGCCATTATATCCTATCTTGATATTAAAAAGGAAAACTTCTACTGTGTAAGAAACACAGCCGAAGGAAAAATTTTTGCAACAGCAAGAGGCTGGGAGGACCTTTCAAACATAATGTATGTTTATGAAAGCCTTGGGAAAACTGTTGATTTTGATGTTGTTTACCAGTATATACAAAACAAAAAGACTGCCCGTGATTTTTCCTCATATTTAGAGCTTTATAAAAAATACAAAAAGGACTATTCAATACAGGAAATATTGGAAGGCGGCATAAGGAACGCTTATGTTGACAGGCTGCGCTTTGCTGCCTTTGACGAGAGGGTAAGCGTTGTAAATCTTATACTTTCAAGCCTTAATGATTATTTTAAAAAAGCAGACAGAGCGGACGAATTTGTTACATCTCTTCAGCAGGAGCTTAAAGAGCTTAAAAATCAGCTTTTAAGCCAGTATGCAAAAGACAAGCGCCCGGAGGATATTATAAAGCCGGCTGTTGAAATAAAGCGTTCTAATATTTCTAAAATGAAGAAAAATTCGCTTATTAAAAAGAGCGATGAAAAATTGCAGTTAGATGTATGCGACAAGCTCGACGAGTTTGTTTTTGAGATTGTTAAAAAAGGAATAAGCTCCTGCGGGGAAGGTTTTGAGTTTATAAAAGAGCTTTTTGCTGCGGAAGTTGAAAAAAGGCAGGCTGTTATGGACAAAACATCAGAGTATCTTGATAATGCCTTTGAGTTTATGGAGCATGTTTTTGGTCCAAGCCAAGAGATGATTATATTTGTAACAGAGCTTAACTCAGGATATTACAGCATAAAGTTTATAGATGAAAACGGATGTGTTAAATTCTACCAGTACAACAAAGAGCTTCTTTATAAACAGAGACAGAAAAACATACTTAATGACATAGATGAAATAGGTGACATGCTTAATTCAATGCAGCAGTAAATTCAACATTTGTCTTATTTAAAAGCTATATTATATATTGCTTTACACAATAAAAACGATAGTTGTGTTATGATAAAGTAATAATTGATAAGTCTATTGCAGCTATGGATTGTGTAATATTACAATAAATTTGTGTTTTTTATTGTGCATGTTGATTTTACGGCAGTGTATTTTGTTTTTTTAACTCTAAAAATTAACTTTGGATAAAAAAATTGTATATTTTTTGTGCCGTATGTTAATGTAAGGCAAAATTATTGTTGTTAAATTAACGAAATACTCTATACTATGTTGAGTTTATGAAATGATTATGTTACAATAAATAAAGTGTATTGCTACTAAGCTATGCAATCTCTTATCCGGCGGACAAGTTGTATTTTGAATTTGCCGGTTTAAAGATGTAAGCTCATAAAAAAGTAATAACCTAAATTTTAACAGGGGGGAACACAATGAAAAGACCATTAAAGAAAGCTACCATGGACGGTAATACAGCTGCTGCATATGCATCATACGCTTTTACTGAGGTAGCTACAATTTATCCTATCACTCCTTCATCCGTTATGGCAGAAATGGTTGACGAGTGGAGCGCTAATGGCAAAAAGAACATTTTCGGACAGACTGTAGAAGTTAGAGAAATGCAGCATGAAGGCGGCGCAGCAGGCGCTGTTCACGGCGTACTTCAGGGCGGCGGTCTTGCTTCAACATACACAGCAAGCCAGGGACTTATGCTTATGCTTCCTAACATGTATAAAATTGCCGGAGAGCTTCTTCCAGGCGTATTCCATGTAAGCGCCAGAGCGCTTGCTTCTAACGCGCTTTCAATTTTCGGCGACCACCAGGACGTTATGACATGCCGTAACACAGGTTTTACACTCCTTGCAGGAAGTTCTGTTCAGCAGGCATTCCACATGGGATGTATAGCTCATCTTTCAGCTATTAAGAGCAGAATACCTGTACTTCATTTCTTCGATGGTTTCAGGACAAGCCATGAATATCAGAAAATAGAGCTTATTGATTATGATGACCTTAAAGAACTTGTTGACTGGGATGCTTTAAAAGCTTTCAGGGACAATGCGCTTAACCCAGACCATCCAAAGAGCAGAGGTTCAGCTGAAAACCCAGACGTATTCTTCCAGGCAAGAGAGTCTGTCAACAAATTCTATACAGCAGTTCCGGGTATTGTTCAGGAATATATGGACAAGATTAACGAAATTGCCGGAACAGACTATAAACTTTTCAACTACTATGGCGACCCGCAGGCTGAAGATGTAATTATCTCCATGGGTTCATCATGCGGTGTTATTAGAGAAACAATTGAGTACTGGAACGCAAGAGGCAAAAAACTTGGTCTTGTTGAAGTTCATCTTTACAGACCGTTTGTAGCTGACGCACTCCTTGAGGCTGTTCCTGTATCAGCTAAGAGAATTGCCGTTCTTGACAGAACAAAAGAGCCTGGTTCACTTGGCGAGCCGCTTTACCTTGATGTTAAGAACGTATTTGCTGACAGCGACAGAAAACCTCTTATTGTTGGCGGACGTTACGGTCTTGGTTCTAAAGACTTTACACCTATGGACGTTATGGCTGTATACCAGAACCTTTGGCAGGCAGAGCCAAAGAACGGCTTTACAGTTTCTATCGTTGACGACGTTACAAATCTTTCACTTCCTGACTTTGCAGAGCCGTTTGACTCAACACCGGAAGGCAACTTCTCATGTAAGTTCTGGGGTCTTGGCTCCGACGGTACTGTAGGCGCTAACAAACAGGCTGTTAAGATTATCGGTGACCATACTGATTACAACGCTCAGGCTTATTTCGCTTACGACTCAAAGAAATCAGGCGGTGTTACAATTTCCCACCTTCGTTTTGGTCCTAAGAAAATCGAGGGTTCTTACCAGATTAAGGCAGCTAACTTTATAGCTTGTCATAACCAGGCTTATGTTGATAAGTATGACCTTATCGGCGACCTTAAAGAAGGCGGTAGCTTCCTTCTTAACACAATCTGGACACCGGAAGAGCTTGAAAAAGAACTTCCAGCTTCACTTAAGAGAAAGATTGCTCAGAAGAAAGCTAAATTCTATACACTTGATGCTGTTGATATCGCTAAGGAAATCGGTCTTGGCGGACGTATCAATATGATAATGCAGGCTGCATTCTTTGCTATTTCAAAGATTATACCTGTTGATGACGCTGTTAAATACCTTAAAGAGCAGGTTAACAAGACTTATGGCGCTAAGGGTCAGGATATTGTTGATATGAACTGCGCAGCTATTGACAAAGGCATAACAATGATTAAAGAAATCCCTGTTCCTGCTGAATGGGCTAACGCTGTAGACGAGCCTGTTGCTGACGACCCTGCTGTTCCTAAATTCTTCAAAGACGTTCTCTTTAAAATGGGTCGTCAGGAAGGAAACGACCTCCCTGTTTCAGCATTTAACGACCATGAGGACGGCAGCTGGGAGCCTGGCTTTACTAAGTGGGAAAAACGCGGCATCGCTATTGACGTTCCGGAATGGGATTCTACAAAATGCGTTCAGTGCAACAGATGTTCAATCGTTTGTTCACATGCTGTAATCCGTCCTACACTTCTTAACGCTGAAGAAGCTGCAAAAGCTCCAGAAGGCTACGCAATGCTTGATGTTAAAGTTCCGGCTGAGTTAAAAGAATATAAATATCATCTTTCAATTTCAGGTATGGACTGCACAGGCTGTGGCGTTTGTGTAAAGACATGTCCTACAAAGGCTCTTACACTTAAAGCTTTCGCTCCAATGAAAGAAAAGATGGTAGCTGAATGGGATTATACAATAAATAACGTAAAAGATAAAGAAATTGACGACAAACAGAAAGCAACAGTTAAGGGCAGCCAGTTCCTTAAACCATACCTTGAGTTCTCAGGCGCTTGTGCTGGCTGTGGTGAAACACCATATCTTAAACTTATTACACAGCTCTACGGCGGCAGAA
>CALWRF010000039.1 GCA_944383885.1 uncultured Clostridia bacterium | reverse complement strand
GTCTTGGAGTTAATGTACTTGCCGTTAAAGATTCCAAAATATTAATGTTTAACATGGATAAAAGAAAACTGGAAAAAGGCTTTAATCAGGAATTTTACGGACGTCTTACAGAAAACCTTATATCCATATTGGCACATAAGGCCTATTCCCTTAACAGAAAAATAGAGCATATAACAAAGCGAAGCACAAGGGAAAAACTGCTTTCTTTCTTTTCGGAACAGGCGGTGCTGTCCCAAAGTGCAAGCTTTGATATTAATTTTAACCGTCAGGAACTGGCCGACTATCTTTGTGTAGATCGAAGCGCCATGTCTTTAGAGCTGAGCAAAATGAGCAAAGAAGGCATTATTGTTTATAATAAAAACCATTTTGAACTGCTTAAACATTCTTGCAGTTAAATAAATTAATGTTATAATCGATTTGGAGTTAAATAAATTAATGCCGTAACCGGTTTATGGCAAATAATAAAGCGAGGTGTAATTTATGAAAGAGCTTCTTGTGGTAGTTGACATGCAGAATGATTTTATCAATGGCTCTTTGGGAACAAAACAGGCGCAGGATATAGTAAAGCCGGTGTGCCAAAAAATTAAAGATTTTCAGGGCGATGTGATTTACACACGGGATACCCACGGAGAGAATTACCTTAATACTCTGGAGGGAAAGAATCTTCCTGTAATCCACTGCGTTAAGGATACTTACGGCTGGCAGATAAACGATGAGGTTTATTCCGCCGGTGAGGGCAAAACACTTTGTGTTGTGGACAAGCCTGTTTTTGGAAGCGTAGAGCTTGCTGAGATAGCCTCTATAGGCAGATATGAAAAAATAACGCTTATAGGTGTATGCACTGATATCTGCGTTGTGTCAAACGCTATTTTGCTTAAAACAAAGCTGAAGGAAGTTCCGGTGGCGGTAATAGAAGAATTATGCGCCGGAGTTACGCCTCAAAGCCATAAAAGCGCTATAGAAACAATGAAAATGTGTCAGGTCATAATTGAGTAAGCAGAATTTTAATTTTTTTCACAATAAAGGGAGGTATTATTTATGAATTTAAAAAGGATTTCAGCAGTTTTGGCATCGTCAGTTATTGCCTTGTCATTTGCTGCATGCTCTTCAGGCGGTGATTCATCTTCGGGAGCGTCATCAGGTTCAACAGGAGAGGCAACAGGAGAAAAAACAAAGCTTTATGTTGTTAACTGGAAAGATTACGGCTCAGACGACGAAGAGTTTATGAAAGAGTTTGAGGAAGCGTATAACTGTGAAATAGTTAATACTTATATGTCAAGCGAAGAGGAACTTCTTACTAAGCTCAGGACTTCTAAAGCGGGAGAAATTGACGTTTGTCTTCCAAACTGCACAATACTGCCGGCAGCTATAAAAGACGGGCTTTTTGAGGAAATTGACACATCAAAGCTTGAAAACTTTGAATCGCTTTTTGACAGGTTTAAAACACAGGAAGAATGTTTTGAAGGAGATAAAATGTACGCTGTGCCTTTTGTTTGGGGCTCAACTGCAATAGCTTACAATACAGATGAAATAACTGAGCCGCCTAAAAGCATGAGCTGCCTTTTTGACGAGCAGTATGCTGGCAAAATAGCTTTCAGAGACGACTATAACGACGCTGTCATGGCAGCAGCTATAGTTTTGGGTCAGGACCCTAATAATCCAAGCGACCTTGACGCCATTAAAGAAAAGCTTATTGAGCAGAAATCACTTAACAGAACTTACTGGAAAACAGGCGATGAGTTCTCAAAACTTTTTGCCGGAAGGCAGATTTCACTTGGTCTTATGTGGTCCGGTCAGTCAGCTGCCATGAAGCAGGAAGGCGAACCAATAGCGTTTACAGTGCCTGAAGACGGCGGCATAGGCTGGGTAGACAACTGGGCTATTGCAGCAAACAGCCAGAACAAGGAAATGGCATACAAGTTTATTGACTGGATGATAAGCAAAGATTTTCAGTATAACTGGGCTTCTTCCGGCGGTCCTGCGCCTGTTAATCAGGAGGCTGCTGAGGCTATAGACCCTGAGTACGCTTCTTCTGCCGGCATGGACGAAGAATCACTTAACAGGCTTTACTTTATGCAGTACAGAACAGACGAAGTTAAAAATGCATGGAACGACCTTTGGACAGATGTTAAAGCCGAATAATTTAAGGCTGTAATAAAATAGAGCTGAAGCGGAAAAATAAGATGATACAGTATTCTTATTTTTCCGCTTTTTTATTTTTAACATTTAATTTCCAAATTTTATAAATGTTTATGGTATAATATCTGAAAGAAAACTCTTAAATGGATATACTGTTTAATTTTTGAAATATTTTTACTGTATTTATAAAATAAGCGTATTTTTTAAACGTAAATATATACATTCATTTTTCTTTGTGGTAATATATATAGCCGCGCAGCGTAGTATTTTACTTTTTTTGGTATTTGCCGGCTTTAGTTAACGAGGTTTTGTATATGGAAAAAACTGATATTAAATTTACACATCTGCATGTTCATACGCAGTACAGCCTTCTTGACGGCTCTGCTAAAATAGAGCCTCTTATTAAGCGGGTTAAGGAGCTGGGAATGGACAGCATAGCTGTAACAGACCACGGCGCTATGTATGGTGCTGTTGAGTTTTATAAAGCCGCCGTGGCAGAAGGAATAAAGCCTATTATAGGCTGTGAGGTTTATGTTTCGCCCAAAAGCCGGTTTGATAAAGAAAACACAGCCGGCAATAATTATTACCATCTGGTGCTTTTAGCTGAAAACAATGAAGGGTATAAAAACCTTGTAAAGCTTGTTTCTTACGGCTTTACAGAAGGATTTTATTATAAGCCGAGAGTTGATAAAGAGCTTTTAAAAAAATACCATAAAGGCATTATAGCTTCAAGCGCGTGCCTTGCGGGACAGGTGGCAAGGGATATTATAAATGTTTCTTATGAAAAAGCCAAAGAAACAGCTTTGATGTATGATGAAATTTTCGGACGCGGAAATTTTTTCCTTGAGCTTCAGGACCACGGAATACGCGAACAGAAAATAGTAAACGAGGCTCTATTAAAAATAAGCGGCGAAACAGGCATACCGCTTATTTGCAGCAACGACAGCCATTATATATATAAAGAAGATGCCGAAAGCCATGATGTTCTGCTTTGCATACAGACGGGAAAAACCGTTTATGACCAAAACAGAATGCGCTATGAAGGCGGACAGTTTTATGTAAAAAGCCCTCAGGAGATGTATGAGCTTTTTAAATACGCCCCTGAGGCTGTTGAAAATACTTATAAAATAGCTCAAAGGTGCAGTGTGGAATTTAAGTTCCATGAATTAAAACTGCCTAAATTTGATGTTCCTGATGGAAAAAACGCTTCGGAATATTTAAGAGAGCTGTGTTATAACGGATTTAAAAAGAGATATCCTGATAACCCGGATAAACTGCGCCAAAGGCTGGAATATGAGCTGGACACTATAGAGAAAATGGGTTATGTGGAGTACTTCCTTATAGTTTGGGATTTTATCCATTTTGCAAAGTCGCATGATATAATGGTAGGTCCGGGAAGAGGTTCAGCCGCCGGGAGCATTGTGTCATATTGTCTTGACATAACAACTATAGACCCTGTAAAATATAACCTTATTTTTGAAAGATTTCTTAATCCGGAAAGGGTAAGCATGCCGGATATTGACGTTGACTTTTGTTTTGAAAGGCGTCAGGAAGTTATTGACTATGTAATACGCAAATACGGCGAGGACCATGTAGCCCAGATTATAACATTCGGTACAATGGCGGCAAGGGCGGCTATTAAAGATGTTGGCAGGGCGCTTGCTATGCCTTACGCCGATGTAGACCGCATATCAAAAATGATACCTACTGAATTGGGTATTACTATAAATAAAGCCCTTACAATGAATCCTGAGCTTAAAGAGCTTTACGATACTGACAGCGATGTGGCAAAGCTTATTGATACAAGCATAAGCCTTGAAGGGCTTCCAAGGCACGCTTCCACCCATGCGGCAGGCGTTGTAATATGCCGTGACCCTGTTGTGGAATATGTTCCCCTTTATTACAGCGACGGCGTTGTTTCAACACAGTATACAATGACGCTTCTTGAGGAGCTGGGGCTTCTTAAAATGGATTTCCTTGGACTTAGAACACTTACTGTTATTCAAAATGCCTGCCGTGAAATAAAAAGGATACATGGTGTGGACATTGACTTGCAGAACATGCCGGATAACGACCCTAAAGTATACGAGCTTATTGCTCAGGGCAAGACAGAAGGCGTTTTTCAGTTAGAAAGCGCTGGAATGAAAGCCTTTATGAAAGAGCTTCAGCCTACAAGGCTTGAAGACCTTATAGCCGGCATTTCTCTTTACCGTCCGGGACCTATGGACTTTATACCCAAATATGTAAAAGGCAAGAAAGACGCCGCAAGCATAACATACACCCACCCTGCGCTTAAAGATATACTTGAGCCGACTTACGGCTGTATAGTTTATCAGGAACAGGTTATGCAGATAGTCCGTGATTTGGCGGGCTACAGCTTGGGCAGGAGCGATTTGGTGCGCCGCGCCATGAGCAAGAAAAAAGCTTCTGTTATGGCTCAGGAACGCAAAAACTTTGTTTACGGCACAGAAGACGGAACGGTTCCGGGCTGTGTTAAAAACGGTATCCCAGCTGAAACTGCCGAAAAAATATTTGACGAAATGACAGACTTTGCTAAGTACGCATTTAACAAGAGCCATGCGGCATGCTACGCTGTTGTAGGCTATCAAACGGCGTGGCTTAAAACCTATTACCCTGTTGAGTTTATGGCGGCTTTAATGACAAGCGTTATAGATTTTCCAAACAAAGTAAGCGAATATATTGAAGAATGCCGCAAAATGGGCATTAAGCTTCTTCCGCCTGATATAAACGAGGGCTTTGCCAATTTTTCGGTGGATAACGGCGGCATACGTTTTGGGCTTGCGGCAATTAAGAGCATAGGAAAAAGCCTTATAGACACTATTGTGGCAGAGCGCGAAAAAAACGGTGTTTATAAATCCCTTACCGACTTTTTAACAAGGCTGAGCGAAAAGGATTTAAACCGCAGGGCTATTGAAAACTTTATTAAAAGCGGAGCTTTTGACTCATTCGGCGCCAAACGAAGCCAGTACATGGCTAATTTTAAGGCAATATTTGACGGGATAACCCAAAGAAAGAAAAACAACATAGCAGGACAGATGAGTCTGTTTTCTATGGGAGAAGAAAGCATTGAAGATACAGAAGACAAATTTGCCGATATGGAAGAGTTCCCTGTTTCCGAGATACTTGCCATGGAAAAAGAAGTTTTGGGCATTTATATAAGCGGACACCCCCTTTCGCAGTACGAGGACATGCTTAAACGCAAAGTAAGCGTTACAAGCCGGGATTTTATAAAAGGCGATGATGACACATGCGCTGTAGCAGACGGTCAAAGGGTTATACTGGGCGGAATTGTGAATGCGAAAAAAATCAAATATACTAAAAACAACAAAATAATGGCTTTTTTAACTGTTGAGGACATGAACGGAAGTGTTGAAACTGTTGTTTTCCCTAATGTATACGTTATGTGCCAAAGCTTTATAAATGTTGGTGATGTGGTTATTGTAAAGGGCAAGGCTGATGTTCCTTCTGACAGCGACGCCAAGCTTATAGCCGAGGAAATTCGACCTTTAACTGATGATGATAACAATAAGAATATAGAAATAACTGTGCCGGATAAATTATACTTAAAAGCCGAAAACATGGAAGTATTTTCCAAGGTTATTAAGCTTTTAAAGGAATTTCCGGGCGAAATACCGGTAATAATTAAAATAGACGAAACAGGTCAGATAATGAAGGCGTCTAAAGATTGTTTTATATCAGAAGACGAAATGCTTTTAGACGGTTTAAAGCTTATGCTTGGGGATACTAATGTAGTAATGAGATATAAAAAAATAATTGCACCTGATAAAATATAATATATCTGGGCATAATGATTTTTAGGAACAAGCTTATAACATTTTTATAAATTTGACAAAACCATAGATTTTTAATACAGGAGGTTTATATGAAGAGAACCAAAATAGTATGTACTCTCGGACCTGCGACAAATACCGAGGAAAAGGTAAGGGAGCTTATTGAAAACGGAATGGACGCCGCGAGAATAAATTTTTCTCATGGAGATTATGAATCACGCACTGTTCTTATAAATGCTGTTAAAAAAGTGCGTCAGGAGATGAATGCGCCTATACCGCTTATACTTGACACAAAAGGTCCTGAAATACGTATTAAGGCTTTTAAGGACAACAAAAAAATATATCTTGAGTCAGGCAGCAGGTTCATACTTACAACAAGAGAAGTGGAAGGAAATGAAAGTATGGTAAGCGTTACATACCAAAACCTTCCATTAGAGCTTGAAAAAGGCAGCAGGGTCCTTCTTGACGACGGGCTTGTGGAGCTTAAAGTCTTAAATATTGATGACACAGATATTGAGTGTGAAGTTGTAAACGGCGGATTTTTAAGCTCCAATAAAGGCGTTAATATACCTGATGTTTATATTAATCTGCCTATACTTACCCAAAGGGATATAGACGACCTTAAATTCGGAATTAAAATGGGGTTTGATTATGTAGCGGCTTCTTTTATACGCTCGGCAGGCGATGTGCTTAAAATACGCCGTGTGCTTGAGGAAAACGGCGGAAAGGATATATTTATAATTTCTAAAATAGAAAACCGTGAAGGCGTTAAAAACATAGACGATATATTGGCTGTTTCAGACGGAATAATGGTTGCCAGAGGCGATTTGGGCGTTGAGATACCTATTGATGAAGTGCCGCTTGTGCAAAAGGAACTTATTAAAAAGGCAAACGACGCATGTAAGCCTGTTATTACGGCAACACAAATGCTGGAGTCCATGGTTTCTAACCCAAGACCTACAAGGGCAGAAGCCAGTGATGTGGCAAACGCTATATTTGACGGAAGCGACGCTATAATGCTTTCAGGCGAAACGGCGCAGGGCAACTACCCGGCAGAGGCTGTTGAGATAATGGCTAAAATAGCTGAAACAGCTGAAAACAGCATTGATTATACCCATAAACTGAGAAGTAATTTTAACAGCATGCACCGCAACATGACAAACGCCATAAGCTATGCTGCATGCGCCACTGCGGCGGAGCTTAATACAAGCTGCATTGCCACTGTTACAAAGTCCGGTCTTACGGCAAGAATGATAGCCAAGTATAAGCCTGTATGCCCTATAGCCGCAAGCAGCAGCTCAGAAAGGGTTTGGAGACAGCTTAACCTTGTTTGGGGCTGCAAGCCGGTGCTTGAAAAAGAAATAGCCGATAACAACAAAGTTTTTGACCTTGCTTTGAGCACAGCCGTTAAAAGCGGTCTTGCGCAAAACGGGGATACTGTTGTTATAGCAATAGGCGTGCCTGTCGGCGTTTCAGGCTCTACAAACACAATGCGTGTGGATATTGTAGGCAATGTTATATGCAAGGGAAAGGGCGTAGGCGATAAAATAGTATCAGGCAAGGCTGATGTTATAAAGTTTGCAGGTGAAGCCGGAAAAAAGTTTAAAACCGGTGATATACTTGTAACAAGCAAAACAGATAACTCCATACTGCCGTATATAAAACGCGCCAGCGCTCTTGTAATAGGTCCAATGGATAACGGGCAGAATGCTTATGCCGAACTTATAGGCAATATACTTGATATTCCTGTTGTTATGTGCGGAGTAAATGTTACAGACCTTATTAAAGATGAAACACTTATAACTGTAGACGGCAAAAAGGGTTTTGTATATTTCGGCATACCTGATGAGGACAAGGCTGAATAAAAATAATTAACACAGCAGACGTTTGAAATTTATATTTTCAGACGTCTTTTTTTTACGTTTAAATTAAAATTAAATTTAAAGAGAGTTTAATCGAAAAACTTCAGTTTTCCGTGGGTGCATGGGTAGCAGACTACTTGCTCGTGGGTGCGCTGCGTCGAAATCAGCGCTGCTTTTGGTACTTTTCCAGAAAAGCACATATAAATTTAATAAAAATAAATGCTTATTTGTTGTTTATAAAATAATAGGACTTTATACTTAATTATATAAATCAATTGGTAAGTTAAGTATAAAGGAGTGATGTTTTATGTTAAAAAAATTTGACATAGTATTTTTAATTTTATTGGTTTTAATTTCTGCGTTATCATTTAATACATTTTGTTTTGCAGATGAAAGCCTTTATAAAACTCCAACTTATTTTAATATATCTGAAAGAACTGTTTGTGAAAATGATGATTACAGTAATATTTATGAATATATAACTGAAAATATTGATTTTAGATTTAATATAACGGATTATTATGTAGATAAAAGTGAAATAAAAAACGGTGTAATTTATTTGAATTATTTATTTGACGGCAAACAAACAGGAATAAAGTATAAGATTACACTTATAAATGGAGATATTGTTGATACAATATCGCGTTTTGGCAAAGTTAATTATAATGCAGAAAGCATATACTGCTACAGTACTGATACAGGTGAAAAAACAGTTCCGTATTTAGATGGGTTAAAAGCATTTAAAAGAACACAAATTTTTGATATTGACGATGGTTTTATTAAGGACGAAAATGGAAAAAGAATTGAGCATGTGGATTTTTATGTAAATAAAAACGGTAATGCCATGGCACCGGTAAGACAGTTATCGGAATATTTTGGCAATAGTGAATTTACAATAAAATGGCTTGACGATACAGGCTGTATTGTTATAGGTGAAACGGATAAAAGATTTAACAGATATGAACCATACAGAAGTGTTTTTTCAATTGATACTGTAAACAACAAAATTACAGGTGAAATAAACAGAGAAAGTTTTGATATACAACTTAATGAAAATGATATTGAAAATAAAAACGGTTCATTTTATATTTCATTAAATAAGCTTCTTAATGCCTTTGGCATTGATGATGACAGGATTATATGGTATAAGACTGTAAATGCTTTTGAAGTTGACAGTACGCCTAATTTTGATACAGATAAAGTAACCATTTGCAGTCTTTATTCCAAAAATAATGACAATCCGTATTTTGCAGATATAATTGATGAAAACGAAATAAATATGCTTAAAGAGTTATGCACTTCAGACTCTTTCAGAAGCGGAGAAAAAAACATGCCAAGGTATCAGGGTGAACCTGACTGCTATATTGATTTTAATAATGGAACAATTGTTAAATTTTATTATGAGGGAGATAAAATATGCAAATTTAACAACTGCCAGATAATGCCTGACGGCGTTATGGAATACGCACAATATCTACTTGAAAACGAAAAAGGGGAATACAGAAACGCTGGAGAATACTTTTGATAAGCAGGAGAAAAATATATTTTACTGAAAAATATTTTTTTCATTTTTATATTGCCCAAAGTTATGTTAAGATTTATTATATCTATAAGGGTTTTAATAAAAAAATGAAAGGATTGATTAATATGGCACTTATGACAGGCGAACAGTATATTGAAAGCATTAAAAAAATAAAAATGAGGATATATATGTTTGGCAAGGAATACGAAACGGCTGTAGGCAATCCCATTTTGCAGCCTTCACTTAATTCCGTAAGAATGACCTATGATTTAGCGAATAATCCGAGATACGCTGACTTAATGACAGCTAAAAGCCATTTAACAGGCGAAACTATAAACCGTTTTACACATATACACCAAAATCCTGATGATTTGGTTAAAAAAGTAAAAATGCAGCGGCTCTGCGGACAGAAAACGGCGGCATGTTTCCAAAGATGTGTAGGTCTTGACGCAATAAATGCCGTTTACAGCACAACTTTTGAGATAGATAAAAAATACGGCACTGACTACCATGAGAAGTTTAAAAAATACGTTCAGTACTGTCAGGAAAAAGACCTTACAATAGACGGCGCCATGACGGACCCTAAAGGCGACAGGGGTCTTCCGCCAAGCAAACAGGCGGACCCGGACCTTTATTTAAGGGTAGTTGAAAGACGCCCTGACGGTATAGTTGTAAAAGGGGCTAAAGCTCATCAGACAGGTATATGCAACTCCCACGAGGTGCTTGTTATGCCTACTGTAGCCATGGGACCTGACGATAAGGACTACGCCCTTTCTTTTGCTGTTCCCCTTGATGCTGAGGGTCTTTTTATGATTGTAGGTCGCCAGAGCTGTGATACAAGAAAGCTGGAAGGCTCAAAAATAGATGTAGGCAACAGGGCATTCGGCGGAGTAGAGGCGCTTACTGTGTTTGACAATGTATTTGTGCCGAACGAGAGAATATTTTTAAATGGTGAAACAGAGTTCTGCTCAATGCTTGTTGAAAGATTTGCCGGATATCACAGGCAGAGCTACGGCGGCTGCAAAGTAGGAGTTGGCGATGTGCTTATAGGCGCCGCGGCAGTTGCATCTGAAATAAACGGCGTACCTAAAGCCAGCCATATTAAAGACAAGCTTATAGAGATGATTCATCTTAACGAAACACTTTATTCCTGCGGCATCGCATGCTCCTGTGAAGGTGTTATGACAGAGTCCGGAAACTGCCTTATAGACCTGCTTTTAGCTAATGTATGCAAGCAGAACGTAACAAGGCTGCCTTATGAAATAGCGCGTCTTGCCCAGGACATAGCCGGCGGTCTTATGGTAACAGCTCCTTCGGAAGCTGATATTGATAACCCTGTAACCGGACCTTACATAGCTAAATATTTTAAAGGCGTTTCAGGCGTATCTGCAAAGGACAGAATACGCATTATGCGGCTTATAGAAAACCTTACTTTAGGCACAGCCGCTGTGGGTTACCTTACAGAATCAATGCACGGAGCTGGCAGTCCGCAGGCTCAGAGAATTATGATTTCACGTCAGGGTGATTTGGAGAGCAAAAAGAAAATGGCTAAGGCTATAGCCCATTTTGGTGAAGACGATGAGCAGTAATTTAAAACAAATTGAAAGCTTTATAGAAAAAAATATACGTCCGTATTTAATAAGCCATAACGGGAATGTGGAAATAGTTAGTTTTAATAACAATATACTCCGCGTAAAGCTTATGGGGCAGTGCTTGACATGCCCGGCTTCGGCGGATACATTTGAGGAGAACATTAAAAATGCGCTTTTATCAGAGTTTAAATATTTAAAAGATGTAATTCTTGTAAACGATGTGCCGCAGGATATGCTGGATATGGCTTTAAATATACTGAAACATAAAATATAATTTACAGAGCCTGATGTATTTTTAATACAAAGGCTCTTTTTTAACGGAATTTAGTATTAACAAATTGTTTACACTATATCCATTTTGGATACATAATTTAATGGCATAATACAAAACATAGAAGCAAACATAACCCCCTTAAAATTACAAACCCTAATAAAAATTGCATTAAAACCCCTTCTAAAACAAAAATACCGGTCAAAAAGACCGGTATTTTTTATTGGAATATTCATAAATTAAATATATTCTGAATAAAACTTTTTAAGCATATTTTACTATATTAAATGCATTAAGAGCTATAAGGGCAATTAAGAGAAGTATAAAAAGCTTATCCACAGTTTTGGCGCTTATTTTGTTGTTTACAAATCTTCCGCATTCACTGCCGAGTATGGCGCCTAATACCATTCCGATAAGTATTAAAACATTAAATGACGGTATGCTGCCTGAAAAAGCTGTTTGCATAAAGCTTGCTATCTGCGAAAAAAGTATTATGTAAAGAGAATTTATAACGGCTGTTTTAGACGGCATTGAGAACAAAAACAGAAGCACAGCCATATTCATTGGACCGCTTCCGCCGCTTAAAAATGCCGAAATTACGCCTAAAACAAAGCCTGCAACAACGCAGAGAGCTTTGTTTTTTATACTGTATGTATTAACTCTGCTTTTAAAAACTGTAAATATCAATACAGGTATAAGCATAAAAAGCATTATTGCCGCCTGAAGTACAGATGACATATCAGCAGAAGGCAAAAGGGATATTAATGCAGTAAACACTTTTTTGCCGGCAATGCCGCCTATACATGAGCCAATGGCTAACTGCGTGCTGATTGATAAATCCATCTGCACATCTTTTTTAATTACTGCTTTTGAAACTGAATATGCCGTCATTACAAGTACGGTGCAGCTTGAAAGGAAATTAATGACCTGAGGGCTTACAAGACCAAAAGAGTCTAATACCGGCTTAATTATTACCCCGCCTCCAAGACCGCATATACGGCCTATGACGCAAGCCGTAAAACTGACTAAAACAAATATAATATACATATTTTTCTCCAATACTAATTTAGTTAAATAATGCTAAATAAAGGGCATCGGTAAAAGCCGACACCCTTTAAGAGTGATTTTAAATTACATTGTGCTCGCTTTCAGAAGGCATTGACCAGCCGTGATGGTCGGTGTGCAGAAGTTTTTCAGCTTTTTCCGAAAGAGGCGTTTGAAGGTAATTTTTGTAAAGATTTACAATTACAGGGTTTTCGTGAGAGCAGCGTATTTTGGAGTTTTTATCAAGTGTATAAAGCTCGCTGCCCCTTACGGCGTAAAGCTCGCTTCCTTCATGTATAGGCTGACCGCCTCCTCCTGAGCAGCCGCCCGGACATGCCATTATTTCCACAAAGTCAAAATGCTCTTTGCCGCTTCGTATTGATTTAATGATTTTTCTCGCGTTTCCAAGACCGCTGGCAACGGCAATGTTTAAATCCTTTTGCCCTAACTTAAATACGGCTTTTTTAATTCCGCTTTCTATACGCACATCTTTAAACATGTCAGGCTCAGGGTTATGACCTTCTGCAATAAAATATGCCGTTCTTAAAGCCGCTTCCATTACTCCGCCTGTTGTGCCGAATATTACCCCGGCGCCGCTGCTTATTTCTATTGGCTGGTCAAAAGGCACATCGTTTAAACTTTCAACATTTATATGTTCAGCCCGTATTATTTTTACAAGCTCACGGGTAGTAAGAACTAAATCAACGTCATGACCAGTTCCGGCATCGTCCATAGTAGGCAGTGAGGCTTCCTTCTTTTTAGCAACACAAGGCATAATTGAAACAAAAAACAGTTTTTCTGCCGGTATGCCCATTATTTTGGCATAGTATGTTTTAAGTATAGCGCCGAACATCTGCTGGGGCGACTTTGCCGTAGAAAGGCAGTCAACCATATCCGGATACTGGGATTTCATAAAACGCACCCACGCCGGACAGCAGGAAGTAAAAAGAGGGTATTTGTTTTGACCTTCAGAAAGGCGCTTTATAAGCTCGCTTCCTTCTTCCATAATAGTAAGGTCAGCAGAAAAATCGGTGTCAAAAACGTATTTAACCCCCATACGTTTAAGAGCTGCTGTTATTTTGCCTACAGTCGCTTTATCACGCTCTATGCCAAGTTCCTCGCCCCAAGAAGCCCTGACGGCAGGGGCTATCTGGGCTGCAACAACTTTGTCTTTATCGGCTAAGGCGTCGAAAAACTTGTCTGTATCATCACGGCAGTAAAGGGCGCCTACAGGGCAGTGTGTTATGCACTGACCGCATATTGAACAGTCAGAATCCATAATACGCCTGTTTTTAGCCACATCTACAGTTGTCCTTGAGCCTGTTCCGTCTACATCCCATATATTAAGGCTCTGTACCTTATCGCAAATCTGAATGCACCTCATGCATTTTATGCATTTTGATGCGTCGCGTTTAAGTATCGCTCTCGGGCTCCAGTTCTTCTTAGGCACTATTTTTTCGTATGCCGTTTCGTATATTCCCAAATCGTTGGCTACTTTTTGCAGAGCGCAGTTTCCGCTCCTTGAACAGTATGCGCAGTTGGTGTTGTGCTGGGATAATATAAGCTCTACGTTTACCCTTCTGGCTTCGCGTACTTTTGGGCTGTTTGTGTATACTTTCATACCTTCGCGGACAGAATTGTTGCAGGATGATATAAGCCTGTCCATGCCTTCAATTTCTACTATGCAGACACGGCAGGCGGCTATTTCGTTAACGCCTTTAAGATAACAGAGTGTAGGTATGTTTATACCGGCAGTTTTTGCAGCTTCCAGTATAGTGGTGTTTTCGCTTACCTCAACAGGTATGCTGTCTATTGTAAGTTTTACCATTTATCAATTCTACCTCCTTTAAATATGCCGTATCCATAATGGTCGCATCTTAAACAGCGGCTGGACTCAAGCAGCGCTTCTTCCTGTGTAAGACCTGTTTCTATTAAATTAAAGTCGCTGTTACGCTCTCCGGCGCTGCGTTCTTTTGTATTCATTCTTCCGCTGGCAGGTTTTACGTTAAGCCGTGGAAGCGGAACTTTAACATCAGTTGAAATTATATGGTTAAAGCCAAGGTACTCGTCTATATTGGCTGCCGCGACTTTTCCGGCTGCAATTGCTCTTATAACTGTCGCAGGACCTGTTACACAGTCGCCGCCTGCGAATATTCCGTCTATATTTGTAACCTCATTGCTGGCAAGGGTGTCTATAACGCCGCGCTTTACTTTAACGCCGAACTCCTCAAAAGGCTGAATTTCTATGCCCTGTCCTACGGCTGCTATTACTATATCGCAGGCAAGGCGTATAGGCTCAGCATTGGCGTTTACAGGCTTCGGTCTGCCGGATTTGTCTATCTCGCCGGCTATCTGCGGCTGAATCCATATAGAAGTTACATTGCCGTCTTCATCGCCTGAAATTTTAACGGGAGCCTGAAGGCAGAGTATGTTGCAGCCTTCAGACTCAGCTCCTTCCACTTCTTCCGGAAGGGCAGTCATGTCAACGCGTCTTCTGCGGTAAACGCAAGTTACGCTTTCAGCGCCTAAACGCTTGGCGCTTCTTGTGCAGTCCATAGCTACATTACCTCCGCCTACTACTACAACTCGTTTTTTGGTAAAGTCCGGAAGGGTATTGTCGCCAATGGAGCGGAGCATTTCAACGGCGGAAATTACGCCGCATTTATCTTCGCCGTCTATGCCTATTTTTTTATCGTTATGTGCGCCTATGGCAATATAAATACAGTCGAAATCATCATTAAGCTGAGGTATTGTAATATCTTTGCCTATCTCAACGCCAGTGTGCACTTTAACACCTGTTGAGAGTATGCATTCTATGTCTTCCTGAAGCCGTTCCCTCGGGAGGCGGTAGCTTGGTATGCCGTAACGGAGCATGCCGCCTAACTTGTCGCGTTTTTCAAATACTTCAACGCTGTGACCCATTAGTGAAAGGTAATACGCCGCGCTGAGACCGCTTGGACCGCCGCCTATAATAGCTACTTTTTTGCCTGTAGGTTCCGCTTTTTCAGGAGATGGAACAATACCGGCGTGGTCTACGGCATAGCGCTTTAAAGCGCGGATATTTATTGAATCGTCTATCATGTTTCTCCGGCAGCGCGCCTCGCAAGGGTGCTCGCATACAAACGCGCACGAAACCGGAAAAGGGTTATCTTTTCTTATAAGCCTTACAGCGTCAGCACAGCGTCCGTCGTTTACAAGGGCTATGTATCCCGGTATGTCAACTCCGGCAGGGCAGAGAGATACACATGGAACCGGCTGATAAATATTAAACCGGCAGCGTTTGTTTTCTATATGTTCTATGTAATCGTCCCTAAAGCCAACAACGCCTTTAAGCACCATGTCGGCGGCTTCATAGCCTATGGCGCAGTCAGCCGTATTTTTAATAACACGGGCTGTTTTTTCTATTATGTCTATATGTTCAAGTGTGGCGCTGCCGTCTAAAACATCGTCCATAAGCTTTGAAAGCTGTGTAAGCCCTACACGGCATGGAACGCACTTTCCGCATGTCTGGGCATGGCACATTTTCAAAAAAGCATTTGAAATGTCAATAGGGCATATACCGGGCGGGCTGGCTGTTATTCTCCGCTCTATGTCTTTATAAAGGTTTTCCACAACGGTTTGGGCGTAATCAGGTGTTATAATACTAAGTCGGCTCAAAAGGCAATCCTCCTTACTTACATATTTTATATAACAATGCTATTATAAAAATTATACATCTTTTTTGTATATTTTACTATTATTTTTTGTTATGAATTTGTCATTATTTAATGTAAAATGTGATTTTGCATGGTAAAATTTATGTATTTAATGATTTTTTTCTAAAAAAAACTATCCCCCAGTAAAACTGGGGGTTTTTCCTATGCGGGCATAGCCCTATGTTCCTTGCGTAACACGTAAACGTGTAACAACAGCCCGCCAACTGCATGAAACCTTTAACTGCTGCCCGTTCAACGGGCTATTGTTTTATAGTGTTAACTGTTCTCCTAATTTATCGGCTTCTAATTGATGTCTTATATATTCCGCAATTCGGCTTTCATTCTTCCCTACTGTATCTACATAATATCCTCTGCACCAGAATTCTCTGTTCCTATACTTGTATTTTAATTCGCCGAATTGCTCATATAACATTGTCGCACTCTTTCCTTTTAGATATCCCATAAATCCTGATATGCTTTCGGCGGTATTTCCACAAGCATATGTACATGGTCCGGACATATTTCTGCTTCTATAATCTTTACTCCCTTCCATTCGCATAACTTCCTCAATATTTTCCCTATTTCAACCTTCTTATTTTTATAAAATACCATTCTCCTGTATTTTGGCGCAAACACTATATATTATTTGCAATTCCAGCTTGTATGTGATAATTTATTTATATCATTAAGACTCATTTCTTAATGTCCTCCCTTCGATTATTTATGCAGTTGGCAGACCGCATTTTTATTATAATCGAAGGGAGTTTTTA
>CALWRF010000038.1 GCA_944383885.1 uncultured Clostridia bacterium | reverse complement strand
TCTGTGACCCAACCGCAAGGGAGGAGCAGCCGAAGGTGAAGCCAGTGACTGGGGTGAAGTCGTAACAAGGTAGCCGTATCGGAAGGTGCGGCTGGATCACCTCCTTTCTATGGAGAACTTGGTTTTGAATATGTTATTCTTTTTTTAGTGTTCACAGTATTGTTATGGATGGGTTCCCGAGTGGCCAAAGGGGTCGGACTGTAAATCCGCTGTCTCAGACTTCGAAGGTTCGAATCCTTCCCCATCCACTTGCCGGTTGCATAACAGCAGCCGGTTTTTTTGTTTACATAATTATTCTAAAGTGTAATTTTTATACAGCAGCTAATAAAAATAGAATTTATTAAGGGGAGCTGAAAATAATGCTTAATTTATCGACGGATAATGTTTATTCTCTAACTGTATGCGTAGTAGGCGCCATTGTGCTTATTTTTTTTGGCATGATAAACAAACGCTTTATTGTTTATAAGCGGATAAGATTTGAAATATCCCATGATTTGGATTTTACAGAAAAATTCTGGAGCAATACGCACTGTGACGATATAAAAGGCTGCAAAAATGCTAAAAAAATACTTACACAAGACAGTCAAATGCTTTTAAATTATATTGAAAACCTGCCTAAAAGCTATATAATGCGTATTGGCGTGCCTAAAACTGATATTTTAACTGATATTGCAGACAGATTAAATTATATTTGCCAATCTATAGATGAAAAAGGCATATCTGTAGAGCAGTGCAATAAAAATAAAGCTGAGGTTGAAGAAATTAAAGCTAAGTTCGGCATAAAAAAACGAGTATAATTTAATTTCAGAATTAAAAATATGCGGTAATAAAAAGTTTTTGTTGACAATACTGCTTCTTTTTGCTATTATAAATAGGCAGTCAATAAAACAAGTAATTTTTAGTTTGTTATTTGTTTCTGTTTGGCTTTGGAATTGCTTATGCCCGAGTGGCGGAACTGGCAGACGCACAGGACTTAAAATCCTGCGAGGTAACACTCGTACCGGTTCGATTCCGGTCTCGGGCACATTCCATAAATGCCCAGATAGCTCAGTTGGTAGAGCAGAGGACTGAAAATCCTCGTGTCCTTGGTTCGATTCCGAGTCTGGGCATGGTTTTTAATATGCGCGAATGGCTCAGTGGTAGAGCATCGCCTTGCCAAGGCGAGGGCCGCGAGTTCGAATCTCGTTTCGCGCTTTGCCTCTGTTGATTTCAACAGAGGTTTTATTTTGGATGGGTTCCCGAGTGGCCAAAGGGGTCGGACTGTAAATCCGCTGTCTCAGACTTCGAAGGTTCGAATCCTTCCCCATCCACTTGCCGATTGCTGAGAAGCAATCGGTTTTTTTTGTTATAAAAAATAAAAAGTAGCTCTTTAAACATGTGTATGATAATATTTAATATAAATAACATTTAATTAAACTTTGATTTGGGGGAATTTAAATGTTAAAAAAATATGATTTGCGTCTTTTATATCAGTTCGGTATATTTTTATCAATTATATGTGCAGTTATAGTGTTGTCGGCTAAAGCTGTAGGTTTTATATCGTGGCTTTTTCCTATAATTGGACCTTTATTTGGCTTTATAGCTGTAGTATTAATGCTTTTTCTTGCTTTTGTTATGTCTGCTACAGCATTGGTGCTTCTTATAAAATCGTCATCTGGTATTGAAAATAAATACAGTGTTTTATTTATATTGTTTAATTTATTTATTACACTTACGGGTTTAGCTTTAATTGTATGTATATTTCTTTCGCCGTATATAAAATTTTGTGATGAGTTTGCGACTATGATGTTAAACTTGTTTTTATCTGCTCCTGATGGGATGAAACTTTTATAATTGGGAAAATGTTTCATTGAAAGATGGTTTTATTG
This sequence comes from uncultured Clostridia bacterium, assembly GCA_944383885.1. Classification (GTDB taxonomy): domain Bacteria; phylum Bacillota; class Clostridia; order Lachnospirales; family Anaerotignaceae; genus Neoanaerotignum_A. The sequence continues at coordinate 225,067 of CALWRF010000038.1, read as the reverse complement.
TGTTTTTAATAGAGTGCAGAGGCTTATAATGCCTGCGCTCTTTTTTATTTATTAGTACACTAATAAAGTTTAAATATTAAAAATTATTTTTGAAAATTTTAAACCTTTTGGCGTTATTATTACTCTTATATACAGACGCGTCAGAAAGGAGCAGATAAATGACGGATGATGAATTAGTAATTATGTTTAATAAAGGAGACAAAAGCGCATTTAACGAGCTCTATGAAAAATATAAAAACTCAGCCGTGCGCACGGCGTTTTTGATAACAAAAGACAGGACTTTATGCGATGACATAGCGCAGGAAGCTTTTATAAAATGTTATCAAAATTTAGGAAAAATTAAAAACCCGGGGCTTTTCCGGTCGTGGTTTTTTAAAATACTTGTCAGAACTGCGTGGGAAATGGACAGAAAAACAAATACGGATGTGCCTGTAGATGAAATTTTTGATAAAGCTGAAAGTGAGCTGTATAAAAATACCCAGCAGAAGGATTTCCAATTTTTGTATGAGGCTGTAAATGCTTTGGACAAAAAGCAAAGAACAGTTGTAGTGCTTTTCTACTTTAACGATATGCCAATAAACGAGATTGCAAAAGCGACAGGCTCGCTTAAAAGCACTGTTAAGTCGCAGCTTTTTCTGGCAAGAAAGAAAATGAAGAAATATATTCAAACCGCTGAGGGGAAAGGCAGGCTGATAGCCAATGAAATATAACAATTTTGATAAAAAGCTAAAAGACATGCTCAACGCGGCGTCAGAAGACATAACGGCGCCGGACGGTATGCTTGAAAAAATTAAGGACAGGGCTGAAAGCGGAATTTATAAGGAGGCTAAAACTATGAAACTTAACATGAAATTTAAAATTGCTGTTGTTGCTGCTGCTATATGTGCTTTTTCAGTAACAGGTTACGCTGTTGGCAAAATAAGCGGCTGGGAAGGTCATTCAACTAATGAAGATATACCGTATACTGAAATTTCCAGTCTTGAAGAAAAAGCAGGCTTTGATATTAAAAGTGTAGAAAAATTTCAAAACGGATTTGAGTATGAGTCAGCCGGAGCAGGAGAAACACAAGCCACCGATGATAACGGAGCTGTTGTTGGAGAAAGCAGCCAAATTAATATATCTTATAAAAATGCTGATGGAAAGACTGTTATTTTAGGTGCAAGGCATGTGATTAACGGCGAGGATTTAAGCATTGTTAACGAATATGACATGCACAAAATGGTAATATATCCTGGCGGAGATGAGAGCAAAATCGACCCTGAGGAAGTCGCTCAGTATGAAGCAGACGGCTACTGGGTAAGCTACGGCACAGTTGACGAAAAAACAGAGCAGACATTTGAAAGCTACTACTGGCTTGATGGTGATATACTGTATGACCTTAGCGGTATAGATACAAATATCGGTGAGGAAGGATTTATACAGATGCAGGAAGAAATTATGGGAAACTGATAAATATATATTGTACCGTTTAAATTAAGTAATATATCGGTTTAAAAACGCGTATACTAAAGACTGCCGTTTATCTGCGGCAGTCTTAATTTTATATCCAAAGCTTTAAAATTTGCTTAAAATATTATTATGCATATATTTTTAGATTAAATATTGTGCTATAATCTTTTAAATGACTGTTTAATTAACAGATGAATGTAAAAGATATAAAAATTCTAATTAAGGACAGAGGTAAAAGTTTTGAAACTGATAAACAAAAGCACAATTAAAAGCGCGTTACTGGCATTTATTACTTATATTTTTCTTGTTTATGAAAATAAAAGCATAACTGTATCAAACTATATAGTTAAGGCTGCAAAAGCCGGCAGAAAATATAACGGATTTAAAATAGTGCAGATTTCGGATTTACAAAACGCAAGCTTTGGCAAAAGAAACAAAAGGCTTATTAAAATAATAAAAAACATAAAACCTGATATTATAGTAATTACAGGGGACATTGTTGACTGCCACAAAACTGATGTTTACTGTGCATTAAACTTTGCCCATGATATAAGCGGTATATGTCCTTCTTATTATGTATGCGGAAACCACGAAGGCGTTTTGGGAGGATATGAAAAATTATGCCGCGATTTAAAAAAAGCGGGTTTAACTGTGCTTAACAACGAGAGCGTATATTTCAGCAGTGATAAAAAAATACGTATTACAGGTCTTACAGACCCGTATTTCGGGTATATTGCCGATATGGGCGGATTTTTAAAAAACCAGATAGCAAAAGACACAAATGCCTTTAATATTGTTTTAAGCCACAGACCGCAGTTTATTGAAATGTACTCAAATTCACAGAGTGATATAGTATTCAGCGGTCATGCCCACGGCGGTCAGATAAGGCTTCCGTTTATAGGCGGACTGCTGGCGCCTGACCAGGGAATTTTTCCTAAATATACAAGCGGTGTGCATAAAATCGGAAAGACACAGCTTGTTATAAGCCGCGGACTTGGAAACAGCGTATTTCCTCAAAGGATTTTTAACCGGCCTGAAGTTGTATGCGTTAAATTAAAAACTGACTGATTAGGTGATTGTTATGATTATAGGCACATGCATGGTGTATCTTGAAGCGGAATGGGTTTTTTCGCTTAAAGACAAAAGAATGATTGTAAAGAGCATAATAGAAAAAACAAGGCATAAATTTAATGTATCTATTGCCGAGGTTGAAAATCAGGACATGCACAAATCAATAGTTATAGGTTTTGCCTGCGTTACAAATCAGGTGAGCCACGCCAATTCTGTAATAGATAATGTAATTAATTTTATTGAGAAAAACACTGACGCTGTTATAACCGATACTGTAATTGAAATATTGTAATGTTCATAACTTTTTCTGGATTTTACATATACAGTATGTTATAATGTAATTTAGCTATGCAGTCATATAACCGCGTATTTGTTGCAATGTTCATTAAAGGCGGTCATATAATTCGGTAAAATAAGCGGTTATTTATTGATAACACTAAGGAGGATTTTAAAAAATGAACGCAAAGGTAGTCAGCAAAGAAAAAAACACAGTTAAATTTACTTTTGAGGTTGGTCCTGAAAAGCTTGAAGAAGGTATGGTATACGCCTACAAGAAAAATAAAAATAAAATAGCGCTTCCTGGTTTTAGAAAAGGCAAAGCACCGAGAAAGCTTATTGAAGCTGAATACGGTCCGGAAGTATTTTATGATGATGCTGTTAATTTTGTACTCGGTACAGAATATGAAACAGCTGTAAAAGAGCTTGAGCTTGATGTAGTTTCAAGACCTGTTATTGACGCACCTGTTATTGATAAAAAAGAAGGCATTAAATTTGAGGTTGAGGTAACAGTTAAGCCTGAAGTTAAGCTTGGACAGTACAAAGGCGTTGAGATTGAAAAAGTTGACGCATCAGTACCGGCAGACGGCGTAGAAAACGAGCTTAAAAGAGTACAGGAACAGAATTCAAGGCTTATTGCTGTTGAAGACAGAGCGGCTCAGATGGGCGATATTGTAAATATCAGCTATGAGGGCACTGTAGACGGCGTTGCTTTTGACGGCGGCAAGAGCGATAACTACGACCTTACACTTGGCTCACACTCATTTATAGATACATTTGAAGACCAGATTGTTGGACACAGCATTGGTGATAAATTTGATGTAAATGTTACATTCCCGGAAAAATATCATTCAGCTGACTTAGCAGGCAAGGCTGCTGTATTTGCTGTTGAATTAAAGGGCATTAATGTAAAAGAACTTCCTGAAATAAACGATGAGTTCGCTCAGGACGTTTCAGAATTTGAAACACTTGATGAATATAAAGCTGATATTGAGGGCAAACTTAAAGAGACTGCCGAAGCTAACGCTAAGCAGATTAAAAGCGACAGAGTAATTGACAAGGTTGTTGAAAACGCTGAAATGGATATTCCTGAAGTTATGTATGAGAACAAAATTGACCAGATGATTAATGAGTTTAAGAACAACATAGCTGCCCAGGGTCTTTCATTAGATGTTTACTGCAAGTACCTTAGCACAACAGTTGAAGGCTTAAGGACTTCATTCCGTGAAAGCGCTGAAAAGAGCGTTAAGGCAAGGCTTGTGCTTGAGGCTGTTGCTAAAGCGGAAAATATTCAGGTTACAAGTGAGGAAGTTGACGAGCAGATTGGAAAAATCGCTGAGTCTTACGGAATAGAAAAAGAAAAAGCACTTGAAATATTTAAAGAAGATGACAGAAAGAATGTAGAAGGCGACCTTCTTGTACAGAAGGCTGCTAAGGTATTAGAGGACTCTGCCGTTGAGGTTGAGCCAGAAAAAAAAGAGGCTTAATTTTTAAACGGTATCTGACGTCCTCAGCGTAAGGAGGAAATTAATTATGAGCCTTGTACCATACGTTTTGGAACAAACAAGCAGAGGCGAGAGAACATACGATATTTTCTCAAGACTGCTTAAAGACAGAATTATATTTTTAGGCGAGGAAGTAAATGACACAACAGCAAGCCTTGTTGTGGCGCAGCTTTTGTTCCTTGCTGCTGAAGACCCTGATAAGGACATTAACTTATACATAAACAGTCCGGGCGGTTCTGTAACAGCCGGCTTGGCTATTTATGATACTATGCAGTATATTAAGCCTGATGTGTCTACTATTTGCATAGGCATGGCTGCAAGCATGGGAGCGTTCCTTCTTTCAGGCGGAGCTAAAGGTAAAAGATTTGCCCTTCCAAACTCTGAAATAATGATACACCAGCCTTCCGGAGGAGCCAGGGGACAGGCTACGGAAATCCGTATTGTAGCTGAAAATATTCTTAAAACAAGAAAACGTCTTAACGAAATTCTTGCGGCTAATACTGGCAGGAGTTATGAGGAGATTGAAAGAGACACTGAAAGAGACAACTTTATGTCGGCGCCTGAAGCTAAAGAATATGGCTTGATTGATGCCGTAATTACTAAACCGGTTTAAGGAGAGATAAGATATGGCATCAAAAACAGATGAAAAAAGACAGCTCAGATGTTCTTTCTGCGGCAAGCCTCAGGATCAGGTAAGAAAATTAATTGCCGGTCCTGATGTATATATTTGCGACGAGTGTGTTGCCCTTTGCGCTGATATTGTTGATGAGGATATAGAAACATCGTCCCTTATTGCAAACGGCGCTCTTCCAAAGCCTAAGGAAATTAAACAGATACTCGATGACTATGTTATAGGTCAGGACAGCGCTAAAAAAGTCCTTTCGGTAGCTGTTTACAACCACTATAAAAGAGTGCTTGAAAAGCGCAAAAAAAATGATGTGGAGCTTCAAAAGAGCAATATACTTATACTGGGACCTACAGGTGTTGGAAAAACACTTCTTGCGCAGACATTGGCAAGGCTTCTTAATGTGCCTTTTGCCATTGCCGACGCAACAACACTTACAGAAGCAGGCTATGTAGGCGAGGATGTTGAAAATATACTTCTTAAACTTATACAGGCGGCAGACTACGATATTGAAAGAGCTGAAAAAGGTATTGTTTATATCGATGAGATAGATAAAATTACCAAGAAAAGCGAAAATGTATCAATTACAAGAGATGTAAGCGGCGAAGGCGTACAGCAGGCGCTTCTTAAAATACTTGAAGGCACAGTAGCTTCAGTACCTCCTCAGGGTGGAAGAAAGCATCCGCACCAGGAGCTTATACAGATTGATACAACAAATATACTCTTTATATGCGGCGGAGCTTTCGGCGGTTTGGAAAAGATTATAGAAAACCGCATGGGTGAAAAAGTTATAGGCTTTGGCGCTAAGGTTCAGAGCAAAAAAGATACTTCAGCAGATGAGCTTTTAAAAAGCGTACAGCCTCAGGACCTTATAAAATACGGTCTTATTGCTGAGTTTGTAGGAAGACTTCCGGTTGTTGTTACACTTGAAAACCTTTCGGAAGCCGACCTTGTAAGGATATTAAAAGAACCTAAAAACGCTATTACAAAGCAGTACGAATATCTTTTTGAGCTTGATAATGTAAAGCTTGAGTTTGAGGAAGAAGCCCTTAACGAGATAGCCAAGCTTGCTATTGAGCGTGGGACAGGCGCAAGAGGCATAAGGGCTATTGTGGAAAGCTTTATAAATAAAATTATGTATGAGGTGCCAAGCGACCCGAATGTTGAAAAATGCATTATTACGCCAGAGTGTGTGAGGGGCAAAGCTGACGCCAAATATGTATACAGAGATAACAGAGTCCCAATTAAAAAAGAAAAAGAGGACGAAACAAAAATATCATAAAGCGGCATTAAAATACTATTGCTGGTTTTTAAATATTTAAGCAGTTCAAATCTGCATAAATAAAATACAGCGGCACGGAATTATTTGTTTAACCAAATTTTTTCGTGCCGTTTTTGTTGTTTTAACATAGTTTGTACTGTTTATTTTTAGCTGTTTTGCTTAATTAAGTTTAAGCCGGTACATATTTCTTTTTACAGATGTAAATACTAAGCTCAAATAATTAAACAATAAAAGGAGAAGGCAAAATGGAAATGTTGACTATAATTCTTATTACTGCCCAGCTTATATTTACAGTTACGGCTTTTATTTACTTCTTTAACAGTGTAAAAAGCCAAAGTACAACAAAAACAACACTTATAGCCGATTCAAGAAAAGAAAGCCGGCACTTAGAGGAGCTGAAAAAAATTTCTCTTTCACTGCCGCTTTCGGAAAAAACCCGTCCTTCATCTATGGAAGACGTAATAGGTCAGGAAGAGGGCATTAAGGCATTAAGAGCTGTATTCTGCGGCAGAAACCCGCAGCATGTATTAATATACGGTCCGGCAGGTGTGGGTAAAACAGCGGCGGCAAGGCTTGTTTTGGAAGAAGCCAAACAAAATCCCGACTCGCCTTTTGGCAAAGACGCCAAATTTATAGAAATTGACGCCACAACGCTTAGGTTTGATGAACGCAGTATAGCCGACCCTCTTATCGGCTCTGTTCATGACCCTATTTATCAGGGCGCCGGAGCTTACGGAAACGCCGGAATACCGCAGCCTAAAGAAGGCGCTGTTACAAAAGCCCACGGCGGAGCGCTTTTTATAGATGAGATTGGAGAGCTTAATCCTATACAGATGAATAAACTTTTAAAAGTTCTTGAGGATAGAAAAGTATATTTAAACAGTGCTTACTACAGCAGTGAAAATAATCTTATACCGCCGTATATTCATGATATATTTGAAAACGGTCTTCCGGCGGATTTCAGGCTTATAGGCGCTACAACGCGCTCGCCGGAAGAAATACCTCAGGCGTTAAGAAGCCGCTGCTGCGAGATATTTTTTGATAAGCTTAAAACAGATGATATTAAAAAAATTGCCGCAGGGGCAGCTGTCAATACAGGCATGCAGTGCGACGAAAAGGCGTTTGACATAGTTTCGGAGTTTTCACAGAACGGAAGGGATACAGTAAACATTATGCAGACAGCGGCGTCCCTTGCTATATACGAAAAACGCAAAAACATAACATGCGCCGATATACAATGGGTTGTTAAGTCTGGCAGATATAACAGGATAGTTAAAAATAAAATATCTAAAGTACCAGTTAGAGGTCTTGTAAATGGTCTTGCGGTTTTGCCTGACGGAACAGGAATGCTTCTTAAAATAGAAGCTGCTGCGGTAAAGAGTGTTTCGGGCGGCAAAATAACGGCAGCTGGAATAATAGAAAACGAGGATATAAAGCGTGGTTCTGTTACAATGAAAAGAACAAGCAGTGCTAAATCATCACTTGAAAACGCCGCCGCGGCTATTAAGTATGTAACAGGTATAGATACTTCCAAATACGATATACACATAAATTTTCCGGGCGGCATACCTGTTGACGGACCTTCGGCAGGCTGTGCCCTTTTCTGCGCCATGTACTCGGCGGTAACAGGGAATTTACCGAAATCCGGAACAGCAATGACGGGAGAAATTTCAATATTCGGCGATGTACTGCCTGTAGGCGGAGTTGAGGAAAAAGTGCGTGCCGCGTATGAAGCCGGAGCCGACACAGTTTTTGTGCCTCAGGATAATTTCAGCCAGTCGCTTTTGGATATAGGCATAAATGTAATTGCCGTAAGCAGCATAAACACTGTGCTTGAAAACTTATTCGCTGATGAAATCCGCTCTGCTGACACAAAAGACGATGTTTTAACGGCAAAAGGCGCTGTATAAAAAAACGGCGGTTTATGTTCGGTGCCATAAGAAAGCATAAACATGCTGAATGTCTGTAAATCAGCTTTCAGCTGTTTTTAAAGAAATGTTTTCTTTGGCACGCTTAACCGCCGTTTTTAACATTTAAGATAATAAAAATGGATTTGCACAAAACAAATAACAAATATGCCCCTCATATTTTTTGTTTGTTTTTGCGTTTTGGGTTAGAAGGAAACCAGCCTTTTTGAACACGTTTTTCCTGTTCTTTAAGCTCAAGTATACTCCAAAGGCATGCACAGCCAATTATTCCCAATACAACAGATATCAGAATATTGCTGTTTAGTACTGAAAGTATTAAAAATATAATGCCTGAAATAAAAAATACCGGCCATATTTTTGCAGAAAAATAGTATTCGCACTTTATTACAATGGGATGAAACAGACCAATAATTAAAAATGCCGCGCAGGCGGCTGCAAGCCCTGTAAAATTCATTTTTGTTCTCCGTTTAATAAATTTTAATAGTTTTATATTTAGTATAACAATTTAGTTAATGTTAATAAAGAGTATTTTATGTGTATAATCGATAAATTTTATATTTAATTTGGTGCATAAACTACTTACTTGTTAGATTATATCTTTTAGTGTATAATAGATTAATTAATGCTTTTTGAGGTGATTTAATGAGTATAAAAAATATGCCGGTAGTGCCTTTAAGAGGTCTTACGGTATTTCCTAATATGGTAATAAGTTTTCCTATAGGACGCAAATTATCATTGGACGCAGTTGAGGCGGCTCATGATAATGACGATATGATTTTTCTTGTAACACAAAAGGACTCTGAAGAAAACGAACCTACAGAAGAGAGCCTTGCACAAGTGGGCACAGTGTGCAAAATAAAGCAGGTGCTTAAACTGCCGGCAAACGTAACACATATTATAGTAGAAGGTCTTAACAGGGCTTATGCGCAAAATACGCATGTAGACGAATATTTTGTTTCAGACGCTGAAATTATAGACGATAAACTTCCTTCTGAGTATGAAAACGATATTCAATCACAGGCGCTTATGCGCCTTGCCAATGAAGACTTTGAAAAATATACTAAGCTTAACAACGCTATGCCGGCTAACGATGTTATGCTCACATTAATATCAGCTAAAACGCCGGGGCAGCTTGCAGACGCTATAGCAGCCGGAATGAACATAAGCAATGATGAAAAACTCAGTTTGCTCGAAACAATAGACCCTATAGAGCGTATTAAAAGCGTAATACAGATTTTAACCAATGAGCTTGAAATACTGGAGCTTAAAAACAAAATAGACAGCGATGTGAGAAAAAACATAGATGAGAGCCAGAAAGAGTATTATTTAAGGGAACAGCTTAAAGCCATAAGCGATAAACTTGGTGATAAGGACGGTATTCAGGGGATTAAGGACAGTTTTCTGAAAAAAGCAGAAGAGAAAAAACTGCCTGACTATGTTTTTAAAACAGTTGAAGATGAGTGCGAAAGAATGGTTAAAATACCAGTTACATCGCCGGAATTTAATGTTTCAAGGACATACATAGAGAGCATACTTAAACTGCCGTGGTCTGAAAAAACAGAGGAAAACAGAGATTTAAAACTTGCCGAAAAAATTCTTGATGAGGACCACTACGGCTTAAAAGATGTTAAAGAGCGTATATTGCAGTTTATAGCCGTAAGAATGAACACTAATGAGCCGGGAGCCTCTATAATATGTCTTGCCGGACCTCCGGGAGTAGGCAAAACATCTGTAGCAAAATCAATTGCGAGAGCAACAGGCAGAAAGTATGTAAGAATGTCGTTAGGCGGCGTAAGAGACGAGGCTGAAATAAGGGGTCACAGAAGAACTTATGTAGGCGCTATGTGGGGCAGGATATTAAATGCAATGAAAGAAGCCGGCACAACAAATCCGCTTATGCTTTTGGACGAGGTAGACAAGCTGGGTGTTTCTTATAACGGCGACCCGTCTTCCGCGCTTTTGGAAGTCCTTGACCCGCAGCAAAACAGCACTTTTGTAGACCATTATCTTGATATGGAGTATGACCTTTCAGACGTGCTCTTTATATGCACAGCCAACGACATAAGCAGAATTCCGGCTCCGCTTAAGGACAGAATGGAAATTATACAGATTGCCGGATATCTGCCGGAGGAGAAAAAGAAAATAGCTGTTAAATATTTATATCCTAAAGAGCTTAAAGAGGCTGGGCTTGAAAAAAGCCAGCTTTCAATAAGCGAAAATGCCCTTGAAAAAATAATAGACTCATACACAAGGGAAGCTGGTGTGCGGCAGCTTGAAAGAACAATAGGCACGCTTTGCCGTAAGGCTGTAGTTGAAATACTTTCAGGCAAAACAAAAAAACTGACTGTTACAGAAAGAAATATTGAAAAATATCTTGGTCCTGAAAAGTTCAGCCGTCTTAAAGCCAACGAAAAACCTCTTTTAGGCGTTGCACGCGGTTTGGCATGGACAAGCGTTGGCGGTGAAACACTTGAGATTGAAGCAAATGCTATGCCGGGCACTGGAAAAATTGAGCTTACAGGAAACATGGGCAATGTAATGAAGGAGTCTGCAAAAGCCGGAATTACATATATACGTTCCAACAGCGCCAGATTTAATTTGAATGAGAATTTTTATAAAGACACGGACATACATATTCATATTCCGGAGGGCGCAGTGCCTAAAGACGGACCTTCTGCCGGCATTACAATGACACTGGCTGTTATTTCGGCTTTAACAAAGGCAGCTGTTAAAAATAATGTGGCTATGACAGGGGAAATAACGCTTACAGGGCGTGTACTTGCTATAGGCGGTCTGCGTGAAAAGGTAACCGCAGCAAAACAAGCTGGAATAGACACTGTTTTAATACCGGAAGAAAACAAGCCGCAGCTTGAGGATATACCGGAATATATAAAAAAAGGTTTAAGTTTTATACCTGTTTCAAACATGGACGATGTTGTTAAAAATGCCGTAGCGGAAGGAGAAAAGGTATGGAGGTAAAAAAAGCCGAGCTTAGCTGTGTTGGCGTTAATTTCAGCCAGTACCCTAAAGACGGCAAAACGGAAATCGCCTTTGTAGGCAAGTCAAATGTAGGCAAATCAACGCTTATTAACGCTATGTTGGGCAGGAATAAGCTTGCCAGAACATCTTCTCAGCCGGGTAAAACACGTACTATAAATTTTTATGGCGTAAATGATTCTTTTTATATAGTCGATGTACCCGGTTACGGATACGCCAAAGCGCCAAAAACCGAGATTGACCGCTGGAGCCGTATGACTGAGGAATACATGCAAAAACGCAAAGAGCTTGTTGGTGTTGTAATGCTTATTGACATACGCCATGAGCCGGGCAAAAACGATATAATTATGTATGACTGGCTTAAACACTATGGCTACAAAATAGTTATTGCAGCCACAAAGCTGGATAAAATCAACAGAAGCCAGATACAAAAGCAGGTCGCCATGATACGCAAAACATTAGGCTGTTCTCAGGAAGACTGTATAATTCCGTTTTCAGGTTTGGAGAAAAAGGGCAAAGAAGAGCTTTGGCAGGTAATAGAAAAAGAGTTTTTGAATATAGCAGGAGAATGAAAACAGACTGAAATCTTTTTGGAACATTTAATATGTTTTAAAATAATAATGCCCGGCGGAACACACCGCCGGGCAGTTTTGGTTTTATAAACAATATATGCTCCGCTTTCTTTACTGACAATAATCTTTTTTTGTATGTGATAAATAATCAGCTGAGGGAAGCAATGTATTTATTTTTCTAAGTTTTTAATGTATTCGTCGTTTAATTTTATAAGCTTTTGTGTATATTCCTTAGACGGACCGCCAGGTATGTTTCTTGCCTCAACGCACTTTTCAACCCTTATGGCGTCGTATATTGTTTCGTCAAATACAGGGGATATTGCCTTGTATTCCTCAAGGGAGAGGTCATCCAAGTTTGTGTTATTGTTTATGCAGTAAAGCACAAGATGACCTATAACGGCATGAGCGTCCCTAAAAGGCATGCCTTTTTTAACAAGCCAGTCGGCTGCGTCTGTGGCATTTGTAAAGCCGCCTTTTGCAGCTGAAAGCATATTGTCTTTTTTTACTGTCATTGTATTTACCATGTTTGTAAATACAGGAAGGCACATTTTAACTGTGTCTATTGCGGCAAATACGCCTTCTTTATCCTCCTGCATGTCTTTGTTGTAAGCAAGAGGAAGCCCTTTCATAGTTGTAAGAAGCCCCATAAGGTAGCCGTAAACGCGTCCTGTTTTGCCCCTTATGAGTTCTGCCATGTCCGGATTTTTTTTCTGCGGCATAATGCTGGAACCGGTGGAATATGCGTCGTCAAGTTCTATAAATTTAAACTCGTGGCTGCTCCAGAGTATTATTTCCTCGCAGAAACGGCTTAAATGCATCATAAGTATTGAGAGGGAATTTAAAAGCTCTATGCAGAAATCACGGTCGCTTACGCCGTCAAGGCTGTTAAGTGTAATTGAGTCAAAGTTTAATAAATCGCATACCATTTGGCGGTCAAGAGGGTATGTTGTTCCGGCTAAAGCACCGCTTCCCAAAGGCATTACGTTTGTATGTTTATACGTGCTCTCCAGTCTGTCGTAATCTCTTTTGAACATTTCAACATAAGCTAAAAGATGGTGGGCAAATGTTATCGGCTGTGCTCTTTGAAGGTGTGTGTAGCCAGGCATAATTGTTTCTGTATTTTTTCGGGCTAAACCGTTGAGAACTTTTTGAAGGTTTATAATAAGTTCTTCTATGTTTTTGATTTCTTTTTTTACATACATCCTTATATCAAGAGCCACTTGGTCGTTGCGGCTGCGGCCTGTATGGAGGCGCTTGCCTACATCTCCTATGCGGCTTATAAGTATTGTTTCTATATTCATGTGTATGTCTTCGGCTTTTTCGTCAAATTCAATCTTACCGTTTTCAATATCGTCTAATATTTCTTTTAATGTTTTCTGTATTAATTCCGAATCCTCTTTTGGTATAATGCACTGCGCGCCAAGCATTTTGGCATGGGCTATTGAGCCTGTGATATCTTCTTTATACATTCTCTGGTCAAAAGAGATAGAGGAATGAAAATGGTCCGTAAAGCTGTCGGTCTGCTTTGTAAAGCGTCCGCCCCAGAGTTTGCTCATAGTATTCTTCCTTTCTATAAAAACAAAGACCGGTATAAGGCATATTGAATTAAGAAAACAAAATTAATGGTTTTATTATATCATTAATTCAAACGCTGACGGAGTGTACCAAATAAAACATTTTCTTAAAAAACCGAAAGGCTGTTTTACAGTCTTTCGGTATATTTATGTTTTCTTATGGCACCGACAATTAAAGCCGGTCTTTGCTAAAGCTTGCTTATAACTTATTTATAACTTATTTATAACTTTTTATAACTTACTTATTATCCTTTAAATTCTGCATCATCATAGCGCGGACTTTAAGCGGAAGACCGAAAAGGTTTATAAATCCGTCTGCATCTTTATGATTGTAAAGGTCGCCTGTTGTAAAGCTTGCGATTGACGCGTTATAAAGTGAATACGGGCTTGTAGAGCCGGCAGGTATAATATTGCCTTTATAAAGTTTAAGTTTAACATGACCTGTTACAACTTCGTTTACACTGTCAAAATAAGCTGAAAGACTTTCTCTTAAAGGTGTAAACCACTCGCCGCTGTATACAAGCTCTGTAAATTTAGTTGAGTTAATCTCGTTCCAAGCCTGTGTCTGTTTGTCGAGTGTAAGATACTCAAGCTCCCTGTGGGCGTAATAAAGTATTGTTCCGCCAGGAGTTTCATATACGCCTCTTGACTTCATGCCGACTACGCGGTTTTCGCATATATCAACAATGCCTATGCCGTTTCTTCCGCCTATTTCGTTAAGTGTTTCAAGTATCTTACGCGGTGACATAGCCTCGCCGTTTACTTTAACAGGAATGCCTTTTTCAAAATCAAGCGTTACATATTCGTCTTTATCAGGCGCTTTTTCAGGAGAAACACCGAGCTGGAGAATATGGTCGTAATTCGGCTCGTTGGCAGGGTCTTCAAGCTCAAGACCTTCATGGCTTATGTGCCATATATTTCTGTCGCGGCTGTAGCTGTCTTCTTTTTTTACTGGGAAAGGTATGCCGTGGGCAGCAAGATAAGCTATTTCATCTTCCCTTGATTTCATTTTCCAAGTATCAAGCCTCCAAGGAGCTATAACTTTCAAATCAGGGGCAAGGGCTTTAATTGTAAGCTCAAAACGTACCTGGTCATTGCCTTTGCCTGTAGCGCCGTGGGCAATTGCTGTGGCGCCTTCCTTACGCGCTATTTCAACAAGGCGTTTTGCTATAATAGGTCTTGCCATTGATGTGCCTAAAAGATATTTGCCTTCGTAAACGGCGTTGGCTTTTAAGCATGGATAAATAGCCTCTGTAATGAACTCGTCTGTAATGTCCTCAATATAGAGCTTGCTTGCGCCTGTGCTGAGGGCTTTTTCCTCAAGTCCTTCTGTTTCTTTGCCCTGACCTACATTGCCGCATACGGCTATAATTTCCGCATCGTTGTAGTTTTCCTTTAACCATGGAATAAGGCAGCTTGTGTCAAGTCCGCCGGAGTAAGCAAGAACTATTTTCTCTTTTGACATTTTGTATTCCTCCCATATAATTATTATTTTATTTCACGCGGAAAAACATTTTATAATCAAATTTTCAATTATTTGATTTAATATATTCTTTTTTCACGCTTTTGTGGTATATTAGCTGATATAAGACAAAACATGTTTTATACAGCCTTGATTTTTGACGGTAATATGATTATACATGCTGATGGGAAAAGTTTCAATTATTTTTTTTATTTTTCTTGCATATTATTTAAAAAGTTTGTATAATTATAAAATCCATTAACAAGGGTATTTCAAGTGAAATTAAAAGAAAAATCTTTTTTATATACTTTTATTAATGAATAAAATACAGTTTTTATGTTTAAATGTTTATGAACGGAGGACGATGGTTATGATAAAAGCTGCTATTGTTGGAGCTACTGGATATGCTGGCAATGAGCTGGTGCGCATACTTATGCAGCATCCGGAGGTTAAAATAAACGCTCTTACAGCCCACAGCTATGTGGGAAAGCCTTTTGATGAGGTTTATGAAAATTACCGGAATATAAATGAAATGGTATGCGGCGAGATGGATATGGAAAAGCTGGCAGAAGATAATGATGTTATATTTATGGCTCTTCCTCACGGCGTGGCTTCAAAAGTTGTTACTGAAAGCGTGCTTTCAAAAGCGAAAGTTATAGACTTTGGAGCTGACTTTAGAATTAAAGATGCTGATGTTTACGAAAAATGGTACGGAGTAAAACATGAGGGCAGAGAGCTTCTTAAAACAGCGGTTTATGGTCTTTGCGAGGTAAACAGGGATAAAATTAAAGGAAGCCGCCTTATAGCAAACCCAGGCTGCTACACAACATGCTCCATACTTTCATTAAGACCGCTTGTATCAGAAGGGCTTATTGATTTGGATACAATAATAATAGACGCTAAATCAGGCGTTTCAGGCGCAGGCAGGGGACTTGCTCTTGCCAATATGTATGATGAGTGCAACGAAAGCGTTAAGGCTTATAAAATAGCTTCTCACAGACACACGCCTGAAATTGAGGAACAGCTTGGATATGCCGCAGGCAAAGAAATAACTCTTTCATTTACACCGCACCTTATACCTATGAACCGCGGTATATTAGCTACCTGCTACGCTAAATTAAACAAAATGCATACTTATGATGATATAAGGGCGGCATACGAAAAGCATTACGGAAAAGAATACTTTATTAGGCTTACCAAAAAAGGCGTTTTTCCTGAAACAAGATGGGTTAAAGGCTCTAACTTTGTTGACATAGGGTTTAAAATAGATGAAAGGACAGGAAGAATAGTTGTAATTGGCGCTATAGATAACCTTGTTAAAGGCGCCGCGGGTCAGGCGGTTCAGAACATGAATATTTTATTTGGTCTTGATGAAAAGACCGGTCTTTCATTTGCGCCTATATTCCCTGCATAATGGATTTTTAAGGAGGAAATTACTTGAGACTGATGAGAGTTATAGACGGAGGAATAACAGCACCGGAAGGCTTTAAGGCCGCCGGAAGGCATATAGGAATTAAAAAAGTAAAAAAAGACATTGCTCTTTTAACAAGCGACGTACCGGCTAAGGCAGCAGGCGTCTATACTCAAAACAGAATAAAGGCGGCGCCTGTTATTTGGAACAGCAATATTACAAAAAAAGGCGGTCTTGTAAGAGGTCTTGTATGTGTAAGCGGCAATGCCAACGCCTGCACAGGTCAAAAGGGCATCAGCGACAATGAAATGATGGCTCAGGCTATGGCGTGGCTTATGGGTGTTAATAAAGAAGAAATACTTACAGCTGCAACAGGCATTATAGGTCTTCAAATGCCCATGGAAAAAGTGCTTAAAGGCATAGAGGAAACTTATCCGGAGCTTTCTAATAAAAGAGACAGCGCCAAAAACGCGGCTTCTGGAATTATAACAACAGATACTTTTATTAAGGAAATAGCTGTGGAGCTCAATATTGGCGGAAAAATTGTTAAAATAGGAGGCATGGCAAAAGGCAGCGGAATGATTCACCCTAATATGGCAACTGTTCTGTCTTTTGTTACAACTGATATTAATATTTCACAAAAACTATTGCAGAAGGCACTTTCTAAAGCTGTTTGGGAAACTTACAACATGATTTCAGTTGACGGCGCTACAAGTACTAACGATATGGCTCTTATAATAGCCAATGGTCTTGCGGAAAACGAAGAAATTACAGAAGAAAACGAGTTTTACGAAGCATTTGAAAGAGCACTGCTTTTTATACATGAGAAATTCGCAAGGGATATTATCCACGACGGAGAAGGAGCATCAAAGTTTATACAGGTAGATTTGGCAGGAGCCAAAACAACAGAGGACGCAAGAATGCTCGCCAAGGCTATAGTTACCAATGACCTTGTTAAAACTGCTATGTATGGCGAGGACGCAAACTGGGGCAGGATAGCGGCGGCTATGGGCGGCAGCGGGGCTTATTTTAATCCTGACAACTTAAAGGTTGAAATGAGCAGTGAAAAAGGACGCGTACTGCTTATGGATAACGGCGAGCCTGTAAGATTTGATGAAAATTTGGCGGCAGACATATTGAGCCAGAAAGATATTTACATATCTGTAGTTTTAAAAGACGGCACAGCAAAGGCAAGAAGCTATGGCTGTGATTTAGGACACGAATATATAAGAATAAACGGAGAATACAGGTCACATTCCTAATAAAATTTTTAACATAAAATTGTGTTGTTTGAAAAGAGGAATAACATAAAAAAGAAAAAAACAGAGCTGTATTGTATTTGGTTTATCTGCTTATTCTGTTTGCCGGACTTTTTATTATTGTAACTACTGATGTTTTTAATGGTAATATTGAATAAACAACAATATGGTTATGAAGAATATGCAAAATCAGTTTTAGCTGTTAAAGCTTTTATGGTTTCGGCAATAACAGGCGGCATAATTTCAGCTTTTATACAGTTTATAACTATGCAGAGTTCAATGGAAGAATATATAGGTGCAGGAATTTATATATCTCTTGTGTTTTTGTCTGTATTATATTCTTTATTAATATGTGCTGTGCTTTTACCTGTATATATTTATTTAATAAAAGATGTTATTGGTGAAAAATACAAAACTTTAAAATAATCAAAAACGGGGGTTAGTTAACATGAAGGTTATAGAAGGTTCCGTTACAGCGGCAAAAGGCTTCAGGGCTGCCGGAAATGCTGTTGGCATAAAAGGCAAAAATGCCGAAAAAAAAGACTTGGCTCTTATAGCCAGCGATGTGCCGGCAGCAGCGGCGGCGGCTTTTACTACTAATGTGGTTAAGGCTGCATCTGTATTAAGAAACATGAAAATAATGGAAAGCGGAGTTAAAATAAACGGCATAGCCGTTAACAGCGGCAACGCAAATGCCTGCACAGGCGAAGAAGGTGTTAAAAGCAACAAAGAAATGGCGCAGTGCTTTGCTTCGCTCTTAGGCGTGGACGAAAACACCGTCCTTACAGCCTCAACAGGCGTTATAGGCGCGGTTTTCCCTATAGAAACAGTTAAGGAAGGCATTAAAAACACATTCCCAATGCTGGGCTATGACAGGAACAACGCTTTAATGGCAGCTGAAGCTATAATGACAACTGATACGTATTCAAAAGAAGTCGCTGTTGAGTTTGAGCTTGGCGGCAAAACTGTACGTATGGGCGGTATGGCAAAGGGAAGTGGCATGATTTGCCCTAACATGGCAACTATGCTCAGCTTTATAACAACCGACGCTGATATTTCAGCTGAGCTTTTAAACAAAGCTTTAAAAGAAGACATTAAATCTACTTACAACATGGTTTCTGTAGACGGCGACACAAGCACAAACGACACAGTTGTTGTTTTATCAAACGGACTTGCAGGAAATGACACCATTACAGAAGAAGGGGAAGATTATGAAATATTTAAAAAAGCCCTTCATTATGTAAATGAAAGACTTGCCAAAAACCTTGTCCGCGACGGAGAAGGCGCTACAAAGTTTATGGAAGTAAATGTTGAAGGCGCCGCTACTTATGAAGATGCAAAAACAATAGCTAAATCTGTTGTAAAAAGCAGCCTTTTTAAAGCAGCGATATTTGGTGAAGACGCTAACTGGGGGCGTGTGCTTTGCGCTATGGGCTACAGCGGAGTTAAGTTTAACCCTGATAAAGTTGACATTGTTTTTGCAAGCAGTGCCGGCAGCATACTTTTAATGGATAAGGGCACACCTATTGTTTTTGACGAGGACAAGGCAAAAATAATACTCAGTGAAAGAGAAATTCAGGTAAACATTAAAATTTGCGAAGGTAATGAAAAAGCTACAGCATGGGGCTGCGATTTAAGTTATGAATATGTAAGAATAAACGGCGATTACCGTTCCTAAAGGGGATAATGCAAAATGGTAAATATGGATATGAATATTAAAAGAGCGCAGATACTTACAGAAGCGCTGCCTTTTATTAAGAAATTCAGCAACAAAACAGTTGTTGTTAAATATGGCGGAAGCGCCCTTGTAAAGCCTGAAATTAAAGAAACTATTATTAAAGATATTGTTCTTATGAAGCTTGTAGGAATGAAGCCTGTTATTGTCCACGGCGGCGGACCGGATATAAGCTCTTTCCTTAAAAGGCTCAATATAGAAAGCAAGTTTGTAAACGGTTTAAGGGTTACAAATGCCGATACTATGGAAGTTGCCGAAATGGTATTAGCCGGAAAAATAAATAAACAGATTGTTACGGAAATTGAGCTTCATGGTGTTAAGGCTGTTGGCATAAGCGGAAAAGACGGCGATACTGTACGGGCTAAAAAAATAGAAAAAGACGGCATTGACTATGGTTTTGTAGGCACTGTTGAAAGTGTTGACCCTACACTTGTTAAAACGCTTATAGACAATGATATTATACCTGTCATAGCGCCTATAGGAAAAGACGCCACAGGACAGAGCTACAATATTAACGCAGATTATATGGCTGTTGCCATAGCCGGAAGCCTTGAGGCTGAGAAGCTTGTATTTTTAACAGATGTTGCCGGTGTTTTAAAAGATGTAAACGACCCGGATTCGCTTATGAGCTTTATGAAAGCCAGCGATGTAAAAGGATATATTGAAGACGGAACAATTTCCGGCGGTATGATACCTAAAGTTGAGTGCTGCATGGCTGCCGTAGAAGCCGGAGTTAACAATGTGCACATACTTGACGGAAGAATTGAGCACTGTTTAATACTTGAGTTATTTACTAATGCCGGCATAGGCACAATGATTGAGAAAAAATAATTAATATATTTTACAGCTTGGAAGGTGATTTAAAATGAATAACACGCAGAAGCTTGCCGAAAGGGGCAGCAAAGTTATAATGAATACATACAGCCGTTTCCCTATTGCCTTTGACCATGGCAAAGGCATGTATGTTTGGGACATGGACGGAAAGAAATATCTCGATTTTGTAGCCGGAATAGCCGTAAACTCTTTGGGCTACAGCAACGAAAAGCTTGGAAAGAAAATAGCTGAGCAGAGCATGAAGCTTATGCATGTTTCAAACCTTTATTATACAGAGCCGCAGATAACTCTTGCCGAGGAGCTTTGCGGCAACAGCTGTTTTGACAAAGTGTTTTTCTGCAACAGCGGGGCTGAAACTATAGAGGCTGCTCTTAAAATAGCAAGGAAATACGCCGCAATGAAAGGCAAAAAAGGCCGTGACATTATAACTATGGAAAAGTCTTTCCACGGCAGGACATACGGCGCTGTAACAGCCACAGGACAGGATAAATACCACAAAGACCTTGACCCGATGCTTCCGGGAATTAAGCATGTGCCTTTTAACGATTTTGAGGCTCTTAAAAATGCTGTTGATGAAAATACATGCGCAATACTTTTAGAGCCAATACAAGGCGAAGGCGGCATTAGACCTGCTAAAAAGGAATATCTTGAAAAAATACGTGCCCTTTGCGATGAAAAAGACATTGTGTTATTATTTGACGAAGTTCAGTGCGGAGTAGGCAGGACTGGTTATTTATTTGCTTATCAGGCTTATGGCGTAGAGCCTGACGGGGCATGCTTTGCAAAAGGTCTTGCAGGCGGAATACCAATAGGCGCATTTATGGCAAAAGACAAGCTTGCTGAAGCTTTTAAGCCGGGCGACCATGCTTCTACATTCGGCGGAAATCCTTTTGCTACAGCAGCCGGAACGGTTGTTATGGATGAGCTTTTAAACGGGGGCATACTTGACAATGTTAAAAAACAGGGCGAGCTGCTTACCAAAAAGCTGAATGCCCTTAAAGCTAAATACAGCATAATATCTGATGTAAGGGGAATGGGACTTATTCAGGGAATTGAGCTTACGGTGCCAGCCGGAGATATTATAGCGGATTGTATAAATAACGGTCTTTTGCTTGTAGGCGCCGGAACAAATGTAATTAGATTCGTGCCAGCCCTTATTGTAACAGAAAACGAAATTAACGAGGCTATGGATATACTTGATAAAGCTCTTGAAAGAGCGGAAGCTAAATAATTTAATTATGCGGAAAACAGCACGGAATTATTTGTATTAATATTTCGTGCTGTATTGTTTTAAGAGGTGAGGTTATGGATTATATATTTAAAAAAGCCGGAATTGAAGATTTGAAAACGCTTGTTAAAACAAGGATAGAAATTTTAAAAGTAATAAATCACATTGACAGTAATGCTGATATGTCGGAATTTGAGGAAAATACTTTAGAATATTACAAAGAGGCGTTTAAAAATAATACCCATACAGCATATCTTGTTTTTGACAGCAATAAATTTATAGGAGCCGGCGGAATAGATTATTATAAAGTTATGCCCTCTTACCACAACCATTCAGGGGATACGGCTTTTATTATGAATATATACACTAATCCGGATTACAGAAGAAAAGGCATAGCATACAAAGTTTTGGATTTGCTTGTTAAAGACGCCAAAGAAAGAGGTGTTGAAAACATAATACTTGATTCAACTGTTATGGGAAGACCTCTTTATGAAAAATACGGTTTTATTAAAATAAACGATTATATGGAACTTCCTGCAAAAAAATAAACACATTTTGATTTTTATGGAATTACATGGTATTATACTTTTAAATAAAATGGCGGATAAGCCGCTTAATTTATGGAGGTGCTTTATAAATGAGGCTTGTTACATACTCAGTTGATAAAAAAGAAATGCTTGGCGCTGTTACGCCCTGCGGTACAAAAATAATGCCCCTTGAAAAAAACGGTTTTCCTTACAAGGATATGAACGACCTTATAACAAATATTACCGATATTGAAAAAGAGGCTCTTACATCTCTTATAAAAAGCGGTATAGGAAACGGCATTACTTCGATTAAAAATGTAAAAATTGAGGCTCCTATTCCTGAGCCTAAGCAGGATATAATATGCCTTGGAATTAATTACTGGGCGCATGCCGAGGAGTCTGTAAGATATAAAAAAGAGGCTTTTGACGGAACAAGAGAATTTCCGGTTTATTTCTCAAAAAGGGTAAACAGGGCGGTTGCTGACGGAGACGGAATACCAAGCCACAGCGATATAATATCAACTCTTGATTATGAGGCAGAGCTTGCTGTAATTATAGGAAAAGACGCAAAAAACGTGCCAAAGGAAGATGCGTATAATTATGTTTTCGGCTATACAATAATAAATGATGTTACAGCCCGTGAACTTCAGACAAGGCATAAACAGTGGACATTCGGCAAGGGTCTTGACGGCTTTGCGCCTATGGGACCATGGATTGTAACAGCTGATGAAATACCTGCTCCGCCGGTGCTTACAATTAAATCTTTTGTAAACGGCGAGCCGAGGCAGAACGGCAGGACTGATATGTTTATACACGACATTGCTTATGTAATAAATGAGCTTTCCCAAGGCATGACACTTAAAGCCGGCACAATTATAGCTACAGGCACACCAGCAGGTGTTGGAATGGGATTTGTACCGCCTAAATTCCTTAAAGCCGGAGATGTGGTAACATGCGAGATTGAGAAAATAGGAAGCATAACAAATACTGTGATTTAAAATTTTATAAAAGTTAATTTATTCATTCATTGCTTTAAAGAGGTGATACAATGGATAAAAAAGACAAAAAATTAATTCAAATTGCTGTTGTTTTTAACTCAATAGCGGCAGTGTTATGGCTTATAGTCTGTATACTGCACATAAAAAGCGGAGTAAATATATGGTTTTATATTGTTATAACTGTTTTATGGTTTATTTGCGCCGGTGTTTGGATTAGGAAGTATTTAAAATTAAAAAAATAAATGTATTAAAAAGCCATAAATTATTATAGTATAATTTATGGCTTTTTTAATTATTTCTTATTTATGTCAGCTAAACCTGCTATATATTGATATATGCATAATTTTCACCAGATGAATGAACGGGTTTAATATGCAGAAAAATATATTGGGAAATATATTTTATATTTTTAAAATATTACTTATCTGTTATTTCGCTGTGAAGCTGCTGAAGTGATTTAATATCGCCTGTGCCGTGTTCTTTAACATAACGAATGCCTTTTGCCGTTACTCTTGCGGCGGCTATTGTTGTCATATACGGTATTCTGGCTTTAATTGCCGCTTTACGCAGGTAGCTGTCATCGTTAACGCTGTCTTTTCCTACCGGAGTATTGACAATAAGGTCAATGTCGCCGTTTGTAATCATATCAAGTATGTTCGGGCGCCCTTCTGAAAGTTTGTTAACCCTTTCCGCTTTAATACCGGCTTCATTTATTAATCTGCATGTTGAGTTAGTGGCTATTATTTTAAATCCGTCTTCTGCAAAGCTCTCTGCTATTTCGGCAACTTCGGCTTTATCTTTGTTGTTTACTGAAATAAGGACAGTTCCGCTTAACGGAAGCTTTGACTGGGCAGCCTCCTGAGCTTTGTAAAATGCTTCGCCGTATGAAGTTGAAAGACCTAAAACTTCGCCTGTTGAACGCATTTCCGGACCGAGCACAGGGTCAACTTCAGGGAACATATTAAAAGGAAAAACTGCTTCTTTTACTCCATAATACGGAATATGTTTTTCTTTTAATTCAGGAACAGGTGACGGACGACCTGTTATTTCTGATGTAATAATGTCTGTTGCTATAGGCACCATACGGATATTGCATACCTTTGATACAAGAGGCACTGTACGTGAGGCACGCGGATTTGCCTCAAGAACAAATACTTTGCCGTTTTCTATAGCGTATTGCATGTTCATTAAGCCTTTGACATGCATTTCTTCCGCGATTTTCTTTGTATATTCCTTTATAATGCGCACATTTTCATCTGAAATGTGAACAGAAGGTATAATGCATGCGGAATCGCCGGAATGTACGCCTGCAAGTTCTATATGCTCCATTACAGCCGGGACAAAGGCATGTGTTCCGTCGCTTATGGCATCTGCCTCACATTCCAGTGCGTGGTTAAGGAAACGGTCAATAAGTATAGGTCTGTCAGGGGTTACGCCTACAGCCGCTTTCATATATTCCGCCATACTTTCATCATCGTAAACAACTTCCATTCCGCGGCCGCCTAAAACATAAGAAGGACGAACCATAACAGGATAGCCTATGCTGTTTGCGATTCTAACTGCTTCATCCACTGTTGTTGCCATGCCGGATTCAGGCATTGGAATATCAAGTTTTTTCATCATTTCGCGGAAAAGGTCGCGGTCTTCCGCCAGGTCGATAACGGCAGGTGATGTGCCCAGAATTTTAACACCGTTTTTCTCAAGCTGTGAAGCAAGGTTAAGAGGAGTCTGACCGCCGAACTGGGCTATAACACCAAGAGGTTTTTCTTTGTTGTAAATACTTAAAACGTCCTCAAGTGTTAAAGGCTCAAAGTAAAGCTTGTCTGATGTGTCGTAGTCTGTTGAAACTGTTTCAGGATTACAGTTTACTATAATTGTTTCAAAGCCAAGCTTTTTAAGGGCAAGAGAAGCGTGGACGCAGCAGTAGTCAAACTCTATGCCCTGACCAATACGGTTAGGACCGCCGCCCAAAATCATAATTTTCGGCTTATCTGTTTTAATTGGATTTTTGTCTGTGCCGTTATATGTGGAGTAATAGTAAGCGCTGTCCTGTGTTCCGCTTACATGTACGCCTTCCCAGTTTTCAACTACGCCAAGGGATATACGGCGTTTGCGGACATCATCTTCGGATATATCAAGTATCTGGCTTAAATACTTGTCAGAAAAACCGTCTTTTTTAGCCTGAATAAGCATTTCGTCTTTTGGAAGGGAGCCTTTGAATTGGGCGAGGGCTTCTTCTTCCTCAACGAGTTCTTTCATCTGCTCTATAAAATAAGTTTTAACTTTTGTAAGGTTAAATATTTCATCTACTGTAGCACCTTTTCTTAAAGCTTCGTACATTATAAAATGACGGTCGCTGGAAGGGTTTGCAAGCATTTTAAGGAGCTGTTCTTTTGTCTTTGTGTTGTAGTCTTTGGCATAGCCCAGACCGTAACGACCAGTTTCAAGGCTTCTTATGGCTTTCTGAAAAGCTTCTTTATATGTCTTTCCTATACTCATTACCTCGCCAACGGCACGCATCTGGGTTCCGAGCTTATCTTCTACGCCTTTGAATTTTTCAAATGCCCAGCGGGCGAATTTAATAACTATATAATCCCCGTCTGGTACATACTTATCAAGTGTTCCGTATTTGCCGCAAGGGATATCCTTGAGTGTAAGACCTGCTGCAAGCATAGCTGAAACAAGGGCAATAGGGAAACCTGTAGCCTTTGAGGCAAGGGCTGAGGAACGTGATGTACGCGGATTAATTTCTATTACTACTATACGGTCTGTAACAGGGTCATGGGCAAACTGTACATTTGTGCCGCCTATTACCTGAACGGATTCTACTATTTTATAAGCCTGTTCCTGAAGACGTTTCTGGCATTCTTCGGAGATAGTGAGCATAGGCGCCGAACAGAATGAATCGCCGGTATGAACGCCGAGGGGGTCTATATTTTCTATAAAGCAGACAGTTATCATGTTGTTGTCGGCATCACGGACAATCTCCAGCTCTAATTCTTCCCAGCCGAGTATTGATTCCTCAACAAGCACCTGACCTACAAGGCTTGCCTGTATGCCGCGGGCACAGACTGTTTTTAACTCTTCTTTGTTATATACAAGTCCGCCGCCGGCGCCGCCCATTGTATAAGCCGGACGGAGCACAACAGGGTATCCGAGCTTGTCTGCTATGTCGAGAGCTTCCTCAACAGAGTAAGCGACTTCGCTTCTTGCCATTTCTATGCCTAAGGCGTCCATTGACTTTTTAAACTCAATCCTGTCTTCTCCGCGCTCAATAGCGTCTACCTGAACGCCTATAACCTTTACATTGTATTTATCAAGTATTCCTGCTTTTGAAAGCTCAGCGCAGAGGTTTAAGCCGGACTGCCCTCCGAGATTTGGAAGCAGCGCATCTGGGCGCTCTTTAGCTATAATCTGCTCAAGTCTTTCTGCATTTAAAGGTTCAATATAAGTTATGTCAGCTGTTTCTGGGTCTGTCATTATTGTTGCCGGGTTTGAGTTTACAAGAACTATTTCGTATCCCAGTTTACGCAGCGCCTTGCAGGCTTGTGTGCCTGAATAATCAAACTCGCAGGCTTGACCTATAATAATAGGTCCGGAGCCGATAATTAGTACTTTTTTAATGTCTGTTCGTTTTGGCATAAGCAATTCTCCCTTAAAAAACTATATAATATAAACATATACTGCATGCTTACATTATATAAAATAATTAAAAAAATTTAAAGCTAATATTATTTTATATATAAATATCAATATCCATATTTTTGAAAGAAAGGAGTGTGTCCTTAAAACATCCAAGGAAACATTTTATAACACCGGCTTTTGATTTATCAGGCACATAAACGCAGTATGTAACCCTGTTTGGCACATCAAAAGCAAGAGAGCATATTTTAACTTTATTGTCTTTTGCCAAGCCGCAGGCAACGCTTTTGGGCGCAATTGCCCAGTTTTTATTTTTGGTTACAAAAAACTCAAGCTGGCTCATTATCTCAAGCTGAAGCTGCGGTATGGCGTTTTGCCCGAAAGCGTCTTTATGCCACTTATCAAACTCATTAAACCAATATATATAAATCTCGTTTTTTATATCAAGCATATTTAACTCAATAACATCTGGATAGCCTGAGTTATATGGACATATAAAAACCATAGGTTCTGAAAAAGCCGGATATGTAATAACCTTTTTGGATTCCCTGCGGCTTACTATAAAGCCTAAGTCAGTTAAGCCGTTTTCCATGCTGGCATAAACTGAATCAGTAGACATGTCCTGTATTTCAAGTACAGCTTCAGGCATTTTTTGGATAAAATTTTCGTATGCTGGCGTAAGCAGGTATGTTCCCATGCTGTTAATGGAAGAAACACGGAGCTTAGGGGTTTTGCCTGTTTTTCCTATATCCATCATTTCATCTATTATTTTTTGGTATTTAATTGCAAGCTCAAGGAATTTACGCCCTTGTTCAGTTAAATGTATGCCGCGCATGCCTTTGCCGCGGACAAAAAGCTCACAGCCGATTTTTTTTTCAAGTGTTTTTATTTTGGTGCTAAGTGACGACTGGCTTATAAAAAGCTTCTCGGCGGCTTTTGATATGCTGCCGTACTCACATATAGTTAAGAATGCCTCAATTTCCGCATTTGTCATTTTTTTGTCCTCTTTTTGATGTTAAGCTTGTGTAAATATATTGAATTAATTCAATATTATATATGAAATTATTGTATTTTACAATCATTTCCGGCAGTGATACAATGTAGCCGTTGAAAGGAAGATGGTTGAAATGAACATTTTAAATTTGCACGCTTTAAACAGTTTTTCAGGCGGAGCCATATCTGTTCCTAAATTTCCGGCTGTTGATTCTAAAAGAGCTTTGCCTATACTGGCGGTATGCGCCGGTCAGACAATATGGGGTTTTAGTTATATATTTACTAAAATTGCCATGACTTGCGCTTCTCCTGATGTTCTTCTTTCTATCAGGTTTATACTGGCTTTCTTATTAATGAATTTAATGTGCCTTACAGGCAAATATAAAATATCGTTTAAAGGCAAAAAAATTAAGTCGCTTTTAATACTGGGTATTATGGAGCCTCTATACTTTTATTTTGAAAGCTATGGCATTTTATATACCAACGCCACATTTTCAGGCGTTATAATAGCTGTTGTGCCGGTTGTTTCCATACTTCTGGCAGTATTGTTTTTAAAGGAATACCCTACAAAACGACAGACCCTCTTCTGTCTTCTCCCTATTGTAGGCGTAATTATTATAACAATATCATCAAGCGCACTTGGTATTGTAAGTCCTATTGGGGTATTCCTGCTTTTATGCACATGCCTCACATCTGCCGCTTATAAAATTGTTAACCGCAAGTCGGCAGAGGAGTTCAGCGCATTTGAAAGAACATATATTGTTCTGCTTGTATCAAGCGTGGTATTTACAATTTCGGCTCTTAAATCGGTAAACGGCAATATACATGAGTATATAATGCCAGTATTTAATCCGCAGTTTATTATACCGGTTGCTATACTTAGCATATTCTGCTCGGTTATGGCTAATGTATTTGTAAACTATGCCGCCGGAAAGCTCTCTGTTGCAGCCCTTGCCACATTCGGCACACTTACAACTGTTTGGTCTATGTTTGCAGGTGTTGTATTTTTGGGAGAGCCTATAACGGTTATGTCATTTTTAGGTTCTGTTATAATATTAATCGGAATTTGGCAGGTTACAAAGTCTAAACCGGCAAATGAATGAATATGTATTTATTGACAGTAAATGATATGAATTTTATAATTAAATTACGGTATTTCAGCGGACGATGTTTATAGCCGTCCGCTTTTTTATTATTAATTATAAACGGGAGGGACGCAAAATGAAAGTAGTTGTGCTGGAGCCTTTGGGCATAAGCCGGCAGGAAGAGGAAAAAGCTTCTGAAAATATTGTTAAACAGGGACACGAGGTTATATTTAACCGCACAAGACCAAAAGATGAAAACGAAGTTGCTTCTTCTGCCGGAGATGCTGATGTGGTTATTATAGCTAACATGCCGTTTAAGAAAAATTATATTGAAAAATGCGCTGATATGAAGTTTCTTTCAGTGGCTTTTGCCGGTGTTGACCATGTGGATATAGATTTTTGTAAGGAAAAAGGCATTGTTGTTTCAAATGCCGCAGGCTATTCCGTAAATGCTGTTACAGAGCTTACTTTCGGGCTTGCTGTTTCCGTTCTTCGCAATATTCCTAAGTGTGACGAGAGGGCAAAAAACGGCGGAACAAAAGATGGTCTTGTTGGAACAGAGTTATTCGGCAAAAATTTCGGCGTAATAGGAACTGGCGCTATAGGAAGCCGTGTATGCGCTGTTGCAAAAGCTTTTGGCTGCACTGTATACGCTTACAGCAGAACAGAAAAAGAAGGGCTTAAAAATCAGGGAGTTATTTATACAAGCCTTGAGGAAGTCTGCAAAAACTGCGACATTATTTCACTTCATGTGCCATACAATAAAAACACAGATAAACTTATATCAGGTGATTTAATAAGCAAAATGAAGAAAAACGCCGTGCTTATAAATACCGCAAGGGGCGGTGTTGTGGACTCTGAAGCTCTTGCCAATGCCCTTAACGATGGCAGGATTGCTGGAGCGGGAATAGACGTGCTTGAAACAGAGCCGCCTTTTGACTTAAACCACCCGTTAATTAAAGCTAAAAACACTGTTATTACGCCGCATGCGGCTTTTGCTTCCAAAGAAGCGCTGTATTTAAGGGCTGTAATGGTATTTGACAATATAGACTTCTGGCAGAAAGGCACGCCGAGAAATTTGTGCTCATAATTAAAAATATTAAATATTAAAATAAAAGGATTGTCCGGTTTTCAATAACTGGAACAATCCTTTTTTATGTATTAATAAAAAATTTCGACTTCAGCAGGACGTGAGAAATTTTTTTCAAGTGCCGCCGTGTGGGAAAGATAGCCCTCATCGGTATAATACTTTGCTCCTTTAGGGCATTTTTTAACGCACGCGCCGCATTTAATGCAAATCCCTTTTCCTATATACTCCCTGCAATTAAGGGGGTCTATTGAGCCCATTGGACAGAGCTTTGCGCAAAGACCGCAGTTATCGCATTTGTCGTTTGTAAGAGGGCGCACTTTAAGTATCTGAACAGGATTTCCGTCAAGACCGCGCGGAGTATAGTAAGGACCTATTGGGTTATTGCCCTTTACAAAAACAGGTACATTGCCTAATGAGCCTGATTTGATTTTTTCAGCTGCTTTTTGAGCAAGCAAAGACGCTTTTTCCATATCGCTGCTGTTTGGTCTGCCTTTTGCCAATGTATATGAAAACGCGTGCGCCCCAACAAAGGCTCCGGCGGCTATAGGTTTAAACCCGTCATCTGTCATTATGTTTCTAAGTTCCATTAGGGCGTCGTCATAGCTCCTGTTGCCGAAAAGAACTACAGGTATTCCTATAGCGCCGTTTCCTTTAATTGAGTTTAAGTATTTTAAAAGCACATTAGGCACTCTGCCGGCATATACCGGCGTGCCTAAAACTACAATATCGTCACAGGTAAATTCTTTAGGTATTAAGCGGTTTTTAGGCTGTGTAAAATTAAATGTTTCCATTTCATAGCCTGTATATGCGGCAATGTCGGCAGCTATTGCTGTAACTGTTTTTTCTGTTGTGCCGGTTCCGCTGAAAAACATAGCCCATACTTTTTTACCCATACTAATCCCTCATTTCTTTTAAATTTAAT
The DNA here is from genome assembly GCA_944383885.1 of uncultured Clostridia bacterium. GTDB lineage: Bacteria > Bacillota > Clostridia > Lachnospirales > Anaerotignaceae > Neoanaerotignum_A. The sequence continues at coordinate 194,602 of CALWRF010000038.1, read as the reverse complement.
GTAAATACAGTATATACTCCGGCTTAAAATAAATCAAGAAAATGGAAATGTTATTAAAAAATTTGTATGGATACATTATAATAAATTTTAAATGTAATTATGGAATTTTTTCCGCTGCTATGTTAGGATTTTATTCATCGAAAAGCATTGGAGGCGACAAATATGAAGAAAATTGATTTACATTCCCATGTTGGAAATTTTGCCGGCTGGGCAGGGATTGAAAGCGATATAGACAGTATTATTAAAAACATGGATACTTATGAAATAGAGTTGACAGTGCTTTGCAGCGCTAATGAAAAAACAAACAATGATACATTAAACGCATTTGAAAAATATCCGGACAGGATATTCCCAATAGTCTATTTAAACCCTCTTGACGGTGAAAAATGCATTGAAAATTTAAAGTATTATATTGAAGAGAAAGGCTTTAAAGGCATAAAAATGAACCCTCTTAAAAGCGCCTTTGTAGCTGATGATACAATTGTTGACCCGGTTATGGAAAAAGCTGAAAAATACGGAATACCGGTATTTATCCACAGCGGTCATCCGCCTTATTCGCTGCCTTGGAGCATAGCTCTTCTGGCTGAGAGGCACCCGAATGTTAAAACAGTTATGATTCACATGGGTCATGGTCACGGCGTGTATATAGATGCTGCCCTTAAAATGGCAAGAAGACACAGCAATATATATCTTGAAATGAGCGGCATGCCTATGGGCTGCAAAATAAAAGAGGCTTACGACACTGTTGGGAAAGACAGGATAATGTTCGGTATAGATTCTCCTTTTCATCACCCTACAGTAGAAATGCAGAAGGTTATAACAAGCGGTCTTGATGCTAAAGGCATAGAAGATGTTTTTTATAACAATGCAGCTAAATTTTTAGGCATTAATAAACAAGTGTAACCATACAATTATAAATTTAATTAAACTTTTTTGCTGTTTTAAGTATTATATTATTGTATAAAGCTTAAATAAGAGGTGATAATATGGAAAAATTTACTGTAAAAGAGCTTACAAAAACAGCGGCAATGGCGGCAATAGTTTTTGTGCTTACTTATACATTTAAAATACCTTTTGCAGACGGATATACTCATTTAGGCGACTGCGCCATACTTACGGGAGTTATGGTTTTAGGCAGGAAAAAAGGCGCATGGGCTGGTGGTACAGGCGCTGCTATGGCGGATTTAATAGGCGGCTATCCTCAGTGGATAATACCTACTTTTATAATTAAGTTTTTAATGGCTTCTGTTATGGGGCTTATTATTGAAAAATACATGCCGAAAGCAAAATTTAATTATGTTTTAGGCGCTTTATCAGGCGGTATTTTGCAGATAATAGGATATACGTCAGTAAAAATAATATATTACGGCTTTGCCCAGGCTATGGTTATGACGCCTACTCTTTTAATACAGACAAGCGCTGGAATAGTTATTACATTTATTTTTGTATCTATTTTAAAGGGAAGCGGAATTATAGAAAGAGTTAAAGCTATGTAAGTTTACTTTATCCCACGAAAATATCGTGGGATTTTTTATATTTTTTGTTTATATTATGCACATTTGTCCGTGAGTAAAAGAATTTTCTGCGGTTTTTGTTATTTATTATGTTTTAACATCTGCTTTACATTGTGATTTATATAGTTTGGCGCTTTTAACATCAGTTTTTTTAAAAGAGCAAAACATTGACGTGGCAATTAATATGCCTTATTATAAACTTAAATAAAAATACATTAAACTGGTATTTACACAGGAGGAATAGAGATGAACTGTATTATTACTGTTTTGGGTAAAGACAAAGTAGGCATTATAGCTAAAGTCTGCATTTATCTTTCCGAAAAAGGCGTAAACATATTGGACATATCCCAGACTATAGTTAAGGGATATTTCAGCATGCTTATGATTGCTGATATTGAAAAGTGCACGGTACCTTTTGAAGAGCTTGCCTCAGGTCTTAAAAAAGTATCTGAGGAGCTTAATGTTGATATTAGAATACAGCAGGAAGCTATATTTGACTGCATGCACAGAATTTAATTCTGCCATTACTCAATAACAGGAGGAAAGTCCTAATGATTTCAAGAGGAGAAATTCAGGAAACTAATTCTATGATTCAGCACATGAACCTTGACGTGCGTACCATTACTATGGGCATAAGCCTTCTTGACTGTGCTGATTCCGATATTAATAGATTTAACGAAAAAATATATAATAAAATAACAACTAAAGCCAAAGACCTTGTTAAGGTAGGCAAACAGCTTGAGCTTGAGCTGGGCATTCCCATTGTAAACAAAAGAATTTCAGTTACCCCTATTGCCATTGCCGCAGCCGGCTGCAATACAGACAGCTATGTATCAGTTGCCAAAACGCTGGACAAGGCTGCTAAAGATGTGGGAGTTAACTTTTTAGGCGGTTTTTCCGCACTTGTGCATAAGGGCTGCACGCCAAGCGACAGAGTGCTTATTGACTCAATCCCACAGGCGCTTGCTGAAACAGATTTTGTATGCTCTTCCGTTAATGTGGGCACATCAAGAAACGGCATTGATATGGACGTTGTTAAAAGAATGGGTCAGGTTATAAAAGAGACTGCCGAGCTTACAAAAGACAACAGCTGCCTCGGCTGTGCAAAGCTTGTGGTATTCTGCAATGCTGTTGAGGATAACCCGTTTATGGCTGGAGCTTTTCACGGCGTAGGCGAAAAAGACTGTGTTATTAATGTAGGCGTAAGCGGTCCGGGTGTTGTTAAAAAGGCTCTTGAGGAAGTACGCGGGGCTGATTTTGAAACACTTTGCGAAACAATAAAGAAAACAGCTTTTAAAATTACGCGTGTGGGTCAGCTTGTTGCCCAGGAAGCGTCTAAAAGGCTTAATACACCTTTCGGTATTATAGACCTTTCACTTGCCCCAACGCCTGCTATAGGCGACTCAATAGCGGAAATTTTCCAGGAAATGGGTCTTCAGGAGGCTGGAGCGCCGGGAACAACTGCCGCCCTTGCAATGCTTAACGACAATGTAAAAAAAGGCGGAGTTATGGCAAGTTCTTATGTAGGCGGTTTAAGCGGCGCGTTTATACCTGTAAGCGAGGACAACGGCATGATTGAGGCAGCCCGTTTAGGAGCGCTTACGCTTGAAAAGCTTGAGGCAATGACGTGTGTCTGCTCTGTAGGTCTTGATATGATAGCTGTACCTGGGGATACTTCAGCCGAAACAATTTCCGGTATTATAGCCGATGAAGCTGCTATAGGCATGGTAAACAGCAAAACAACAGCTGTAAGGCTTATACCTGTAATAGGCAAAGGCGTTGGCGAAACAGTAGAGTTCGGCGGTCTTTTAGGCTATGCGCCTATTATGCCGGTTAACGGCTACAGCTGCAAGGCGTTTATTGACAGAGGCGGAAGGATACCGGCGCCTATACACAGCTTTAAAAACTAAAAATACATAAAAGGCAGTATTTTATTGGCATTTATGAATATTAATGATATTACGGCAAAGTCTGGCTGTTAATTTAATTGTGCTTTAAAAGGAGGCGGAAATATGTTTGATATTGAAAACGGCGGTAAAGGCTATAAAGCACAAAAAGCCGGGTTTTTAGGCAAATGGCTCTGGATTATGTTCTGGCTTTTTATACCAAGCATGATTGCATCTGTTATGGTTAATGAAAATGTTTCAGCTATGTTTCCGGCTTTGTATTTTCCTGGTGAGATTTTGCAGTTAATATGCCAGATAGCTTACGGCGCATTGCTTTTGAAAGTTTCTGAGTATGACGGCAGGTATAAAATATCCGGCGTTATCCTTATTATAGTAACTGTGCTGAGTTTTGTATTCAATTATTTGTTTTATGATAATGACGGCTTATATTTGCTTGCGCTTATTCCGTTGGGCGCGTCCGGTCTTGTGGGAGAGTATTTTGAATATATGGCGCACAGCGGAGTTGTTGCGGATTTTGACAATGTTATATCTGCAAAATGGAAAAAACTCTGGATATGGTATATAGGCTCATTTGCTGTATTTTTGTTAAGCGTATTTGCTATGTTTATATTGTCGCCTGTTATAGGGCTTTTAGTTATGCTTGTTTCCGCCATAGCTATAATTGTTGTAAGCATATTAAAACTAATATACCTTTACCGTACGGCAAAGACTTTCAGGGATTATAGAGAAAATGATTTAGATATTATGCAGGACGGTTTTTCAGGAAGTGATTTTTAATAATTTAAGCGTGAAGTTTTTTAATTAAAAAAGCTTTGCGCTTTTTTTGTGGTATAATAACTGAAAATTTAATGTAATGCGGCGTATGAAAAATAGAAGAATTTTAGGAAATAATGTCGAAATAATAATGTTTAATAATTAAGTTTAAAATACAATAATATAATTAAAACCCGGAGGTAATATTTATGGAAGAAAACGGTTTAAAATATAATATTGGGACTGTAAAAGGCATAACGCCTGAAAATGTTTGGAAATACTTTGCTGAGATTAGCTCTGTGCCGAGGGGAAGCGGAAATGAAGAAAAAATAAGCCGGTATTTTGAAAATTTCGCAAAAAGCCATAATTTTTGGTATAAAAGGGACAATAGCAACAATATATTAATTAGAAAAGAGGCGTCGCGGGGCTATGAAAACGCACCGGGCGTTATACTTCAGGGACACATGGACATGGTATGTGAAAAAACACCTGAAAGCACCCACGACTTTTTAAAAGACCCTATTAAGCTTTTAAAAGACGGGGAATTTATAAAAGCCGACGGAACAACATTAGGCGGCGATGACGGCATTGCGGCGGCTATGGCGTTAGCTGTGCTTGATGACAGCTCATTATGCCACCCTATGATAGAGGTGCTTCTTACAACTGATGAGGAAGTTGGGATGAACGGCGCAAGGAATTTTGACTGCTCTTTATTAAAAGGCAGAAGGCTTATTAACTTAGATTCTGAAGAAGAAGGGGAAATTATAGTAAGCTGCGCCGGCGGAATGAGGATTGAAGTTTCACTGCCTGTTGAAAGGCAGAAAGCGCCGGAAGGCTGTGTATTTAAAACTGTTTTAATAAGCGGTTTAAAAGGCGGTCATTCCGGAAGCGACATACATCTCCAGAGAGCAAGCGCCATAAAGCTTTTAGGCCGTGTGCTTAAAGGAATAGAAAATATTTGCGGCTTATGCGATATTTTCGGCGGAAGCAAAGACAACGCCATACCAAGGGAAGCCTCGGCTATTATATTTATAAAGCCTGAATACGAGGGCAAAATAAAAGAAGAGTTAAGCCGTTTTGAAAATATATTTGCTAATGAATATTCAAAAGAAGAATACGGTATAAGCGTAAAATTAAGTGATTTTAACGGCGCTCCGGAATTTGTAATGTCGGAAAAAACATTTAACAAAGCTGTGGACATGCTTAATGTTATGCCTTACGGAGTAATGACTATGAGTTCTAAAATGCCGTCCCTTGTGGAAAGCTCTGTTAATATAGGCGTGCTGCGCTCATTTGAGGATAAAATAACTGTTGTGTCAGCACCAAGAAGCTCTGTAATTTCAAGGCGCGATGTTATTGAAGAGCAGTTTAAAGCCATAAGCCGTATTTTGGGCGCGCAAATTGAGTTAAGGGGGAAATATCCGGCTTGGGAGTATAAAGAGAATTCGCCTTTAAGGGATGTAATGGTTGGAACATTTAAGGATTTATTTAACTGCGAACCTAAAGTAAACTCAATACATGCCGGACTTGAATGCGGACTTTTTGCCGGGGCTGTGCCTGAAATGGACATGGCGTCAATTGGTCCGGATATGAGCGGAGTGCATACAACAGAAGAAAAACTCAGCATACCTTCAGTTGAAAGGACATACAGATATTTAACCGAAATATTAAAAAGACTTAAATAAAAGGGTGATATATTAATGAAAAGACTCTGGCACAGCAGGTATTTTGAAATAGCGCTTTTTACTGCGGCTACGGCTGTTTTTGTAAGCGCAGCGTTTTTAATTATGAACAATATTGACGTAATATTTAAAACACTGTGCCATGGTCTTTTTTGGGTTATAGGTCTTTTTACGCCGGTTTATATAGCTGTTGCCGCGGCATTTATACTTGACCCTGCTGTGGATTTTTTTCAGAACGAAACAGGAGGCTTTATTAAAACAAAGAAAAAAGGCGCCTTTAACAAAAGGGTGCGCGGCACGGCTGTTACCTACGCTGTGCTGTTTTTGCTTATAGCCGGAGCCATACGTCTTACAATTAAGAGTTTCGGACCTCAGGAAGTAGGCGACCTTTCGGCTGTTATAGAGGATTTTGTACTGGATATGAAAAACATATTATTCGGTATTAAAAATGTACTTGACGATACAGGGCTGTTTTCAAATACAGATATGGTTTTTAACGGTATTATAGAGCGGTTTTCAGCGCTGTCCCAAAGATTTGTTTTTTCAGCCGCCGTATCGATTACATCTATCGGCGGTAAACTTCTTGATTTAGGTATTGGTCTTGTGGCAGCTTTTTATTTTTTAGCCGAAAAAGACAGGCTTTTATTCAGACTTAATGAAACAGCCGGTGTTTTTCTGCCTAAAAAAATTTATGAATGCCTGAAAACCGGTTTTGAGGATATAAACGACATATTCTCTGGTTATGTTTCAGGTCAGCTTACAGACGCTGTTATTATGGCATTTATGGTAAGCGCTGCCATGTACTTTTTAGGCATACGGTATTTTATTATAATAGGCATAATTTCGGGCATAGCTAACCTTATACCTTATGTCGGCTCAATAGCGGCTTTTATTCTTTCAGTTGCAGCCGCCGCCGCTCAGGGCACGCCTGTTAAGGCGCTGTATGCAGCCATAATAATTATTATTTTGCAGCAGATAGATGCAATGGTCATTGTGCCTAAATTAATAGGAAGCCGTGTAAAGCTCCACCCTGTGCTTGTTATAATTTCGCTTTCTGTTTTCGGCTCTATGTTCGGCATACCGGGAATGATTATTGCCGTGCCTGTTACGGCTTTTATTAAAAAGAAATTTGATAGGATTTATATGAAAAAGAAGTTCAGTTCTTGAATTTCGTAAAAATTGTGGTATAGTAATATGACAGGATATTTTATGTTTTTATGTTAAGGGGTACGTCATGGACGAAAGCTTATTAAGGACAAGAATGCTTATAGGCGATGAAAAACTTAAAAAATTGAAGGAAAGCACTGTTTTGATATTCGGTTTAGGCGGTGTAGGCGGTTTTGCTGTAGAGGCAATAGTTAGAAGCGGTATAGGGCATATTATACTGGTAGATAGTGATGTTGTTGACATAACAAATATAAACCGCCAGATTATAGCATTAAACTCAACTGTGGGGCAGTACAAAACTGATGTTATGGAGCGCCGCATAAAAGACATAAATCCTGAAGCGGTTGTTGAAAAACACACCGTCTTTTATTTGCCGCCTAATGATGATATAATAAAAACAGGAATTGATTATATAGTAGACGCTATTGATACCGTAAGCGCCAAGATTGACATAATAACAAAGGCTGATTCTTTAGGCATACCTGTTATATCTGCTATGGGCACAGGAAACAAGCTTGACCCTTCAAAGCTGGAAATTACAGATATTTACAAAACTTCTGTATGCCCTTTGGCTAAAGTAATGCGTCATGAGCTTAAAAAGCGCGGCATTAAAAAGCTGAATGTAGTTTATTCAAAAGAGGAGCCTGTAAAGCCGGCATTTAGTATAGACAGTGCCGCAGGCAGAAAAAGGACAGCCGCAAGCTGTGCTTTTGTTCCATCTTGCGCCGGGCTTTTAATGGCATCGAAGGTTGTTAGGGATTTAATAGGCGATTGATTTACAGGAGGAATAAATATGGCTGAAAAAGGTGTTGTTATAGGATTAAAAGACAATAATTTAGCTATAATTAAAATGACACGTCAGGAAGCCTGCGCAAAATGCAGGGCATGCATTGCCGGCATGGCGGAAAAGGACATGTTTATAGAAGCTGAAAATGTCTGTGGGGCGCATGTTGATGACTGGGTAGAAGTTGAGATGTCGCCAGACGGTTTTATACATGCGGTGCTTATTATGTACGGCATACCGTTTTTGGCTTTTATGGCAGGCATTGGCATTGGCTACTTTTTAGGCGGAATGCAGCAAGTAGTGGGCAGAGAGATAGTATCTTTTGTTGTAGGTTTGATATTTACATTTATAGCTTTCGGCTGGATTAAGAGTCAGGAAAAAAGATGGGCAAGCAAAAAATACAGACCTGTTGCCGCAAGGCTTGCAACAGAAGGCGCTGAATGCTGATTTTAATATTATTTATATGACATGAAACAAAAACACCTCACGTAAATATATAACGGGAGGTGTTTTTAAATTGTGTGACGCAAATAGTTTAAACTGCTGCCAGTTATGCGCATACAGGCTGTGCGCGAAAACTGGAGCTGATATAAGCAAACGTGATTTGATACTTCTTTCCGGCTATGGCGACGGGCTTGGATTTGGCGGAACATGCGGCGCGCTTTTAGGTGCTGTAGCTGGAGCCTGCATTACTGTAAAAGGAGCCGGAGCTGAAAAAATCCGGCTTAGGATAATTATGGATTTTATAGAGCATTTCTCAACTGTCAACTGCTCAAAACTTGAGGCGTACTACAAAGACGGCTGCAATGAAGTTATATCTTTTGCCATTGACTCTGCGTTAAAAGCTGTTGACGGCAGATGGAAATGAAAATTATTTGCCGTGTAATATTTTTATTTAACCAAAAATAAAATTTATACGGAGGTGATTTTAATTGGATTCAAATGATATTGAGAAAATAATGGCTTTAAGCAAAATCATAAACTCAGGCAAAGCGGAAAATAAGCCTGTAAAAGCAGAAAGCAAAAGCTTTGTGCCCGAAAGCCGGCTGAAAAGGCAGATTAAGACCCTTAACAACATTATGCCTTATTTAACTGGGGACATGAAAAGACAGGTTTATGCCGTTATAAAAATAATGGAAATAGCCGGCTTTAACACTGAAAACCGTGCAATAACAGCGCAGGAAAACAAAAACAGCGTTTTTGATGAAAAGAAGTTTACGCAGGCGGCACAGGCTGACCTTTCGCCTAATGAAAAGCAGTTTTTCAACACTCTTTATGTTTTAAGCTCATTAGGGCGTTCAGGAATTTTTAACAGGAGATAGAGGGAGGCAGAAACATTGGCAAGAATAGATGATTTGCTTTGCAAAAGTGAGTTTTCGGCTCTTTCAGATAACCAAAAAGAAATACTTACCGAGGCGTTAAATCAGTGCGAAGGCAAGGACCAAAGCGCTGTTATACTTATATTTGCAAAATATATACCTTTGCTTGAAAAAGAAGGCGCCCTTAAACCGCAGGAAAAAAGAGCCATTATTAACTGTGTTACACAGAGCCTTGATAAAAACGAACGTGAAACAGCAGAAAAAATACTTGATGCCGCAAGAGGTTTCGGGTTCAGGTTTTAAAATTATGGTTTAACTGCAAGTATTAAAATAAGTTTATGGAATAAACAGTATTTAAGAATATATTATATGATATATAAAATTAAGCAAAAAAACTCCCACTTGTAAAATCAAGTGGGAGAAAACTTTATAAGCAAATATTAATTAATTTACTTAAAGTTTTTAATTTTGGCTAAATTTTCAAAATAACTCTCAAATTCTAATTTTGGTATAACAGAATTTGCTGATTATTGTTCTATAAAACGTCTTAACATAGAAGCGAACTCAGCTCTTGTTGCTGTTCCGTTAGGGTCAAGTATGCCATTACCTTTACCGCTCATTATGCCGTTTTCAACTGCCCATACAACAGCTTCCTGTGCCCATGGAGATACGTTTTGAGCATCTGCAAATGAGCTGATGCTGCCGGAAACAGTTGTGTCATAGCCTTTAAATTTAGCATAATTGAAAAGAATTGTAGCGAGCTGTTCACGTGTTATATTATCATTTGTACCGAAAATGCCATTGCCGTAACCTGACATTATTCCATTTTCCGCTGCCCAGATAACTGCGTCTGTATACCATGTATCTGACGCAACATCTGTAAATGCGTTGTTTCCGCTGACTGTTGGCTCATTCTCTAAACGGTAAAGAATTGTTACAGCCATTGCACGTGTTGATGTTGAGTTTGGCGCAAATGACACATCGCTGACACCAGCCATTAAGCCATTTGAATATACATAAGCAACATCGTTTGCAAACCAGTCGCTTGTATTAACATCAGCAAATATTTCGCTGATTTCTTCTGCTGTTAATATGCTTTCAGAAGAATCTGTTGTTTCGTTTTCTTCTGGCTCGGTTTCTTCAGTTTCTGTCTGTGTTTCGTCGGTTGTTTCGTCGTCAGAATCATTGCTGCTTGATGAGCTGCTGCTTCCGCCGCCGCCACCACCACCGCCGCCGCTTGACGACCTGTATACGGTGATATCAAATGTAGCCATATTTTCACCATCTAATACATATCCATCAACTGCTGTGGCTGTGATTGTGATTTTAGTTGTGCCAACGCTATTACCTGTAACTATACCGTCTGCGTTAACAGAAGCAATATCTGTATTATCGCTTACATACTGGAATGTTGCTTTATCTTTAAGCTCGTCGTAACCAGATATGTAATTTGTTAAATTAAGTGTTGAATCTCTTCTAACTCTTGCAGATGTTCCTGTAAGGGCAAAGCTTATACTTTCATCTTCTGGGTTTTCTGGTTCTTCTGGTGTTTCTGTAGCTGCTTTGATAGTAAATGCTATATCAGCTGAAGTTGTAAGTGTTCCAACAATATCAGATGAAGTTGTAAATGTTATTGTAATATTAGCCGGAGAGTTTTCTTCAGTAACTTGTATAGCTTTTACAATACCATTTTCATCAACAGTAGCTTTATTTGTATCTGATGATGAATATGTAAATTTACCGCCTAAAGAATCAAAAGCTGATTTGTTTGTTATATATGTATTTACATCTTTTTCATCACCAACAGTTAAAGTGTCTGTTTTGCTTGAAAGCTGGATTGAAGGCAAAACAGGTGTTTCAGGTGTTTCTTCACCCTCGTCAGCAACGCTGTAACCAACAATGTATGTTGAGAAATGCGGAGCAGTAAATGTTACTTTACCATCGGCAAAGCTTGAACGCATTTTTGTAAGCACATTGCTATTGTCGATGTAGTAAACTACTATGTCATCTGCTGTTTTATCTGTATCAAGTGTGAAAGGAACAGTTACTTCTGCGCTGCCATTATTAAATTCAATGGTTGCTCCAGTATCGTTTTTAAGTGAGAAGTCAAAAGACTGAGCTACAGTTACTGTATCTGCTACGACCTCTTCCTGAATTTCGGTAAGTTCAGCCTTTGCAATAGAAACTATTGCCTTTGTTGTTTCTGCCATAGCACTAATAACAGTACTGTTGAAAGATACTGTTGCTACATTAGTTCCAACTGTAAGTGTGCCATTTTCTCCAGCTAAAGTGCCAAGGTTACCAGCTGGAATAGTTACATCTGCATTGTTTTCAGTATCAACATTAATTGTAACTTCTGTTGCATCATCAGAAGCGATTGCTGCGGCAATAGCAGAATTTAAGTCTTCTGTATTTACTTGGGCAGAAGCAGTACCATCAGGACTTTCAGTAGGTTCTACATTAACTACTGGAGAAGCCTTAACAGTAAGGGATATATCGGCTGAAGTTGTATAATCCGGCGCTATAGTACCTGTTACTGTTATAATAACAGGATTTTCTTCTTCAGTAACAGCTACACCGGTAACAACACCTGTGGTTTCATCAACAGTGGCTTTGGTTTCATCACCTGAAGAATATTTAATAGTATCAAAATCATCAGAGTTCAATACAAGTGTACTAATGTCTGTTTCTTTGCCAACAGTAACCTCAGCTGTATTTGAAGAAAGTTCTATAGGCGTTTCCTCAGGTGCCGGTTCCTCAGCTGCGGTAACTTCAAATGTTGCGCTAAGAACCGCTGCTTTACGGTCATCTGTTGTCATTATATTAATTTCTTCATCATAATTGCCTTCAGTAAGTCCTGTTTTTGGCGCTATTGTAAACTGAACATCAGCTGAAGTTGTTGTAATTGTTGCTACACCGTCAACAAATCCAGTTGATGCTGTAATATCATAATTTTCACTTTCAGGAAGCTTTATTGTTAATGAAGCTCCTGTAGCAAATTCAAAACCTACTGCAGAGGCAGTAGTAAATGAAACTGTTTGAGCCGTAATCTGAGAATAACCTTCTTCAACTGTTCCGAAATCAACAGCAGCAGGTGAAACAGCAATGCCTATGTCATCCTCAGCTGCAAATGAAGCGGCTGGCATTAAGCCTATTATTAAGCATAATGCTAAAAACAGGCTTATGAATTTTTTGTTTGATTTCATCAAATCTTCTCCTTTCTTAAAAATAATTTTTTTTGCAGAATTTTTTTAATATTTACTTTACCGAAACGCAAAAAAGGACACAATACGCACGCAGTAAATTCTGCTTGCATAATGTGTCCTGATAATTTAAACATCAAAAAAAAACAGATAGCTTTAAGAGCACTGTTCTGTCTGTTAACTATTGGATTTAATATGCAGTTATAGTCTGTCTGTCTGTCTGTCTGTCTGTCTGTCTAAGCGTATCACGGTAAAGCATAATTGTCAACCCCCTTTCACAAACACGCCTTTCTTGCATAAAAACCCACAAAAGCACAAATAACTATGCTTTTGTGGGCAATTATATCATAAAAAGTATATTGTTTCAATATCATTTAAACATTTTTTCCTGTGTTTAATTTTTTTATTATTTGTGTTCTTATTTTGGATTTAATTTATTTTGTTTAATATTTCAACGCAGAGCATTGCTTTAATAATATTATTTTTTTTATACATACAGTTAACATCAGCCGGTGTTTTTTTGCTGCACTGCATGTTGATGTTACAGAACTTAAAATTACCTTTTTTATATGTAAAAACGTCGGATATTGGTGCCCTTTTTGTTAAAAGCATATAATTATCATCCTTTCGGTTTTATTGCTGTAATATTATTATTATCAAAAAGCAACATTTATGATATTATATAATGAACAGGTAAGATATTTTTTTGTATATTTTTTATCTGAAAGACATTTGTCCATGTGACAGAATTATTTCAAATGCTGAATTTTTATGTCTTACTTGACTGTATTAAGCGCTATAGTTTAAAATAGAATAATTAGCGCAGTATAATTGAATAGTTTTAATTATAAATAAAATACTTATGGCGGGAGGAATATACATGTTTGAGTTTAATAAAAAGACAAACTTGCTTGAAAGTACAGGGCAGGCTTATCCTCTTGAAGATGTTAGGGAACCTAATCTTTACAGGGAATTTTTTTCCTATGAAGATATACCAAGAGTTGTATTTAACAGACGATTGGTACCTATGGATGTGCCAGAGCATTTTTGGATAACTGATACTACATTCAGAGATGGTCAGCAGTCGCGTCAGCCGTACACTGTAAGCCAGATGACTCATATTTTTGATTTGCTTCATAAACTTTCAGGACCAAACGGAATAGTAAGAATGAGCGAATTCTTCCTTTACACAAAAAAGGACAGGGACGCTGTTTACAAATGCCTTGAAAAGGGTTACAAATTCCCTGAAATTACAAGCTGGATAAGGGCTTCTAAAAAAGACTTCCAGCTGGTTAGGGATATAGGCTTAAAAGAAACGGGAATACTTGTAAGCTGCTCTGACTATCATATATTCCACAAAATGCACATGACAAGACATCAGGCTCTTGACCACTATCTCGGCGTTGTCCGTGAGTGTATAGAAACCGGAGTTAAGCCGAGATGCCATTTTGAGGATATTACAAGGGCGGACTTTTACGGTTTTGTCGTTCCTTTTGCGGCAGCTCTTATGGAGCTTTCGGAAGATACAGGCGTGCCTATTAAAATACGTGCCTGCGATACACTTGGCTACGGCGTTACATATCCTGGCTGTGTTCTTCCAAGAAGCGTGCCGGGCATTATATATGGTCTTAACCACCACGCAGGCGTTCCAAGCGAGCTTATAGAGTGGCACGGACACAACGATTTTTACCGCGCTGTAAATAACGCTACATACGCATGGCTTTATGGCGCAAGCAGCGTAAACTGCGCTCTTTTGGGCATAGGCGAAAGGACAGGAAATACGCCTCTTGAAGCTATGGTATTTGAATACGCACAGCTCAGAGGAACCCTTGACGGTATGGATACAACAGTTATAACTGAAATAGCTGAGTATTTTGAAAAAGAGCTTCATTATGATATACCGCCTATGACGCCTTTTGTAGGACGCAACTTTAACGTAACAAGAGCCGGCATACATGCAGACGGAATACTTAAAAACGAGGAAATTTATAATATTTTTGATACTGCCAAATTCCTTAACAGACCTGTTAAGATTGCAATAAGCAATACATCAGGCACATCAGGAATTGCGCACTGGATTAACACTAACTTCCATCTTAAAGGCGAAGCGTGTGTACATAAAAACGACCCTGTTGTTGAAAGAGTATATAACTGGGTAAATGACCAGTACAATGAAGGTCGTGTTACTGTTATTACTGATGAGGAGCTTGAAAGAGAAACTCTTAAAGCTATGAATGAGTTAGACGGCGGAAGGGCAGATGAGTTAAGTGAAGATTAAAAACAGCGTTTCATTTAATGTAGACCACAGCAAGCTTACAAGGGGCATTTATCTTTCAAGGATTGACTCAATGGGTGATGTTCATACAGTTACACTTGATTTAAGAATGAGAGTGCCTTATAAAGAAGAAATTATTTCAAACTGCGAGCTTCATACATTTGAGCATTGTTTTGCCACAGCTGTAAGGAATGTTACAGATGAAGTTGAGGACACAGCTGTTGCTTATTTCGGACCTATGGGCTGCCAGACAGGATACTATCTTGTTTTAAACACAACAGAGGCTGACAAGGATAAATATTTTGATATGTTTTTTGATATACTCAAAAAATCTTGCCGATATGTTGAAAACATGAACGAGGTTCCAGCTAAAAATGAGCTGCAATGCGGCAACTGCTATTCTTTAGGGGAAATTGATGACGCTAAGAGGGCGGCAGAAGATATGGAAAAGCTTATTGACGAGATGGAAAAGCAGAAAGGTTTCCACAAATATCATTTTATAGAGGACTGATAAAAAACCGTGTGTCTTAAAGCACACGGTTTTTATATGTTTGTCCGCATTATTAAACGGCTTTAAACATATACTCTATTAGGTGAGGATATGAAAAAGTCAGTTTTATTTTTTTCGGCTGCTGTAGTTTTTTCAATGGCTTTTGCTCCGGCGGCTGTTAACAGTGTTTTTTCAAAAAGTCAAGAAAGCACAGTTAAAAACGCTCAGGTAATAACCGAAAACAATGGCGTAGAAACTCAGCAAAGTGCAGATGAGAACTCCCAAGTTCCACAAAACAGCGGACAAAGCGCCGCAATTGAAAATAATGATGAGTTTGAGGAATACATAACAGGAGTTGTTGCTGCGGAGATGCCGGCTTTATATGAATTAGAAGCGTTAAAAGCCCAAGCCGTTGCCGCAAGGACTTATGCCGTTAGGAATATGCAAAACGGAAATACTTTAGAAGAAATGGTTAAAAACGGCGGACAGGCATATAACTCCATTGATGAAATGAAGGAAAAATGGAGAGGTAATTTTGATACGTATTACAGCAGGATTAAATCGGCAGTAGAAGATACAAGAGGTGAAATTATGGTTTATAACGGAGAGCCTATACTGGCTGCGTTTCATGCCATAAGCAGCGGAAAAACAGAAACTGCCGAAAATGTATGGGAAACTGAGGAGCCGTATTTAAAAAGCGTTGAAAGCCCTATGGATACAACAGCCGATGGTTTTACTTGCCAGACTGTAATGACAGAAGAAGAAGTTATTTCAAAACTTCAGGCAAAAAAGCCGGAACTTTCGGTGGCTAAAGGCGGATTTGCTTCTCAAACGCAGGTTATTAAACGCAGCAAGGCAGGATATATTCAGGAAATACAGATAGGAAATGTTGTTTTTACTGGCCGTGAGGTCAGGGAGATTTTAGGTTTAAGAAGCAGTGACTTTACTATTACTCAAAAAGGCAACGAAGTTATATTTACAACAAGGGGCTACGGTCATGGCGCCGGAATGAGCCAGTACGGTGCGAACTGTTTGGCTAAGGAAGGAAAAAACTACAAAGAAATACTGGAATATTACTACACCGGCATAAATTTTGAAAAAAGCTATTAAAATTTACAGATGCTGTAAAAGAAATTAAAAATTAAAAGAATTACCCTTAATGTATAATCAGCGCTTTTAAGGTTAATAATACTTTCGGAGGTGTTGATTATGGGTAAAAGAAAGAAGTACACGGCTATTTTTTCATGCCTTGTGCTTGTGGTTGCTTTAGGCGCCGGAATAGCCGGAAGCATAAGCGCCAAAAAGGAAAATGAAAGGATTAAAGCTCAAAATGAAGCGGCGCTTTTAGAGTCTGAAAGCCAGACGCAAATGGTTGATGTTAACAAAAACGCCAACCCGAACGGCGTTGATTATAAAAATCCTGATGACGCCAGCAATGTAAAGAACTATTATGAGGATTTGGACAAAGTAAGCGATGATAAGGCTGAAGACCCGGACAAAAGCGAAAACGAAAGCAAGAGCAGTGAAAACAAAAACAGTTCTGATGACAAAAAGCAGAACAAAGATACAACAAATAAAGCAGATGAAACAAATAAAACTGAAAGTGCAAACAATGAGTCAGCCTATGCTGACATGGACAATGAGGAGTTTGCTTTAGCTGATACGCCGGATGCAAAGCCTGTTTTTAACTGGCCACTTGAAGGCGATATTGTAATGGATTTCAGTACTGACGCCCTTGTATACGACGCAACTCTTGAGCAGTACAGGACAAACGACTGCATTTGTATTTCAGCGCCGCAGGGAACAGCTGTAAAGGCTGCTGCCGACGGAACTGTGGAAAGTGTTTCTTATGACGATGAAAATGGTTATACTGTTACTGTTTTTCACTCAAACGGCTGGCGCACTACATACGGCCAGCTTAGCGAGGATACTGCCGTAAGCCAGGGTGATATTGTAAAAGCAGGAGATATTATAGGTACAATAGCTCCGCCTACTAAATACAGCGTTGCCCTTGGCGACCATTTAAGTTTTGCCGTACTTGAAAATGACACAGCCATTGACCCTAAAGTGGCTTTGGCGCAGTGAGCTTTATATTTTTAAGATTAAAACGCGTATCTTTTAAATAAAAATTTAAGATACGCGTTTTTTTATTTCTGCTTATTAGTTTTGCTATACTTTCTCTTTCTGGACTTGTTTTCTGCTTTATTTTTGCGTATTGAATAGCCGAAGCTGCCCAATTTTTCTCCAATAGAAAAATATTCTCCGTGGGAATAGCATACTGGATTTGATTTATTAAAATGGAATTTACCTGTTTTGTCAAAGTATTCATCGCTTACATCAACTGCCGCAACCTCAGCTAAAAACATGTGGTGTGAGCCTAAAGGTATAATTTCCTTTACTTTGCACTCTATGTTTACAGGGCTTTCGTATATTATAGGAGCAGATAATTTTGCGCCTGGCGCGGCAGTTAAATTCATGGCGGCGAATTTATCTATTTCAGAGCCGCTTTTTACTCCGCAGAAGTCACAGGCTTTTACAAGTTTTTTTGTTGTAAGGTTTATGACAAACTCGCCGCTTTCCTTTATTATGTTATATGAATATCTTTCCGGCCGCAGTGAGATATAAGTCATAGCTGGGTTTGTGTTTACGGTGCCTGTCCATGCAACAGTTATTATATTTTTAATTCCGTCTAATGCGCCGCAGCTTACCATTACAACCGGTGACGGGTATATAAGTGTTCCGGCTTTCCATACCTGTTTTGACAATAATACCACTCCTTAAAGTTTAATCAATGATATTTTATTGTTATGCCGCAGTTTTGTAAAGGTATTTTGTTATTGAAAAGAGATGTTTTTTAAAGTAACATATATTTAACAGTTAATAAATAATTTTTGGAGGAAAATATGGAGCTTCCTTTATTTTATAAAGAAAAAATGAAACAGATTTTAAAAGATGAGTATGACGTCTACATAAAATCATTTGAAAGTGAAGCGCAAAGCGGTATAAGAATTAATACCCTTAAAATAAAGCCTGAGGAATTTGCTGAAAAAAATATTTTTGATTTAGAGCCTGTAAAATGGTGCTGTGAAGGATTTTACTGTAATGAGAGCCAAAGACCGGCTAAAAACTACCTGTACCATGCAGGACTTTATTATATCCAAGAACCAAGCGCAATGTCTGCGGCGGCGGTTCTGCCTGTTAATGAAAACGACAGAGTTCTGGATTTATGCGCTGCCCCGGGAGGAAAAACAACACAAATAGCTGCGAAACTTAATGGAACGGGAATTTTGTTTTCTAACGACATAAGCGCCGGAAGGGCAAAGGCTATTGTTAAAAATATTGAGCTTTTTGGCGTTAAAAACTGCATTGTTTTAAGCGAAAGTCCTGAAAAGCTTGCCGAAAGGTTTGAGGGTTATTTTGACTGCGTACTGGTAGACGCACCGTGTTCCGGAGAGGGAATGTTCCGCAAAAAGCCGGATTTAATTAAAACATACAACGTGGAAATGATTGAATTTTGCGAAAAAACCCAAAGACAGATACTTAAAAGCGCAGCTAAAATGCTAAAAAAAGGCGGTTATATGGTTTATTCCACATGCACTTTTTCGCCTGATGAGGACGAGAGAGTGGTAAGTGATTTTTTAAGCGAAAACAGCGGCTTTTCCCTTGTGCCGATAAGTGGAAAATTTGGTTTTGACAGCGGCAGACCAAAGTGGTCTTTAAGGAAAGAAAAAGAAATGGAATACTGCGGGCGTATATGGCCGCACCGGCAAAAGGGAGAAGGTCATTTTATATCACTTATTACAAAAAACAGCGGCGAAACAAAAGATATAAAATTTGAAAAAAATGCAGATGAAAAAGAAATTTCTCCTGCTCTTGATTTTATAAAAGAAAACTTAAATGCTGATTTAGGCGGCATTTATAAGGCTGTAAACTCAGATGTTTATTTGCTGCCGGAAAACACGCCGGATTTACAAGGCTTGAGAGTATTAAGAAGCGGTCTTTTGCTGGGAGAAATTAAAAAATGCCGTTTTGAGCCATCTCAGGCTTTGGCAATGGCGCTTAAAAAGGAAAACGCAAAATTAACGGCTGATTTTGAAAAAAATGATGAGCGTATAATAAGATATTTAAAAGGCGAAACAGTAAATTTTGACGGAAAAGACGGCTGGACGTTAGTCTGTGCCGAAGGATACCCTTTGGGCTGGGCTAAATGCCAGAAAGGTCGCCTTAAAAACAAATATGCCGCCGGATGGAGGTGGGAATAAATGGATTTTTTGCCTGTAACATATAAAGAAATGAAAGAGCGCGGCTGGGAAAGACCTGACTTTGTTTATGTCTGCGGCGACGCTTATGTAGACCACCCTTCATTTGGCGCGGCAATTATATGCCGCATATTGGAAAGAAATGGTTATAAAGTATGTTTTCTGCCTCAGCCGGACTGGAAAAATGCCGAAAGCTTTAATGTTTTTGGAGAGCCTAAACTGGCGTTTCTTGTAAGCAGCGGAAATATTGATTCTATGGTGAACCATTATACTGTGGCAAAAAAACGGCGTGCTGCTGATTTATATTCACCAGGAGGACAAGCCGGTTTAAGACCTGACAGGGCGGATATTGTATACTGCAACAAAATACGGGAGATTTACAAAAAGACGCCTGTTATTATAGGCGGCATTGAGGCAAGTTTAAGGCGCCTTTCGCACTATGATTACTGGGACAACAAAGTCAGGCGCTCAATACTGCTGGATTCCGGCGCAGACTTGCTTTTATACGGAATGGGTGAAAAGCAGGTTATAGAAGTAGCCAATGCCCTTGAAAGCGGCATACCCATAAGTGAGATAACATTTATAAGGGGTACTGTATACAAAACAAAAGATGAAAGCAGGGCTTATGACAGCATACGCCTTCCGGATTTTAATGAAGTTAAGGATTCCAAAGAAAAGTATGCCGAAAGTTTTATGATTCAGTACCGGAATACAGACTCAATAACAGCTAAAACGCTTGTTGAAAAATACAACGAGTTTTTTGTAGTGCAAAACCCGCCTGAAAAACCTCTCACAACTCAGGAGATGGACGATGTTTACGCGTTGGATTACATGAGGACATACCATCCCATGTATGAAAAATACGGCGGCATACCGGCTATTAAAGAGGTAAAATTCAGCATTACAAGCAGCCGCGGCTGTTTTGGAAACTGTAATTTCTGCGCACTGGCTTTTCATCAGGGACGGGTAATTTCTTCAAGGAGCCATGAGTCCATAATTTCTGAGGCGGAAAAAATAATTTCGGACAAGGAATTTAAGGGATATATACACGATGTCGGCGGACCTACGGCTAATTTCAGAATTCCGGCATGCAAAAAACAGCTTAAAGCCGGAGCCTGCAAAAACAAGCAGTGCCTTTGGCCTAAAGCCTGTGAAAACCTTGAAGTAAGCCACAGGGATTATGTGTCCCTTTTAAGGAAGCTGAGGGGGCTTAAAGGCGTTAAAAAAGTATTTATTCGTTCCGGTATTCGTTATGATTATCTGATTTACGACAAAGACGACACATTTTTTTGGGAGCTTTGCAAGTACCACGTAAGCGGACAGCTAAAGGTTGCGCCGGAGCATGTAGTGCCGGAGGTTCTTAACAAAATGGGCAAGCCTACACGTGATGTTTATGACAGGTTTGTGGACAAATACAATAGAATAAACAGTGAGCTGGGTAAAAATCAATTCCTTGTGCCTTATCTTATGAGCAGCCACCCGGGAAGCGATTTAAAGGCGGCTGTTAAATTAGCTGAATATCTAAGGGATATCGGGCATAATCCGGAACAGGTGCAGGATTTTTATCCAACTCCGGGAACTCTTTCCACATGTATGTATTACACCGAAAAAGACCCGAGGACAGGCGAAGATGTTTATGTGCCTAAAACACCGCACGAAAAGGCAATGCAGAGGGCGCTTATGCAGTACAGAAATCCGGATAACTTTGATTTGGTTATGGAAGCTCTGCAAAAAGCGCATAGGTTGGATTTAGTTGGTTTTGATGATAAGTGCCTTATTAGACCGAGAAAGCTTTCGTATGAAAAGAAAAAAGCCGGCAATACATGGAAAACTGAAAAATCACCGAAAACAAAAGCGGCAAAAGACAGTTTTAAAAATAAAAAATCATTTACAAACAGCCGCAAAGCTCAAAAAGATAAGGCGCAAAATAAAAAATACAGAAAATAGAAGTTATTTTACTGTTTTTTACAGCAATAACAAATTTTTGCTTTAAAGCGATAAAATATGGCATATTATTATAAATTACGCTTTTTTAATTGACAAAATTACTATATAATGTAACAATATAAACATCACAGGACTCTTTTTAAATTTTTAAACAGCTGTAAAACGGTTATAAAAAAGTTACAAAAGAGTTATAAAAGAGTTATTGAAAAGTTATAAAAAGCTGGAAAAGAGTTAAAGTTTATAAAAGAGTTATAAAAAAACTATTACTAATTGACTACTGAAAAGGAATGGTTGGCTTATGAAAAACCTTATGTATGTTGGCACAAGAGATAAAAACATAACAGCTACGGCAAGTCAGGCAATATTAAAGGGAATATGCGATGACGGCGGTCTTTTTATACCGGAAGAGATACCGCAGATTGACAAATCCCTTGAAGAGCTTTCAAAACTCAGCTATAAAGACTTGGCTTATGAAATTTTGAAGCTTTACCTTACTGATTTTACAGAAGATGAGCTTAGGTACTGCATTAACAGCGCGTATGACGAAAAATTCGATACACCTGAAATTGCGCCTGTTGTTAAAAAAGGCGATGTTTCAATACTGGAGCTTTTTCATGGAAAAACTATAGCATTTAAAGACATGGCTCTTTCAATACTTCCGTATTTAATGAAAACAGCCGCTAAGAAAAACGGCATAAAAAAAGAAATTGTTATACTTACAGCTACAAGCGGTGATACGGGAAAGGCGGCGCTTGAAGGCTTTGCTGGCGTTGACGGCGTTAGGATAATAGTGTTTTTCCCTGAAGACGGCGTAAGTCCTGTGCAGAAGCTCCAAATGGTAACCCAGGAGGGCGACAACACATGCGTTGTTGGAGTACATGGTAATTTTGACGACGCCCAGACAGCTGTTAAAAGCATATTTACAGATAATGCTCTTAAAAAAGAGCTTGACGAAAAAGGCTTTATATTCTCATCTGCCAACTCCATAAATATAGGAAGGCTTGTCCCTCAGGTTGTTTATTATTTCCAGGCTTACCTTAAAATGGCGCAAAACGGCGAAATTAAGCTTGGCGAAGAGATAAATGTTACTGTCCCAACAGGAAATTTTGGAAATATACTTGCCGGATACTTCGCTAAAAAAATGGGTCTTCCAGTTAAAACATTTATATGCGCGTCAAACATTAACAAAGTGCTTACTGACTTCTTTACAACAGGAATTTATGATAAAAACAGGGAATTTCATGTTACAAAATCACCTTCAATGGATATACTTGTTTCAAGCAACCTTGAAAGGCTTCTCTGCCTGTCAACATCACAGGAAAAGACTAAAGAGCTTATGGAAGACCTTTCAAAATTCGGTAAATATTCCATTGACCTTACAGGCGGCATAATTAAAGGATATTACGCCACAGAAGACGAAACGTCAAAGGCTATAAAAGATATGTATGAGCAAAATGGCTATGTGATGGATACCCATACCGCAGTAGCCTACGCTTCTTATGAGAAATACAAAAAAGAAACAGGCGACAATACGCCGACCGTTATTGTATCAACAGCAAGTCCTTACAAATTTACAAAAGATGTGCTTGTTTCTATAGACAGCATGTATGAAGATTTGGATTTTTCAAGGCTTATGAATAAACTTGAGAAGGTTTCAAATGTTAAAATTCCAGCTGCAATAGACGGAATAGAAAACAGACCTATAAGACATAAAAACGTAATTGAAAAGTCTGAAATTAAAGAATTTGTTAAAAGCCAGCTTTTGAAATAACTTAGGAGGAGTCTTAAAATGAACACAGACCAGCTTACCATAAATACATTAAGATTTTTAAGCGTTGAGGCTATACAGAAAGCCAAAAGCGGACACCCGGGGCTTCCTATGGGCGCAGCCCCTGCGGCGTATACGTTATGGGCTAAAGAGATGAAGCATAACCCGTCTGACCCTGACTGGGTTGACCGCGACAGGTTTGTGCTTTCAGCAGGTCACGGCTCAGCGCTTTTATACTCGCTTTTGCATGTATTCGGCTACGGCACAACTATTGAGGATTTAAAAAATTTCAGACAGCTTGGAAGCCATACGCCGGGTCATCCGGAATACGGCGCAGCAAAGGGAATTGAAACAACTACAGGTCCTTTAGGACAAGGCATTGCCAATGCCGTTGGCTTTGCTATGGCGGAGAGCCATTTGGCAGGCATATTCAACAAACCGGGTTATAACGTAGTAGACCATTATACTTACGCTCTTTGCGGCGACGGCTGTTTAATGGAAGGCGTAAGTGCCGAGGCGGCGTCTTTAGCCGGTACTCTTGAGTTAGGCAAGCTTATAGTTCTTTATGACTCAAACAATATTACAATAGAAGGCGGTACAGACACAGCTTTTAAAGAAAATGTAAGAATGAGGTTTGAAGCTTACAACTGGCAGACAATACTTGTAGAAGACGGCAACGACATTGAAGCTATTGACAGGGCTATTAAAGAAGCTAAGGCTGAAAAGAAAAAACCTACTTTAATTGAGATTAAGACAAAAATAGGTTTTGGCGCCCCTAACAAAGAAGGCAAGGCTTCTGCACATGGCGAACCTTTAGGCGTTGAGGAAATTGCTCTTGCCAAGAAAAATCTCGGCTGGGAGTATACAGAGGAGTTTTATGTTCCTGAGGAGGTTTACAAAAACCGCGACAGCATAATTGCAAAAGGCGCTAAGGCGGAAGACAACTGGAAAAATATGTTTAATAAATACTGCGCTGAATATCCTGACATGGCTGATTTATGGTACACATATTTTGAAAAGAAGCTTCCTGACTTATTAAATGATGACGACTTTTGGACTTATGAAGGCGACTTGGCTACAAGGGCGTCATCTGAAAAAGTTCTTAATAAGCTTTCAAAAATGGTTCCTAACCTTTTCGGCGGCTCGGCAGACCTTGGACCTTCAAACAAGTCTGTTATGAAAGACAGGGAATATTATTCTCCTGAAAACCCTGCCGGAAGCAATATTCATTTTGGCATAAGAGAATTTGCCATGACGGCTATTGCAAACGCTTTATCTCTCCACGGCGGTTTAAGACCATATATTGCCGGGTTCTTTGTATTCAGCGATTATATGAAAGCGGCAATGAGGCTTTCAGCTCTTATGGAACAGCCTGTTATAAGCATACTTACACATGATTCAATAGGTGTTGGGGAAGACGGACCTACTCATCAGCCTGTAGAGCATTTAGCGGCTTTAAGGAGCATGCCGGGTTATACTGTTATAAGACCATGCGACACACATGAAACAGCTGCGGCGTGGTATCTTGCCCTTACAAGAAAACAGCCAACAGGCATTATTCTTTCAAGGCAGACACTTCCTCTCCTTAAAGAAACAGGAAAAGGCGCATTAAAAGGCGCATATATTATTCAGGACTGCAATGGGGAGCCGGATATTATACTTATGGCTACAGGCTCTGAGGTGGAGCTTATTTACAAGGCTTATGGCGAGCTTACAAAACAGGGTTACAAAGTAAGGACTGTAAGCATGCCAAGCTTTGAAGTATTCGAGGAACAGAGCGATGAATATAAAGAGAGCATACTTCCAAAGAATGTAAGAAAAAGAGTTGCTGTTGAAGCGGCTTCAGATTTTGGCTGGTACAAATATGCAGGTCTTGACGGAAAAGTTATTTCAATGCACGGCTTCGGCGCGTCAGCTCCTGCTGCACAGCTTTTTGAAAAATACGGCTTTACTGTTGAAAATGTAGTAAATACGGCTTTAAGCTTATTAAAATAAGAATTTAACATTATAATGGGTGGTTTATGTTTAAAACCACCCATTTTTTGAATAATATATTGTATACAGAATATTTAGCATACTAATCTTTGTTTGACTATTAACAAATTTTGCTGAATATTTTTTTACTGGAGAGTGGGACAATGAGAACATTTATAGCTGTAAATTTTGACGAAGATGTAAAAAAGTATATTCAATCCGTAAGCGTAAGGATAAAGGAAAACTGCAAAAAAGGCAATTTTACAGATGAAAGCAATTATCATCTGACAGTCAGGTTTATTGGTGAAACTGATAAGGAAGATATTGAAAATATATGCACTGCCATGGATGAAGCTCTATCTTCTATAAAAAGTTTTAAGCTGGCTTTAAGGGGGATAGGCTTTTTTAAAAGAGGCTTTAAGAGCATTGTGTGGGTTGGAATAAGGGAATCAAATATACTGAATATTGTTCATTCGCGTCTTGAAAAAAGCCTGCAAAAGCAAGGATTTTCAAGGGACAGGCAGGGACTCAGCCCGCACATTACCATTGCGAGGGAAGCTGAGTTAAAAAAGGGTTATGATGAAATTAAAAAAGAAATTGCATTTAGTGAGAAAGAATTTGATGTTACATCAATAGCCTTAATGGAAAGCAAAAGAATTGGTCCAAAGCTTATATATACCCCTATATATGTAAAAAGACTGAAATAAGTACTTTTTTAAATACAATAAATTTATTGTATTTAAAAAAAGACAAAGACTATAAAATTTTTTAGTAAAATCATACTAAAATTTTTAGAAATACTGTGCAAAATTATTAAAGAGTTTAAAAACCTTGACATTTTAATATCAAACTGATAATATTACTTGTGTGGAATAAACAATTACTGGGACGAATATGTTTGTCTAACGGTACTTAAAATGAATTAAAATCACTTTTCTATATTTAAAGGAGGAAAGAGTAATGGATTTTTCATTATCAAAGGAACACAAATTATTGCAAGAAATGTACAGAAAGTTTGCTGAGAACGAAGTTAAACCTCTTGCACAGGAGATTGATGAAGAAGAAAGATTCCCAAGAGAAAATATTGGAAAGCTTGCAAGATACGGATTTTTCGGTATCCCTTATCCGAAGGAGTATGAAGGACAGGGCGGAGATTATCTTGCTTACATAATGGCTGTTGAAGAACTTGCAAAAGTATGCGCTACAACAGCTACAATTGTAGCTGCTCATGCTACACTCGGTGTTTTCCCTATATTCCAGTACGGAAATGAAGAACAGAAAAAGAAATATCTTCCTGACCTTCTTTCAGGAAGAAAACTCGGCGCGTTCGCCCTTACTGAACCTGGCGCCGGCTCTGACTCCTCAATGCAGCAGACAAAAGCTGTAAAAGATGGTGATAATTATATACTTAACGGTACAAAATGCTTCATTACAAACGCTGGTGAGGCTGATGTATACATCGTTTCTACAATGACAGACAAGTCCAAAGGAAACCATGGAATTTCAACATTTATAGTTGAAAAGGGCACACCTGGTTTCTCATTTGGCAAACATGAAAAGAAAATGGGTATCAGAGGCTCAGCTACGGCAGACCTTATTTTTGAAAACGCTGTTGTCCCTGCCGCAAACCTGCTTGGTCAGGAAGGACAGGGCTTTAAAATCATGATGTCAACTCTCGACGCAGGACGTATTTCTATAGGCGCTGTTGCTACAGGTATCGCGGAAGGCGCTTACGATATATGCGTTAAATACGTTAAAGAAAGAAAACAGTTCGGCAGAAATATCGCTGCTTTCCAGAACACAAAGTTCGAGCTTGCTGATATTAAGACAAGGATTGACGCGGCTCAGCTTATGCTTTACAAAGCAGCATGCGAAAAAGAGGCTGGTCGTCCTTACGGTTTATACGCAGCACAGTGCAAATATCTTTGCGCTACTACAGCTTCTGACGCTACAAGAAGATGTCTTCAGTTATTCGGCGGCTACGGCTATATGAGGGAATACGATATTGAAAGAATGATGAGAGACGCTAAGATTACTGAAATCTACGAAGGTACAAGCGAAGTTCAGAAGATTGTTATCGCTAACCATCTTAAAATTAAATAATTAAAACAAAATCCAAAATTTGATTAAATCTAAACAAACCGAAAGGAGTTAGCACACTATGAAAATTGTTGTATGCATAAAGCAGGTTCCAGACACAACAGAAGTTAAGCTTGATCCTAAGACAAATACACTTATCAGAGACGGCGTTCCTTCAATTATTAACCCAGACGATAAGGCAGGCATTGAAGCTGCCCTTGAAATAAAAGAAAGACTTAATGACGGTTCTACAGTTACTATAGTATCTATGGGACCTGCTCAGGCAGATGTTGCTTTAAGAGAGGCTCTTGCTATGGGCGCTGACGATGCTTATCTTTTATCAGACAGAGCTTTCGGCGGTTCCGATACATTTGCTACATCTACAATTATAGCCGCAGGCTTAAGAAAAATAGGTTATGACCTTGTTATAACAGGCCGCCAGGCTATTGATGGCGATACAGCGCAGGTTGGTCCGCAGATTGCCGAGCACCTTGGTATCCCTCAGGTAAGCTACGCTGAAGAAATACTCAGCATTGACGACAAACAGGTTGTTGTTAAAAGACAGTTTGAGGACAGATACCACATACTTGAACTCCCTGTTCCTTGCCTTATAACAGCACTTTCAGAGCTTGCTGAGCCAAGGTATATGTCAGTTCACGGCATTTACGACGCTTACCGGGAAAAAGAAGTTAAAGTTCTCGGTTTTGAAGACCTTAAAGATATGTTTGACCCTGCAAACATCGGTCTTAAGGGTTCTCCTACAAATGTTTACAAGTCATTCACAAAACAGGCTAAAGGCGCTGGAATAAAATATGATGATGTTTCAGCTGATGAAGCAGTTAAGATAATTGTTGATAAATTAGAAGAAAGACACATAATCTAAGTTGAAGGAGGAGAATCCTACGATGAGTAAAGACGTATTTGTATTAATGGAACAAAGAGATGGAGAATTGGCAAAAGTAGGTATTGAGCTTATTGGCGAAGCTACAAAACTTGCCGCTGACCTCGGACAGAAAGTTGTTGCCGTACTCCTTGGCTCAGATATTAAAAATAAAGCTGAAGTATGCATTCAGTTTGGCGCTGACAAGGTTGTTGTAGTTGACGACCCTATGCTCAAAGAATATTTAACAGAGCCTTACGCAGATGCTGTAACAGCTGTTATTAAAAAATACGACCCGGAAGTTTTCCTTTTCGGCGCTTCTTCAATAGGTCGTGACCTTGCTCCAAGGGTATCTGCAAGGATACATACAGGTCTTACAGCTGACTGCACAGGTCTTGACATTGACCCTGAAACTAAGCTTCTCAGAATGACTCGTCCTGCATTTGGCGGCAACATTATGGCTACTATACTTTGCAAGAACCACAGACCGCAGATGGCAACAGTACGTCCTGGCGTTATGCAGGCTCTTGCTAAAGATACAGCAAGAAAAGGCGAAATTGAGGACCTTAAAGTTGAGTTTAAGACTCCTGTTGTTAAAATTAAAGAAGTTATCAAAGAGGACAAAAAGACAGTTGATATTACAGAAGCTAAATATCTTATTTCCGGCGGACGCGGTATCGGCAGCCCAGAGTTCTTTGGCGAGCTTCAGAAACTTGCCGACGTTCTTGGCGGTGAGATTTCATCATCAAGAGCTAATGTTGACGCTGGCTGGATTGATAAAGACAGACAGGTTGGACAGACGGGTAAAACAGTTAGACCTGACCTTTACATGGCTTGCGGTATTTCAGGCGCTATTCAGCACGTTGCCGGCATGGAAGGCTCAGAGTACATTATAGCTATTAACAAGAACGACACAGCACCTATTTTTGACATAGCTGACCTTGGTATTGTTGGCGATGTTAAGGTTATTATACCTAAACTTACAGAGGCTGTTGCTAAAGTTAAAGCAGCTAAAAACGCTCAGTAATTTATAATATAGAAAAGTTATAAAAAAGTAAAGCGGACAGGTTTTATGCCTGTCCGCTGTTTTTATATATCAGTATTTTTTCATTATGTGTTTATATATAACTATGCCGCCTATAATTTGAAAAGCCATATATCCGGCAAGATAAAAAACAAAAATATTTCCATTTTTCAAAATCTCTAAGGAATCCAAAACAGAAAAGACTACCATTGAAAAAGATATTATAAAAAGTCCTGCAACATATAAATACATAGCTGTTTTACAACGGATTAAGTTTTTCATTTCGTCATGAAGTTCTATCCGTTCTCTTTCGAGTTTTTCTTCATAAACTGCCTTGTTTTTAGGTGAGGACCAATAGAAATATTTGCATATCATTAATATTCCGGGACCTATACATGCACCTGTAAAGCCAAAAAGCAGAGAATTAATTTTAGTTTCGGTAAACAAGGCTGCAACAAGAAAAACAATTCCTACTAAAACATATACTATGCCGGTTATTAAATGACTCTTTTTCATTTTTTTGTCCCCCTTTCATAAACAAAGATTTCTTCTATGGTTTTTTGAAAAAAGTCAGAAATTGCAAAAGCTAATTCCAAAGACGGATTATATTTGCCGTTTTCAATAGAGCTTATGGTTTGCCTTGAAACACGAAGTATTTTTGCCAATTCATCTTGATTTAAGCCGTGTTCCTTTCGCAGCTGTTCAACATAATTTTTCAATTAATCACCGCCTTTGACAAGTTTCCTTTACAATTTTATTCTAATATAAGTTGCGTGTTTTGTCAAGTTTCCTTTACATATTCTATAATAAAAACGGTACAGATAAACTGTACCGTTGGGTAAAAAGGTAATGAAGATTTAAACTATATTAAAATAAAAATATTAGATTGTATTTTAACCCAGAATTTTTTTAAGGTCTTCTTCCGGTGTGCTTATTGGGGATATGTTGAAGTTTTCAACAAGGTAGTTAAGCACATTAGGGGAGACAAATGCCGGAAGTGTTGGACCGAGATATATATTTTTAATGCCTAAATAAAGGAGAGTAAGGAGTATGCATACGGCTTTCTGCTCATACCATGAAAGAACCATTGAAAGCGGAAGCTCATTTACACCGCAGTTAAATGCTTCTGAAAGTGCAACGGCAACTTTAATTGCGCTGTATGCGTCGTTGCACTGACCCATATCCATAATACGAGGAAGTCCGCCTATAGTGCCTAAATCTAAGTCGTTAAAACGGTATTTGCCGCAGGCAAGGGTTAAAACAACAGAATCTGAAGGTGTCTGTTTTACAAATTCCGTGTAGTAGTTGCGACCTGTTTTGGCGCCGTCGCAGCCGCCTACAAGGAAGAAGTGCTTTATAGCTCCTGACTTAACGGCGTCTATAACTTTATCCGCAACAGAAAGGACAGTGTTGTGCCCAAAGCCTGTTGTTACCTGTGTGTCGCCGTTTATGCCTGTAAAGACTTTATCTTCTTTATATCCGCCAAGCTCAAGAGCTTTGTTTATAACAGGTGTAAAGTCTTTGTCTTCGCCTATATGCACCATGCCCGGGTATGAAACAACTTCTGTTGTAAATACTCTGTCGCTGTAGCTTTCTTTAACAGGCATTATACAGTTTGTTGTAAAAAGTACAGGAGATGGGATATTGTCGAACTCTTTCTGCTGGTTCTGCCAAGCTGTGCCGAAATTGCCTTTTAAATGCGGATACTGTTTTAAAAGCGGATAGCCGTGGGCAGGAAGCATTTCGCCGTGAGTATAAATATTTATGCCTTTATCTTTTGTCTGCTCCAAAAGAAGTTTAAGGTCGTAAAGGTCATGACCTGAAATTACTATAAACGGTCCTTTTTCTACTTTTAAAGGCACTGTAACAGGTGCCGGGTTGCCGAATGTTTCTGTGTTGGCTTTATCAAGAAGCGCCATACAGCTGAGGTTCACCTTGCCGACTTCCATTACAACAGGAAGAAGAGTTTCCATTGTCTGGCTGTTATCGCCTATTGTGTTAAGTGCTTTATATATAAAGTCTGTTATTTCTTTTTCTATATATCCAAGAACCATTGCGTGGTAAGCGTAAGCCGCCATGCCCCTTATGCCGAAAAGAATAAGGGATTTTAAAGAACGGATATCTTCGTTGGCGTTCCATATATTTGTTACATCATAGTTTTCACAAGGTGATGTATTGTTGTTTTTTGTTATTTCTATTTTTAAATTATTTACTTCATCAATTAATTCCTGTATTGTTTCGTCGTTAAAATTTACATTTGTTACAGTTGTAAAAAGACCTTCAAGCATAATTTTATCTGTTTTATCATTTACGCATTTAGGGCAGAGGCTTTTTGAAAGACCAATAAGAGCGCCTGTAAGCTCGTCCTGAAGGTTTGCTGTTGATGATTTTTTACCGCATACACCGGCAGAAGCTTTGCAGCCTGAACAGCCGGCAGTCTGTTCACACTGGAAACAAAACATTTTATCCATCTGTATTAATCTCCTCTCAATTTGTTATGGCATTATTATAGCCATATTTTAGATTAATTTATGTTGTTTTTACAACGAAATAACTGCTTTTATATTATAAATAAATTAATTAAAATTCGCATTTTGTGCCGCGGTTAAATTATTTAATGAAATTTATGAAATTGCATTGAATTATTTATTGCAGTGTGCTAAAATTATGTCAAATTTAATACTAATACAAAATCTTCGGGGCAGGGTGCAAGTCCCTACCGGCGGTACAGCCCGCGAGCCTTTTTGGCATGATTCGGTGAAATTCCGGAGCCGACAGTAAAGTCTGGATGGAAGAAGATAATTATTTTGCGTTGTTTAATAAACACCGCGTGTTTATACTGCTTTTAATGCCTCGGAATTTATGTATTCCGAGGTTTTTTATTGCCCCAAAGATTTTTTGGGAGTTGATGATTTTGTATGAGGAAAGATTTATGAAAAGAGCCATTGAACTGGCTTTTAAAGGAGAGGGTAAAGTAAATCCTAATCCTAAAGTAGGCGCTGTTATTGTTAAAAACGGCAAGATTATATCAGAAGGCTTCCACATGCATTACGGCGGATTTCATGCCGAAAGAAATGCAATTTTATCATGCCGCGATAAAGAAGCTCTTAAAGGCGCTGTTTTATATGTTACTTTAGAGCCGTGCTGCCACTATGGCAAAACTCCGCCGTGCACTGAAATTATTATTGCTTCTGGTATTAGCGAGGTTGTAATAGGTTCACGCGACCCTAATCCACTTGTTGCCGGAAAAGGCGTACGTATACTGCGTGAAAACAAAATTAAAGTAACAGAAGACTTTATGCGTGAGGAATGTGACAGTATAAACAGCGTGTTTTTTCACTATATTACGCATAAAACGCCTTATGTTGTAATGAAATACGCCATGACAATGGACGGCAAAATAGCCACTGCAACAGGTAAATCCCAGTGGATAACAAACGAAAAATCCAGAAAAAATGTCCACAGTTTAAGGAATGATTTAATGGGAATAATGGCAGGTATGGGAACTGTTAAAAACGACAATCCTATGCTTAACTGCCGAATTGAAAACGGACGAAATCCTGTAAGAATTATCTGCGACTCGCATTTAAGTATTTCCGAAAACAGCAATATTGTAAAAACAGCAAAGGATATTAAAACAATTATTGCCTGCTGCAAAAAAGATAATGAAAAAGCTGGAATGCTTGAAAACGCCGGCTGCGAGGTTTTGGAAGTTAATGAAAAAAACGGCTTTGTGGATTTAAAAAATCTTATGGAAATACTGGGACAAAATGGCATTGACTCGGTTTTGCTGGAAGGCGGCGGAGAGCTTAATTACAGCGCCCTTAAAGCCGGAATTGTAAATGAGGTTAAAATATATATTGGACCTGTTATATTCGGCGGCAAAGCCAAAACACCTGTCGGCGGAGCAGGAATTGACGAATTAAAAGACGCTTTTAAATTTAAGCTGTGTAAAACGGATATTATAGACGGTGATGTCCTTCTTACATACAAAAAGGAGGAATAAAAAGTGTTTACAGGCATTATTGAGGAATTAGGCACTGTAAAGGCTGTAAAAAAAGGCGCAAAAAGCGCTGAGCTTTCTATTGAGGGAAACAAAATATTTAATGATATTCATTTAGGCGACAGTATTGCCGTAAACGGCGTATGCCTTACTGTAACGGAGTATTCCGGAAGCATATTTAAGGCTGATGTTATGAATGAAACGCTTATGAGAAGCTCTTTGGGAAGCCTTAAAACCGGTTCCAAAGTTAATATTGAAAGAGCTATGGCGGCAAACGGCAGGTTCGGAGGACATATAGTATCCGGGCACATAGACGGAACAGGCGTTATTTCGGATTTAGCAAAAGACGATATTGCCGTTTGGGTAACTATTAAAACAAAGCCTGAAATACTGCACCTAATAGTTGAAAAAGGCTCCATAGCCATAGACGGCATAAGCCTTACAGTGGCAAGGGTAAGTGAAATTGATTTTGCGGTTTCAATTATACCCCATACAGGGGCAAACACTACTTTATTAATGAAAAACAAAGGCGATGTTGTTAATCTTGAAAACGATATTATAGGCAAATATATTGAAAAGCTCTCAGGCTTGGGTAATAAGCAGGAAGCAAAAAGCGAAAGCAGAATTACACGTGAGTTTTTGACAGAATACGGATTTTAAATATTGGGAGGAAAAGACAATGTTTGAATTTAACACAATAGAGGAAGTTGTTGAGGATTTAAGAAACGGAAAAATAATTGTATGCACCGACGACCCTGACAGGGAAAACGAGGGCGACCTTATATGCGCTGCGCAGTTTGCCACACAGGAAAATGTAAACTTTATGGCATGCTATGCAAAAGGTCTTATATGCATGCCAATGAGTGAGGAATATACAGAAAAATTACGCCTTAAACAGATGGTAGACAACAACACAGATAACCACTGCACAGCTTTTACTGTTTCCATAGACCATATTTCAACAACAACAGGCATATCAGCTTATGAACGCTCTATTACAGCTATGAAAGCCGCAGAGGACGACGCAAAACCATCTGATTTCAGACGTCCCGGGCACATGTTTCCGCTTGAGGCAAAACCTGGCGGAGTATTGCAGAGAAACGGACACACAGAGGCTACTGTGGATTTAATGCGAATTGCCGGACTTAAAGAAATTGGTCTTTGCTGCGAAATTATGGCAGAAGACGGAACTATGATGAGAAAATCACAGCTTATAGAGTTTGCTAAAGAGCACGGGCTTAAATTTACAACAATAAAAGCTATTCAAAGCTGGAGAAGGCGCAACGAAAAAACTATTGAAAGAGCGGCTGAGGCTAATCTGCCTACAAAATACGGTGACTTTAAAATTTACGGCTACGAGAATGCCAAAACAGGCGAACAGCATGTTGCCCTTACAATGGGCGATGTTGCAAACGGCGAGCCAGTGCTTATCAGGGTTCATTCTGAATGCCTTACAGGCGATGTTTTCGGTTCTGCTAAGTGCGACTGCGGTGACCAGCTTCATGCAGCCATGAAAATGATTGCAAATGAAGGCAGAGGCGCGCTGGTTTATTTAAGGCAGGAAGGCAGAGGAATAGGGATTATTAATAAAATAAAGGCTTACAAGCTTCAGGAGGAAGGTCTTGACACTGTTGAGGCAAATGTGGCTTTAGGTTTCGCACCGGATTTAAGGGACTACAGCTCAGGGGCACAGATTATTAAGGATTTGGGCATGACTAAGCTGCGCATTATGACAAACAACCCTAAAAAAATAGACGGTCTTTCGGACTATGGCATTGAGATTGTTGAAAGAGTGCCTATTGAGCCTAAACACATGCATCAGGCTGATTATTACATGAAAATTAAGAAAGAAAAAATGGGACACATTCTTCATTTATAATATAAATACAAGGAGGATAATACAATGAAGGTTTTTGAAGGAAAAGTTATAGGTCAAAAAATTAAGGTGGGTCTTGTTGCTTCAAGATTTAATGAGTTTATAGTATCAAAGCTTGTTTCAGGTGCTGTAGACGGGCTTGTGCGCCATGGTGTTGAAGATGATGACATTTCTCTTGCGTGGGTTCCGGGAGCTTTTGAGATACCTGTTGTGGCTCAGAAAATGGCTGAAAGCGGAAAATATGACGCCGTTATTTGCCTTGGCGCTGTTATAAGAGGCGCTACAAGCCATTATGATTATGTTTGCAATGAAGTTTCAAAAGGTGTTGCCCAAGTTGGGCTTAAAACAGGCATACCTGTGCTTTTTGGCGTAGTAACAACAGAAAATATTGAGCAGGCTATTGAAAGAGCCGGCACAAAGAGCGGAAACAAAGGCTACGACTGTGCCCTTTCGGCTATTGAGATGGTTAACCTTATGAAGGAGTTTTAATATATGGTGTATTTAGGGCTGAAAAAAGTCAGTTTTTATAAGTTTTATTAAAACTCTCAATATAAACAGCGTAATTTTAAAGACACTAAAAAGGCTTATATTACTTGTATTTTAAAGCGTTAAAGCAATACAAAGGTTTATAATATTATTTGCATTTTTACCAAAAAGAGCTAACTGATTTTAATTATTCAGTCAGCTCTTTTTATATTGTATCTGCTTTGACAGATAGATTTACAGTATTATCATTTTTTTACAGCACTGCGCTTATTGTATTTTAATATTATTATAATTTTTGTTCGGCGGCTTAAGCGGGTAAGATTTTTAAAATAATTGAAATATTATACTTTTTATGATAGCATTTTAGTAATAATATAAATATTCGTGAAAGTTTTGCTGAAGTCAAAAAATTAATGCAGCGTATTTTCCATTGCAAAATTAGGAATTAAAAAATGTATTGGTTGCAGTCCGTTTAATAAGAGCTTATTTATGCTTAAATATATTGATAGAAGGTGAAATATGAAGGTTTTAAAATATATAATCTGCTTTTTGCTATGCCTTAGTTTTTCTGGCTGCGGAGGTTTACAGAATAATAACAGTCCGCACATATCCGGAGAAAAACAGTCTGCGCAAAATGAAGCAGGCTTTTTGGAAGGAACTGTTATTGAAAGCACAGGCGGCACAGTTACCGTTCAGGCTGAAAACAGCAGTATATACAGCATAGATATGCAAAGCGCGGATTTGAGTGTTTCTCAGGACGGAATAATGGCAGGCTGCCCGGCTGAAATTGAGTATACAAAAACAGACGGCATTTTAACCGCTTTAAACGCTGTAATAGGTGAGGAGCCGAAAAGAGCCAGAGCGAGGGAAATTCTCTCAAATATGAATATTGAGGAAAAAGTTGGGCAGATGCTTTTAGTCCGTTATAGCGGGGAAGCCATGGAAAGCGTAAAAGATTATGCTTTAGGCGGTTTTGTTTTATTCGCGGTTGATTTTAAAGATAAGGATAAAGAAAGCGTTATAAATGAAATATCAGCCTTGCAGTCTGAATCAAAAGTGCCTTTGATTATAAGTGTTGACGAAGAAGGCGGAACAGTAAACAGGGTAAGCAAGTATGCTCAGTTCAGGGCTGAGCCTTTTAAATCACCGCAGGAGCTTTATAATGAGGGCGGCATGGAACTTATAAAAAGCGATACAAAAGAAAAAAGCCGGCTGCTTAAATCTTTAGGCATTAATCTTAATTTAGCGCCTGTATGCGATGTTTCGGAAAACCCTGAAGACTATATTTACGACCGTTCTTTTGGAAAAGACGCCGTGCAGACATCGGAATATGTAACAGCTGTTGTTGAAACAATGAATGCAGAAGGCATTGGCTGCGCTTTAAAGCATTTTCCGGGATACGGGGGCAATAAAGATACTCATGAAGACATGGTATACGACAGCAGGTCTTACAGTGAGTTTGAAAATAGCGACTTCCTGCCTTTTAGAGCTGGTATAAATGCCGGGGCAGGCATGGTAATGGTCAGCCATAATATAGTAAAGTGTATGGATGAAAACTACCCGGCGTCCCTTTCACCAAAAGTACACCAAATACTGAGGGAGGAACTGGGATTTAACGGCGTTATAGTAACTGACGAGCTTTCAATGGAGGCTGTAAAGCGTTTTACAGGGGACAAAGAGGCTTCTGTATCTGCGGTTTTGGCAGGCAATGACTTATTGTGCGTAACAAATTATAAAGAGCAGGCACAGGCTGTTATTGAGGCTGTAGAAAACGGAGAAATACAGGAGAGCCGTATTGATGAATCAGTTTTAAGGATACTTCTTTGGAAAATAGAAACAGGAATAATAGAGTAAATATAAAAACCGGTGCTTTTGGCATCGGTTTTATATTTATAGTTGTATATGAGATTAAATATTTTCAGCTTCAGGCTTTGGCGCTATATTTGATTTATTTTCATTTGCGCGGATTTCACGGTGTTTTTTTCTTGTAAGAAGTATTCCGCTCATTATAGCAGTAAGCGGAGCCACGCTTACAAGACCGAAGCTTCCAACTATTGTGTCTATTATTTCGGAGGAAACATATTTATAGTTTAAAATATTGTATACAGGCGTTCCCTGTGCCATAAATACCATTAAAAGAGCTATATATCCGCCGGAATATGCCAAAAGAAGCGTTGTTGTCATGGTGCCCATAGCTGCACGACCTACATTCATTCCGCTTAATGCGGCTTCTTTGGCGGATATAGCAGGCTTTTTCTCTATAACCTCATTTACCGCAGATGTAATGTCAACTGCTAAATCCATAACAGCGCCGGAAGAGCCTATAAAAATACTTGCCATATATATTTTTGTAAGATTTAAGTCCTGATAACCGCTGTAAAGCAGGCTTTCTGAGTTTGGCATTATGGCGCCGTGGATTTTAAAGCCTGTTGTAAATATTATTCCTAAAATGGCTGTTACCAAAAGACCAAGTGTGGCGCCGCTTACGGCAGAAAGTGTTTTTGACTCAAAGCCGTATACAAGAGAAATTATAATTACTGTAAGTAAAACCGTAATGGCAAAACCTGTTATTATAGGGTCAAAGCCGTTTAAATAAAGGGGAACGAGTACTTTCCATATCATTAAAACTGTAATTATAAAAGAAAGAACAGCTCTTACGCCTGTTTTTCCGGCAAATGCCACAAGGAAAAGGACAAAGCAGGCGGCAAGTATGGCTTCATAATTAATTCTGTAGTGGTCTATCATGTTAACAGATAAAATTTCATCGCCCTTATAATCTATAACTACAAGAGCCTTATCGCCGGGAGCAAATATTTTGTCGGATTCAAGAGAACCGTTAAGCATATTATATCCTGTTGTTATCTGACCTTTAAAGCGTCCGCCTAAAAGCTCAATCTCGCAGTCCTGTTCTCCTGAACGTATAAGACCGGTATCTATAATGTTATTGTTATAAACACTTAATACCCTGGCGGCGCATCTATCTGTGCCTTTATATATAACTGCGCCTTCATAGCCGGTTGGCATTATTAAAAGGACTATGAAAAGAATGACACATACTATAACAGGCATGTGATATTTAAGCTTTTCGTTCATATTACATATTCTCCTTAATAGTTGTTTTTACAGCGAAATGCGGTACGGAAAGACCGTACCACATTTTCGTGTTAATAGGGGTTAATTTATGAAAAATTTGTATTAGCGTTTATTCAATATCAAGCAAAGCTGCTGTTTTGTTGTATATGTCTGTATTGTCGTAATAACCGTTGAAGAGTTCCTGTCCGTTTCCAAGGGCAAATACCCCAACAGGAAGACCTGTATGCGCGTATGAAGAGAAGTTAATGCCTGATTTATTATTTAAAATATGTGTTATTGTTACGCTTAATGGTTCATAAGTTCCATAAAGAACATATTCTTCCTGATTTGCGCTGTCCACTTCTTCGCCTGACATTGTTTTGTCATAAGCCGCTTTAAGTTTTGAAAGCTCATAGTCTGTAAGAACAAGCTTTTCATTATTTGCGGCATCAGGGTCACTGGAAGTCATAAGACCAAAGTTTTCTTTTATATCTTCCAATACTGTTTCAAAAGGTGTGTTTTCAGCGATATATTTTGAAACATATTCCTCATCGTACTTTGCATAAGAAATTTTCTGGTTTGTAAGGTTTGCAAGATATGTATCGTAATCTGTGCCGGCATAGCCTATTGTAAGACCGCCTGTTTCATGGTCGCCTGTTACTAAAATAAGAGTTTCGTCCGGGTGCTCGTTATAAAAATCAACAGCTTCCTCAACAGCGTCGCTTAAAGCTATCGTGTCTGAAATAGTGCTTCCGGCGTCATTGGCATGGCACGCCCAGTCAATCTTTCCGCCTTCTACCATCATAAAGAAGCCGTTTTCGTTATCAAGCATTTCAATGCCTTTGGCAACATAGTCTTTAAGCGCCCACTCTCCGTCAGGTCTGTCGTTGCTGTAGTTTAATGAGTCGCTGTCGGCAAGGTTTTCGCCTATAATAATTGATTTTCCGTCATTTGGTGTAAGAGCTTCAGCCTCTGCCTGAGTATCAATTACGTTATATCCGGCTTCTTCGGCTAAAGTATAAATGCTTTCCTGATTTTCGTCTTTGCCTGTAGGGTTTAAAAGTCCGCCGCCTGCAAAGTAATCAAAGCCGCTTTCTACCATTTCCAAGCCGATTTCATAGTAATTGTTTCTGCTTGCCTGATGTGCATAAAAAGCTGCCGGTGTAGCATGGTTTAAGTTAACTGTTGTAATAACGCCTACTTTGTAGCCAAGCTGGTCTTTAACTTTTTCTGTAATAGCTTCATAAGAAATTGTCTTTGTTTCGTCCATATTTATTACTGAGCTGTAAGTTTTATGCCCTGTAGAAATTGAAGTAGCCGTTGAAGCGGAGTCAGGACAGAAAGAAGTTGAGTCGAATGTTGTGGCACTGCCTACAGCAGGGAAATTCATAAATGAAAGATTTTCGCCGCCTTTAAGTATTTTTGGCGTATTGCCATGTTTTTCAGCTCCAAGGTAGTCGCTGGCTGCCTGTATTTGAGGGTAGCTCATGCCGTCGCCAATGAAAAGGAAAATATATTTAGGCGCTTGGCTTGAAGTTGAAACATTTGTGTTTTCCGTCTGTGGCGCTGCTACTGCGTTTATTCCTGACGGCATAAAAGAAAACGCGCTTATGGATAAAACAGCCGCAGCTGAAAGAGCCAGTATTGGTCTTAAAACATTTTTTTTCATTATTTCTCCTCCTGATAAGATATAACTTTTAACTTACGGCATTTAGTATAGCGCTATGCAATTATTTGTTTCCACCATGCAACGGTAAATGTTTGGTAAAAATAGTGTAAAGCAGAAAATTAGAAAAAAACGGCGTATTTTGTTTTAAGAACACAAAAAGCGCCTTTAATAACAGGCGCTTTTTGTGTATTCTTTTTATAAGGAGTTTTGTATATGCAAAAGAAACCGTTTGGATACCGGGGCGTTTTTTACAGTAAATGGAGAATATTTTAAAGGTATCCGCTGCATTTCTGTGTTTTATTTTCTATGAGTATATAATAACCATAATTTGTAAATTACAAATGATAAAATTGAAAATAATTTGTGAATTTATATTTTTAAATTATAAATATTTACGGCGTTATTAAAAAATACATCTTCGTGGTTTTCTTCCGGAATTATGTTTTTTATAACCTCAATATATTTTTCGATATTTACTATAGGCCAGTCGGAGCCGTACATAATGCGTTTGTAGTCGCCAAAATAGCCGAGCCATGATTTTAATATTTCTACATAGCCGCTTTTAGCCTTAAAATACCAGCTTACATCAAAATCACCTTCAATGAGACCGGATATGTCAATTGATATGTTGCGGTTTTTTTCGCATACTGCGGCGGCATCTGCCAAAAACGGATTGCCGAAATGGCACATAACAAATTTTACATCAGGAAATTTAACTGCCGCTTCATCTAATGTAAGAGGGTGGCTGTATTTTAAAAGGGCGCTGGAGTTTGAAACTGCGCCGGTGTGTATTGCTACAGGCTTTTCGTATTTTTTGGCAAGTTTATAAAACGGTGTATAAATTTCATCAAACACATAATAATGGCAGTATCCGGGATAAAGCTTAATTCCAACACAGTTATCGCGCTTTAGGTTTTCTTCTGCCATATATACAAAATAGTCGTAGTTTTTTTCCAAATCAACAAAGCACTTTGAGTCAAAACCTATGCAGTAGCTCATATTATCCGGGTAATTGTGTTCTTTAACATCGGCTGTAATGTTGCCCATAACTATAGCGTGGCATATATTATTTTTCTCAAACTCAGTTTTTAAGTGCTCCGCCGTGTTTTTGTGCCCGGAATTTTCGGCTACTAAATTAAATGGTTCGTAATTTGGCTTATAATGAATGTGCGCATCTATAATTTTCATTTAATCATCTCCTAAAGTTTTTATTATGGAATTATAGCATTAAAGAGATAAAAAACAAATATTTATTTACCGCGCTTTATATATTATGTTACTATATTTATAGCAAAGGAGGTTTAAAAAATGAATGATATTAATTCAGTTGTTATATACGGTCCGGGGGTTATGGGCGCTTCAATGGCTCAGATATTCGCTCAGTACGGATATAACACAACACTTTTAGGCAGAAGTGACAAATCAATTGAAAAAGCTGTAAATCTTATGGACATAAATCAGGACAGCCTTGTAAAGGCAGGGCATTTAACCAAAGAGGAGTCAGAGAGAATTAAAAAGTCAATAAACTTTACAACTGACTATTCCTGTTTTAACAATGCGCAGTACATAATTGAAACTATTATAGAGGATATGGAAATTAAAAAAGATTTTTACCGCTATATATCGTTTGCTGCGCCAAAAGACTGCATTATAGTTACAAATACATCGGGACTTTCTGTAAGTGAAATGGCTAAAGAGCTTAAATATCCAGAAAGATTTGCCGGCATGCACTGGATTAATCCTCCTCACCTTGTGCCCCTTATAGAAATTATAAAGGGTGAAAACACAAGTAATGAAACCATAAAAACAGTTAAGGAAGTATGCAGGAGCATACATAAAAAAGCTGTAGTGGTAAAAAAAGAATGCGCTGGATTTATATTTAACAGGCTGCAATACGCTATATTAAGAGAAGCAGCATATATTGCGCAAAACGGCTGGGCTGACATTGAAGATATAGACGAAGTAGTGCGTTTTGGTCTTGGAATGAGGTATGCCTGCATAGGACCTTTCAGAGTGGCTGATATAGGCGGACTTGATACATTTGAGAAAATATCGCGATATCTTGTGCCGGAGCTTTCAAAAGAAGAAAATATACCGCTTTTGACCGAAACAGTATGCGGAAAAGGCGGTTATGGCGTTAAAAACGGTTTGGGATTTTATGATTATTCCAACGGAAAAGACAAGGAGGCTATTGCCGAAAGGGATAAAAGATTTCTTGAAATACTTGATAAATTTTATAAAGAATACTTGTAAAACAAAACAGCGTCTTATTTAAGACGCTGTTTTTATGTATTGTTTTATTCAACTGCTTCAAGAAGGCTTAAAACGCTTTCAACAGAACGCTTGTTTACAAGCCTTCCGCTCAGCTGTCCGCAGGAAGCTGTGTAATAATT
This sequence comes from uncultured Clostridia bacterium, assembly GCA_944383885.1. Taxonomy (GTDB): domain Bacteria; phylum Bacillota; class Clostridia; order Lachnospirales; family Anaerotignaceae; genus Neoanaerotignum_A. Next base: position 152,078 of record CALWRF010000038.1, on the reverse strand, counting down.
ATCGTCATAAGGTGTATAAACGGCTGTTACATCACTGTAAGATGTGTCTTTAAAGTGATATGTTATTATAAAGCTGTTTTCACCGGCTGCTGTCTGTTCAGCCTCGCCGCTGTGGGTATTGCTTACAATGCCGGAAAGTTTATTATAAAATGCTTCAAAGCTTTCTTCCGAACAAGGAGAGCCGTTAAGCGTATAGCCGTTATCTGTAAATGCGAAATTATATGTTATGCCGTTTGCGGCAACTGTCATTGTATCAACCCTGTCTTTTTTAACCGCGCAGATTGACTGAGGCACATATTTATAGCAGTCAAAATACTCTTTAAGAGATGAAGCTGTTTCGGCATCTAAAAGACCTATTGTGCTGGCGCCTTCAAACATAATGTAAATTGAGCCGTCCTCGTTTTCTTTGCCTAAATACAAAACGGCTTCTTTCTCTCCTGCGCTGTCAGACGTATAGTTTACTTTAATTGAATACTGCGGATTTGCAAGACCGTAGTTTTCAATAGTGTCTTTATCAGGCGAATATGAAACGCACTTGCTCGCAGCGGCTGTTTTAAGCCTTGAAATAAGAGCGTCTACTTTATTGGCATCAACAAACGTATTGCTGTTAAAAGGCTGTGAAAAACGCCATATTGAACTGCTGCCCATAGGGTTATTGTCGTCTTTTTCAGCTTTAAATACTGAAACTGTGCTCTCAGGCGATATACATTCAAAATCTGTAAGCGAAGCCTTTGAAAACTCCGAAAGGTCATAAGATGCGGCATAAGAATAAAGGTCCTGAACAAGCACGTCGCCTACTGATTTATTTATAATGTAAATATTACTGCTGTCTTTTTCACAGGCGTAATAACGCTCGATATTCTCATTATAGCTGCCTATTAAATATGTAACGCTTACTCCTGATGAATCTGTAAGCGCTATAGTCTGCTGAGGCGAATTAAGACCGAATCTTTCATAGTCCCCGTCGGAAGAAACAAGCCTTGCCGCTATAAGGTTATTGGCTTTTTCCAAAAATTCATTTACTGCCTCGGTACTTACAGGGAATGTTTCATCTGAAGCAAGTACCCAGGAGCTGCCTTTTAAATCAAATTCAAAAGGCATGCTGTCATTTTGGCAGTTTATGGATACAATATCGCCTGTTGTTTTTTCCGAAACATATATATTTGTGTCTGCGCTGGCGGCTATATTGTTCTGGCGCCTTAAAATACCGAATGCGCCGAATACAACTATGTTTAAAACAACAAGCACTGTAATTATTTTAATGCCCTTATTATTCATCAGCGGTTCCTCCTTCTGTACCATACAACTACTCCGCATACGGCGGCTATGGCAGGAAGTGCGCCTGTAAGTATTATTTTCCACATTCTGCTTTGAGAAGTTGTAACTATAAGAGTGCCTAATGAAATTGACTTGCCTGTTACTGAGGAAGATATATCCCTGCCGCAAAGGTAATTAACAGCTGATGTTAAAAATTGTGAGTTTGCTCCGCCTACCATTTGGTCTGAAGCAGATGTTATAAACTCGCTGTTTGTAATCCATACTATTTTTGTATCGTTGCTGTCGTATTTTTCTTCTATTGATACGGCAAGGGAATAAGGACCATTCGGCACATCTTCAACTTTTTCGTATGAGCTGTCCTGTATTATATATGCCAAATCAGATGTTGTAAGAAGGTCTGTAATTTCTACTGTATCTCTTATATCGGAATTTTTAACTACAGCCTGGGCAAGCGGCATTAAAACAAAAGAGCTGTTATTGTTAAACTGCTTTGTAATATCGCTTTTATCACTGGCGTAAGGCAGTATATAATAAGGATATCCGCTTAAACATCTGTCGGCTGCGCCTTCCATTACAACACCGTCTATTGTTGAAACGCCGTATTCTTTCATAACAGACATAAGGTTAGGAAGCTCAGAAGAGTTATAATCCGTTATTAAGAGCATTTTTCCGTTGTTTGCCAGATATTCTGTCAGCTGGGCTGCTTCCTGAGAAGTTAAGTCAGTTTCAGGGGCATATATAAATATGCATTCTGTATCTTCCGGTATTGCGCCTGCTGAAAGAAGGTTAAGGCTTTTAAGCTCAATTCCGGCTTTATTAAATGCGGCTGAAAGTGAGTCATCAGCCTGCTTTTCCCCATGACCTTCAAGGGCATAAAGTGCAGGCAGGCTTTCGCTTGTAACGTATTTAATGGCGCTTGTAAGGTAATCCTCTCCGTTAAATGCCGTATAAGTTGCTATATTGGCATAATCTATTATCTGGCTGCGTTTTGCCGAAGACACTATTATGCTGTTATTGCTTAAACTTTCATCGGTATACTGCTGCTCAAAATTAGGGTAGGCGGCAGGGTCTATGGTGCTTATATGAAGATACGGGCATAAAGAAGCGTATCTTTCGAGCATATCAGTAAGCGTAGCGTCTTCTTTTCCGCTCTGGCATACTCTGTAAATGTCTATATCTTCTGTTATTGAGTTAAGAAGTTCTTTTGTGTTGTCGGAAAGTGTATGAAGCCCTATTTCTGTTGTATCAAGTTTTGTAATTTCTACAGGCAGCTCATTTACCAAAAGATTAATGCCTACTGTAAGAGTAAAGCAAAGGGCGCAAATTATTATTCCAATACTTCTTTGGGATACTGTTTTTTGAGGCTTTTGGCTGTTATTTGTATCCATCAGCGCCACCTCCTTCTGTTTTCAGACTGAATTGTAAAACAAATAAAAAGAAGCGTAACTGTAACAAAGTACACTATTGCTGTTATGTCAAAAACACCGTTTGTAAATGAGTCTATTTTGCCGAATATGGCAAACCACTGGGAAAAAGAAGCGAATTTTCCGACTAAAAGCTCATTATATTTAAAATATATTACTAAAAGCGGTATTTCCATAATACATGCTGCTATTAATGTTATAAGCCATTTTTTGCAGGCTATAAATACTATTGCGCACACTGCCGCTGCGCATACTGTAAAAGCCCTGAATGTAAAGCTGGAAGCGGAGGATATGTTTTCGGCAATAGTTGGTATCATATAGCATAAAAGAAGTATGCCGAAGCAGAGTATAGCCGCTATTATCTGGTTTTCAGTAAGGGACGATGTAAACATGCCTATTGAGCAAAGTGTGCATTCCAGAAGGAAAAAGGCAAATATGCAGCTGAAAGCTGTCTTTAAATTTACTACGCCATAAGAAGATATTATAAAAGGGTAGGCGCACATTATAACAGCCGGTATTAATGTTATGGTGCACAAAGCCAAAAATTTGCCTAAAACAATGCTTTTCACATCTATAGGCAGCAAAGAAAGAAGCTTGTCTGTTTTCTGCTTCTTTTCATCTGAAAAAACACGCATTGTAAGAAGAGGTATTGCAATAAGAAGTACAAAGCACATGTCTTTTACTACATATTCAAATGCGGCTGAGTAGTAGACAAAATTTATAAGGCTTGTAAAAATTCCGGCGCTTAGGAGCATAAAAGCAAGAAAGACATATCCTGTAGCCGTTACAAAATAAAGCCGCAGTTCTTTTTTGTAAACCGAAAGCATTAATTTTCGCCTCCTGTCTTGGTATTTTCACTTTCCTGTATAATTTCAAGGAAAATTTCCTCAAGAGAACTTTTTTTAATAAACATTGATATAACAGGGCACTGTGCCCTGCTGAAAGAATAAAATAATTTTTCACGAGGGTCGTTTTGAGGCATAAACTTAAAAATGTATGTATTTTCTTTTTCTTTATCCCAAAAGGCTGATGTTACACCGTCTGTATTTTTAAGTATTTCAAGTATTTTTTCTCTTTCGCCTTTTGCCTCAAGCTCAGCTGTTTTTTCTGTTTTTTCGTTTCCTATAAGGTTTTCCGCCGTATCAAGAACAACTAATCTGCCGTGGGATATAATCATTATATTATTGCATACAGCGCTTATTTCCGAAAGTATATGGCTGCTTAAAATTACGATATGGTTTTTGCCAAGCTCTTTAATTAAGCTGCGGATTTCTATAATCTGTTCCGGGTCAAGACCGACTGTAGGCTCGTCTAAAATTATAACAGGCGGATTGCCGAGTATTGCCTGCGCTATGCCAACCCTCTGCCTGTAGCCTTTTGAGAGGTTTTTGATAAGCCTGTTTTTCATAACGGTTATGTTTGTTTTTTCCATTACATAATCTATGTTTTTTTGCAGTTCTTTTTTTGGGATTTTTTTGGCGCTGCCTACAAAACGCAGATATTCAAGTGGCGTAAAGTCATCATACACAGGCGGTATTTCAGGAAGATAGCCTATATTTTTTTTGGCTTCCTCCGGTTTAAGTGACATATCAATGCCGTTAATTATTATTTCGCCTTTTGTAGGAGCCAAACAGCCGGTTATCATATTCATTGTAGTGCTTTTGCCGGCACCGTTAGGTCCTAAAAAACCAAATACGCAGTTCCGCTCTATTTTAAAGCTTAGATTGTCTACAGCATGAAATGTGCCGTATATTTTTGAAAGATTTTTTACTTCAATCAATATGCCAGCCTCCTTAACAGATTGTTTATCTATGAATGATAGCAGATTATTTAACTTACTTCAATGTATATTTTGTAAACAATTGCCTGCTTTATGGAATATTATGCAAAAAAAACGGCATTTATATATATAAAGCCGTTTAAGTATGTATTTTTATGTATGTTTTTATTTAATTGGTATAATTATTTTAGTTAAAAACTCGTTCTCGTTTTTTACATCGGCAGGCGACATGAGAAACTCTTCTGTAATAGGACCTGAAATTTCAAGCTTATTTGTATTAAGCCATTTTATTGTTTTTACGTAAGTATTTATTACATTTGATATTGTTCCCCTATGTATAGCTGTAACTGCTCTAAATGCCGGTACCTTTTTATAAAACGGAAACGGAAGTTCATCTTTTACGGCGATGCTGATTTCTAATTCACAGTCGGTTTTAAGAAACTGGTCCAAAGGCGGATTATGGTATGTAGCCATTATGGAGCTTTCGGTTTTAAGCCGGTTTTTGCGCACGAGCTCAAATATTTCAAACCACCGGCACACAGGTATTACATCACTTTTGAAATTTGTTTCGGTGCGCTTTGTATATATAACGCCTTTTTCCTTAAAGTACTCTATTTCAGGTTCCCCAAATTTAGTATTTTGAAGCTCTATTTTTCCTATTGATGTTTCAATTTCATTATATAAATCTTGAAGCGACATTATTTTTTCATGTATATCCTTTAACCTTATGCTCAGGCTTTCTTTTAAAGTATTTATATCACTTTCATAGACAAGCGTGTGTACTTCGTCAAGGGAAAAACCGTAATTTTTAAGCTTCCTTATATTATGCAGAGTAAGCATCTGGTCTTCGGTATAATACCTGTAATTGGTATCAGAGTCGCGTTTTTCAGGTACAAGGAGCTTTATTTCGTCGTAATACCGCAGTGTTTTTACAGGTACTCCGCATATTTCTGAAATATCGCCTATTGTATAAAGTTTTTTTTGTCGGTTCAATTTATATTCCTCCCCAATGGGATTTGTTTTTGATTAAAATTATATAATAATACGAAAATTTTTTCAATAATACAAAAAAGCCTTAAATTTCCATAAGAATTAAGGCTTTTGCGCTAAATCAGTTTTTTATAAGGTTTTCGCCTATTTTGTAAATATCACCGGCGCCCATTGTGATTATTAAATCACCTTCCTGCGCCTCTTGTCTTACCATTTTTTCAATATTTTCAAAGCTTCCGCCGTATACGGCATTATTGCTGTTTTTATTTATTTCATCTGTTACCGTTTGTGAATTAATAAGACCTGTATCTTTTTCACGCGCCGCGTAAATATCGGCAAGTATGACTTTATCAGCGTTATAGAAAGCTTTGCCGAAATCCGAAAGGAGAGTATATGCCCTTGTATACGTGTGCGGCTGGAAAAGGCAGATAATTCTGTTGTGCCTGATATTTTTGGCAGCTGCGAGAGTTGCCTTTATTTCGGAAGGGTGGTGGGCATAGTCGTCAACAACAGATGCGCCTTTAAACTTGCCTTTATACTGGAAGCGCCTGTCAACGCCTGTATAATTTTTAAGTCCTGAAATAATGCTTTCCATATCAACATCTGTGCATACGGAAGCTGCGCAGGCTGCCAAAGCGTTTAATATATTGTGGTCGCCAGGAACATTAAGCTCAATTGTACCCATAAGGCTGCCCTTATAATATGCGTCAAAATGCGCGCCGCCTTTACCGCAGCGGCTTATATTTTCAGGGTACCAGTCGGCTGTTTCCTTATTAAGCCCGAATGTTACTACACTGCATTTTAACCCTTTTGTTATTATGTCTTTTCCGGCGTCATCTGCATTTATAACAACATAGCCGTTTTCAGGCACGTTTGAGGCAAATGTATGGAATGAGTTTCTGATTTGGTTAATGTCCTTAAAATAATCAAGATGTTCCGCTTCCACATTAAGTATTACCGCTGTGTAAGGGTAGAAATGCAGAAAGCTGTCGTGATACTCGCAGGCTTCAGCTACAAAATACTCATTTGAGCCTACATTTATGTTGCCGCCTATTGTGGAAAGGTTGCCGCCTATTGTGATTGTTGGGTTTTTGCCAGCCTGAAGCATAATTTCCGAAATCATGGAAGAAGTTGTTGTTTTGCCATGCGTTCCGGCAACAGCTATTGATTTGCTGTAGTTATCCATTATACTGCCCAAAAGTACAGCCCTTTCAACACAGAGAATACCTTTTTTTTCAGCTTCCAAAAGCTCAGGATTATCTTCTTTTACAGCGGCAGTGTATACAACAAGGTCTGTTCCGTCTGTTATATTTTCGGCTTTATGACCTATATTTACTTTTATGCCAAGAGATTTAAGTTTATTTGTGGCATCGGATTCTTTCATGTCAGAACCGGAAACAGCAATTCCTTCTTCATTAAGTATCTGTGCAAGACCTGACATGCTGACGCCGCCTATGCCTATAAAATAAACGCTTTTTATGCCGTTTTTTAAATCAAGTTTCATATACTGAACGCCCCAATTCATATATTTTATAATTTTAAAGTATACTACACCAATTTTTGAAAGTCTATACAGTTTAAGGCAAATATTTTAAGTGATGCGGCTTTTTTGTTCTATAATTTGCCAGACGGAATATTAATTAAATTATACAAGCTTAACAGGGGTATTTTTATTATACAGTTATGCAGAATTACATAATGCATAAACGATGAATACAATATGCATTGTTTTAATAAAAGTACATAAATACAGCTCTTTAATTATGTAAAACATTGACTATTGTGTATTTTTATAATAATTTTTTGTGCATATCGTTTGAAAATGACTGTTTAAAAAAATAAATTAAGCGTATATTTTTGAATATTTTTATTTCTTAAAGTTTTAAAATTTTATTTATTATAATTAAAAAATATGATAAAATGTAAACAAGCATTGAGCTTAAAATGCTGCTGAAATTTTCGGCGCTGTTGGGAGATGATGATATGAGCAAAAATGAAATGATTGCTATGCTTCTTGCCGGAGGACAAGGCAGCCGTCTTGGTGTTTTAACAAACAAGATTGCTAAACCGGCAGTAGCGTTCGGGGGAATGTACAGAATAATAGACTTTCCCCTCAGCAATTGCGTAAATTCAGGAGTTTATAATGTGGGCGTCCTTACGCAGTACCAGCCATTAAGGCTTAACAGGCATATCGGTATTGGTTTTGCGTGGGACCTTGACCGCAGAAACGGCGGTGTTACAATACTTGCTCCGCATGTTAAAGCAGGCGATGACAGCGGAGAATGGTTTATGGGCACTGCAAATGCAATATACCAGAATATTGAATACATAGATGCTAACGACCCTGAATATGTTTTGGTTTTATCCGGAGACCATATCTATAAAATGGATTATTCCAGAATGCTTGAGTTTCATAAAAGGAACAACTGCGCGGCTACTATTGCTGTTTTGGAAGTGCCTTTTGAGGAAGCAAGCCGTTTTGGTATAATGAACACTAAAGACGATGACAGAATATATGAATTTGAGGAAAAACCGGCTAATCCAAAAAGTAATTTGGCATCAATGGGAATTTATATTTTCACATGGAGCAAGCTTAGAGAAGCACTTATTAAAGACAACAAGGTACACCCTGACAGCGATTTTGGAATGCATATTATACCTAAGATGCTTGCAGAAGGTGAAAATATATACGCTTGGAGATTTAAAGATTACTGGAAGGATGTAGGAACAATTGAAAGCTACTGGCAAGCCAATATGGAGCTTATCAAGACGCTGCCTTCTTTTAATCTATATGAGGATTTTTGGAAAATTTATACTAATAGTGACATTCAGCCTCCGCAGTATATAGCACCAACCGGACATGTTAAAAAGTCTATAATTTCAGACGGATGTGAAATTTACGGCGATGTTGAAAGCTCGGTCTTAAGCCCTGATGTAATTATTGAACAAGGGGCTTTTGTAAAAGACTCTATTATTATGAAAGGAACTGTTATTAAAAGCGGCTCTGTAATAGACAGATGTATTATAGATGAAAGCTGCATTATTGAAAAAAATGTAAAAATGGGAGTGGGGGATAATATTCCTAATGAGCTTAAGCCTAAAATTTACAATACTGGCATTACGGTTATAGGTGAAAACTCTTTTGTTCCAGAAGGCGTTACTATTGGTAAAAATTGTGTTATACACGGTAAAACTTCTTCCGCTGATTATAAAGACCTGATACTTGAAAGCGGAAAATCCATAATCATGGAGGAGGAAAACTTATGAAAGCTATAGGTATTATTCTTGCCGGAGGAAATAATGAAAAACGCCTCGGCGAGCTTACAAGCTTAAGAGCAGCTTCAGCTATGCCTGTTGGCAGCTGCTACAGGGCTATAGATTTTCCTTTAAGCAATATGTCCAATTCTATGATAAAAAAAGTGGCAGTAATTACGCAATACAATTCCCGTTCACTTCACGATCATCTCTCAAGCTCAAAGTGGTGGGATTTTGGCAGAAAGCAGGGCGGTCTTTATATATTTACTCCTTATGTGAGCAGTGAGAACTCTTTCTGGTTCAGAGGGACTGCCGATTCTATCTACCAAAATATATCATTTCTTGAACGAAGCAACGAAAATTATGTTGTTATAGCCTCTGGGGATTCTATATATAAAATGGATTACAGAAAGGTTATTGAATATCACAAAAACCAAGAAGCAGATATTACTGTAGTCTGCAAAGAAATGCATGACAGGGATCTTACTAAATTCGGTATTATGCAGTTAGATGATGACAAAAGGATAATTGAGTTTGAAGAAAAACCTATTGAGCCGCAGACAAATATTGCTTCATTAGGTATTTATGTTATATCAAGAAAGCTTCTTATAGATTTGCTTAAGGAAATTGTTCCTGAAGGCAGATTTGATATTGTAAAAGACATTATTGTAAGATTCAGACGCAAATTAGTAATTAAAGCCTTTATGTTTGACGGATATTGGTCATCCATAGGCGGCGGTATAATGGAATATTACAATACTAATATGGATTTCCTTAAAGAGGATATCCGCAGGGAATTTACAAAAGATTTTCCGTATACTTTTACAAAACCTAAAGATGAACCACCTGTTAAATACAATGAAGGCGCCGATGTTTCCAATACCATTATAGGCGGCGGAAGTATTATAAACGGTAAAATAGAAAGTTCAGTGCTATTTAGAAGAGTATATATTGGAGAAAACTCTGTAGTTAAAAATTCAATACTTATGGAAGGCTGCTACATAGGCAATAATTGTGTTGTTGAAAACGCGATACTTGATAAACAAGTTTCTGTTTCCGATGGAAAACACGTATCAGGCGAGGTTGGAAAACCTTGCGTATTTAAAAAACGCTCAACTATTTGACATCACTATGCTAAAGACAATTAAGGGAATACGAGGCGTAAGCAGACAAAAATAAAGCTGTGGTATAAAGGGGATTTATCACAGTGAAAAAAGGGGTGCTTAGTTATGCGTATAACAGATGTAAGAATACGAAAGATTAACAAAGAAGGAAGAATGAAAGCCATTGTTTCAGTTACTTTTGATGAGGCTTTTGTTGTACATGACATTAAGGTTATTGAAAAGGACGAGGGCATATTTATCGCTATGCCGAGCAGGAAAACAGCAGACGGCGAGTTCAGGGATATAGCCCATCCTATTAATCAGGCGGCAAGAGAGATGATACAGACAGCTGTATTAAACGAGTATTACAACGCATTAGAAAATGAAGACAGTGACGAGGACGAACAGGAAGCCGCTTCTGATGAATGAATTAAATTATTAAAATATAAAAATGGTAAAGCCATAAGGCTTTACCATTTTTTATGCGTTTTATTTTAATATAAATAATAAAATGCAAGGCGTTTATTCTGATTTTTATTTTGCAGCGTTTTTTCGCATGACCTGCAAAGAAGAATATACAGCTGAGAGAAGAATTATTATTCCGCCTAAAACCTCTTTAACTGTAGGCATTTCATTTAGAAGCAGGGCTGCCAGTATAATGCCGTATATAGGTTCGAGAGTTGTAAGGACACCGGCTGTTTGCGCCGAAACGCCTTTAAGCCCTGTTATATAGCAGTACCTGCTTAAAAGGGTAAATACCGTACTGAACAGAAGTATGTAAAATATATCGCTTTTTGACACAGGATTTAAACCGGTAAATATGCATATTGGAAGTAATGCAATAAAAACTATTGACTGCTCATAAAATGAAATTACAACACCATTTAATTCTTTTACGTATTTTCTTTCAAGCACCGATACAAGGGCGAATGTAAGACCTGACAGTATGCCTTCTATAAATCCCTGAAGCATTGTACTGCCCATGCTGAATTTAGGCACAACTATTGCTACGCCTATAAAGGCGGCAAGAGCTATAATTATATTCTCTTTTGTAAGTTTTTCTTCTTTAAAAAAGAGAGGTTCTAAAAAAGTGGCAAATATAGGGCAGGTTGAAAAAGTTAAAAGTGTTATGGCTACAGTTGAAATTTGTACTGAATGGTAAAATAATACCCAATGCACAGTAAGTATAACCCCGAGCAAAAGCACTTTTAAATAGTTTTCTTTGCTGTGCAGGTTTATGGAAATATTTTTTATTTTAAATACAATAAACATTATCAATACGGAAAAAAATACGCGTCCGGCAACAATTGCAAATGCGGGCTGATTTATAAGTTTTCCAAAAAGGCTTGAACTGCCGAAAAGCGCTATTGCTATATGCACCAAAAGCAGGCTTTTATTGTCTTTTTGCATAAAAAACGTCCTTCCCCAAAAAATAGTTACGAATTAAATTATAACATTACATCAATTTTAGTCAATATTTAATGTAATCTTAATGGACTATGGCACATTTAAAATAGGTATTGTTTGAAAATAATGTAAATGATATAATAAGCAGTAAAATGTATTTAGAGATTTGTTATATAATTTGATTTTGCGGATAATTAATTTTCAGGAGGAATTTTTAATGTGCGGTATAGTTGGATATATTGGTCCTTCACAGGCACCGGCTATATTAATGGACGGCTTAAAAAGGCTTGAGTACAGAGGCTATGACTCTGCCGGCATAGCTGTGCATGATGGAGAGAAGATTAATATGCTTAAATCAAAGGGAAAGCTTATTAATCTTGAGCAGAAACTTGAGGAAAATCCTATAAGCGGCTGTTTGGGAATAGGTCATACGCGCTGGGCGACACATGGCGCGCCAAGTGATATTAACTCACACCCGCATATAAGCAGCGACAGGCTAATTGCTGTTGTGCATAACGGCATTATAGAAAATTATTTGGATATTAAAGAAGAACTTATAAAAAAAGGCTATAAATTTGTTTCTGAAACAGATACTGAAACAGTAGCCCATTTAATTGATTATTATTATAAATCAGGCTTAGGTTTTTTGGAGTCTGTATTTAAAGCATTGGAAAAAATTGAAGGAGCTTATGCTTTAGGCATACTCTGCCGGGATTATCCAGACACGCTTATAGCCGCAAGGAAGAACTGCCCCCTTGTAATAGGAAAAGGCGAAGGGGAAAACTTTATAGCATCGGACATACCTGCCATACTTCATCATACAAGGAATGTTTATTTCCTTGACGATAATGAGGTGGCTGTTATTAAAGCTGACGAAATTAAAATTTACGATAAAAATAAAAATGAAGTAAAAAAAGATATATACAAAGTAAAGTGGGATATTGATGCCGCAGAAAAAGGCGGATATGAGCATTTTATGATTAAGGAAATAAACGAGCAGCCAAAAATAATTCAGGAGCTTGTTCAAAGACGTATTCCGGAAAACAGCCATTTAATAGATATGAGCGGCATTAAGCTTAAAAAAGCTGATATTGAAGCATTGAGCAGAATCTACATTGTGGCGTGCGGAACGGCGTATCACGCAGGACTTATAGGCAAGAGCTTAATTGAAAAATTAACACGAATACCTGTTATAGCCGATGTTGCCAGTGAGTTCAGATACAGAGACCCTGTTATTGATGAGCGCACACTGCTTATTGTTGTTTCACAGTCAGGCGAAACAGCTGATACCCTTGAGGCTTTGAGAATTGCCAAAAGAAATAATGCGAGGGTAATGGCTGTTGTAAATGCTGTTGGAAGTTCAATAGCAAGAGAAGCCGATGATGTATTTTACATTCTTGCCGGACCTGAAATTTCTGTTGCCTCAACAAAGGCGTTTACGGCACAGGTTACCGCCATGGAGATTATAGCTGTAAGTATGGCTATGGAGCTTGGCAAATTAGATTCTGATAAGTTTAACAATATTAAATCAGAGCTTTATGAAATACCTTCTAAAATATCTGAAATACTCCAGAAATCGTATATTGAAAAACAGCTTGCCGAAAAATACTCAAAAGCCGCGAATGTGTTTTTTATAGGCCGAGGTTTGGATTATATTGTATCCATGGAAGGCTCGCTTAAATTAAAGGAAATAGCTTATCTTCACAGCGAGGCTTATGCGGCAGGAGAGCTTAAGCATGGACCTATTGCAATGATTGATGAAAATACTCTTGTTATTGCTGTGCTTACACAAGAAGAGCTTTTTGAGAAAACATTGAGCAATATAAAAGAAGTAAAAGCGAGGGGAGCTAAAGTAATAGCTATTGCCCTTGAAGGAAATGAATCTTTTGCAAAAGAAGTTGACGATGTGATATTTATACCAAGGACATCGTGGATAACAGCGCCTTTGCTGGCAGCTGTGCCAGTACAGCTGTTTGCTTACTATATGGCTTATTGCTTAGGCACTGATATTGACCAGCCGCGAAATCTGGCTAAATCGGTTACAGTTGAGTAAGTTGCAGGTGACAGAATGCTTTGACTGCTGTTAAAACAATTGAACCGGTGTTTAATTATTAGGGATAAAAAGGGTTTTTAATTATAATATTTGATTTTAAATTTAAGCGGCGCGGCGTTAGCTGCGCCGCTAATGTTTTTGCTGCTTAAATTCCGTTTAAAATTTTATGTCTTTAGTTTTTTAACATAATATTCAAATGTTTTGTATTTATTTTATGTCAGTTAAAAACGGCAGTATTGTACCCATACAAATATCTGTTTTTATATTTTAATACTGTAAATTTTACAACAGGAATGATATTATTTATCACATATACAGTACTAAACAGAAACAGGGGCGATTAACATGGGTGAAAAAATGACAACAAAACAGCTTTGTTTAAATGGTTTATTTATAGCTATTGTCTGCTTGTGCACAATGATCATAAGAATACCAGTGCCTGCCACTAACGGATATATACATATAGGTGACAGCGTGATTATTATTATATCAGTATTTTTTGGCAGAAAGTACGGCGCTGCCGCAGGAGGAATAGGCTCGGCTTTGGCTGATTTATTCTCCGGATATCCGCACTGGATGTTATTTACATTGATAATTAAAGGCATTATGGGATTTATAATAGGCTCTTTTGCGGACATAAGCAAAAGCGGTGTTTTATCATTTAGGAACTTGTCAGCGCCTGCTGTTGGCATTATATGGATGGTTATAGGGTATATATTAGGCGGAGCTGTTCTGGAAGGAAGCCTTTTGGTATCTCTTTCCTCAGTTCCTTCAAATATAATTCAAGGTGCAGGCGGTTTGATAATATATATTATCATAGGCTGTGCCCTTGAAAAGGCTGATTTTTTTAAGCTTATGAATTAACATCGGATTAGATGCAGGTACTCTATTTAATAAAAATATTGATTATGCTGAATTTTTTAGCAAAACAAGACCGAGTTAAATGCTTGGTCTTATTTTTGCTGTTTTTATGTATGTTTATAAAGCAGATGAATTTGGGAAAGTAAATGGTAAATTAAACTTGTATTTAATGTAAATTTAATGTAAAATAAATTATGCTGCCGAATGAATCAGGCTTTACGGCATATAATTTTAGTTTATTTAAGCAGTCGGCTGCGTACCGCCTGCTTATTTTTATGCTGGTTTATATGTAATACAATATAAAAACATGACAGAAATAAAACTGAAAAAAGCTAAATATAGTTACAAAAGTTAAGCTAAGCCGCAGGAAAGCGGTAAAATCCGTAATAATTCAAAAAATGCTAAGTTTTATGAAAATGCGGAATAGTCATTAAATATTATAACTGATATAAACATTAAAAAGGAGAAACGCCTATGGGGATAAGTTCAAAAACGTCAAATGACTTTTCTAAGGGCAGCATAATGGGAAACATAGCCCGTCTTGCCATACCTATGACTTTGGCGCAGCTTATAAATGTTCTTTACAACATAGTAGACAGAATTTATATAGGGCGGATGGGCGTCCATGCGGCTAATGCGTTAACAGGTGTTGGTGTATGCCTGCCGATAATTTCGGCAGTAATAGCTTTTTCAAATCTTATAGGCATGGGCGGGGCTTCGCTTTTTTCTATAGAAAGAGGGGCTGACCACATAGAGGAGTCTTCTTATATTGAAGGCAATTCTTTTGTAATGCTTATAATAACAGGATTTATTCTTACGGTTTTAGGCTATTTATTTAAGGGACCAGCTTTATACCTTTTAGGTGCCAGCAGCGATACATTCTCTTTTGCCAACAGCTATATGAATATTTACCTTGCTGGAAATATATTTGTTATGCTCAGCCTTGGTCTTAATTACTTTATAAATGCTCAGGGTTTTGGTAAAACCGGTATGCTCACTGTGGCTATAGGCGCTGTTATTAACATAATCCTTGACCCTGTATTTATATTTGTTCTGAATATGGGTGTTTCAGGCGCGGCTTTGGCTACTGTTATTTCACAGTTTATATCTGCCTGCTGGACTGTCCTTTTCCTTACGAGCGAAAAAGCCATTATCCGCCTTAAAATTAAATATATGGCTTTAAGCCTAAAGCGTATTGCAAAAATTACATCACTTGGTCTTTCGGGCTTTACAATGGCTATAACAAACAGCCTTGTACAGGTTATGTATAACGCTAATTTGCAGATTTACGGCGGAGATGTATATGTTGGCGTTATGACTATAATAAACTCCGTAAGAGAGGTTGTACAGATGCCGGTTTCAGGCATTTCACAGTCGGCACAGCCTATAATGGGTTTTAACTACGGTGCAGGAATTATGGACAGGGTAAAGAAAACAATTAAATACAATTCTTTAATACTTATAATTTATACTATTGCGGCATGGGGGCTTATTTTCTTATTCCCAAGGGCGTTTTTAGGTATTTTTACTGAAAATGAGGATATACTTTCAGCAGGCGTAAGCGCGCTGCATATTTATTTTTTCGGGTTCTTTTTTATGGCTTTGCAGTTTTCGGGGCAGGCTGTTTTTACAGCTTTAGGAATGGCAAAAAAGGCTATTTTCTTTTCTATATTCCGAAAAGTAATTATTGTTATACCGCTTATTTATATCCTGCCTAAAATAGGAAATTTAGGCACAACAGGTATTTTTATGTCTGAGCCTGTATCAAACCTTATAGGCGGAGTACTGTGTTTTGCAGTTATGTATTTTACTGTATACAGAAAGCTTTGAAATAAATAAAGCCGGTTTGGCAGGAATAAAATTAAGGCGTATGATTTTTTTTATAATTATAGTGTTATATTTATATCAGGTTTCGGCGGTTTTGCCGGGACCTGTTTTAATTTATTTTCGGCAAATTTATTTAGGACTGTTTATATGTACTTTTTTGGAAAATGGCTTTATAATCAAAAGTGAACGGCTTACAGAACTAATTTTAAAGGGAGGATATTATGCCGGAGAGAGATTTGACTTTAGCCGAAAAACAAGTTAGGTTTGTACTGGCGGCAAGGGATATACTTGGTCTTGTAAGAAGCCGGCTTTTTATTGACTTCAGGTTTCTTGACTTAGCTATAGGCAGGCTTAACTTACAAAATGATGATTTGGTGCGTACTACAGCAACTGAAGGAAGTACGCTTTATTACAATGCAAGATATATAGTAAAAACTTTTAACGAAGAGCCGAATGCTTTAAACAGGGCTGTTATGCACAGTGTGCTCCATTGTATTTTCAGGCATCCTTTTGTTTCAGACAAGATTAACCAGCCGTTATGGGATTTGGCATGCGACATAGCGGTTGAAACAATTATTACCGAAATGGATTCGGAACTTTTAAAATGCAGAGGCGAGCAGTATCAGGAAGAGACAATGGCAAGCCTTAAAAGCACGCTTAAATCAATGACGGCAGAGAGGATATATAAATATCTTGCTGAAAGTGCCTTTGATGATGACAGAATTAAGAAAATGCAGGAAGCCTTTATAAGGGACAATCATTTATTATGGTATCCTGAAAGACATGAAGACAAAGAAAATGAACAGCATGAGCCATCTGATGGTGAGGATGCCATGGAAAGCTACAGGCAGCTTGAAAAAGAATGGCAGGACATATCAAACCGTATTGATGTTGACTTGGAAACTTTAAGCCGTGAAAAAGGCGGCACTAAGGCGCTTTTGCAGTCTTTAAAAGAGATTAACCGTGACAAGTATGATTACAGCGAGTTTTTACGCAAGTTTGCCGTTACAGGCGAGGACATAATGGTTAACGACGATGAGTTTGACTATATTTACTATACATACGGACTTAAAAAGTACGGAAACATGCCTTTAGTTGAGCCTTTGGAATACAGGGAAACCCAGAAAATAAATGATTTTGTTATAGCAATTGACACATCTGGAAGCTGTCAGGGAGAGATAGTTCAGAAATTCCTTGAAAAGACATACTCTATACTGTCGCAGCAGGAGAGCTTTTTTAAGAAAATTAATGTGCGGATTATTCAGTGCGATGACAAAATAGAGGAAGAAGTACTTATTAAGAGCAAAGAGGACTTTGACACATACATGAAGTTTATGAAAATAAAAGGCTTTGGAGGCACTGATTTCAGACCGGTATTTGAAAGAGTTGATGAGCTTATAGCGAAAAAAGAATTTAAAAAGCTCAAAGGAGTAATTTATTTTACAGACGGATACGGGCATTATCCGGAAAAAATGCCAAGATATGACGCAGCTTTTATATTTTTGGGCTTTGACTCACAAAGACCAGCGCCGCCGTCATGGGCGATGAGGCTTGTACTTGATGAAACTCAGCTTGACAAACGGGAGGTTTAATATATGAATATTAAAGAGGCTAAAATTGAAGTTGAAAACGCTGTAAAGGCGTATCTTATAAAAGACAAATACGGCAGATATAAAATTGACAGAGTGCGGCAAAGACCAGTTCTTGTTATTGGCGCTCCGGGTATAGGAAAAACTGCCATTATGGAACAGATTTCAAAGGAAATGGGCATAGGTCTTATTTCTTATTCTATGACACACCACACAAGGCAAAGCGCTATTGGCCTGCCATATATTGAAAAAAAGGTTTTTGGCGGAAAAGAATACTCTGTTTCGGAATATACAATGAGTGAGATTATATCGTCTGTTTACAAGTACATGGAAGAAACAGGCGTTAAGGAAGGCATACTGTTTTTAGACGAGATAAACTGTGTTTCGGAAACGCTTTCCCCGGCTATGCTTCAGTTTTTGCAGTATAAGACATTCGGCAACACGCCTATTCCTGAAGGCTGGGTTATAGTTACAGCCGGAAATCCGCCGGAGTTTAACAAGTCGGTACGTGAGTTTGATGTGGTTACACTTGACCGTGTTAAAAAGATAGATGTTGAGCCGGATTTTGAGGTATGGAAGGAGTACGCCCTTAAAAAAGGCATACATAGTTCCATTATTACATATTTGGAGATTAAGAAAAGCAATTTCTATTTTATAGAGTCTACTGTTGACGGAAAAGCCTTTATTACTGCCAGGGGCTGGGAGGATTTATCGGATATGATATATCTTTACGAGCAGGAAGGCATTAAAGTTAATGAAAGGCTTTGCAGGCAGTACATACAGCACAAAATGATTTCAAAGGATTTTGCCATTTATTATGATTTATACAACAAATACCGTTCCGATTACAAAGTTATAGACATATTGAATGGAAAATATGACGACAATGTAAAAGACCGTGCTTTAAGCGCCAAATTTGACGAAAGGCTTACACTTATGGGACTTTTGCTGGACGCAGTTACTCTTTCAATGAAAAATGTGCTTAGAACCGAAAAATATACAGCTTCCCTTCTTGCTGTTTTAAAAGATGTTAAGGAAAAATGTTCTGATAAAGAAAATAACAGCACAATTATGGATATTTTAAACAATGCCCTTAAAGAACGCAAAGAAATTCTTGAAAAAGAGCTTAACAGAGGTCTTTTAAAACGTGAAGATGAAGATATAATACGTGATATAATTTCCGCCCTTGAAGGATATATTTCTACTTTAGCCGAAAAAGGCATTACTGACAAGAAAAAAGGTTTTGCCGCGGTTAAAAAATCATTTGACGCTGATGTTAAATCTTTTGACAAGTCAATTGATGATACAAAGGCACAGCTTGACAACATGTTTGAGTTTGTGGAAAATGTATTCGGAAGGGATAAGGAAATGCTTATTATAGTTACAGACCTTACAGCTAATGCTAACAGTGCTGAATTTATTGGAAAGTACGGCTGCGACAAATATTTTGAAAACAACGAAGCCATGCTGTTTTACCAAAGACAAAACGACATACTTAAACAGGTGAGCGCTTTAAGCGAAATGCTGTAAAATTTATTTAAGGTGGGTGTATTATGGAGTTTTTATACAGCTGCTCTAATGGAAAATGCAAAATAACAGGCTTTAACGGAGAATGCGGCATTATTGAAATACCAGATAGCATAGACGGCATTACTGTTAAGGAAATAGGTGACGAAGCTTTTATATCCTCAAATGTTAAGGAAGTAATATTAAATAATTCTTTGGAGTATATAGGCAAATCGGCTTTTGCAAGGTGTTCTTGTTTGGAAAAAGTGAATATTCCTAAAAATGTTAAGGAAATAGGCGATTCGGCATTTGACGGATGTTCTAAAATAGAAATGATTGCCATTCCTAAAAGTGTTGAAAAAATAGGCGACAAAGCTTTTTCATGGTGCAGCGGAATGAAAAGCCTTATATTTGAAGGCGGAAAGCTGGAGATGGGGTTTAATTCTTTTTCTTTCTGCACGGCTTTAAAAGAAATTAATTTTGCAGACGGAATTACAAAAATAGGCAAAGCGGCTTTTTCGGTATGCGGCGGGCTAAAAAAAATTTCTTTTCCTCCGAGCCTTGAGGAGATAGGCAGCCAGGCTTTTGAGGCATGTTCTGAGCTTGAATACATCAGTTTTTCAAAAGGGCTGAAAAAAATCGGAAGCTGGGCTTTTAGGGAGTGCAAGTCTGTTAAGGCTGTGGATATACCTGAAACGGTTTACGAAATAGGAGACGGCGCATTTCTTTCATGTGTGCTTGTTAAAAGCGTAAAAATTCCTTTCGGGGTTAAAAAGATTAATGACTGGACTTTCGGCAAGTGCAGGGGTATTGAAAGAATGGAGCTGCCGGAGAGTATTGAAGAGA
Organism: uncultured Clostridia bacterium; assembly: GCA_944383885.1. Lineage (GTDB taxonomy): Bacteria > Bacillota > Clostridia > Lachnospirales > Anaerotignaceae > Neoanaerotignum_A. The sequence continues at coordinate 132,159 of CALWRF010000038.1, read as the reverse complement.
TAAGCTCATTTTCTTTTTCACGCTGCCGCAGGATAAAATATTTTGATATACCTAAAAGTGTTAAAATTGTAAGGAGGGGCGCTTTTTCCGTATGTTCCGAAATTGAGAAAGCTGAGTTTTCTGAAAACCTTGAATTGCTGGAAGAACGCGCTTTTGAAATCTGCGCCGGGCTTAAAACTGTTACGCTGCCGTACACTATTAATGTATCAAGAAAAATGTTTTATGAATGCAGCGCATTATACGGCATAGAGCTTATTACAGGCGATGAAAGGCTTAAAATGATATTTGTGCCTTATGAGCCGAAAGGGCTAAAGTTTATAAGAAATTACAAAGGCGGAAATATAGATTTCAATTTATATGACGATATGTTCAATGGAATTAAGAAATTCTGCTGCAAAAGGGACATGGCGTTATTCAGGCTTAAAAATCCTGTTCAGCTCTCTGAGGAATATAAGCATAAATACACAGCGTATTTAAAGAGATTTTCCAAAAGGATTATAGATGATGCCATAAATGACGGAAATTTTGAAATTATAGGGTTTATGGGGTCAAGAAATCTTATAATGAAAAAGCATATTGAAGAGTACATTAAAAAATCCAGTGAAAACGGCGGACTGTGCACAGGGTATTTTATAGACTACAGGAATAAAAATTTCGGGGAGATTAGGAAAAGGTTTGTACTTTAAGCAATTTTGCTGTAATATACTTAGGCGGAAAAAATGTGACAGAATTTAATATGGGGGTAGAGCAGACAAGAATGAAAAAAGGTGAATGATTTATTATGTCGATAATCAACAAATTTTACAAAGTTTTAAAATGCGCAGTTATAACGTCTTTTGCGGCTGTATGTTTTTCAACAGTTTCTTATGCGGCAGCAGTAGACAATATGGATTATATTGTTCATGCCGGAGGTCAAGCCGGTGATGATATAGGCACAAATTCTTTAGAGGCTGTTAAAAATTCATTTTTAAACGGATACAGGTATATTGAAATTGATTTTAATTTTACATCTGACGGAAAACTGGTCTGCATACATGACTGGGACACTGATTATTTCAGAATGGGAAAACCGGCAGGCAAAGCATTAAGCGGCGCGGAGTTTGAAAACGCAAAGGTTTTAGGCCGCTACACAACAATGACAGCTGAGGATTTGGCGCAGTGGCTTTATCAAAAGCCTAATACTTATGTTATAACTGACATTAAAGAAAACAATATTTCAGGCTTACAGTATTTATCAACACACTGCGGCTACATAAAAAACCGCATTATACCGCAGATTTACAACGAAAGCGAATATGACAAAGTTAAGGCTATGGGGTACAGCAATATTATTTATACGCTTTACAAGCTAAACTACAGTGACAAGACAAACACTAAGGAAATAGTCCGTTTTGCTCAGAGCCACAAGCTGTATGCCATTGTATTTTCAACAGAGCTTGCCACGCCTAATTATGTTAACGCCCTTAAAGGCGCCAAAACAAAACTTATGGCGCATACAGTAAACAGCCTTTCAGAAACTGAAAGACTGTTTAATATGGGGATAGACGGCATTTATTCTGACTATTTAAAAGAAAATTTAAAATAATGACAAATAATAAAACGTCCGAAGCTTAAATTTTGGACGTTTTATATATCGTTTAATTAATTTTTAATTGTATAGAGTTTCCAAATAGCTGATAAACATATATACATAGAAATTTTTTTGTGGTATTATTAATAACTGGGTAAGGAACTTACTGATATTATTGCTGTTGGTTTTTATTCTGATTTTGAAATTATTTTTTTAACGCTTTTTTCAAATTTAGTCCTTGGCAGCATTACCATGTGTCCGCATGTGGTGCATTTTATCCTGAAATCTATACCGGTGCGCAGTATTTCCCACTGCGAGCCGCCGCATGGGTGAGTTTTTTTCATTTGAACAATATCGCCTACAGAAAAGTCCATTTGCATTGCCTCCATATAAATTTTATAAATGGGCGGACTTTATAGGCCAGCGCATTTACTATTGTATAATAACATAAAAATATGATAATATACAGATAATTTGACTATTTACAGAAAAAATTATTATAGGTTTTAGTTATAAGTGTTCTTAAAACTATTGTGTTTGGTTTAAGAATAAAAAAGTACAGCGTATGACAGAGGAGATGAAATCTGAATGAAAACTATAGGTATTATTGGCGCCATGGACGAGGAAATAGCGCTTATAAAGGAATTTTCTGAAATAATTTCTGCCAAAAACATATTGGGTCTTGACTTTTATGTGGGCAAGTACGGTTCAAACAGTGTTGTTATTGTAAGAAGCGGCATTGGCAAGGTTAACGCCGCAGCCTGCGCACAGGTGCTTATTGACCATTTTGCTGTTGACTGCATTATTAATGTTGGCGTTGCCGGCGGGATTTACAACGAGCTTAAAATTGGCGATATTGTTATTTCTACAGACACTGTTGAGCATGACATGGACGTATCTGCTTTAGGCGACCCGATAGGAACTATACCAAGAATGGACGAGAGTTATTTTAAGGCTGATGAAGAGCTTATCAGCATTGCCGAAAAAGCAGGGGAAACACTTACGGACCATAATGTATACACAGGCAGAGTTGCCAGCGGTGATAAATTTATAAGCTCTCAGGAGCAGAAAAATTTTATCTGGAACAATTTTAAGGCATACTGCGCCGAAATGGAAGGTGCTTCTATTGCCCATGTATGTTATTTAAACAGGATACCATTTGTTATTATCCGTTCTATATCCGACAATGCCGACGGCGCTGCCGGTGTAAGCTATGAGGAGTTTAAAAATATCGCTGTTGACATTTCAGGCTCAATTATTAAAGAAATGCTTATGAACATGAACTGATAAAACATTTTGTAATATTTTCAGGGGGTGTTTGGTTATGGCCACAAAAGCAAAATTCAGATGGGATGAACTTAATGCGTCTAATCCGTTATTTTCTATGGCAAGGACAACAATTGAAACAGCATTTTACGGGAACAATGTTGAAAGAGTCAAATCTTTAGCTGAGTGCTACAAGCTGGCTAAAAATGCTCCCGGCACTGTTGTAACTGATATTCCTGTTGAAAGACCAGAAGAAATAGGTCTTGAGCAGGGCTCTAAAGTGCTTTTATTTAACGACGGCGCCGTTACAGGAAGGACAGCTGCTGCAAGGAGAATAGCTGGTGAGCCGGGAGTAGATGTTGCTAAAATATGCGGTGAGATAAGAGATGCCGTTTATGCAACAAGAAAAAAGAAACTTTATCACGCCAGCGCGTATATTGGGCTGCACCGCGATTTTATGGTTAAGGCTAATTTGCTTATACCTGAAAGCCACGAAATGCTTATGTATAACTGGCTCCTTAATTTCCAGTATATTACTAACGAGTATACTAAAATGTACAGAATGTCAAACCAGATGAATAACGAGGGCGATATTTATATTTTTGCTGACCCTGACTGGTCACATCCTGATTATCCTCTTGGATTAGCATTTTTTGATCCGCTTCATAACTGCGCTGCAATACTCGGAATGAGGTATTTCGGCGAGCTTAAAAAGGGAACGCTAACACTTGCATGGACTATTGCAAACCGAAACGGATATGTTTCATGCCACGGCGGACAGAAGAGATACAGTCTTGAAAACGGGAAAACTTTTGTTGCAGGTGTATTTGGTCTTTCCGGCTCAGGTAAATCAACTATTACCCATGCTAAGCATGAAGGAAAATATGATATAACTGTCCTTCACGATGATGCTTTTATTATTTCAACAAAAGACGGTTCGTCGGTTGCCCTTGAGCCTTCGTATTTTGATAAGACACAGGATTATCCTATGGACAGCCCTGAAAACAAATATCTTCTTTCGGTGCAGAATGTAGGCGCAACACTTGATGAAGACGGAAGGGTTGTACTTGTTACAGAAGACATTAGGAATGGAAACGGAAGGGCTATTAAGAGCAAGTTATGGTCGCCTGACAGGGTTGATAAAATTGACGAGCCGGTTAACGCTATATTTTATTTAATGAAAGACCCGTCGATGCCGCCGCTTGTTAAAGTTAACGGACCTGTACTTTCTTCTGTTATGGGCGCATCTTTAGCTACAAAAAGAACTACAGCCGAAAGACTCGCGCCGGGAGTTGACCCTGACGCCCTTGTATTTGAATCTTATGCAAATCCGTTTAGGACATATCCTTTAAGTGATGACTACGAAAAGTTTAAATATCTTTTTGAAAACAGGAATGTTGACTGTTATATACTTAATACCGGTTTTTTGATGGATAAAAAGATACCTAAGGAAGTTACCCTTGAATGCATTGAAGCTGTTGTTGAGGGCAAAGCCCAGTTTAAAAAATGGGGAAATTTTGAGGAAATAGAGATACTGGAAACAGAAGGATTTAATCCTGACCTTAACGATGAGAAATACAGAAACCTGCTTAAAGCAAGGCTTAAAGACCGCTATGATTTTATAAAAAGCCGCGAAGAGGTAAAAGACGGATACGACAGGCTTCCTGAAGAAGCGCTTGATGCAATAAAAAAATTAATTGATGAACTGAATTAAAAATATTAAGCCTGTTTTTTAAAAACAGGCTTTTATCTTTTATAAATGCGGGAAAGGCAAATATGTATAATGAGTTTCTGGAGCTTATAAAAAAAGAGGCAGATGAAAAATACAGAGAGTTTTCTGTTAAAATTACGCCTGATTTGGGAAAGTCAGCAGGTGTCAGGACACCGGTTTTAAAAAAGTTTGCCAAAGAAGCCGCCAAAGGCGGCTGGAAGGAGTTTTTTGAAAAAAGCGGTAACGAACTGTATGAAGAAAAGCTTGTATATGGTCTTATTATATGTTATATAAAAGAAAGCATTGACATAAGGCTTAATTTAATGCGCGGTTTTATACCAATTATTGATAATTGGGCATTATGCGACATGACAGGCTGCGCTTTTAAGTTTAAAAAAGCTGAAAGTGAAAAAGTCTGGGATTTTGTAAATGAATACATTGAAAAAAGCGGTGAATTTGAAAAAAGGTTTGCCGTTGTCATGCTTTTGGCGCATTTTATTGATGAAAAGCATATTGACGAAACACTTAAAATGTTGAACAATATAGACGATGAGAAATTTTATGTAAGCATGGCTGTGGCATGGGCTTTAAGCGTATGCTATATTAAGTACAGGGAAAAAACTGTTAATGCTTTAAAAAACACAAATTTAAGCAGGGATACAATTAACAGAGCTGTATCTAAAATTAAGCAGTCAAGACGGGTTGACGAGGAAGGCAAAAGGCAGGCGGAATTATTAAAGGCAGAAAATGTATTCTAACGGAGGAATTTTATATGGATTTTTTGGAAGTATTTATTGAAACAAGCGAAACAGGAATTGAAATTGCCAGCGGTGTTGTTTATGCCAATGGCATTACAGGCATTATGGTTGAGGACGCCAGAGATTTTGACGAGTTTATGAAAGACCCTAACAGGCAGTGGGATTATATTGACGATGAGCTTATGAAGCAGAAAACAAGCCAGAAAAACGGCATAACATTTTTTGTTACTGATAACGCCTCAGGTGTGGAAACGCTTAACGCCATAAAAGAAGGTCTTAAAAGGACCAAAGAGGAAGAAACAGAGTTTGATTTGGGAAGTTTTGCCCTTACAGTTAAAAATGTAAAAGAGGAGGACTGGGCGAACAACTGGAAGAAATATTTTAAGCCGTTCCCTGTTGGAGATAAAATTATTATTAAGCCTTCTTGGGAAGAATACGAGAACACAGAAAACAAAGCTGTGCTTAACATAGACCCGGGGCACATATTTGGTACCGGTTCCCACGAAACTACACAAGGCTGTATTGAGTTTATTGAAAAATATATTAAAGAAGGCGATGTTGTTGCCGATATTGGCTGCGGAAGCGGTATACTTGCTATTGCGGCAATACTTATGGGAGCAAGATTTGCCTCCGCTGTAGATATTGACCCTAATGCCATAGAGATAGTTAAACAAAATGCTGATTTAAACAACATAAGCGGTGATAAGTACGAAGTTTTTGCCGGGGACATATTAAATGATGATAAATTAAAAAAGCAGTTCGGTGGCAAAAAATACGACGCAGCATTTGCAAATATTGTGGCTGATATTGTAATTCCGCTTTCTTCCATGGTTCCTGATTTTATAAAAGACAATGGATTATTTATATGCTCCGGAATTATTGCCGAAAGACTCGATGATGTGACAGAAGCTTTGGACAGGAACGGTTTTGAAATATTGGAGATTACAAGAAGGAAAGACTGGTGCGCTGTTGCCAGCAGGCTGAAATAAGGAGTTATATATGCCGAAATATTTTACTAAGCCGGAAAATATAAATGATGAGTTTATAACCATTGAAGGTGATGAAGCCAAGCATATTCTAAATGTTATGCGTATGACTGAAGGTGATAAAATTACTGTATGCGATGGGAATAAAAAAGATTATTACTGCAAAATTATCGAAACGGGGAAAAACGTTTTAAAAGCCCAAATTATTGAAACGGCAGAAAGCGAAACTGAGCCGGAAACAGAGATTGTACTTTTTCAGGGACTGCCTAAAAGCGACAAAATGGAATACATTATTCAAAAGTGTGTTGAAATAGGTGTAAGCCGGATAGTGCCGGTTATTACAGAGAGAGCTGTTGTAAAGATTGAAAAGGGAGCCAAAGAGGACAAAAAAATTGAAAGATGGCTGAAAATTTCTGAATCTGCGGCAAAGCAGAGCGGAAGGGGCATTATTCCGATTGTTGAAAGACCGGTTAAACTTTCTGAAGCCATTAAGGAGGCGGCGCTTCTTGAAAATGCGGTTATTCCTTACGAAAACGAGGAAAAAACAGGCTTAAAGGAGTTTATTAAAAGCGCAAAAAAAGGCAGTATAGGCATATTTATAGGTCCGGAAGGCGGTTTTGACAGTTCTGAAATTGAAATGGCTGTAAAAAGCGGTATCATTCCTGTTACACTGGGTAAAAGAATTTTAAGGACTGAAACGGCAGGATTAGTAACAGCAGCAATTATTTTGTATGAGTTAGGCTGAAAAGAGAAAAGCAAATAAGAAGCAGGCAAAGTTAGAACAGGTTAGCAATATGTTAGCAAAAAGAGGTTTATAAAATGACAGTGTATTTTGATAACGCCGCCACAACAAAGGTTTTGCCAGAGGCGGCGGAATTAATGGTTAAAGTTATGACGGAAAATTACGGAAACCCAAGTTCCGCAAGTGTGCTGGGAGTTGAGGCGGACAAGGTATTGAAAAAAGCCGCCTCTGACGTGGCTTCTGTTATAAATGCCGAAAGCGGCGAGATTTATTTTACATCGGGTGGAACGGAAAGCGACAACTGGGCAGTTTTCGGCACAGCGGCAGGATATGGCAGAAACGGAAAGCACATGCTTTATACATCAATAGAACACCCGGCTATTAATCTGCCTTTTGATGAGCTTAACAGGCATGGTTTTGAAGCCGAAAAAATTAATGTTGACAGCAGGGGTATTATTGACATTGATGAACTTAAAAGCAAAATACGCAAAGATACAATACTTGTAAGCGTTATACTTATTAACAACGAGACAGGAACTATTCAGGACATAGAAAAAATAGGAAAAGTTATTAAAGAAGCCAACAAAGGCACATTATTTCACGCAGATGCTGTTCAGGCTTTTGGAAAATACAAAATAGATGTTAAAAAATGCAATATTGACATGCTTTCTGCCAGCGGGCACAAGTTTGGCGCGCCAAGAGGCACAGGCATTTTTTACATGAAAAAAGGTCTTAAAGTTAAGCCTTTAATGTATGGCGGAGGACAGCAGTCTGGGCAAAGACCAGGAACAGAAAACGTGGCAGGAGCGGCAGCATTGGCTTTTGCGGCTAAAGAGTGCTATAAAAACATTGAAAATGATACAAAAAATGTTTTTGAGATTAAAAAATATTTAGCTGACAGAATATTAAGTGAAATACCGGATACATTTATAAACGGTGACGACATTGAAAAGGCAAGCCCTTTTGTGCTTAATGTTGGTTTTTTAGGGCTTAGGAGCGAGGTATTGCTGCATGCTCTTGAATCTGACGGCATATTTGTTTCATCAGGAAGCGCCTGCAACAGCAAAAAGAAAGTAAGAAGCGGCGTGCTTGCGGCAATGGGCAAAAGTGATGATGAAATAGAAGGTTCAATTAGAATAAGTTTTTCAAGGTTCAGCACAATTGATGAAGCTGAATTTTGTTTTGAAAAGCTTAAAAGCCATGTAGAGATACTAAGAAGGTTTAACAGAAAGAGGTAAAAAATGGAAGAAAGGGTTTTGCTTGTTAAATACGGCGAAATTGCCATGAGGGGCAACAACAGGCAGCTGTTTGTTAAAAGGCTTGTTGAGGCTATACGCAAAAACATTGACTGCTATGGTAGTTTTTATGTTGTGCGTGAACAGGGCAGGCTTATAATTGAAAGCCGTGGAACTGAAATTGATTTTAGTACAATGATTCCTAAAGTAAACAGGATATTCGGCATACTGGGTGTTTGCCCAGGAATTAAAGTTACAGACCAGAACATAGATAATTTAAAAGCAGCAGCTTTAAAATTTTTGAAAGAACACATTAAACCTGATACAAAGACATTTAAGGTAGTTACAAAAAGAAGCGACAAGAGGTATCCGCTTACATCAAACGAGGTTTCAGCAGAGGTTGGAAGATATATACTTGATAATTTTGAGGGACTTACAGTAGATATTCATAATCCGGACACTACGGTTTTTATTGAAATAAGAAACGACGCTTATATTTATACTGATTTTATAGAAGGCTGCGGCGGACTGCCTTACGGTTCTACAGGAAGCGCTTTATCTTTAATAAGCGGCGGAATCGACAGTCCTGTTGCCACATGGCTTATGGCTAAAAGAGGCGTTGAGGTAAGCGGGGTATATTTCCATTCACCGCCTTACACAGGGGAGAGAGCAAAGGAAAAAGTTAAGGATTTATGCTCTATTATAGCTGAGTATACAGGTGGGTTTAAGCTGCATATAGTGTGTTTTACGGAAGTTCAGCTGTATCTGCTCGAGAATGTTCCTGAGGACAAGCTGACTATATTTTTAAAGCGTGCCATGATGAGGACGGCTGAAAAGATAGCCAAAAAAGAACACCTTGACGGGCTTATTACAGGGGAAAGCGCAGGACAGGTGGCAAGCCAGACAATGCAGGGCATAAACGCTATTAATGCCGTTTGCACTTTGCCTGTTATGAGACCGTTATGCGGCATGGACAAGCAGGAAATAGTAGACAAGGCAAGAAAAATAGGGACATTTGAAACTTCGATACTTCCTTATGAGGACTGCTGTACTATATTTGTAGCTAAACACCCGGAAACAAGACCTAAAACAAGTGTTATAAACAAAATTGAGTCTAAGCTGGAAGGTCTTGAGGAGCTTTTAGACAAGGCTTTTGATGAAATGGAGATTATAGAACTGTAAAAATAAAAAATATTAGAAAAGACTGCAAATATTTAGAAAACAGCATTAATTAAGAATATATAATTTTCCGGCGGATATATTTTATTAAAAAGTATTTGCGGTGGTTATATGTTCAAAGTTATAAATGCCTGTAAAATAAAAAGAGTTTTAACTGTTATATGTTTAGTTTTAGGGTTATTTGCCGCAAGGGGTATTTTTAACAAAAAAAGCATTATGACTTTTTCAGATGGAAACGCAAAGGGATATTTAGCTGTAATTATTGACGATTTTGGCTATACCGGCGAAGGCACAGAGGAAATGCTGAATTTAAAAATACCTTTTACGGCTGCCATTATGCCGTTTTCATCCCACACTAAGGAAGACTTGGAAAGTGTAAAGAGTGCAGGAAAGGACTACATAATACACATGCCTATGGAAAGCCTTACAGGCAAAAAAGAATGGGTGGGCGAAAAAGGCATTTTTATTGATATGAGCGATGACGAAATTGCCCAAAGAGTAAATGAGGCGTACAGCATTATTGAAGGCGCTTCAGGAATCAACAACCACATGGGTTCTGCCATTATGGAAGATGAAAGGTGCCTATCCGCTGTTTTAGATGTTGTTAAATCAAAAGACGGTGTTTTTATTGACAGTGTTACAACTGCCGGAACACTGGGAAAAGATATCTGCGGACAGAAGGGTATTGTTGTGTTGAAAAGAGATGTGTTTTTGGACAGCACTGACGACATTAATGTTATTGCCAAAAACCTGAACAAAGCCGCAGACATTGCCATTAAAAACGGTTCGGCAGTTGCAATAGGGCATGTAGGACCGGAAGGAGGAAAGGTTACAGCCAAAGCCATTGAAGAGGCTTATCCTGAGATTATGGCAAAGGGCATTGAGTTTATTACAGTCAGCCAGATGAGGGAATTATTTGAAAATGACTATTGAGAAAGAAATTAAAAGATATGCTTTTGAGCTTGGCGCTGATGACATTGGTATATGCTCGGCAGATGATTTTGAGGAGATACGGATGCAGATTGAAGCCAAAAGAAATTTATTAAAAGGCTTTGCCGAAATGGATACAGAAAAACGGTTAAAGCCTTATATTACTTTACATGGCGCAAAAAGCATTATTGTTTTAAGCAAAAATTACAGGCTTAGCAATAAATTTAAAATTGACGGAAAAATACGCGGATATATTTCAATGGGAGCTGTGGGAGAGGATTATCATATTTATGTTTCTGAAATATTAAAATGTATTTCAAATATGATTGAAAAAAACTACAATGCCAAGTGTGTTTATTTTACTGATACAGGACCGTTATGCGACAGGGCGGCAGCAGTAAGAAGCGGGATTGGTTATTATGGGAAAAGCGGCTGTGTAATAACCGACAATGCCGGGGCATGTGCTTTTTTGGGATATATTATAACTGATTTAAAGTTAAAGTTTGATAAAAAAAGCGGAAAAGACTGCGGAAATTGCAATTTATGCCTAAAAAGCTGTCCTACAGGAGCAATAAGCGAGAATGGTTTTGACATGACAAAATGTATTTCATATATAACCCAGATTAAAAGGAGACTGACTGAAGAAGAAATGCTTCTGGTGGGCAAAAACTTATACGGCTGCGACGTATGCCAGAAAGTATGTGTTAAAAACAGAGGTTTTATTAAGGAAATGTATGACATTAATGCTTCAATGCCTGAAATAAAAGAAATACTGAGTATGTCAAACAGGCAGTTTAATGAAAAATACGGCAAAACGGCAATGGGCTGGAGAGGTGCTTCTGTTATTAAGCGAAACGCCTTATGCGCTTTATTGCAGTACAAAAACAAAGAAGCAAGAGAAACTGCCTGCATTGGATTAAAAAGCGAAAGTGATTTAGTTAAAAATACGGCTGAAAAAGTTTTGGAAATTATGGAAAAAGCAAGGTGATGTTATGGGTTACTGGAACACAAGAGGACTTAGGGGAAGTACATTTGAGGAGATTATAAACTTTACAAACGACAGGTACAGAAGCACCGGTCTTGCGGTTATACAGAAAATACCAACGCCTATAACGCCTGTTGATTTTGACAGCAAGAAAAAAGTAATAACCTTAGCTTATTTTGACAAGCAGTCAACAGTTGACTATGTTGGCGTGGCACAGGGGCACGCTATATGCTTTGATGCAAAGGAAAGCCGGCAGAAAAGTCTTCCCATACAGAACATACACAGCCACCAGATAGATTTTATGCGTGATTTTAACTCTCAAAACGGCGTTGCTTTTTTGCTGGTGCACATGGCGCTTTACGGCAAATATTATTTTCTGCCAATAGAGGTTTTGGAAAAGCACTGGACAGCGGCGTTAAAAGGCGGAAGGAAGTCAATACCTATTGACGCGTTTGATGAAAAGTACGAAATTAAAATTTCGGGAAGCGCCATGCTGGATTATTTAGAAGCTGTTAATACTTATCTTGTAGAGAGAAAAAATAAAATCAGGAATTAAATTTCAATTTATGTTAAATTAAGGACATAATTTGTATGTTTGTTTGACAATCTCGAACGGCAGTGCTTTTATGTATACTGTATTTTATATGCACTGAAAATTGTGATTTAACGCTTGGTTTTTTCTTGTTTTTTAGGCAGTTTTTACTTTTTTTGTATTTTTTTAAAGACAAGTATTTTTTTATTTTTATTCTTTAATTTGTGAAAACTACACAAATTTCGTATTTATACTATTTTTATCTTGACAATTTTATAACAAGATTATAAAGTAATGCTGTAGGTATTTATATCTGGCAGGAATGGCGTTGGAGGCGGTTGAGTACGGTTGTGATATAAATCTTAAAAGCACACTCTATATTTGTGTGTTTATTTTTATCATAAATAATTAGCGTGCCAACTATTTTGAATAAGTAATGTATCGCTTTCAGTTTTTACTGCCCGGATTTTATACAAGCCTAAGATGCTTGTCATGTTTAATTTTTCAAATAGGAGGATTTGAAGATGGAAGGTTTTAAATTAACAAAAACACAGGAACTTCAGCGTGAATTATTCTACAGATTCGCAGAGAACGAAATCAGACCAATCGCGAGAGAAATGGACGAAACTGAAGAATATTCTATGGAGCTTGTAAAGAAAATGCAGAAATGCCATTTCTTCGGCATTCCTTACAGCAAAGAATACGGCGGTGCAGGCGCTGATGTTCTTACTTACACACTTGCTATGGAAGAACTTTCAAAAGTAGATGCTTCTACCGGCATTACTCTTTCTGTTCACACATCCCTTTGCTGCTCATGCATTAATGAGTTTGGTACAGAGGAACAGAAACAGGAACATTTAAGACCTCTTATTGACGGAAGAAAAGTTGGTTGCTTCGCTTTAACAGAGCCTAACGCAGGTACAGATGCTTCCGGCGTACAGAAAGAAGCAAGAAAAGAAGGAGACCATTATGTTCTTAATGGTACAAGTATTTTCACAACTAACTCAGGTTTTGCTGATACTTTTATCGTATTTGCCCTTACTGACAAATCAAAAGGTTCAAGAGGCATGTCAGCTTTTATAGTTGACAGGACAATGCCTGGCGTTACTGTAGGAAACAATATCCCTCGTATGGGTATCAGAGCTGCTTCTAACTGCGAGGTTGCTTATGAAGACGTTATTGTTCCTGCTGACAGACTTCTCGGTGCTGAAGGTCAGGGTTACAAAATCGCTATGACTGCTCTTGCCGGCGGACGTATTGGTATCGGCGCTCAGAGTGTTGGTATTGCTCAGGGTGCACTTAACGAAGCTGTTAAGTATGTTAAAGAAAGAAAACAGTTTGGAAAACCTATTTCTAAATTCCAGAACACTCAGTTCAAAATTGCTGAAATGCAGACAAAGATTGACGCTGCAAGACTTATGGTTTGGAGAGCAGCTAACGCTAAAGACAACCATGAAAACTATGCTCCTCTTGCCGCTATGTGCAAGCTTTTCGCTTCAGATGTAGCTAACGAAGTTACTCGTACATGTGTTCAGCTCTTCGGCGGTTACGGCTACTCAAGAGAATATCCTGTTGAGAGAATGATGAGAGATGCTAAGATTACTGAAATCTATGAAGGCACATCAGAGGCTATGAAGATGGTTATTTCCGGTTCTATGAAACTTTAATTTAAACCATTAACTATTATTTCGGAAGGAGATAAAAAGATGAAAATCGTTGTATGTATTAAACAGGTTCCAGATACTGTAGAAGTTAAAATAGATCCTAAAACAGGAACTCTTATCAGAGACGGCGTTCCTTCAATTATCAACCCTGATGACAAGACAGGTATCGAGGCTGCTTTAGAGTTAAAAGAAAGAGTTGGCGGCACTGTTACTGTTATTTCCATGGGACCTCCTCAGGCAGATGTTGCTTTAAGAGAAGCTCTTGCTATGGGCTGCGATGAAGCTATACTTGTTTCAGGCAGAGAATTCGGCGGTTCAGATACATACGCTACAAGCGGTATCCTTGCTGCTGCTTTAAGAAAAATCGGTTACGATATTATTATTACTGGTCGTCAGGCTATCGATGGCGATACAGCACAGGTTGGTCCGCAGATTGGTGAAAAACTTGGCATACCTCAGGTTTCTTATGTTCAGGAAATCAAAGAGGCTGCTGAGGACCATCTTATTGTTAACAGATATTTTGAAGATGGCTACCACATCATCAAAATTAAAACACCATGCCTTCTTACTGCAATAGCTGAGCTTGCTAAACCAAGATATATGACAGTTAGCGGTATTGTTGACGCTTATGAAAAAGATATCAGAATCATTGGTTTTGATGAACTTAAAGATGACCTTGAACTTGACATGATAGGTTTAAAGGGTTCACCTACAAACGTATACAAATCATTTACTAAAGAAGTTAAAGGCGCAGGCACTATCCTTAAAGACGTTTCAGCTGATCAGGCTGTTGCTGCTATTATGGAAAAACTTGAAGCTAAGCACATTATCTAATTTTATTTAGTTTAAATTATAAAACGAGGAGGAGAACCCTACAATGAGTAAAGGAATTTATGTAGTAGTTGAACAGAGAAACGGCAAAGTTCAGAATGTAGGTCTTGAGCTTATTGGTGAGGCTACAAGATTAAAAGCTGACCTTAACGAAGATGTTGTTGCTGTATTATTAGGCAGTGATATAAAAGGCGAAGTTAACAAATTATTTGAGTTTGGCGCTGACAAGGTTATTTTAATTGACCATCCATATCTTAAAGAGTATGTGACAGAGCCTTATACAAAAGCTCTTGCACAGGTTTGCAAAGAGTATGAGCCTCATATTATGCTCTTCGGCGCTTCTTCAATTGGTCGTGACGTTGCTCCAAGGCTTGCAAGCCGTATTAAAACAGGTCTTACAGCTGACTGCACAGGTTTAAGAATTGTTAAGACTGACGAAGAAATAGCAAAAGAGGAAGCTCTTGGAAATTCAGACCCTAAGAGAGGTCTTCTTATGACTCGTCCTGCTTTCGGCGGAAACATTATGGCTACTCTTATGTGCCCAAGAACAACTCCACAGATGGCAACTGTTCGTCCTGGTGTTATGAAGAAAATCGACAGAATACCTGGCAGAACAGGCGAGCTTATTGAAATGAATGTTGATTATACTGAAGCTGACATGAATATTGAAATTCTTGAAGTTGTTAAAGCTGACAAGAAAACAGTTGATATTACAGAAGCTAAAGTACTTGTTTCCGGCGGTCGTGGTGTTGGCAGAAATGGTTATGATATGCTTAGAGCATGTGCTGACGAGCTTGGCGGAGAAGTTGCTTCTTCAAGAGCTAATGTTGATGACCCACAGTGTGAATGGGCTAAACCGGAAATGCAGGTTGGACAGACAGGTAAAACAGTTAGACCTGACCTTTACCTTGCATGTGGTATTTCAGGCGCTATTCAGCACGTTGCAGGTATGGAAAACTCAGACCTTGTTATTTCTATTAACAAGAACGACACAGCACCTATATTCCAGGTATCTGACCTTGGTATTGTAGGCGATGTTAAAGTTATTCTTCCAAAGCTTACAGAAGCTCTTAAGAAATACAACGCTGAAAAAGAAGTTAAATAATTAATTATTTATATTTTAGCCTTACCTTTAGGTAAGGCTTTTTTTTATTGTGAAGAAGTATTAATTATTTGAATAAATTAATTTGATGCCGCATAATGCACAAAAATGTTTTGGCATATAGACTTTTATATATTTTTTGATAGAATTAAATTATAAATTAAAAAAGGGGATGAAGTTATGAAATCATTTTTATCAAAGGGTATTTCTATTTTTATGGCAGCTGCCATTAGTATTTCGTCTTTACCGGTAATGGCTATGGCTTCTGACACACCTTCCGACTGGGCGGTTAATCAGGTAAACAGCGCTATATCTTACGGACTTATACCTGAAACGGTACAGGGAAGATACCAAGACAACATTACAAGGGAAGAATTTGCGGAGCTTTTAGACGAAGTCTGCAATGATTATTCCGGCGGAAAGGGTTCTTTTATATTTTGGGATAACTATAATTGGAATGAATATAATACAGATGGACACCCATTTACAGATACGCAAAATTTTGCTGTAAAACGTATGTATTGTGCCGGAATAATGTCCGGTACAGGCAATGGAAAATTCAGCCCTAACGCGCCTTTAACAAGGGAGCAGGCGGCTACAATGATAAATAATTTATTTACTTTTTGCAGCAAGGCTCTTCCGGCAGCTAATGCCGCATTTGCAGATAATGGTGATATTTCAGCATGGGCACTGGACAGTGTAGGAAAAGTACAGGCGGCAGGCATTATGAGCGGTGTGGGAAACAACAGATTTGCGCCTAAAGACAATTACACAAGAGAGCAGAGTATAGTTACAGCACTTAAAACTTATGAAGTGCTTTTGGGAAAGACTCCTTCAACAGGTTCAGGCAGCGGAACAACATCCACAGGAGGAAATGCTAATACAGCGCCTTCTGCCAACACTACATCAGGTGATTTTAACACAACATTCCAGCAGCTTTATGATGAACTTAAATATTATAACGATTCAATAGAAATTGCAAACGCTACAGAAAGCATGCCGCCTAGCGCTGATGATTTCCCTGAAATAGACAGCAGTTTAAAGAATCAGTTTGCAGGTAAAGAACTGGCGATAGGTTATTTGGAAGCTGCACGCAAGGAAATGGTTAAAGCTGTATCATGCTGGATTGATATTGAGATTTATGGTATGATGGGTTATACTCAGGGCACATTAACTTCAAGAACCCGTGCTAAGAGAGAAGAAATTCAGCAGCATGTTGATAAAGCCAATGAATATCTTAATAAAGCGTATTCAGCTGCTAATTAATTTTAGGTTTTAAAACTATTTATTATATAAAGCAGACAAAAAACGGTATCCTGTTTAAAGCGGATACCGTTTTTTTGTTGTATTATTTTATTAATTTTGACTTGATAAATTTAATAAACTGTATCTCTGGTATATTAATAAATGCAAGCACATAAATCCAGATAAGATTTGCCGTTCCTACGCTTACTGTTCTAAATGCCGGTTGCAAGAACGGAACAAGCACTACGGCGTTAAGGAGCACAAAGCCTATAATAAATGAGCCGTTTAAATATTTATTATTGAACATTTCTTTCTTGAATATGACTGGTCTTTCACTCTTTGAGTTAAAGCCGTGGAAAAGCCTTGAAAGGCAGAGTGTGGCAAAAGCCATTGTACTTGCCGCCTGCGTACTGATATTAAGACCCAGATAAAATGCAATTATAGTATTTATGCCTATTATAAGACCTTCTATGCCTATACCTGTTATAAAATCTTTTGTCATTATGCCTTCATTTTTAGGACGCGGTTTTTCATTCATTACACTGCTGTTATGTGGGTCAAGACCGAGTGATATAGCCGGGAGGCTGTCTGTAAGAAGGTTTATAAACAGCAAATGAACTGGCTCAAAAGGCACCGGAAGGGACATAAGCGAGGCGTAAAGGACAGCCAATATACCGGCGGTATTGCCTGAAAGCAGAAATTTAATGGATTTTTTAATATTGGCATATACATTTCTTCCATTTTCTACAGCTTTTACTATTGTCGCAAAGTTATCATCGGTAAGAACCATTGAAGCCGCGTCTTTTGCCACTTCTGTACCAGTTATGCCCATTGCCACGCCTATATCTGCCTGTTTTAATGCCGGAGCGTCGTTTACGCCATCGCCTGTCATGGCAACAATACAGTTTTTATTCTGCCATGCGCGTACTATACGGATTTTGTGTTCAGGTGAAACTCTGGCATAAACGGCTGTGTTTTCAACAACATCTTCTAATTCTTTATCACTTAATTTTTCTATTTCAGAGCCGTCCATGGCGTTTAAGCCATCTTCATATATACCTATTTCTTTTGCTATGGCTGTTGCTGTTATTTTATGGTCGCCGGTAATCATTACAGGGCGTATACCTGCTCTTTTACACATTGCAACGGCTGTTTTAGATTCTTCCCTTGGAGGGTCTATCATAGCTGTAAGACCTATGAATGTAAGGCCGTATTCATCGTTTAAAGTCATATTTGCAGGGTCAAAGCCTTCAGGAGCCTTTTTATAAGCATAGGACAAAACTCTTAATCCGTTTGAGGAAAACTCCATATTGGCTTTTAAAATTTCGTCTATATCGTTTTTTGTTATTTGTCTGTCAGCGCCATGGGAATATATATTTTTAACTCTGCCGCAAATTATATCGGTAGCGCCTTTTGTTATTATATAAATTCCGTCCTGATATTTTACGGCTACTGTCATAAGTTTTCTATCCGAGTCAAAAGGTATTTCGCCTACACGCGGGTGGATTTTTCTTTCTTCCTCGAAATTATAGCCGGATTTTGACGCAAAATTAATTAACGCTGTTTCTGTTGGGTCGCCTATTTCAACACCGTCTTTTATTGTTGAGTCATTACAAAGACAGCAGGCGTCTATCAGTTTTTCAAAACTTTCATTTTTTACTACGTCATTTACTGAGATTATATTTCCATCTGAGAAATAATTCATTACGGTCATTTTATTTTGCGTAAGTGTGCCTGTTTTATCTGAACAGATAATTGAAACACTGCCTAAGCCTTCTACTGCCTGAAGCTTTCTTATTATTGCATGCTCTTTTGCCATTTTCTGTGTACTGAAAGCAAGAACTATTGTTACTATTGAGCTTAAAGCTTCCGGTATTGCGGCTACGGCAAGGGCTACAGCGAACATAAATGCATTTATAATGCCATTGCCCTGATAAACACTAAGGGCAAACAAAAGGGCGCAGATTATAAGTATAATTATAGCCAATTTTTTTCCAAATTTATTTAATGATACCTGAAGAGGTGTTTCTTTTTCTTTAGCACTGTTTAAAAGAGAGGCTATTTTACCGACTTCAGTATTCATTCCGGTACCGGTTACAATAAATTTTCCTCTGCCGTATGTTACAAAGCTGCCGGAATGGACCATATTAAGCCTATCGCCTATGCCGGCTTCATGGTTTATTGTATCGGTATTTTTTTCTACGCTGACGCTTTCGCCTGTGAGAGCGCTTTCATTAATTTGAAGAGCAGCTGTTTCAAAAAGGCGTCCGTCGGCGCAGACAAAGTCGCCGGCTTCGAGAACAACCACGTCGCCAGGGAGTATATCTTTAGAAGAAACCACGCCTATTTGACCATCGCGTATAACTTTTGCTTCAGGTGTAGACATTTCTTTAAGGCTGTTTAATGAAGATTCAGCTTTTTTCTGCTGAACTGTTCCAAGTATGGCGTTGCCTGTTATTACTGCTATTATTACTACAGCGCTTTCTAAGTCGCCGAGTACTGCGGAGACAACTGCGGCTGCTATAAGTATTATTACAAGGAAATCGCTGAACTGCTCCAAGAACATTGTCAGTGTGCTTTTTTGTTTTTTATCTGTCAGCTCATTTTTACCGTATTTTTCTGTTAATTTCGGCACATCTGAGCTGTTTAATCCGTTTTTTGAGGTTTGGAGCAAAGACTCTACCTCACGCACATCTTTTTGATACCAGTTTTGATTATTCATATTTTACCTCCCAAAATTTTGCTTAAAAACAAAAAAACGAAACTTTGCTGCAACAAAAGTTACAACAAAAGTCTCGCTTCTTAGTTACTTAACCGGGTTAATTTAATAACCGTATTGACGGTAAAAGTAATCAGACCTTACCTGATAGCTACTCCCTTTTATTTGTAACAGATTTTACCACATAAGAGGCAAATAGTCAAATACTCTTTTTTGTAGTATGGCATTTTTTTTTAGTTATAAACCGCTTTTATATCAATACCATTATTAAAAAATTGATAATTAATACAAATATTATTATTTCACGGCTAATATTAACTGTACAGACTTAAGATAAGCATAGCGTGTTTAGTTATGTATATTTATGCACAGCATTTGATTATTGGAATTTATTATATAAATTAATACAACAGACAAAAATCGACAAATAAATACTAATAATTGCAAATTTATTAATTAATATAATAATGAAATGTGTAATTATCTACAAAATCACACGAAACGTGTTGACACTGTGCTGTTGTTATGGTAAGTTAAAGGAGTTTTAGGAGGCGGTATTTATTGAAAAAAAGAAAATATGCAGAATTGAGGGAACTGAAAAAATTTTTGAAAAAAAAGAACATTTCCTATAAGAAGCTTTCAGATGAATTGGGAATAAGCATTGATGCGATTAACAACAAGCTTAATGGCTATACTTTGCTTAACATCAATGAAATGAAGCACATGGTTAAATTATTCAACATGGAGCCGGTTGATATTAACAAATACTTTATTATAGGCGGGGAAGGTTCTGGAAATGATGAAAAGTAAGATGGCAGGGGGTGCTGTTTTTGGCAGACAAAAGAAAAATTGACATGAAGGAATTTAACATATCAGACTACGCGTACAAGGAATTGGAGTACTTTTGCATGCAGTACAACGAAAAAAAGAAGTTTATAAAGTATGGATACGGACCTAAAGCTGTTAGATTTGCACCTGTTAGTGTTAAAGGAAATATTTCTGACAAAACTTTTGAGACGGCAAAGCAAATGATTAAAATTAAAAGTGACATTGAGATGATTGAAAACGCGGCTAAGGAAGCAGATGAGCAGTTATACAAATATATTATTAAAAATGTGACTGAAGGAATACCATACGAAGTGTTAAACGTACCTTGCGGAAGAAGACAGTTTTATGACAAGAGAAAGCTGTTCTTTTACAAACTTTACTGTATTAGAAATAAAGATGTTTGATTAAAAAGGGTCACCCAAGGGACGTACTTTTATGATATTATTATACCATAAAAAATTATGAATATTGGTAAAACAGGTTTTAATACATGCTGAAAGCTGAAGTACAGAGCTTATAGAAAAAGTAAGGGCATGCGAACAAAACCTGTTTTTTATTTTCTTTAATTTTAAAATTAAATGGGGTGTTAAAATAAAAAAACTAACTAAAAGGCAGAAAATGGTTGCTGATGCGCTTACGGATATAAGTTATGACGGCACTCTTGAGGATATCTGCTTTCAGTACAGCATTACTGCTGATTTGCTTTACACATGGCTTGCAGAAGAAAGTTTCAGGCAGTACATGGATTTGATACTTAACGGCAAAACTTTCAGCGCGATGACAGGCGTATGGAAAAGCTTATTAAATCAGTGCGCGGAGGGAAACATACAGGCTATTAAGCTTTATTTTGAGCTGAAAGGCAAATATAAAAATGAAAAATCTTTATCCGAAGTTAAAAGCAAGCCGGCAATGATTCAGATTATTGACGACATACCGAAAAGTGAAGGTGAAAATTATGGCAAGGCTTAGTGAGCTGATAGCGCCGGCATTTTATAATGCTCACAGGGATATAGAAAAATGCCGGTACACGCATTATTGGTTTAAAGGCGGCAGGGGGAGCTGCAAGTCCTCATTTATCTCAATAGAAATTATATTAGGCATTATGTGTGACAAAAACGCTAATGCCATTATATTCAGGAAAGTACAAAACAGCATAAGGGACAGTGTTTTAGAGCAGATGATTTGGGCTATTGAAGCTTTAGACGCTGATGAGTTATGGGAGAAAAAACTTTCGCCGCCATTTTATTTGACGTTGAAAGAAACGGGGCAGAAGATAATTTTTAAAGGCTGTGACGACCCGGGAAAGATTAAGTCTATAAAGTTTAAGAATGGATATGCAAAATATATTTGGTTTGAGGAAGCCGATGAGTTTGATTCGGCAGAAGAGATACGAAATATAAACCAGTCACTTATGAGGGGCGGAGAAAAGTTTTGTGTTTTTTATTCATATAATCCGCCTCAGAGTATTTCCAATTGGATAAACAGGGAGGCTTTAAAAAAGCAGAAGGGAAAGAAAGTATATTACAGCAATTACAAAGATGTTCCTGTTAAATGGCTGGGGGAGCAGTTTTTTATTGAAGCGGAGCATCTTAAAAATACAAACAGGATTTCCTATGAACACGAATATATGGGAAAAGCTACAGGAACGGGCGGAGAAGTTTTTTCCAATATAACGCTTAGAAAAATTACAGATGAAGAGATAGAAAGTTTTGACAGGGTTTCAAGAGGACTTGACTGGGGATATGCCACAGACCCGCTGCACTACACAGTTAATCACTATGACAGGACAAGAAAAAAGCTATTTATTTTTTTTGAAATACACAAAGCCGGATTAAGCAACATAAAAGCAAGTGAACTTATAAAGCGGGAAAACAAAGAAAACAATGTTATTATATGCGACAGTGCAGAGCCTAAGAGTATAGCTGAGCTTAATTATTTCGGCATAAATGCCATTGCGGCGAAAAAAGGTCCCGGAAGTGTTGAGTATGGCATAAAATGGCTGCAGAACATGGAGGAGATAATAATTGACCCTGACAGATGTCCTTTTACAGCAAGGGAATTTACTGAGTACGAACTGGACAAAGACAAAGAAGGCGGGTTTAGGGCATATTTTCCTGACAGGAACAACCACTCTATTGACGCTGTAAGGTATTCAAGGCAATTTGACATGAGCATGGTGAAAGTGAGGTAATTAAATGTATTTAACCGAAAATGATTTAATTAACGCTAAATTGACATCTGACAGCAGAATTAATGAAAGCGACGTACTGAAATACATAATTAAAGAAGACCAGAACTGCGAAAAAAAGAAAAAGATGATTGAAGGAGAAAGGTATTACGCCTATGAGCACGACATATTAAAGAAAGATTTTAGGCAGAGCTGTATTTCCGAAAATATTGACGGGGAAGAAAAAATTACAAAGTTTACTAATCCAAACAGAAGCAATCATCACAACGTAAACTGTTTTCACAGAATACTTGTTGACCAGAAAGTTTCATACTTAATTGGAAGGAAGCCTGTTATTAAAATTAATTACAGGCAGGGCATGGAAAAAGATGAGGATTTTGAAAGAGCTGTTGAGGATTTTACAGGGGAAGATTTTAACGAGGTTTTACAGGAGCTTTTGACAGGCGCCAGCAACAAAGGCTGTGAAGCCCTGCATATTTATTATGACAAAGAAGGCGCATTAAGGTACTGTGTTATACCGGCTGATGAAATTATACCTATTTATGACAGCGAGCATGAAAAGGATTTGGAGCAGCTTATAAGATATTACGATACGGCTGTTATCAGAAACGGCAGCAGGTATTTAAGAAAGAGGGTTGAGTGGTGGACAAAAGATGATGTTACATATTTTATTGAGGACGACAGCAGGAATTTTGTTTTGGACAGTTCAATAAAGCAAAATCCATCGCCTCACTGGTGGGGTGTAGCTACAGAAGACGGATTTGAGAAAAGCCGCAAAGCCAACAGCTGGGGAAAAGTTCCTTTTATTATACTGAAAAATAATTACAAAGAAACAACTGATTTAGAGGCGGTAAAGGGACTAATTGATGCTTACGACCTTATATCCAGTGAAGGAACAAACAACATTATTGATTTGGTTGAGCTTTACTGGGTTATACAGGGATATGGTGGCGACACGGCTTCTGCCATATCAAAGAAGTTACAAATTAACAAGGCTGTTAACATTACCGACAGCAGCGGAAATGTGGAGGCAAGACAGGTAGAGCTTTCAATGAGCGGAAGGCTTGAATTTTTAAAGCGTCTTAGGAAAGACATATTTGAGTTTGGTCAGGGTGTTGATACTGACCGTGAGGCGTTGGGAAATTCACCCAGCGGTGTTTCACTTAAATTTCAGTACACGCTTTTAGAGCTTAAAGCCAGCAGCGTTGCTGTTAAATTAAAGCAATGCATTAAAGAGATTATAGGTTATATGATAGAGGACTACAACAGGAAAAACGGAACTGATTATGATGCTTCTATTATTAAAGTTGCTTTGAAAAGGAATGCTGTTACGAATGATTATGAAACAGTTGAGATGATTGAAAAATCAAAAGGCATATTAAGCGATGAAACGCTTTTAAGCATGCATCCGTTTGTCGAGGAGATTTCAATGGAGGAATATGCCTTAGCTGAGAGTGAAGCAAAAGGTGGAAAAGAATAAAAAAATGGGCGGGAGGCGGGATATTTTATTTAAAGGAGGTGAAAAGCATGGAAAAATACGCATGGCTTGAGGATTTAATTGAAAACTGCCAAAGCAGTGAGGAACTTTTTGAGATGATTTGCGAATACATTGACGAAAATTTTACTTTAACTGATGGTGAAGATGAAAAAGTTCCGAAAAGTGAGTATGATTCTGTAATATCAAGATATGAAAAAGAAATTAATGATTTAAAGGAAAACTTTGAAAATGAAAAGGCGCAGGCGATTATTGAAAAGGATATTTTAGAGCAGGGCGGAAGAAACGCCAAAGCAATAGGCGCTCTTTTAAATGATGAGGATATTATTAAAGACGAAAACGGAAGAGTTACAGGTGTTGATATTACGCGAATAAAAGAGAGCGCGCCGTATCTTTTTAAAGAAATAAGCCAAAAAGTTGAGGGTACGGGAGCAGTTAAGGAAAGAAGAAAAAAATCTGACAGGCAGTTTATGGAAAGCGCTTTGCGCGCAGCCGGAATTAGAAAATAAAAGGAGGTTATTAAATGGCAAATTCCATTGAATACGCAACTAAATTTTTACCTATTGTAGATGAAATCTACAAGACAGAATCAGTTACAGAAAGCCTTGACAGCAGCACTATGGCGGATTTTTCAGGCGCCAATGAAATTAAAGTGCTTAAAGTTTCAACAACCGGTCTTGGTACATACTCAAGAGCAAACGGATATCCTAAAGGCGACATAACAGCTACTTGGGAGACAATGAAGCTTACGCAGGAGAGGGGAAAGGAAATTTCCATAGACCGTATGGATGATGAAGAAACATTGGGAATGGTTTTTGGCACAGTTACAGGAAATTTTATGAGAGAATGGGTTATTCCTGAACTTGACGCTTACAGATTTGCTAAGTATGCTTCCGCAAGCGGCATTACATCTAACGAAGAAACACTTACAAAAGACACTATTATAGGCGCTATTGACAAAGCGGCTATGACTTTAGATGAAAATGAGGTGCCTTTAGAAGGAAGGGTTTTATTTGTTAACAGCGATTTAAAACCTGTATTAAACTCTGCTTTAACAAGACAATGGACAAATGAGGAAGACGCCAACACTGTTATTAACAGGTACAACAACATGAATGTTATATACGTGCCTAAGACAAGATTTTACACAAAAATAAAGCTTAATAACGGTACTGACAGCTGGGGATTTGTCAAAGACACAGACGGAAATGAAATTAACTTTATTATGATGTATCCGCAAGCTGTTGTACAGACTAAGAAATTTGTTATGCCTAAAATATTTTCTCCTGACGAAAACCAGAAGCTTGACGCATGGCTTTTCCAGTTCAGGTTATATCACGATGCTTTTGTTTATGACAACAAAGCAAAAGGCATATATTTAAGCAGCCGTGCGGGGGAATAAGCTTTGGACAGGGAAACATTACTGATAAAAGTTAAGGAAATATGCAGGGCTGAAAATGATGATTTTAATTTAGAGTATTCCCTTGACAGTGCCATAAGCATTATAAAAAATTACTGCGGAATTGAAAGCATACCAGAAGGGCTTGAAAATACTGTTATTGACATGGCTGTTGATATTTTTAAAAGCGGGCAGTACAGTGGAGAATATGAAGGCGGAAGACTTAAGAGTATTACTGAAGGAGATATATCTATGTCTTTTGGAGATATGTTATATGAGCAGTATGGTTTAAGCGGTGTTAAAAATTATGAAAAGAGAATGATGCCTTTTAGGAGAATAAAATGGAGCTGAGAAAGTTACAAAAAAGCGCCGAAGCTTTATTTAATGACAGGTGTGACATTAAACGCTACAGGTTTGAAAAAAATGAAATGGGAATCAGCAATGCCGTTTTATATGATGTATACAATGATGTAATGTGCAGAATAAGCTATTTAACAAGCAAGCCTAATGAAGAAACCCCTACTGCATTTAAAACAGAGCTTAAAATTAAATTATTCCTCCCTATTGAATATAAAATTGAAAGCGGTGACATATTTACAGTTTATCGAAATGGCGAAAGCCGGAGTTTTAGAGGGGCTTCCCAAAGCAGGGTATATTCATTTCATCAAGAGGTTGAGGTTATCATATATGATAAAAACCCGTAAAGAGGTGGAAATCTTATGGAAAGAAGCATTGCAAACGGCATTGCCGAATCTTTATATAAGGAATTTGGTGATAAATACAATATTTATACCGAAAGCATTGAGCAAGGTTTAAAAAGACCTTGTTTTTTTATACTGCACAAAGGGACAAAATATAATTTTCTGCCTATGAACCGATGTATTGCGTATTATGAATTTGAAATTGATTTGATTATAAATGAAAAGCTTAATCAAAACATTAATTCTGTTGCTCAAAATGTATTTAACGCTGTTAAAACGGTAGAATGTTCTGACGGGTATATAAATGCTTTTGATTTACAATTGGAGAATAAAGAAGGAAGTTACAAATTTAAGGCTGTTTACGGTATGAGCGGAAGGTTTGGCGAAGGCAGATATGAATTAATGGAAAAACTTGATTTAATTGAAGGAGAGTGAAAAAATTGGCATTAGGAGGCGGAAACTTTTTAATTCAGAACAAAGTGCTTCCAGGAAGCTACATTAACTTTGTTAGTGCCTCAAGCTCTAACGCTAATATAAGCGACAGAGGTTATGCGGCTATTGCGTGTGAAATGGATTGGGGCAAAGAAAACGAGATTTTCGCGGTAACAGCGGAAGAATTTTTAACTGACAGCATGAGCTTATTTGGATACGCATATACAAGCGAAAAGCTTAAAGGCATGAGAGACATTTTTATAAATGCCCAGACAGTTTATTTTTACAGGCTTAACAAAGGTACTCAAGCCAGCTGTGAATTGGGCAAGGCAAGATACGGCGGTACAAGGGGAAATGATATTTCAATTAGTGTTACAGGCAGTGAGGAAAAGTACATAGTTGAAACAAGCATTGATGGTAGTGTTATTGACAGCCAAACAGTTACATCTGCCGCTGAATTAGAGGACAACGAGTTTATTATTTTTAACAATGAAGCAGTTATTACCGCATCAGAAAAAATAAGTTTATCAGGCGGTGAGAACGGAAATGCAAACGAGTCAGCTCATCAGGAATTTTTGGACAAACTTGAGAGCGTTAGTTTTAATAATCTTGGGTGTTTAAGTGATGATGAAACAATTAAAAAGCTATATGCTCAGTACACACAGACTATGCGCGATACTTACGGTGTCAAATTTCAGACTGTTATACATGACTATGCCGCTGAGTATGAAGGAGTTATTAATTTGGCTAATGATTCAACTGACGGTGAAGAATATGGTCTTGTATGGTGGGTTACAGGCGCCTGCGCTGGCTGCAACATTAATGAAAGTTTAACAAACAAGCTTTATGACGGGGAATATGGCGTATTTACTCAGTACAAGCAGAGTGAGCTTGAAGAGGGAATTGAAAATGGGTGTTTTATGCTGCACAAAAACGGTGATGACATCAGGGTGCTTGACGACATCAATTCTTTTACAGAATTTAAAGACGGGAAGGACAAGAATTTTGGTGAGAATCAAGTTATAAGGCTTCTTGACCAGATAGGAAACGATATTGCTGTTATGTTCAACACATATTATCTTGGAAAAGTACAAAACAACAATTCAGGGCGCATGGCGTTTTGGAATGACATAGTTACATACAACAAGGAGTTATTAAAGCTGAATGTAATTGAGGGCTTTGAGCCTGATGATGTGATAGTTGAATTGGGAAATGACAAAAAAACAGTTTCCGTTACTAATCCGGTAACGCCGGTTTGCGCTATGGCAAAGCTTTACATGACGGTTATTGTTTACTAAATTTAAAGGAGGTGGCAGTAAGTGAGCCAGATTATGAACGCGAAAGACGCTATATGCGCGTCCATGGCGGAATGCTATGTGACAATAGACAAAAAAAGATACAATTTTATGCAAGCTATAAATCTTGAGGCTGAGATGAAAAAAACAAAACAGGAAGTACCCATACTTGGAAAGACAGGCAAAGGAAACAAGGCTACAGGCTGGAGCGGAGTTGGAAAAGCCACTTTCCACTACAACAGTTCTGTTTTCAGGGAACTGCTTTACAAGTTTAAGGAAAAGGGCGAGGACATGTATTTTGACATACAGGTTACAAATGAAGACCCTACAAGTGATGTAGGAAGGCAGACAGTTATTCTTAAAGACTGCAATCTTGACGGCGGAGTTATTGCTAAGTTTGACGCTACAGCTAAATTTCTTGATGAAGAATACAATTTTACGTTTGAGGATTGGGAAATGCCGGAAAAATTTACTGCTCTTACCGGAATGTAATTTTATTTAAGACTCTTATAAAGAGTATTTTATACGGATAAAACCCTGTTTTGCAGGGGATTATCCGTTTTTATATTTTGTTGTTAATATGTTACTAATAAGATTTTTGGAGGGAAATATGGAACTGGATTTATTTTTAAACAGAAACAGAGTAAAAAAAGAAAATGTTTTTTATGCTGCAAGCAGCGGTTTTATAAATAATGGTAAACCGGTTATGTGGGAGATACGCGCTTTAAGCGGCAATGAGGAAGAAAAAATAAGGGACATGTGCGTTAAACGAGTGCCTAAAAAGAACGGAGGATATACTGAAGATTTTGATTACAGCAGATATATTGGAAAATTAGCCGCATATTCAACAGTTTATCCTGACCTTTTTGATGAAGAACTGCAAAACAGCTATGGTGTTTTGGGAGAGGATGTTCTGCTTAAAGAAATGCTTTCTGCCGGAGAATACATTGCGTACATTAAGAAAGTTAAAGAAATAAACGGTCTTGACAAGGCGGCTCAGGACTTGATTGAAGAAGCAAAAAACTAATTGAGGAGGGCAGTTTTGAGGCGGTATACGCATATATTGTCCTCCTTAAATTTGGAAGGTTCCCATCGGAATTTATGGCTCTTTCAAAAGAAGAAAAAGCTTTTATTGCGGCTTGCTTAGATATTTATGAGAACAAAAGCAAAGACAGGGAGGTTTAAAAATGTATTCGGTATACATTGGTGATATTTTACTTCCAGTTACTCCGGAAAAAATAACATGGTTGTACAAAGGTCAAAATGATACAGTTAATCTTATTAATATGGAAGAAATAAGCAGGATACGGACTCCGGGGCTTATGGAATTCAGCTTTAAGGCATTGCTGCCCGGCGCAGATGTGCCATATGCAAGATATTTAACCAGTTTTAAAGAGCCGTTTGTATATATTTACGAATTAGAGCAGATTATAAATGAAAAAAGGACAGTTATGTTTTATATAGTAAGGGAGAAGCTGCCATACAAAAGAGTGGGGTTTACTACCAAAAAAATGGTTACAATTGAAGCGCTTAATGTTATTGAGCAGGCAAGTGAGGGGCTTGATGTGGTTTTGGATATAAAGCTCAGGGAATACAAAACAGCTCAAAGTTCAGAAATAAGCGGCATTATAGGCACATATCAGGCAAGCAGGCAGACCGCCAAAACACCGGCAAAAACTTATGTTGTTAAAGATGGAGATAATCTATGGAATATATGCAAAAGCCAATTAAATGATGGCGCCAAGTGCTATGAGATAGCTAAAATAAATGGCATAAACAATCCTTCATTAATACACGCGGGGCAGGTGATAAGGTTTGAGTAACATTTATATGGAAATTATAAATTCAAACGACAAGAGAGCGTACATACCTGTTTTAGAAGGTGAAATGTATATTGAAACATACAGAAGCTCTATGCCGTCGAAAGCGTGTTTTAATGTTATTAAGGACAGCATAATTGATTTTTCGGAAGGGTCGACAGTAAAAATTTATGCTGACAGCATTCCGATTTTTTTAGGTTATGTATTTACAAAGACAAGAAACAAGGAAGGGATTATATCTGTAACCGCTTATGACCAGCTCAGGTATCTTAAAAATAAGGCTACATATAATTTTAATGGTTTTACAGTTTCGAGCATAATTAAGCAGATAGCATCTGATTACAGAATAAATTGCGGAAGCATTGAAGAAAGCGGTTTTATTATAAACAACATGACCTCAGATGAAAAAACATTATTTGATATTATTCAGTCAGCCATAGACACAACTTATTTAAGCACCGGAAAGTTATATGTACTATTTGATGATTTTGGAAAGCTTAGTTTAAAAAGAGCTGAAAATATGGCATCTAACTACATTGTAAAAGATGACACAGCGGAGGATTTAAGTTACACCTCATCTATAGACAGCGACACATATAACCAGATTAGGCTTACATTAAAAGGAAAGAAAGGCATTGTACAGGAATACTTTAAGAAAAACGAGAATTCTGTTTCAAAATGGGGCGTTTTACAATATACAGGAAGCATTGAAGAAGGTGAAGACGGAAACGAAAAAGCTTTGAGTATTTTAAATACGCACAGCAGAGCCAAAAGAAGTTTAAGTATTTCAGGGGCATTTGGTGACATTAATGTCCGAGCCGGTACTATTATTTATATAAGAACTGACAAAACGGGGGATATTGTCATTGATGAAGCTATGACAGTTGAATCATGCAGGCACAGGTTTAAAATGGGAGTACATACAATGGATTTATCTCTCAGAGGCGGTCTTATAAACAGTTAAGGCAGGTGGGATTTTGGCGGACGAACTTAAAAAGTTTTTTGACGAGTTGTTAAAGCAGAGAATTTTTATTGAGGAGATAATGGGGATTTTTGGCAATGAATTTTTTGGGAATTTGTTTTTTCAGCAATCAGAAGACTATGAAGGCGGTTTAACAGAATTTGCAATTAAAAACAGAGATGAAAATATTTTAACAGAGTTTGAAATAAAAAGCAGTGATAAAAGCGGTTTGGGTGTTAAAAATGAAATATTTAAGAAAGATATTAACTATATTCAATATATAAATAATTATAACTTTTTTGGTAAAGAAAACTACAAAAATGAAAATAATTCATGGCTGAAAGAGGCTGAAAACATTACGAATGTTTTTGATGGCGGAATTATGTTAAACAAAAAAACGGATAGTTACAATGATACTTTAACAGAAAATATATTTTATCCAAAAGATGAGATTTATAATAATTATTTTCTGAAAAACACACATTTAAGCAACACTGGTATAGTTAGAAGTAAAAATTACAGCAGTGCATTTATTGAAGACAGGAATATTTTAAATGAGATACTGCAACGTAACCGAATTTTATTTAATGAGCGGCAGAGTGAAGAAGAATTGCTGCAAAGCGTTATTAAACAGACGGACAAAAAATATTTTTTTAATACCAAGATAAATCATAAATATGAATTTTCGACATTAAACAACAATAAAAATACAAAAGCAGGACAGTGGTTGGAAAATGATGGCAGGACTTATGAAAGCGGAAATGTTAATATTACGCTTAACAATTATTCCAACATATACAACGAGGCTGACGAAGAAAGCATTATAGACTCTATTGCAAATAAAATTATAGAATATGCTCAATCAGGAGCTGAGGGAGTACATATTTAAGGAGCTGATATTTATTACAGGTGAACTGATTAATGCATTAAGGAAAATATCTGTTGAGGCAAATGAGGCTTCTGACCCGGTTAGAATTATGTTTGGCATTGTTACCAAAACGGAGCCGCTCACTATTATGGCTGACCAGAGGCTTATTATTGACAAAAGCAAAATTACGCTTTGTTCCAGTGTTGTTGAAAGAAGTGTTAAGGAAACTTTTAACATGTCAACGGAAAGCGCTAACTCATATACTTCACACAGCCACAAAATAGTTGGACAGAAAGATGTTACATTAAATTTCGGGCTTAAAGAAGGCGAGAAGGTTATTCTTTTAAGAATCCAAGGAGGACAGAATTTTTTAGTTTTAGACAGGGTGGTGGTTTAAAATGGTTCCTGAAAATATTTCGTCGGATATTATTTCAGAAGACAGCAGGTATATTACAAAAACATATTTACTTGATTTTAATAACAAAAGGATAAACGGATATATAGATGGTAAAGCGGCTATTGAACAGGCCATACGCAAGACTTTGGACACAAAAAGATATGCTTTTGAAATATACGACTGGAATTACGGCTCTCAAATAAGCGAGCTTATAGGAAGCAATATGGTTAAAGCCCAAATGCTTATTGAGGGATACATAGAAGACGCCCTTCTTGCTGACAACAGAATAGAGAAAATAGAAAATTTTGCTATTGAAAAAGATTTTAACAAAATGAGCATTAAATTTGATGTTATTACTAATTTAGGCATTATACAAATTGAGATGGAGGCAGATATTTAGTGTATGAAAACTTTACTTACGAGAATTTATTAAATGAAAAACTGAAGCTTATTAATGACAGCATGGACAAAAGGCAGGGCAGTATTATATATGATACTTTAGCGCCAAACAGCGCTGAGAGTGCTCAAATGTATATGAACATGGAAATGCTTATGAACAGAACATTTGCAGATACAGCTACAGGAGAGGATTTAGACAGAAGGGTTTGGGAGAGGAATATTAAAAGACATGACGCGACAAATGCCGTTGTTAAGGCTGTTTTTACTGGTGAAAATGGGGAGTTTATTAATAACATTAATACAGGTGAAAGGTTCAGCGGCGGAGGAAATGATTATGCTGTTACCGAAAAAATATCTGACGGGTGCTATAAGATGGTATGTGAAAAAGCAGGAAATGCCGGGAATTTATATAAAGGTACAATACTGCCTATTGAATATGTAGAAGGTCTTTTAAAAGCCGAGATAACGGACATTATAATTTATGGTGAGGAAGCCGAAAGCGACGAGAGTTTAAGGAAGAGATATTTTAACAGTTTTGAGACGAAAGCGTTTGGAGGCAATATTGAAGACTACAAAAGACTTTTTAAAGAGATTGATGGTGTTGGAGGCTGTAAAGTGTTTCCGGCTTATTACGGCGGAGGCACAGTTAGGGTTGTTATATTAAACAACGGATATAATGTACCTGAGGGAACGCTTATTGAAGATATTCAGGAATATGTTGACCCTCAGCCGAAAGGAAGCGGAATTGGTGCTGTGCCTATAGGTCACAATGTTACTGTTGAGGCAGCAAACAGTGTTGCTATTAATATTAAATTTACTCTTACTTTAGAAAGCGGTTTTGAAACTGAATTTATAGTTGAACAGGTGAAGGAAAAGATAGAAGAGTATTTTTGCGAACTGCGAGAAGGCTGGGAAAACGAAGGAAGCATAACTGTTAGGAAAAGCCGTATTGAAATGAAAGTTCTTGAGATTGATGGTGTAATTGATATTGAGGATATTACGTTAAATGACAATACAGACAATATTGTTATTGAATCTGACGAGATTCCTATTTTAGGGACGGTGGAAAATGTATGAAAGAGTACATAAAATATTTACCTGAGTTTTTAAGGGACTTTAGTGAAATTAATGCTATTAACGGTGCTGAAAATACAGTTTTAAATGATGAATGGAACAGATTTTGTAATATTGAAAAAAATCAGTGGATTAAAACAGCTGATGATGAAGGATTAAAACGGTATGAAAGTATGTTTGGAATTAGCAGCGGCGGAAACAGTTTGGAAGTGCGGCGTTCAGCTCTTTTAGTTAAGTACAACAATGATTTTATTTACACTTATTACATGTTTATTAACTATCTTAACAATATATGCGGTGAAGGCAATTATGATTTTGAAGTTAATTATGGAGAATATTCAGTTAACATTAATTTAGGGTTAAGTGTTAAATTTTTATACAATATTGTAGAGAGTTATTCAAGATATATTATACCAGCCAATATGGCAATTAATATTAAGCTTAAATTTAACAAGCATATAACTTTAAAACATTTTACTCATAAAAATCTCGCTTCTTATACTCATGACAGCATTAGAAATACTGAAATCGCATAAAAAAACGCCGTTTAAAACGGCGTTAACATGTGCGCGACATGATTCGAACACGCGACCTTCTGATCCGTAGTCAGACGCTCTATCCAGCTGAGCTACGCGCACACAATATTTTCAAAGCATTAATTATTATAATAAGTATTATGCAATTTGTCAAGACAAAAATTGGACAATTAGGAAAACAATAATTTTATATTGTTATTTTATTTATTTTTAATTGAATTTACTTCTTTATAGTTTATAATTTAATTATAAATTATAGATAAAGGAGTTGATTTAATGGCTGTTAATGTACCAACACCGCATATTGATGCTGCTTTAGGTGATATTGCTGAAACTGTACTTTTACCAGGCGACCCTTTAAGAGCAAAGTATATTGCTGATAATTATTTAGAAAATGTTAAACAGTTTAACTTTACAAGAAATATGTTTGGTTTTACAGGGTATTACAACAAAAAGAAGGTATCTGTTATGGGCAGCGGAATGGGCTGCCCGTCTATGGGTATTTATTCACATGAGCTTATATTTAATTACGGGTGCAAAAACCTTATAAGGATTGGGACAGCTGGAAGTATTAATCCTGATGTTAAAATTAGGGATATAGTTATTGGCATGGGAGCCTGCACAACTTCTAATTATGTTAAGCTTTTTGATTTGCCAGGGGATTTTTCATGTATTTGCAGTTATGAGCTGCTTAGAAAAGCAGTTGACGCGGCTGAAAATAAAAATGTTAATTACCATGTTGGCAATGTTTTAAGCGAGGATATGTTTTATTCACTTAATACGTTGGATAAAGCCAAAAAATGGAGTAATATGGGTGTTCTTGCCATTGAAATGGAGATGGCGGCTTTATATGCCAACGCCTCAGCAGGAGGGGCAAATGCCTTAGGTATTTTAACTATTTCTGATTCTATTTTAACTGGTGAAGAGACAACATCGGCAGAAAGAGAAAAGTCTTTTACAGATATGATGGAAATAGCTTTAAGCATAGTTTAAATTTTTAATGTAAAAAAGCCGGTACATAATGCACCGGCTTTAATTTATTATGAATTAGCCTTGATATGAGCTGCTATTTTTTTATCTTCAAGTCTGATATGTGTAACAAGTATGCTTACAACCTGATTAAGTTTGCTTAATGAAGAAATTGTTGCGCCTGAAGAAAGTATTTCATTTGTAGCCTGTAAAAGATTTTTCTTGTAACCGTCGTGGAACTGCTTATGACCCGGATATCCTGGATATTTTGACTGAATCTGAAGCTGTTCTTCATCGCTGAAGTGTTTGCTTACATAATCATTTAAATACTGTACGGTAGAAGTTATTTGGTCACGACCTTTTCCCTGCGAGCATGCGTCTAAAAGTTTATTTATTACTGCAAAAAGCTGGCGGTGCTCACTGTCGATTAAAGCGTTTCCTGTTTCAAGGTCTTTTGTTAATTCGTATTTCATGAAATCTCCTCCATAATTATTTTTTAATTGATAACCATTATCTGATAATTACTATAATATAATAATTATTTAAAATCAATATTAGTTCTTTTTTAAATTCAGTTTAGAATTTATGTAAAATGTTAACTATTAACACTCATGTTCTGTAATTTTGTTTTAGTCTAAAATGTATAAATAAAAGCGCTTTTTATATTTTAGATGGATTAAATTTCCAACAGTATTTATAAAAAGCGCTTAAAATATTTTTGAATTATTATGCAGTTATTTCAACTTAGAAGTCAATTTCTTTGTCATAATAGCAAGCAGTAAGAAGTTTTTCCATTTCTTCCTGTGTAGGTATGCGAGGGTTTGAACCTGTGCAGGCGTCGCTTATAGCAAGAGCTGCTACATCTTTGAGTTTATTATTAAATTCTGTTTCATCAATAATGCCGCCCTCGTATTCTTTGATGCATGCAGGGATTTCAAGAGATTTATTCATGTTTCTAATTTCTGCTATTAAAGCGTCTACAAGTGATTCTGTTGAGTCGCCTTCAAGACCAATAAATTTAGCAATATAGGCATACCTTTCAGCAGCTTCTGCGTTTTTGCTGTTGTATTTAATTACTTTTGGAAGGTACATAGCATTAGCGCAGCCATGAACGATATGTCCGCCTGTAAATGCAGCACCTGTTTTATGTGCCATTGAGTGAACGATACCTAAAAGAGCATTTGAAAATGCCATGCCGGCTAAGCACTGAGCGTTATGCATGCTTTCTCTTGCTGATTTATCACCGTCGAAAGATTTTTTAAGGTCGTTATGTATCATTTTAATTGCGTGAAGAGCAAGCGGGTCTGTAAAGTCGTTATGAAGTGTTGATACATAAGCTTCAATAGCATGTGTAAGGGCGTCCATACCTGTATGAGCTGTAAGTTTTTTAGGCATTGTTTCAGCAAGGACAGGGTCTACAATGGCAACATCAGGTGTGATATTAAAATCTGCCAATGGATATTTAATGCCTTTTGAATAATCTGTTATTACAGAGAACGCTGTTACTTCTGTTGCTGTGCCTGAAGTTGAGGAAATAGCACAGAATTTAGCTTTTGTACGAAGTGTAGGAAAATTAAAAGGTGTAATAAGGTCTTCAAATGTTGTTTCTGGGTATTCATAAAAAGCCCACATTGCCTTAGCTGCGTCAATAGGTGAGCCGCCGCCAATTGCTACTATCCAGTCAGGCTGGAATTTTCTCATTGCTTCCGCGCCTTTCATTACTGTTTCAACAGATGGGTCAGGCTCCACACCTTCAAAAAGTTCTACCTCCATGCCGGCTTCTTTTAAATATCCTACTGCTTTATCAAGAAAG
Source organism: uncultured Clostridia bacterium (assembly GCA_944383885.1). Taxonomy (GTDB): domain Bacteria; phylum Bacillota; class Clostridia; order Lachnospirales; family Anaerotignaceae; genus Neoanaerotignum_A. The sequence goes on along the minus strand of CALWRF010000038.1, from coordinate 95,529 downwards.
CCGAATTTTTTCATTGAGCCGCCGCCTACTACAACAATAGCTTTTTTGCCTGTAAGAGTTTTTAAAGACTCCATTGCGCCTGCTCCGAAATAAATATCTCTTGGTAATGTAAATCTTGCCATTGGTATTCCCCCTTGAATTTTAAATGAAAATTATATAAATAGAAATTGCTGGGAACAGCGCCATTAATAAATATAAGTAATAAAATATTTTGCCATAAAACGCTAATCCTAAATAATTATAACCATAAACAGCTGTCAAGTCAATAAAAAATGTCTTAAATTTAACATCATCAAACTGTTAAAAATGATGAATTTTAATATTGTATTTTATAAACTTAATTTAATATCAATATTTAGTATATGTTATATATAATACAACTATATATTTGAATATATCTCTAAAATAATGATGAGAGCCTGATTTTTCAATGATAGATATTTAACATTAATTCAAAAAAAATTAGTGTTTCTAATTTGCATTTGTTTTTGGAATTTTTCATTAAATGTAAGTGAAATAATCAGACAAATAAAAACCGCCGACGGAGTGTGCCAAAGAAAACATTTCATTAAAAGCAGACAAAGGCTGGTTTGCAGACATGTCAGTATATTTATGTTTATTATTATGGCACATACCATTAAAACGGCGGTTTAGGATTTTATAAAACTATATTTTTCGAGCAGGCGGGGAAGATTTACGGAATAGAGTATTCCTTAAATCCCTCCGCAATTTTTTTAATGTTAGATAAATTTATTTAATTAAGCCTTCAGCTTCAAGAGTATTCTGAAAGTTTCTGTATGCGATGCTTGTATTAAATCTTTCTTTATAAATAGGGGCATTGCCTACAGGTTTTAATACAGGATTAAATTCTCTGTTAGCAAGTGCTTTTGTTTCTACAATTTCGCGCATAACTTCTTTTTCGTCAGCGTAATTAAAGTTAATCTTCATTGCATTGGCTACAGATGAGATTGCGTTAATATTTGTATTAGCCAGTGGTTTAACAGCGGCATTTACTGAGTTAACAGTACCGTCCATGCTTATAACTGTTCCATTTGATTCTGCAAGAGATACAAGAGGAAGAACTACATCTGCTTTATTTGCTGTTTCTGTAAGGTACATATCAGCTACTGCTAAAAATTCCATAGACTCTGTGTCAAGCTCAGCAGGGTCTTCTCCTACAACAAAGAGTGCTTTAATTGTACCGTTTTCGATATTTTCTTTAACATCACAAACAGGCGCAATGCCTAAATCAACAAGACCCTGAGAGTTGACATTTGATTTAATCTGTATTATACCGTTGCGAGGAGAACCAATATGTCCGCTTAAAACGGCTATATCGGCAGCAGCCTTTGAAGCCTCATAAGTTGTATTGAACTGGTCAATTATAACAACAGCTTTTTTATTATTAGCATCAATAAGCATTGAAGCGGCTTTTTCGGCTTCTTCTGTTACAGTTATGCTGTTTAATGATGTATTAAGTTCATCAAGACCTGCGGCTTTAGCACCTTTATTAATAAGAGCTTTAAGTATGGCTTTAAGGCTTTCTGTTGATTCTGAATTGATGTATAAATCAGCTTCCTGAGCTTCCTGTGATTCAGGTTTGTTATTAATAACTATAAGCTTAGCGCCGCGTTTTACAGCCTGACGAATTTTAACGCCGAATGAAGCGTGCTCATTCATTATATCCGTGCCTATAAGCAGTATAACATTAGTTGAAAGGATTTCGTCTTTAGCGCATGTTGAGCAGTCAGAGCCTATTACTTCTTTTACGCCGTTTTTGGTGTAGTTGAAGCTGAATACAGTTCCGGCTTTTGCCACTGTTTCAGCGTACTTTTTAGCAAGGTAAATTTCTTCTGTTGTAAGTTTATCTGAAATAGCAACAGCTGTAGCTTCTTTTCCGTATCTTACGGCAGTTCCCTGCATTTTCTTTGCTATATATATAGCTGCTTCCGAATAGCTTACAGGTGTAAGAATGCCGTCTTTTCTTACAAGAGGAGATGTAAGGCGCTCTTTTTTTGTAAGCTCGCCAAAGCCGAAGCGTCCCTTTGAACAAAGAACTTTATCTTCATCTGGTGTTGACTTAACAATAAGGTTTTCATTTGTATGAAGCACTGTTGGGCAGCCTACAGAACAGAATGAGCATGTTGTTTTTGTGCACTCTGTATTTGCAGGAACGCGTTTGCCGTATGTGAATTTTTCTCCTAAAGCACCTGTTGGGCAAAGATTAATACACTGTCCGCAGGAGATACAGTCTGTTTCTTTAAGAGGCTGGTTAAGAGAAGGGCAGACGATAGTGTCAAAACCGCGGCTTACAAGACCGAGAGCTGTGCGACCCATTACCTCATCGCAGACCCTTACGCAAAGACCGCAGAGTATGCATTTATCCGGGTTGCGGTCTATAAACGGATGTGTGTTGTCTATTGTTCTGTTGTGGTTTTCGCCTTCAAATCTTTCAGGCTTAACATCGTAATCGTTAGCCTGTTTTACAAGTTTACACTCGTAAAAGTCGTGGCAGCCGCATTCAAGGCATCTTGATGACTCGAAAACAGCTTCTTCTTCTGTAAAGCCGTTTATAATCTCGTGGAAGTTATCTTTTCTTTGTTCCGGTTTAAGATGACTCATCTGCACCCTTGGTACTTTTGGTCTGTCAGCAAGCGTTTCGGCTGTTATATCTTTTCTTTCGCATACATAAGGTTTTTTGTATGGAACAATATTTCCTTTAAGGAAGCTGTCTATAACATGAGAAGCCTTTTCTGCTTCGCCTATTGCTTCAATAGCAATTCCGGCACCTTTGTTTGTAGCGTCGCCTACGGCAAATACATTTTCAATATTTGTCCTGAATGTTGTTTCATCGGCAGAAACAGTGCCTTTTTTAGTAAGCTCAACACCGTCAAGACCTTCTGGATTAAGTGTCTGACCAAGTGCCATTATAAGGCTTGAAACCTTAATTTCTTCCATGGCGCCTTCAATAGGGACAGGTCTTCTTCTGCCGCTTGAATCAGGCTCCCCAAGCTCCATTTTCTGAAGTTTTACATAATCAATGCTTCCGTCAGGAGCTGATACGATTTCGTCTGGATTTGTAAGGAATTTGAAAATTACGCCTTCTTCTTCAGCTTCTTTAATTTCTATTTCCTCAGCAGGCATTTCTGCCCTTGTTCTTCTGTAAATACAGTAAACATTTTCAGCGCCAAGCCTTACAGCTGTACGGCAAGCGTCCATAGCTGTATTTCCTCCGCCTACAATTGCAATGTCTTTTCCGGCAATTATTTCTTCGCCAAGAGCTACTTTTCTAAGGAAGTCTATTCCGCCGAATACGTTTTTGTTGTCTTCGCCTTTAACACCCATTTTTGTGCTTGTCCATGCGCCTACTGCAAGAAGCACAGCGTCATAACTGTTTTTAACATGCTCAAATGTAATGTCACGACCAAGTTTTACATTATTAATCATCTTAATGCCCATACCGGCAATAAGGTCTATTTCTTTATCAAGTATAGATTTAGGAAGCCTGTATTCAGGTATACCGTATCTAAGCATGCCGCCCATTTTTGGCATGGCGTCGTAAACAGTAACATCATGTCCTTTAGCTCTTAAATGGTACGCTGCTGTAAGTCCGGCAGGACCGCCGCCAATTACAGCTACTGTATGACCTGTAGCAGGGGCAACTTCCGGCATATAAGGGTCGCCGCTTTCAAGGTCTTTATCGCCAATGAAAGCTTTTATATAAGCTATTGATACCGGTTCATCAACAAGCGCCCTGCGGCATGCTGTTTCACATGGATGAGGACAGACACGACCTATTGATGATGGAAGAGGGAATATACCCTTTATTATTTTTACAGCTTCTTTGTACTGACCATTGGCAACCATGCCAACATAACCCTGACAGTCTGTACCCGCTGGACAGTTAAGAGCGCATGGAGGACGGCAGTCGCCTGTATGGTCGCTTAAAAGCAGTTCCAAAGCTGTTTTCCTTGAGTCGATTACTCTTTTTGATTTTGTATTAATAACCATGCCGTCGGCAATTGTTGTGGCACAGGCACGAAGAAGCTTTGGATTTCCTTCAGCCTCAACAACACAAAGTCCGCAGGCACCGTAAATTTCTACTCTTTTATCATAGCAAAGGGTAGGTATGTCTATGCCGTTTTCTTTAGCTACTTCCAGAATTGTCTGTCCGGCGTAGCCGGTTACCTCTTTGCCGTTTATGTTAAGTCTTAATTTTTCAGACACGTGTTATACCCTCCCTTAGTCTACTTTCACTGCGCCGAAACGGCATACAGCATTACATTTTCCGCATTTAACGCACTTAGCCGGGTCAATAACATGCGGCTCTTTAACTTTGCCTTCAATAGCACCGGCAGGACAGTTTTTGGCGCAGAGCGTACAGCCTTTGCATTTATCAGCCTCAATTGAGTATGTAACAAGAGCCTGACACTGGTGTGCTGTGCATTTGTGGTTATAAATGTGGTCTTCATACTCATTTCTGAAATATTTTATTGTTGTAAGAACAGGGTTAGGCGCTGTCTGACCAAGACCGCAGAGAGCTGAAGATTTAATCTGGTTTGCCAAATCTTCAAGAAGTTCAATGTCCCCGTCTTTGCCTTTGCCTTCGGTTATTCTTGTAAGTATTTCAAGCATACGTTTTGTGCCTAAACGGCATGGAACGCATTTTCCGCAGGACTCTTTGCATGTAAAGTCAAGGAAAAATCTTGCCATGTCAACCATGCATGTAGTTTCGTCCATAACAACCATACCGCCTGAACCCATTATGGCGCCTGTTGCGGCAAGAGTTTTATAATCAATAAGTGTGTCTACAAGCTCGGCAGGTATGCATCCGCCTGAAGGTCCGCCCATTTGCACGGCTTTGAATTTTCTGTCTTCTTTAATGCCGCCGCCTACGCCATAGATAACATCTCGTATTTTTGCGCCCATAGGAATTTCAACAAGACCGCCGTTTTTAACTTTTCCTGTAAGGGCAAAAACTTTTGTGCCTTTGCTGTTAGGAGTACCCATAGCAGCAAATTTTTCTCCGCCGTTTACTATTATCCATGGAACATTGGCATAAGTTTCTACGTTATTAATGTTGGAAGGTTTCTGCCAGTATCCTTTTTGGGCAGGGAAAGGCGGTTTAAGCCTTGGCATACCTCTTTCGCCTTCAAGTGAAGCGATAAGGGCTGTTTCCTCGCCGCATACAAAAGCTCCTGCGCCGGCTTTAATTCTTATATCAAATGAAAAATCAGACCCAAATATATTTTTGCCTAAAAAGCCTTTTTCCCTTGCCTGATTAATTGCGTTTGTAAGACGTACAATAGCAAGAGGGTACTCAGCGCGGACATAAACAATACCTTCGTCAGAACCCATTGCGTAAGCTCCTACAAGCATGCCTTCTATTACAGAGTTAGGGTCGCCTTCAATAACGGCTCTGTCCATAAATGCGCCAGGGTCGCCTTCATCGGCATTACAGATTGTATATTTTTTTGTTCCAGGGGCACTTCTTGCTGCGTTCCACTTAAACCATGTAGGAAATCCGGCGCCGCCGCGGCCTGCAAGACCTGAAACCTTAATAATATCAATTACCTGTTCAGGTTTAAGTTCTTTAACGCATTTTTCTATGGCTTTATATCCGCCTTTTGCTATGTATTCATTTATATCTTCAGGATTAATAATGCCGCAGTTTCTTAAAGCAATTCTCGTCTGGCTTTCAAGCCTTTGCTTATCCTCAGAAGGTATAAGATATTTTTCGCAGACAGCGCCGTTTGTTTCGCTGTCGATAATTTCTTTAACAGCATCGGCTGTTACTTTAACATAAGTAACCTTTTCTCCATTATCCCTGATTACATCTACTATAGGTTCAAGGTAGCACATACCTATGCAGCCTGTAACGCCAACAGGTACGTTAAGACCTTTTTCATTAATGTAACTAACGGCTGAATCGGAAACTTTGTCGGCTCCCGCTGCTATACCGCAGCTTCCTTTACCAATAATTAATTTCATTTGCTTTCCGCCTCCTTCGCCCTAATATCTGATAGTATCTGTTTTGCTTTATCCGGTGTAAGAGTGCCGTAAGCTTCTCCGTTAATCATCATAACAGGCGAAAGGGAACAGCAGCCAAGACAAGCCACGCTTTTAATTGAAAAAAGTCCGTCTGATGTTGTTTGTCCGTCTTTAATTTCCAAATATTCTTCTATAGCTGCCTGAACAGCCTCTGAACCGTTAACATGGCAGGCTGTTCCCTGGCAGACCATTATAAGATACTTGCCTATAGGTTCAAGCCTGAACTGCGCGTAAAATGTAGCTACGCCAAGAATTTTGGCAGCTTTTATTCCCGTCCTGAGGGCTATATAGTTTAAAAGCTCAACAGGAAGATAACCGTAAATATCCTGCGCATGCTGCAAAATAGTTATAAGACTGCCTTTAACAGAGCCATATTCTTTAAGAGTCGGCTCAAGAAGAGAGGTGTCTATGCCGTTTTTTTTGAGAACCTCAGCCTCAGCTTCGGCGCATTTGCAGATTTCACTCATTTTTAACATCTCCTTATTTAATATAGTTTGGGCTTTAATTTATCCGGCTGCGGTTATAGATTGTTAAATAATATGAAAAGAAACAAAGCCGTAAAACAAAAGCATAAGCTTTCAATGGTTTATATTTCCTATTTGATATGTAATTAAAAGTAATTAAAATACGAAAATATAAATAATTATTCATTGAATGTCCATTTACTAATTTTATCATATAGATTACGGGTAATCAATTACAATAACACTGTAAAACTGTACATTTTTATATACATTTAAGTTAAAAACACATTAAAAAGCGCATGTAAATTTTGTTTCAATTTACATGCGCTGTACTGCAATATCGAATAATATAAAATTTTTAACTAAAATTTATGCATTTTAATCAGCGTATAAAACAGAAAAAAGTTATTCCTGAAGGGCTTCCCATTTTTCATAAAGCTCATTAAGATGTGTTTCAAGCTCTGTTTTTTCGTCAAATATTTCACGTGCTTTATCGGCGTTTGTAGCTATTTCAGGCAAAGAAAGCTTTTCTTCAAGAAGCTGAATTTTTTCTTCTGTTTCTTCTATTTCTGTTTCAGTTTTCTTTATTTGGTTTTTCAGTTTTCTCTCTTTTGCCTGCTGTTCTTTTTGAGACTGATAGCTCAGTTTAGTTTCTGAAACAGTTTTTTCCTGGGCAGGCGTTTCTTTCTTGCCGAAAAGAGCCTCTTCTCTTTGCGCTGTATTTTTCTTTTCCACATAGTAATCATAATTTCCTAAATACTCAGTAATTCCTTCTTTAGACATTTCAAGAACTTTCAGAGCTGTTTTATTTATAAAATACCTGTCGTGAGATACATATAAAACAGTGCCTTCGTAATTATTTATAGCATTTTCCAAAATTTCTTTCGAGTAAATGTCCAAGTGGTTTGTAGGCTCGTCAAGTATAAGGAAGTTTGCCTTTGAAAGCATTATTTTAGCAAGGGATACACGTCCCTTTTCACCGCCGCTTAGAGATGAAATAATTTTAAAGACATCATCGCCTGTAAATACAAATGCCGCAAGTACGCTGCGTATTTCCCCGTTTGTCATATCTGGATAAGTGTCGGATATTTCCTGGAATATAGTTTTGCTTTCGTCAAAATTATGCTGCTCTTGGTCATAATATCCTACATTTACATTGGTTCCGAATTTAATTTCCCCTGATGATTTCTGAGCTTTGCCTAATATGATTTTAAGAAGAGTGCTTTTGCCTATTCCATTAGGTCCTACAATTGCTGTTTTGTCGCCGCGTTTAATGTCGATGTTTACATTTTCAAAAAGAGTTGTGCTGTCAAATGATTTGCTTAAACCTTCGGCATGAAGCACATCGTTTCCGCTTGTTATTTTAGGTATAAGTTTAAGGCGCATTTTTTCCGGAAGGTTTTCTGGCTTATCAACCGGTATGATTTTATCCAGCTGCTTTTGACGGCTTTCAGCGCGTTTTATTGATTTTTCCCTGTTAAAAGAGCGGAGTTTGGCTATAACATCTTCCTGCCTTTTTATTTCTCTTTGCTGCTGTGTGTAGTGGTGTTCTTCTATTTGCCGGTTTATTTCTTTATTTTTAGCATAAAATGAATAATTGCCTTCATAGACATGAGATTTTTTATTCTCTATTTCTATTGTTTTTGTAACAATTTTATCAAGAAAATATCTGTCATGGGATATTATAAGCAGGGCGCCTGAATAACCTTTAAGAAAATCTTCAAGCCAAATTACAGACTCTATATCCAAATGGTTTGTAGGCTCGTCCAAAAGCAGAAGGTCCGGTTTTGAAAGCAGCAGGCTTCCTAAATAGACGCGTGTTTTTTGTCCGCCGGAAAGAGTATTTATTGGTCTTTCAAAATCCTCATCGCTAAAACCAAGACCTTTAAGCACTCCTTTTATACGGCTTTTGTAGCTGTATCCATCCATAAGTTCAAACTGGTACTGAAGATTAGAATATTTTTTCATGTTTTCTTCAAGCTCAGTGCCTTTTAAAGAACTCATTTTTTCTTCCATCTGCCTTAATTGTTTTTCTGTTTCAATCAGGTCTTTAAAAACAGAAAGCATTTCGTTATATATTGTATTGTCTGAATTAGGCACTGCGTTTTGTTTAAGGTAGCCGAAGGATATATCTTTTTTGATATAAACATCACCGTAATCACAAGTGCTTTCGCCAGTAATTATTTTAAATAATGTTGTTTTTCCGGCGCCGTTTACTCCAACTATCGCTGCTTTTTCTTTTTCTTCCAGATTAAATGAAACTTTTTCCAGTATAACATCAGTGCCGAAGCTTTTGCCTACGCCGCTAAGTGATAGTATCATAATTAACTGCCTTTCTATATTTTTAATTATTTTTTAACAATATATATATAATAATGTATATATTATTTCAATGATACCAGAATTCGTAAACAAATAAAAGACTAAACATTGACAATAAAATAACTTAGGTGTTATACTTTTACTAATCAAGGGGTGGTTAAAATATGAATAGTGAGAGAAAAATTTCCAGCGCTGTTATTAACAGACTGCCAAGATACTACAGATACTTAGGCGATTTGCTTGAAAGCGATATAACAAGAATTTCATCAAAAGAACTAAGCACAAAAATGAATATAACCGCTTCCCAGATTAGGCAGGATTTGAATAATTTCGGCGGATTCGGCCAGCAGGGATACGGCTACAATGTTGAATATCTTTATAACGAAATTAAAAAAATATTAGGTCTTGACAGAGTTTATAATTTAATAGTAGTTGGCGGCGGCAACATTGGTCAAGCTCTTGTTAACTACACAAATTTTGAAAAACGCGGTTTTGTTATTACAGCTGTTTTTGATGTAAACCCACGCCTTATAGGCATGACTATCAGGGGCGTTGAGGTTTATGATGTTGACAAAATGGAAGAATTTGTTAAAAACAACAAGGTAGATGTTGCTATACTTACTCTTCCGCGTTCACAGGCAAGCAAAGTAGCCAATGATTTGGCTTCTTGGGGAGTAAAGGGCATGTGGAATTTCTCACATGTTGATTTGGCGATGCCTGAAGATGTAATAGTTGAAAATGTGCATCTTACAGACAGCCTTATGACGCTTCTTTATAAAATTAATGAAGTGGAAATGGAAGAAAACTCAAATAACGGAAATTAATATGAAAGACTTTGTTTTTATCAGCCTTACCAGCAGATTTAACAGCACGGAATAATTTGTTCTGACAAATAATTTCGTGCTTATTTTTTAGTATTTATAATAAATTAAGTTTTATGAAGCAGTAAGCAGAATATTTGAAATAGTTCAATTAAAGAAAGAATAGTAGTTTCAATAGCTGGAAAGTGGCTTTCAGCAATTACATATCACGTCGGGTTGCTTGGTTTTATAACAGGTCTTGTGCCGTCAGATGCTGCGTTATTGTAATTTGTGTTTTTTATTAATATTCAATACATTTTAATCAATAAATTTATATTTTTTATTTTAACGCTTATGCCGAATTTACCGCGCAGGCGTTTTTTTAAACTGAATAAATAAATTTTTAAATATGTTTTGCAATCTAAAGTTATTTGTTAAAATTTTTACGCATTAAAGTGAAAAAATGTAAAAATTGGCTGAAATACATGGATTTTAGTTAAATTTTATTCTGTTTATAACCGTAAGCCATATTTATGTTAAGTCATATTGAATAAAATAATAATACTGTAAATACAGCGCAGTTTCAGTATAAACACATTTGTCTTAAATAAACGAACAGTGTCAAAATGACTAAAAAATTGTTCAACTTCATAAATATTTTTATGATAATATCTAAGATAATATTTTAACAATATTGTTGACAGGAAAATATGTTTTTGATAGAATTAAAAAGGATTCAGGAACTACATACTATATTATCGTATGAGCGAGTTGGTCAAATGGGAAAAACAAAAAATATTCAGTCTTTAGAAAGGGCTTTTGCCATACTTGAGCTTTTTGAAGAAACAAATAAAAAAATGAGTGTGAAAGAAATTTCTTTAGCTCTTGGTTTAAGCAAAAGTACTGTTTTCGGTCTTATTAATACTCTTTCAAATTTAGGTTATCTTATGCAGGACAGCGAAACCCTAAAATACAGTCTCGGCTATAAGATTCTTGCTTTGGGCAGCGCTGTTTCCTCAAATGATATATTAGCCAATGTGGCTGATAAATGCCTTCAAGCTGTTTCCGATAAATTTCAGGAAACTACTCTTTGTGTTATTGAGGAAAATGGATATGTTGTTTATATAGGAAAAAACGAGTCCTCAAGCTCAATCGTTCTTAAAACAAAAATAGGGACTAAAAAAGAACTTTACTGCACTGGTGTGGGCAAATGCTACCTTGCTTTTATGCCGGGGGAAAAAGCGGAAAAGATTCTTGCAAGAGGTCTTGAGTCCAAAACAGAAAATACAATAACCGATATGGATAAAATGCGTATGGAACTTAATGAAATACGAAAAAAAGGTTATGCTGTGGATAATGAGGAATATGAAATAGGCATAAGCTGTGTTGCCGTGCCTGTATTTAATAAAAGCGGAGACATAATTTCTGCAATAAGCCTTACAGGACCGGTTTTCAGGATTAAAAAATTGGATTTGGATGTTGTTGCGGCGTCTTTAAAAGAAGCTGCTGATAATATAAGTAAAAACCTTTTTGGTTAATTTAAAATCTATGTGTGCACTTTATGGTTTTAAAAGGAGGAAATAAAATGAAGAAATTCCGCAGTGCAGAATTAATGAAGTTATCTTACAAAGGCTACTTTAAGGCAATGGGCTATTCTGAAGATGAGCTTTCAGACAAAAAACCAAGAATAGGTATTGCTAATTCTTGGAATCAGCTTGTTCCTGGCCATTACAATCTTAATCAGGTTGCAGAGTATGTTAAAAGAGGTATCTATGCTGCCGGCGGTACAGCTTGCGAGTTTGGTGTAATGGCATGCTGTGACGGTATTGCTCAGGGTCATATCGGCATGAGCTATATTCTTCCATCAAGAGAGATTATTTGCGATTCAGTAGAGCTTATGGTTCAGGCTCACCAGCTTGACGCTGTTGTTCTTCTTGCTTCATGTGATAAAATTGTTCCTGGTATGATTATGGCTGCTGCAAGGCTTAACGTACCTGCAATACTTATTAACGGCGGTCCAATGCTTGGCGGTATTGAGTTTGACGGCAGAAAATCAGACGGTACAGCTGCTGACGAGGCTATGGGTATGCTTTCAGCCGGCAAAATCACACAGGAAGATGTTGATAAACTTGTAGATGCTGCATGTCCTGGCTGTGGTTCATGTTCATTCTTTGGCACAGCTAACACAATGGGCTGCGCTGTAGAGGCTCTTGGTATGTCGCTTTCAGGAAGCGCTGTAATTCCTGCTGTTTATGCGGACAGATTAAGATATGCTTATGAAACAGGTCGTAAGATTGTTGAGCTTACAATTAAGGATATCAGACCAAGAGATATTATTACAAAAGCATCAATCAGAAACGCTATTGTAGCTACATTGGCTGTCTGCGGCTCAACAAACGCATGTCTTCACCTTCCGGCTATCGCTATGGAAGCTGGCATTAGAGATTGGAACGTAGTTGAGGAATTTGGTAAACTTAATAAAACGACTCCTCAGCTTGCAAGAATTTACCCTGCTTCTAACTGGTCGCTTGAAGATTTCTATAAAGCAGGCGGTATGCAGAGAGTTCTCCAGAACCTTGGAGATTTAATTGATACTTCAGTTATGACAGTTAATGCATGTACATTGGGTGAGGCTTTAAGCCAGGCTAAATTTATTTATCCTGAAAACCCAGACCTTATCAAAACAAGAGAAAACCCATTTGCTCCAACAGGTGGCATAGCTGTTCTTAAAGGCAACCTTGCTCCTGACACAGGTATTACAAAACCAGGCGCATTTGACCCGTCATTATATGAATTTACAGGTAAGGCTATCTGCTTTGACTGTGAGGAAGATGCTGAAGAAGCTATTCTTGCAGGTAAAGTTAAACCGGGTCATGTAGTAGTTGTTAGATATGAAGGACCTAAAGGCGGTCCAGGTATGAGAGAGATGTATAAAGCTATGAAATACCTCTATGGACAGGGACTTAACCTTTCAACAGCTCTTATTACAGACGGACGTTTCTCAGGTACAAACAACGGCTGCTTCGTAGGACATATTTCACCAGAAGCTGCTGACGGCGGTCCACTTGCTATTGTTCAGGACGGCGATGAAATCTACCTTAACGTAAACGAAGGTATCCTTGAACTTAAAGTAAGCGATGAGGAAATTGCTGAAAGACTTAAACATTGGAAGAGACCGGAAAAGAAGATTCCAGAGGGCTACCTTAGACTTTATTCAAAAGTTGCATCTTCAGCTTCTAAAGGCGCTGTTATTGATTTCTGATATTAAAAAACTCAGGGCACAGGTAAATCCTGTGCCTTTTTGTTGTTTTTGTTATGTTTTGGCTGTAATATAAAATATATTTGTTTTTTGGAGGATTATATGATATGGAAAAATTAAACCGCGGTTTTTATTTGAATAACGCTCTTGTTGCAGCCGAAAAACTTATAGGCAAAATACTTGTGCATAATATTGATGGAAAAGTTTTAAAAGGCAGAATAGTTGAAACAGAAGCCTATAGAGGTCCTTTTGATAAAGCGGCTCATTCTTATAATAATAAGGGTAAAAACGGAAGGACAGCTGTGCAGTATATAGAAGGCGGATATGCTTATGTTTATCTTATATATGGTATGTATTACTGCTTTAATGTAACAACGTCGCCTGAAAATAAGCCTGAATGCGTACTTATACGCGCTCTGGAACCGGTTGAAGGTATTGAATATATGAAAGAAGCACGAAATACTGATAAAATAAAAAACCTTTGCTCAGGTCCTGGTAAGCTGTGCAAAGCAATGGGTATAGATAAAAGCTGCTATGGCATGGATTTATGCGGTAATGAGCTTTATATTCTTTCAGACGGCAATGACTATTCGCGGTATTTAGGAGTTTCAAAAAGAATAAACATAGATTATGCTGAGGAATGTGCTGAATATATGTGGCGGTTTTATTTGAAAGGCAATCAGTATGTTTCCGTTAAACCAAAGTAATGTGCAGTTAAAAATAATCTAAAAAATTATTGACTTTTTGCACATAAATGACTAAAATATATAGGTAGCCTATTTGGTTTATTTTGTAAGTTTCCGTAGCTCAGCTGGATAGAGCGACCGCCTCCTAAGCGGTAGGTCGGGTGTTCGAATCACCTCGGGAACGCTGAAAGCCCCAAACTTTGTGCGTTTGGGGCTTATTTTTGTTGTAATTTACTGTATTTTATTAATTATTTTAATTTATTTCAAAAAATCGCAATTGCTCTATTTACAGCGGAGTGTTTTTAACTTTTTTGCTGTTAAGATATTGAATATATTCGTTTCCCCACACTTCTAATACGCATAGCACATCTTTGAATTTTTCACCTATTTCGCTTAAACTGTATTCAACCTTAGGCGGTATCTGATTATATTCCCTGCGGATAATAAGACCTTCATTTTCCAGTGTTTTAAGCTGGCGTGATAAAGTAGTATGTGTCATTTCTTCCGGCATGCGTCTTTGCAGTTCATTAAACCGTACAGGTCCGTTAGAGAGAAGGTACAATATGTACATAGACCATTTGCCTGTAAGAACTTTTTGTGCTGTAACATAGGGGCAGCGCCCAAATAATTCTTTTTTGCTCAAATAGATACGCTCCTTTTTGATACTGGTATCAATAAATATCGTACTTGTTATTTTTATACTATACAATATAATTATACCTGTAAATAATTATAAACACAATCAGTTATTTGAAAGGAGTATTTAAAATGAATGAAGTATTAGATTATTTAAAGTCATGCGGTACGTTTTATATTGCGACATGTGTAGATAACAAACCTCACGTACGTCCTTTTGGTGCAGTTTGTGGTTTTGAAGGAAAGCTTTATTTTGTTACGAATAATAAGAAAAAAGTATATAAACAGCTTAAAGAAAATGGAAACGTAGAAATATGCGGTATGTACAAAGGCACTTGGATTCGTGTAGAAGGCAGCGTTAAGGAAGATTTACGCCGTGAAGCCCGTATTGCAATGATGAACGCAAACAAAGCGGCTTTAAGCAGTATGTATACAGTTGATGACAATCTTATGACTGTTTTCTATTTTGAAAGCGGTACAGCAACTATTTATTCATTTACTGCTGAGCCAAAAATAATTGAATTTTAATTTTTATACATAACAATAAAAGAATTTTTTTAATAATTTTAAAAATAACCCTTATTAAGACAATTTCAGGCTGTTGCAGAACAGTTTTTGTATTTTTGAGTGTTCTTAACAGACTGAAAAAGGAATTTTATGTAAATCTGCAAAAGCAAACTCCAGTATCAGTCAGATGTTAACAATACTGCCGCTTTAAGTTTTAGAGCTGAAAAGTGATGGCTGATTTTATACTATAAGGCAATTTTAAGTTTTTGTGCTGACAACTGGCTTTATAATTTTTACCGACAGCCAAAGCGCTGAATTGAATAAAGATTAAAACAGGGTGCTGATTTTTTCAGCACCCTGTTAATGCATTAATAACTTATCAATGAAGTAAAATAAGAACAAGCACACCTAATATTATTCTGTATATTCCGAATATTTTAAAGTCATGCTTTTTTACATATCCCATAAGAAATTTTATTATAAATAATGATACTATAAACGCTACCAGCGTGCCTGCGAAAAGTATAATAAGTTCAGGCGCTGTAAAAGAAAGACCAAACTTTAAAATTTTAATAGCGCTTAAACCGAACATAACAGGTACAGCTAAAAAGAATGTAAATTCAGCAGCCGCAACCCTTGATACGCCTATTATAAGAGACCCTACTATTGTGGAACCTGAACGCGAAGTGCCGGGTATAATTGAAAGCACCTGAAAAAGACCTATAATAAAAGCTGTTTTATATGTAATGTCATTAAGTGTTTTTGTTGTAGGTATACGGTGCTTGTTCCACTGTTCAATTACAATAAACGCAATACCGTAAATTATAAGAGCAAGAGCTATTACGGTAGCTGTATGAAGATGGGCTTCAATGTAATCATCAAATAAAAGTGTTACAACAGCTCCCGGTATGCAGGCAACAACTACTTTCATCCACAAAGAAAAAATATCTCTTTTAATTATCGGCTTTGATTTGTCTTTAAACTGAAACGGCATCATCTTTTTCCAAAATATAACAACTACAGCAAGTATTGCGCCAAGCTGTATTACAACAAAAAACATTTCTTTAAAAGAATCGCTCATATTTAAAGTTAAAAACTCATCTACAAGCAGCATGTGCCCTGTACTGCTTATAGGCAGCCATTCCGTTACGCCTTCTACTATGCCTAAAAATATGGCTTTTAAAATTTCAATATAAATATTCACTTTTTAAATCCTCCCTTATATACCTGCTGAAAATATAAGTATACTACAAATTTTATTTTTTATTAACTGTTTTAAATGGTTTTTAGTTAAATTTAAGAAATATTTAAAATTAAGCTACTCAAAAGCCTTTAAAATCAAGGGTTTACGGCTTAATTTGTAGGTAGTTTGTATATAGTTTTTATCAATAGACGATTAAAGAGGGTGTCGTTTAAAGCGACACCCTTTTTAATCTATAAGGGGATAACAAACATAACTGACAGGGTATTGAATAACAAAGTTAAAAAATTTTCACCGGTATTATGTAATTTTCTAAAGTCGATATTATCGACATTAGAATTTTTAAGTTTAACTACTTGCTTTTCATTTATTGTTGAAATACTATCTCTAAGACATCATTTGATACCCATTTTCTGAAAGGCTTCGCCTCTGGTTTGTCGCTTCGGAGGATTACGTTATATAAGCCGCTTTCGTTGATTATATAGGTATTTTGTTTTCTGCCTAAAGAATCCGTGACCGGAGTCTGACTCCACTCATCTATATCAAGTCTTTCTGCTACTCTCCTAACATCTGAAATTTCCAGAACTTCACACACATCTTTCAGCACCCATCCCACTACCACAAGATAGTTAATTGTTAACTTGTCTAATGGGAGAGGGTAGACATTTCCAACTCTAAGCATAATTTTAAAGTTAGGGGTTGCTAAAGTGCTAACCTTTGCTTAAATCTTGCATTATCTAACAAATAATTTAAAACTGTATTCTCGGTTGAACTGTACCCACTATACTTCCAGGCGCTGAAACTGCCTCTATAAGCATGAGTATTAATAACATCCTTTCTGTACCTTTCTCGTATAATCTTATCTTTTGATAGAGCAAATAAGGCTTTATTAGTTATGCTTGTTATCTTAGAGGGGGTTGTTTGTCTTTTCTGCGCTATTTCTTTGATTGTAAGTCTTTTGTAATACCTTTGTTTAATAACTTCTTGCTGTGTGCTGTTTAAGCCTTCTATAGCTGTGTTAAGGTCTGCGCTAAGCTGTTTATTATATATAGCCCTTTCAGTTTCTTCTATTTTCTCGGTCGCTGCTTCATCTGGCAACGTGTCCGCGATTGTCAGCGCGTTCCCTTCTTCGTCTGTTGTTAATGGTGTGTCAATGCTTATGCAGTGATTTAATGTTATTTTGCTCCGGTAGCCTGCTAAAGCATTAAAAGCGTTTTTTAGGTGGTAGGTTAAATATGTTGTGAGCTTATAGCCTGTTTCTTTTTTGTAGGCATTTACAGCCTCTAAGAGAGCAAAAAAAGCCTCTTGCTGAACATCGTCGAGCGTTGTACCTGCTCTGCGGCAGTCATCTTCATGTAGCTTATACCATTTACGAACTATTCTTTTTATTAGAGGTTCAGTCTGAAGCCAAAGGTTTTCTATAAGCTCATGGTGTCCGCTCTGTATCATTAAGGCTAAACTTTCATTTGTCACACTTGCCAACTCCTCACAAGGTTTTCTTTTTATTGTATCATAGTTACGTTAAAATACGAACAAAAAAGAACAAATAGAAACTATTGTTCTTATAAAAGCGTGGCTATTCTGTTGGTTTTTCCATTTTTTAGAAAAGTAATAGAGGGCAAAAAAGAGTTTAGCAACACGATAACGTGCGCGGTGTGGACTCCTCAAAATTGAGTAGTAATATAAAAATTTGACGACACAAAATTGAGCTGCCAAAAATGGGTTGCATGCCTCCGAAAATGACTGACGACTCAGGTGAGTGGGAAAGAATGAGTACACCAAGAAAGTTTGGACTGTATGGAAGTCAAAAAGGATTTAAAAGGATATGACTACCAAAAACTACCAATATTAAAGGTATAGTAGTCGGCATAAATGTGATAAAATAAAGGTTTTTCAGTAAAAACTACCAGAACTACCAATATTTATATAAATTACAATAGATTATAGAATTTATAGAATAAAAAAATTCTATAATTTGCTTATTTTAATGTAATTAATAGAAATTAGGTAGTTTTGGTAGTTAAAAGGCTGAACACATTGATTTTTAAAGGTTTATATTAGCTACCAATATTAGAACCAACTACCAAAAAACGCAAAATTATAGAATTTTATAGAGGAGAAAACCGGAAAATGACTGAGAAAAATATAGAATCTTATTTACGTAAAAAAGTATCGTTAAAAAAAGGTTTGGCACTTAAATTAATCCCTGCCGGTTTAGCCGGACTTCCTGACAGGTTAGTATTAATGCCAGGCGGTCGAATATTTTTTGTAGTTTAAATATATCAACCAAAGCATGAAACAGTAAAAAACAATAAGCTATCTATGCAGTAAAAAGAAAATACAGCCGTTAAAAGAAAAAACCGCCGTTAATATTGGCGGTTAATAGGTTACACCCTAAAAAGATGTAAAGTTATGCTGTTTTAGAAAAATCAATTACAGCTATATCTTGAATAGCTTTTTTGCAAGTTTCTATAATTTGTTCAAGCTTTTGAACGGTTACAGCGGTATAACTAACCTCGTTACACTCCGAACACTTGTAACACGGAACATTCCGAACTATAACAAGGCAGCTGCCTAAATCGGTTACACTTGTAGTTAGTCCTTTTTCGGCTTTCGCTCCACATTCGGTACACTTCATAATTACACCTTCCTTCTTGTTTTTAAATCTGTTTCCCATGTTGTAACATCTGGATAATAAGCTGTAATTAAATAAATAAAGTCATCATCTAAGCCCACAACCACATGAATATATTTATTATTTACAGTACAGCCAAGAATTAAACAGCTGGGAAAGGGTTTGTCATCTTCATACTGTTTTATTATTTCGCCTGTAGAAATGGCGTTTACAATGTCAGCAACATATATTTTACGTTCTAACAGCCTTATACGGGCATGTTCTGTTATTATTATGTTTTCTAACTTGTTTAACGATTTCAAGGTGTTAATATCAATCATTCGGACACCGCCTCTTTATTGGCGTTATCCCTGCTCATTGTTTCGTCAATAGCTCTATTAATAAAACTGTTTACACTCTCGCCATTGGTTTCTGCGTACTGCTTTATAACATCTTTACGACCTTTTGGCAAAACTAAATTTATTCTATCATAAGCTTTAGATATATATTTATTCTGCGCTCTGGTTTTTGCGGTTCCCATACAATACCACCTCTTGACTTTAATTGTGAATATGTTAAAATGAGAATAACAAGAGGACAACAAAGTTGTTTCCTCCAATAGGTTGATTTATTTTTTGATAACCGTCATGGTCGCAACATGGCGGTTATTTTTTATGTATCGAGATTAAAAGCCCTATGACTGTAAATACAATCATTAATGTTTCAAAATCTGACACAACATCACCCCCTTCCAAAAAAGGGGATAGAAACAACCGCCGTTGCCCTCTTGTCTATTCTATTATAGTAGAAAAATATCGTTGTGTAACTATATAAATTATACAAATATCGTTGCGCAATATTGTTGAATATGCTTATTGAATATCGTTGCGCAATGATATATAATAATTACATAAAGTTGATACAGAACAAAGCGAAGGCGGACGAAAGTAGGCTCTTCCGAAAACAAGAACGCCACATAACAGCCGGACAGGATAAGAAACAGACTGCAACTCCAAAGGATAGAAATAAACTTAATGCCACCGGCGGCTTGACTGTAGAGCTTTAATATTAAACCAAAAGGGGATAACAGACATGACAGACAAAGTATTGAATAACAAAGTTAAAAAATTAAAAGCATTGCAGGAGCAAGCCGCAGAGCTTGAAAAATCTATGAAGGAACTCGAAACAGCTATCAAAGATGAAATGACAGCAAGAGAGGCAGAAGAACTTAAAAGCGGAGATTACACAATAAAATATAAAACTATTGTAAGCAACAGGTTTGACAGCAAAGCTTTTAAAACAGCTTATGAAAGCCTCTACAATCAGTACTTAAAGGCGACGTCAACAAAACGATTTACAATAGCGTAAAAAAATATAGAGCCATGTAAATGGCTCTTTTTGTATATCAAAGCATATTGACGTTTTGGAGCAGTTCATTAATTTCTTTATGAGTATACACCTTTTCTGTTATGTCGTTAGAGGCATGTCCCATAATCTTTTTAATGGCTATTTTGTTCATTCCGGCAGTATCTGCCAGGCTTGCGAATGTATGTCGACCGTCATGCGGTAAATGCTTCATGCTGAGAGCTTCCATAAGCTGCTTAAACATAAGTTTATACTTGCCATAGCTGATAGGCTGCCCATTGTCTTCTATAAGAAATGTATTATCTGGATTATAACGCTTACGAACAAAAGGTAATACCTTATTATTTAGCGGTATAATGCGTTCTTTGCCGGCTTTTGTCTTTAAACCACCAATCATATAGGCTTCATTTAAAAACACATTCTTGGTTCGTACAGACAACAATTCTGACGGTCTTAAACCGCTGTATATCATTATCAAAACAGTATCTGCCCATGGCTCGGCAAATACAACATTGAAGAGTGTTGTTATTTCTTCCTGAGTAAATGCCTTATGTATTTCTGACTGCGGCTTGCTATCAAGCTTTATAAATTCAGCATAGTTTTTATTTAATATGTCAAGCTCAATGGCTATGTCGAAAAACTGATGTAATAATGTTTGAACATGGCTCTTAGTCTGCCAAGACCGGTTTATTTCATCAATAACCGTCTGCAATTGATATGTTTTTAAATCCTTAATCATTTTATCATGTATAGGCTTTAAATGCTTGTAGGCAGCGTTATATATGCCTTGACCGCTCTTTGATATTCTGTCAAACCGCCGTTTTTTGAACATCTCCCACATGTCGGCTATTGTGGATTTAGATAAATCCAAATCATAGGGATTTTGGTTATAAGATGTAAGAGCTTCTAACGCCTCTTTATATGTGGTGTAGTATCCGAGATACTTATAATTTGCCTGCCCGTTTAGTTTACAGCCGTCTGTTATTCTAACGGCATAGGGCTTGCGCCGATTTCCGGAAAGCTTGTAAATAGAGCCAAAATTGTTTGGAAGTCGTTTCATAAAATATCACCTCTTATTTTTGGGTATAAAAAGAACGCCTATTGCGCAAACAGGCGTTGAGGTGATATAATTACTTTGACCTTAGTACTATATCACTTGCGCCTGTGCGCAATAAGATGTAGCGGTAAAGCCTTTTGTGTTGGTAGCGCAAAGGGCTTTTACTTTTGTCCGGTATTGTCCGTAGCTGTCCGAGCATGTCCGATTTAATCATACTCATACAAGCATAGTTCATAAGGTTTATAAGGTCGTAGGGGCGGTTTAACTGAACATCCTTAGAGGCTTTTTATTTTAAATATCAGTTGAAAAAATTGAACTAATAGAATATAATATACTTAACAAGACGGTCAAAGATAGATGAAGTCTATCCGCTCCGTTTAAGTTAACTTGTTAAAAAATAACCGTTCTAACTTTGCGGGGCAGGACGGTTATTTTTTTGTTCTTAAAATTAGAACTACGAGGCTTGCGAACGCTATCATCAATGATAAACTTTCGTATGTACTCATAAGCGTCACCCCCTCCAATACGGAGCGAATGACATCAACCGTCCTTTGACCGTCCGGCTAAATATATTTCCCAATGTTCTGTTTGCCCTATACAGGCTTTTTATTTTACATCGCTTTGAAAAGCAATAGCTTTGCCGAGTATGTTAATTTTATCAAGCTCATTGCCTGTATATACTAAATCGTTATATTTTGGGTTTTCCGGTTTTAAGATTAATATGTTTTTATCTTTATAATACGTTATTCTTTTTAATGTTGCTTCATTGTCAATAATGACAGCGGCAATTTCCCCATTGTCAACAATTGATTGTCTCTTTATGAACACAATATCACCGTCAAGAATACGGGCATTTATCATACTATCCCCCTTAGCCTTTAAGCAAAAATCAGCTGGAATCTCTGCACCGGCTACAACATAACTTTCCCTGTCTTCGTCGCAAAATATCGGTTGTCCGCAAGCTATTTCACCAAGCAGAGGAAATTTTTTTAATTCTATTGGTTGAATATTATCGTATTTGTTGAATATATCGTCTTGTGGTTTACGCTGTTCATCCTCCCAGCCCATTAAATAAGCGGGTGTTGTGTTTAGGGCTTTGGCAAATAGTGTAATTCTGTCTATGTCAAGACTTTTAATTTCGCCGTCTTCATATCTTTTTACAGTAGTTTCATGCAATCCGACTTTTTCACCAAGTTCAACACGTGGCATGTTTAAACTTTTTCGAGCGTTATAAATTCTTAGTCCCACTTCCTTATTAAATTTTTTATCCATTTTAATCAACTCCCTTGATGTAAGTATATAATACAACAAACTTTATTGATATGCAAGAAAAAAATAAAAAAGTTCAAAAAAACTTGCATAGGGTTATTGACAATTCTTGCATGGCGTGCTATGTTATTTATGTAACTTGCATGACATACAATAATTAGTTAGGAGGATAAAATTTTGATTAATTTAAACGCCTTAAAGGGTAAATTAACAGAAAAGGAAACTACATATTCTACTTGTGCCAATGTATTAGGAATTAGCACAGCAACTTTCTGCGATAAAATGAACGGAAAAACAAAATTTTATGTTGAAGAGGCTAACGCACTATCGGATTTTTTAGGTTTGTCCAATACAGAACGCATAAGTATTTTTTTTAGTTAAAAACTTGCATATTGCGCAAGATAAGCACTTACTACTAAAAGCAACAAAGTCAGTCAAAAAGAAAGGAATGGTTATTGATGAGTGAGGAAGTATTAAGGTGTTGTTTTGACCTTCTATACATTGTTTTTGCTCTGTGTGGTGAATTAGAGGCTGTACAGTAGATGAACTATTGAAGGAGATGAGACAATGCCAAAAGTAAAAAGCAACAGGATAACTCCAGAGCTTGTAGGCAGTTATTTAGGCTTATCAGCTCAATCGGTCCGTGAGCTTATGGACACTGGTAATTTAAAAATAGGGTTTGTGTCAAATACAGCCCAGGGACAGAAACAATACATAATATTGCCTAAAATGCTTTATGAAGCAACAGGCATTAAGCTTAATGGTTATGAACCTCTACCAAATGTTAATATTGATTACGAGAAATTAGCAAAAGCAATAGTATGTTCTTTTATGGGGATAATCACCGGTGAAAGAGGTGAAGGCTAAAAATGGAGCGTGAAAGTTTTATTTTTTACAGGTCTTTCTTTGAAGGAATAGAAATTTTGAGCACACCTGAAGAAAAGTGGGAAGCTGTAAAAGCTATTCTTTATTATGGGCTTAAAGATATTGACAAATCGCCTGAAGGATATGCAAAAATTCCATATATTATGGCTAAACCGCAAATTGAAGCCAATAAATGCAGATACGAAAACGGCAAAAAAGGCGGCAGACCTAAAAAAGAAAATCAAACTATAACCAATGGTTTTGAAAATAAAAAACCAATGGTTAATTTTGAAAACAAAAATAAAAAACCTAATGAAAATGAAAATGTAAATGAAAATGAAAATGTAAATAAAAATACTATGTGCAAAGCTGAAGCTTTGGCACTGTTTGAAAGACTGTGGAAGTTATACCCCAACAAAAAAGGCAAGGGACAAGTAAGTGAAACCCAGAAAAAACGTCTACTCACAATCGGAGAATCCGCCTTAGTCAAAGCCATTGAGCGCTACAAGACGGTATTGTTGCAGGACGGCGGTTGGAGAAAACCACAGAACGGCAGTACTTTTTTCAATAGTGGGTATGTTGATTATCTTGATGAAAACTATGAGCCATACACAGAAAACAGCTTAGCAACAGAGGAGATGAAGAACATTGGCGAATACGAAAGCGAATTTGACAGACGAGTTAGAGAGTCCAAAGAACGAGGAGAAACGCTCCCAGATGATGAATACTTTGATTTCTGACGCTGCTGACAGTGTATGCCCTATATGCAATGGCACAGGCTTTGTTACAACATGGCAGAAAGACGAAAGAGGTAATCTGACAGAGTATGCAAGGCTTTGTCAATGTCAGGACAAAGAGGAGCAATTAAAAATCAAAGGCACGTCAGATATTCCGGCAGAATACGAAAATTGTACAGTACACAGTTTTGATACAAGCCTCTATAACGATAGTGAAACAGCAAAAAAGATTAAACATGCCGCAGGGGAGTATATAAACCACTTTCAGCAATTTAGGGAACAAGGAAAAGGGTTATATTTTTATAGCCGAGCAAAAGGGAGCGGAAAGACACGGCTTGCGTGCTCGTTGGGTAATGCGGTTATAGCCACGAACACAATGCGAGTTAGTTTTATCAAGACTGTAGAACTGCTTAGTATGATAAAAAGTACATACAACAAGAAAGATGCCGAAATAACAGAAAAAGAAATCATCGACAGAATAAAAAGGACCCCGTTTTTGATTATTGACGATATAGGAGCTGAAAAGCCGGGAGAATGGGTAAACGGAATATTTTTAAGTATTTTAGATTACCGAATTTCGCACTTACTTATAACAGTCTTTACAAGTAATGTATCACAAAGCGACTTAAAGCTTGATGAGCGTATAATAGACAGAATAGTCAAGATGAGCATTGAACTACACTTCCCAGAAGAGAGCATAAGACGTAAAAAAGCTAATACAGAGTGCAGCGAACTTTTGAAAATATTAGGGATATAGCTTTTTGGGCTGTTTTATGGCGTTGTAAGCGAGTTTTGTTGATTGGAAATATTTTATATTTATCTGATATATAAAAAATGATTTAAGACGCATATAACAGCGTTTTA
The DNA here is from genome assembly GCA_944383885.1 of uncultured Clostridia bacterium. Taxonomy (GTDB): domain Bacteria; phylum Bacillota; class Clostridia; order Lachnospirales; family Anaerotignaceae; genus Neoanaerotignum_A. The sequence goes on along the minus strand of CALWRF010000038.1, from coordinate 70,833 downwards.
GAAGGTATAAACGATAGGAGAAAAAAAGAAAATGGGAATGTATAAAATATTTAACACGAACTACCCTGTAATTGGAGAAGTACCAGCAGGGAAAGAAGGCGAAACAGTGCCGGTTGTAGATATTCCGATAATGACGGATTATGATTGGCAAAAAAGGGCGTTAGAAAGCCGATTAAAACACAAAGAAGAATATGCCTCTTTTGAAAACGTCGATGAAACGATAAAAGAGCTCAGGGAATGGCTAAATGAGCATAAAAAAGCTTATGAACTGTACAGAAAAACAGCTCATAAGCAAGACCATTAAACAGGGATAACAAACAAATTAATAATAGCATACATTACTTAAAATTACAATACGAAAGGAGATTTTTAAATGTTTTTTATTAAAGACGCTGTGACAGGCAGAGAAGTTGAACTATGGGAAGATGATATTTATACATATTGCCCGGAATGTGGGAAAAAGCTTTATCCGTTTGAAGAAATGGGACTAAGTGAATTTTTAGGTTACTCCACGGAAAATTTTGAGTTTGCCTCTACTATTTTAATTTGTGAGGATTGCTCAAAGAAGATAAAAACTGACGAGAAAGGAAACACACACCTCCATGAATACAAGCGTAAACACAAATAAAAAAACAGATGTAACGCATTTACTAAAAGTTAGATAAAAGAGGTCGAATAAATGGAAGATAACAAATATAAAATGAATTGGAACGCCAGGGACGAAATAGAAAGTATCAGTATTTTGGCTAATAAAGCAAATTTACTGATAGCACATTTTACAACAAATGAATTACAAGCGTTATCTGGTGAAAATTATGAGTACAATAAAAATGAAATAGCTCTTTATGCAGATATTTTATCTGATTATGTTAGCGAAGCTTCACAAAGATTAAAGAGCTTATTAGAAAAAACGAAGGAGTAAATCAATGCCAAAGGCAACAAAAGTAAATTGTAAGAACAATATTGATTATAGGAGGTTTTGAGGATGTTTTACACTACTGACGATAACGGAAATAATGTTGAACTGTATGAGAATAATATATTTACTTACTGCCCTGACTGCGGGCGTAAAGTATATGTTGATGAAGAGCTTTTTGCTGACATTATATTAGAAACAGACTTAGCGGGTACGACTGTATTTTGTGATGAATGCGGCAAAAAGCACGTCAGGTCGAAAAACTAAGAAATGCTAACATTAAGTTAGTTGATGTTATTAGATAAAATTATACAGACAAGTTTATACACAGATTAAGAATTAACTTGTGGTTACAGTTTTTGGAAAATGCTGGTCACAGCTCAATAGTTGGTATGAAAAATATATAGAATGGAGTGAAAAACATTGAGTTTTGTCGAATGGTTACAGCTTATTTTTAATGTTCTTGTTTTAGTTAATATAATAAGGCTGTATTGCTTAATTAAAAGAAAATAAGCCTTTCAAATCCTGTTAAGGAATATTAAACGATCCGTTCTATCAAGTGTATATAATTTGTGTATATTTTATTGAAAATTGATTGATATTATTAATAATTTTATAATCTGTTTTTAACGATATATAATGTAATAAAATTTTAATAGCTTTTAATGTTTATAATTAGATTTTAAGAAATATTTAAACGCTGTAAAATATATAAATATAAAACTGTATTATATTTTGTAGTATAAAATATTTGTTTTATACTTACTTATTATAAGTTGACATATTAAATAAACAATAGTAACATTAAATTATGCATTAGAATAAATATATAAAAGGGGTTTTGGTTATGAGTATTAATACAGATTTGCTTCATGCACATCAGCTTCATGCGCGTTTAACAGGAACGTATAAACCGGAGGCAATGGCGCATGTAAGCCCTATATATCAAACATCAACTTATGTTTTAGAGGATTTCGACAGCGCTGTTTATCTTAATCAGCATGTAGATGAGGGATTTGTATATACACGTTTCGGCAGTCCTAACTGTGATGAATTGGAAAAGAAAATTGCCCATTTGGAGCATGCCGAAGCGGCTATTTCGCTTGCAAGCGGTTTGGGAGCTATTTCAACTGCTGTTTTAAGCATAGTAAAAGCAGGTGACCATGTAGTGTTTGGAGATGTAATATACGGCTGCTCATACACTCTTTTTGCGAAAGTGCTCTCACGCCTTGGAATTACATATACAAGAGTTGATACATCAAATGTACAATCTGTTGCTGACGCCATTAAGCCTAACACGAGCCTTGTTTATGTTGAAACACCGGCTAATCCAACACTTAAAATAAGCGATATAGCGGCTATAAGCGAAGTTGTTCATAAGCATGAAGGGATAACACTTATTGTAGACAGCACATTTGCCTCTCCATATTTGCAGAACCCGCTTGATTTAGGCGCAGACCTTGTTGTGCACAGTGCAACTAAATATCTCTGCGGTCATGGAACAGTTACAGCCGGGGTTGTTGCCGGAAGCAAGGAAAGGATAGACAGATGCCGTATGCCGTACCTTCAGTGTTTTGGCGCTGTTTTGGACCCTTTTGCGGCGTGGCTTTTAATGCAGGGAATGAAAACACTTGGCGTAAGAATGGAACGCCATTGTTCTAACGCCATGAAAGTGGCGCAGTATCTTGAAAAACATCCAAAGGTAGACCGGGTTTACTATCCGGGTCTTGAAAGCCACCCGACGCATGAGATAGCTAAAAAACAGATGCACAACGGCTATGGAGGAATGATGAGCGTTGATATTAAAGGCGGAATTGATGCTGTTAGAAAAGTAATGAACAATATGAAAATATTCAGCCTTGCCACAAGCCTTGGAAATGTTGACTCTCTTATACAGCACTCGCCTACAATGAGCCATTTTGATATGTCGCCGGAAGAACGCCATGCAGCAAGCATATTTGACGGACAAGTCAGGCTTTCAATAGGTATTGAGGATGTTGATGATTTAATAGAAGATTTAGAGCAGGCGCTTAAACTTGTTTAAAATATTTAATCAAAAAATAAGCAGTCTTTGACTTTTAAGATTTAAAAGCGGTCATATATTGCTAAACGGCACGGAATTTTGCTGTGCTGTTTAGCTTTTTATTTGTACTGCTGTTAAAGTATTCCTTCTATTACATGTAAGTAAAATTCTGAATAACTGAATTTTAATTTTGACGCATACGGCTATAAACCCATTTGCAAAAACATTGAAAATATTGACTTAACAATTAATTTATGGTATTTTACTTTTGAAACATGTTTCTGCCGAGAAACGCTTATTTGCTCCGTTAGGCCGTTGAAGGAGTAAAAATAAGCGTTTATTTTTTTATGGAGGTATAAAATGATATTTAGAGAAATGAGAAGAAAAAACCAGATACTGCCGCAGCAAGACATTGATGATATTCTCTATAAGAGAACTTCAGGCGTGCTCGCTTTATTTGGAGATAATGGTTATCCTTATGCTGTTCCATTAAGTTATGTGTATGATGGAGAGAAAATATATTTCCACAGCGCTAAAAGCGGACATAAGATAGACGCTGTTCAAAATAATGCAAAAGCGTCGTTTTGTGTAATTGATAAAGATTTAATTGTTCCAGAAGAATACACAACTTATTTCAGAAGCGTAATTGCTTTTGGACAGATACATATAATTGAAGATGACAGCAAAAAAAGGGCGGCTATAGAAAAACTGTCAGTTAAATACGCGCCGGAAGACACTGCCGCGAATATGAATAATGTTATAAACCGCCAATGGAACAATCTTTGCATGCTTGAGATGACAATAGATTATGTAACAGGTAAAGAAGCAATAGAACTTGTAAATGAAAAGCAAAAAAATAATTGAATCACTGTAAATAAAATCAGCCCGCCGGGGTTTAATTTTATTGTGTAGTAGGCCAGCGTTACACAACGCTGGCTTTTTTATTTGCTATGTAAATTAGGAGGATTGATTATTGTGTATAAAGGCAAATCACACACTTTATTTGCTAAATATGCTCTGCCTCAAATGGTTGGTCTGCTGTTTAATTCTGTATATATGATTGTTGACGGCATATTCATTGGTAATCGGCTTGGACGCGACGCCATGGCTGCCGCCGCTGTTTCTGTTCCCATTGTAGAGATACTAATAGCGTTATCTATAGCGTTATCTGCCGGCGCTGGCGTTATGGTTTCGTCATATATTGGTCAAGGCAAAACGGAAAAAGCACGCGGTATTTTCAGTCTTTCTGTGCTGTGTACTGCTGTTATGGGACTGCTTATAAGCATATTGGGAAATATTTTTATACATCAGATTGCTGAGCTTTTAGGGTCGACTCCGTCTATACATGACGAGTCAATAAGTTATATGCGGTACATAATTACATTTTCCCCATTCCTGCTTTTCAGTTTCTTGCTAAGCGGTCTGGTGCGCAATGACAACCGTCCAAAACTTGCCATGTTTGCCCTTATGTTTGGCTCCGTATCAAATATTGTACTGGACTATGTGTTTATGTATCCGCTGAATATGGGTATTGCCGGCGCGGCATTGGCTACTGCCATTGGACCTGTTTTCAGTGTTTTGATTATGCTTCCGCATTTTATATTAAAGCGCGGAGATTTGTACTTAATAAAATTCAAAATTAAATGGCGGAATATTTGCTCAATTTATGTGCTTGGATTCCCGTCTTTTATTATGGAGTTTACAATTGGCATTATTACATTTGTGTATAACTTTGCAATTGTGCATTATGGCTTTGGGGAAATCGGACTTGCAGCCTATCTTGTAATAGGTTATTTGATGTTGATTATCCTAACACTGTTTCTTGGCATGGCGCAGGGACTTCAGCCGATATTCAGTTATTTCATGGGCGCAGGTGAAGAAAAGCAAAGCAAATCTCTTCTTAACTTTTCTATTAAAGCGTTTTTAGCAACAGGCGTTTTATGCTATATATTGATTATTTTATTTTCACGCGGATTTTTCACTGTTTTCAATCCGGGAGATATAGAATTAATCAATTTTGCAGAAAGTAAGAGTCTGCTGTACTTTTCCGGTTTCTTTATTGCGGGATTTAATATTTTAATGATTTCATATTGGCAGGCAAACGGACAGACAAAAAAAGCTCTGGCTGTGTCTTTAGCACGCAGTATAATATTTCCGCCGGTATTGGCTGCTGTTCTGCCATTGATTTTTGGCAGCGGAGCGGTATGGGCTTGCCATTCTGTAAGTGAAGTGATGACAGCTGCCGCAGCTGTTATTATGATTGTTCTTTTTGAACATAAAAGAGAGAACAGTAAAACAGGTATTTAATTGGTTATTTTATTATGAGGCGGATAATATAAATGCTGTTGATTTAGGAAGCAAAATTATAAATTTCCGGTTTTTCGGATAAAAAACAAATACTGTCTGTTGCGGCTGTAATATTATTGTTGAATTAATTAATCAGACTGAAGCGGCAGAAAAGCCTTATTGTGTGTAATTGCATAGCGGAATACATTTGCTGCTTATGCGTGTTTTAAACCATTTTGGTTATTGCGTGTCCGGCAAAAATATTTACAAATTTAAGAAAATCCGTAAATACAGCCTGTTTTTATAATTTATGTAAAAAGCGCCTGTACGGCATAAAATGCGGCAGGCGCTTTTTGTATTATTGGATTTTTATGTAAATATAATAACATCGTATGAGATAAATATTAAAAATGATTTTGTTGTTTTTTTAATATTGCGATGTTTTTGCTGTGCTGTATAATAACGCGGATAAAGCTAAAACAGCTTATTCCTGCTTTTCAGCGTTTTAAACTGTTAATTAGTGCCCGTGACCACGACCGTGACCGTTTCCATGATTATGTCCGCTCTGATTGCAGTAGTTATTTTGGTAATATGCGCCGTCAGAGGACAGGGAATTTATACGCTCGCGTATTTCCCTCATTGTCATACCGCTTATCTCTTCAGGCGTTATGCTGGAATCAATGGCTTTAAGCTCCAGATAAGCCATATATTTGCCTACAGAAAGCCCGCATTGGTGAGCGCTTTCAATTTGGCTGTAGTCTGCTATATGGCAGTATGCGTTTTGATGACCAGATGTGCAGTTTTTAGCGTTTAACAATATATCATTACACTGTTTTTGGTTTGTTCCGGCAACTGTTATGGATAAGGAGCCGTTGTTTAACAGGTATTGGTCAATGGTCTGGCTGTTTATCAGCTGTTCAAGACCGTATTTGTAATTGGTATATTTAACATCGATTAAATCAGACAGTTCATTGCCGTCGTCATTGTAGCCTTTAACAGATATAATTTTGTCAAACATATTTACGCCCAGTTCAAGAGATGGGTTAATGTCTATGCTTATAACTGATGTTGGTGTAAAGTACAGCTTTAAACCGCCGGCAGACATAATGAACATTAATAAACATGCCGCAATAGCTATTGTTTGATATTTAAAATAAAAGCGGCGTTTTTTGTAATTATCAGTTTTGCGTATTAAAAATGTTTTTGTTTTAATCTTCAGTTCTTCTTCTGCGTGGATTTTATTAAAAGTTTCTTTTATGTTATTGGTCATAATCAATATCACCCAGCTTTTCTTTTAGCATCTGTTTTGAGCGTGTAAGCAGAGTATAAACAGTGTTTGCGTTTTTTTTCAGTATTTTGCCAATCTGAACTGCCGTATAACCTTCGTAATAATGTAAATAAACTACATCTTTATACTTAGCCGGCAAAGAAAGCACAGCTTCCAGTATTTCTCTGTTGTCAGGCGTAATATTATCAGGCATATTTATAATTTCGTCTATTGATACTGTTCTGCTGCGAAAAAAACTTTTAATCAAATCCCTGCAAGCGTTAATTGTAACTCTTATAAACCATGCTTTTTCATGTTCATGATTTTCAAAGCAGACGGAGCTAAGGGCATATTTCAAAAAAACTGTCTGAAATATGTCCTCTGTATCGGCGTAATTTTTAAGATTAATCATGCACAGCCGCTTTACGGTATCTGAATACCGCTCAATAGCCGTGTTTACTTCCTGTTCGCTCCGCATAATTATTCCCCGTTTTCAGCGGCAGTATCCGCCTCCATGGCATGAGGTGCTGTATGTATTGTTCTGACAGATATTTCTTAAATAATAGTTGTCACATACTCCGTCCCCGTCAGAATCTACATAATTATATCCGTATGCGCAGTTATTTGCGCAGTATTGACCTCTTCCTGAATTAAAATGACCTCCGTGCCCGTGTGCCAATACGCTTGTTGCTGATACTGTAAGTATTGCCGCTGTTATAAAAATTCCTGTTATAAGTTTTTTCATATTTCTTCCCTCCGATTTAACTGACAGTTTTAAATGCTTTCATATATAATACGAATGAAAGTGTTAAATCCATTCAAAAATCTGCTGAATTTTTAAAAATTTTTATTCTGAATTAATTTTGCGCTCAACTTAAAATCCGAGGGCTGATAAGAAAAATTAACCGCCAATGATTATATCATAAAATATACAGATAGGCTATATTGGTTAAAGCTGCTGAAAAAGAGAACAGATAAAAGCGGCAGAAATGTAAAATCAATATTAATTAATAATTATTTTCGTTTATTTCCGGGAAAATATTGACTATGGTATATTTAATTGATATAATTCTATAAACAAGAAATAATGGGTTTTAAAGTAAAATTTTAATCGCATATTTTAGTTCTAAAACGGAAAAATATATTTGGTGCGGTCTTTATGATGCTTAAATATTTTCTGTTTTAAATACACAGGGAGGATACAAAAATGCTTGAACTTAAAAATATTTCCTACACCGTTGACGACGGCAAGGGAATTATAAAAGACCTCAGTCTTACAATAGATGACAAAAAGTTTATTGTAATTACCGGTCCTAACGGCGGCGGAAAATCAACATTAGCCAAAATTATAGCCGGTATTGTTAAGCCTACATCAGGCAGCATTATATTAGATGGCGTTGATATTACAGATAAAAACATTACGGAAAGGGCTCGTATGGGCATAAGCTTTGCTTTCCAGCAGCCGGTAAGGTTTAAAGGCGTTACAGTAAGGGATTTAATAAACCTTGCCTCAGGCAAAAACCTTACAACAGCGGCGGCATGCGATTACCTTTCGGAAGTTGGTCTTTGTGCGAAAGACTACATAAACAGGGAAGTCAACGCGAGCCTTTCAGGCGGAGAGCTTAAAAGAATAGAGATAGCTACAGTTATGGCAAGAAAAACAAAGCTTTCAATATTTGACGAACCGGAAGCAGGTATTGACCTTTGGTCTTTCAAAAATCTTATTAATGTATTTGAAAAAATGCATGATGAAATTCAGGGCTCAATAATTATAATTTCCCATCAGGAACGTATACTTAACATAGCCGATGAGATAATGGTAATTGCTAACGGCGAGCTTATAAACAGAGGCAGCAGGGACGAGATTTTCCCTACACTGCTTGATGATACAGAAAATGCGTCAGCAGGCTGCTCAGTTTTAAGGGGGGTAAAATAACATGGATATGGACGATAAAGTACTTGAGTCGCTTCTTGAGGAAGTTGCCGGTCTTCATGAAGTTCCGCAGGGAGCATATAATATAAGGCTTAACGGTCAAAGCGCAAGCAGGCATTCTTCTGCTAATATTGAAATAGTAGGTAAAACAGATAAGCCTGGCATAGATATTATAATTAAGCCGGGTACAAAAAACGAAAGTGTTCATATACCGGCTATTGTAACACAGACAGATGTCCACGACTTGGTATATAATGACTTTTATGTAGGCGATGACGCCGATATAGTTATTGTTGCAGGCTGCGGAATCCATAACTGCGGAAGCCAGATGAGTGAGCATAACGGCATACACAGATTTGTTTTAGGCAAAAACTCAAAAGTTAAATATATAGAAAAACATATAGGTGAAGGCGACGGCACAGGAGAGAGGATTATCAACCCTCAAACAATAATCGAAGCCGGGGAAAACAGCTATATTGAAATGGAAACTACACAGCTTAAAGGTGTTGATTCCACAGTCAGAATAACTAAGGCATCAGCAGAAGCCGGAGCAACAGTTGTAGTTAAGGAGAAAATACTTACACATGGAAAACAGTATGCTGAAACACGTTTTGAAATCGACTTAAATGGCGAAGGCTCAAGCACAAACCTTGTTTCACGTTCTGTTGCAAAAGAAAATTCAAAACAGAAATTTGTTTCAATAATAAATGGTAACGCTAAATGTATGGGTCATTCTGAGTGCGACTCTATTATAATGGATAACGGCGTTGTTACAGCCCTTCCTGAGATAACGGCAAATAATGTCGACGCATCACTTATTCATGAAGCCGCTATAGGCAAAATTGCCGGCGAACAGATAATAAAACTTATGACTCTCGGTCTTACTGAAGCAGAAGCAGAAGCGCAGATAGTAAACGGTTTCCTGAAGTAATTTTGAATAACAAACTGATTTTAAAGCGAGGCGATAATTATGCTGGAAAATTTTACAATAAGTATGTCTACTTTTTGGATTTTGCTTTTTATAATATTCCTTATCGCCGAAGCCGCTACTGCCGGGTTGGTTTCAATTTGGTTTTGCGCAGGGTCGCTTTTATCATTTGCTGCAGCCAAAGCAGGCGCGGCAGTATATATTCAGATAATAGTGTTTGTTGTGGCTTCTGTGGCACTGTTTGTTTTAACAAGACCATTTGTTAAAAATGTTATTAAACTTAAAAGCGAGCCTACAAATCTTGATAGAATTATAGGTCAAAGCGTAGTCGTTACAGAAAAAATAGACAATCGTGCCGATACTGGAACTATAAAATACGACGGAAAAGTTTGGACTGCAAGAAGCAATGACTTTGACGTGACTTTTGAAAAAGGCGATTTTGTTACTGTAGACAGAATTGAAGGAGTAAAAGTTATAGTTAAATGACTTTAAGGAGTGATTTTATGACCATACTGCTTATTATTGTTGTTGTAATAATACTTATACTGCTTGTACGCTGTTTAAAGATAGTGCCTCAGGCTTATGTATATGTTGTTGAAAGACTCGGGGCTTATCATGCCTCATGGGGCACAGGACTTCATATTGCAGTGCCTATAATTGATAGAGTATCTAAAAAAGTTAACCTTAAAGAGCTTGTGGCTGATTTTCCGCCTCAGCCTGTTATTACAAAAGATAATGTTACAATGCAGATAGATACTGTTATTTATTTGCAGATAACAGACCCTAAGCTTTATGTTTACGGTGTTGACAACCCTATTAGGGCTATTGAAAATTTAACTGCCACAACACTCAGAAATATTATCGGCGACCTTGAACTTGACCAGACGCTTACATCAAGGGATATTATTAACAGCAAAATGCGTATGATACTTGATGAGGCGACAGACCCTTGGGGTATAAAAATAAACAGGGTTGAGCTTAAAAACATTATGCCGCCTAAGGAAATTCAGGATTCAATGGAAAAACAGATGAAGGCTGAAAGGGAAAGACGTGAGAAAATACTTCAGGCTGAAGGTGAAAAGAGAAGTTCAATTCTTGTTGCTGAAGGTGAAAAACAAAGCATGATTCTCCGTGCAGAGGCTGAAAAAGAAGCCGCTATACTTAGAGCCGATGCTGAAAAGGAAGCAATGATACGAAAAGCCGAGGGCGAGGCGCAGGCAATACTTAAAGTACAGCAGGCAACAGCTGAAGGTCTTAAAATGCTTAATGAAGCTTCGCCGGATAAAAGCGTTATTGCTATTAAGAGTCTTGAAGCCTTTGAAAAGGCAGCTGACGGCAAGGCAACAAAAATTATTATTCCGTCTGAAATTCAGTCTATTGCAGGTCTTGCGGCAGGTTTGAAAGAGATAGTCTCAGATGACAAAACATTAATAAGCAAGTAATAAATTTTAGTTGATTAATAACAAATAAGAAGGCGTATAAGTGATAAACTCATTTTTTACGCCTTTTATTTATTTTAACTTTCTAAATATTCCCAACTTTTTGTAACTTTTTATGACTTTCTTTAATATTTTAAGAACTTTTACTAACCTTAATAGCTTATTCTCAACTTATTCCTAACTTTTTCCTAACTTATTTCTAACTTATTTTCTATTTTAAGTTTTTGAATTTATGTTAGCTTTCTTAACATATCCTGATTTTTATAAATAATTAATTTATTACGCTTTTATGACAATTTTTGATTTAATTACACTAAAATCAACATTTTAATTGTTTTTAGTACTTTATATTGGTTGACATGCCTTAAAGTAGAATATAAAATGATAAGATAAGACTGGTATGCAAAAAAGGGGTATGATTTCTGTAATAATTTTTAATACAGGAGGATAATATGGATAAGGATATATTGGATAAAAATAATGACCCAGATAATGGCAGTGCTGAAAATAATGAGCATAAAGAAGAAACAGTTAAAGAGGAACATAAAACTGATGATATATACAGTGATTATCCAAAAGAAGTTGTGCAGATATTAATGAACAGCAATCCGCTCAGAAACCGTGAGCAGTCCCAAAGGCTTAAAGCCAATGAGACAAAGGAAGAACTTTTCTCTAAAACACGTGTTCAAAGAAACAGTACAAATATTAACGATACAATAGATGGCAGCTCAGCAGATACAAAAAAAACATTTAAAACAAAAGAGGCTGGTGCAGCAAAAGATATATCGGAAGAAAGTGAGATTTTTGTTCCTGAGATAGATGACGATATTGATGACATAGCCCAGACGGTAAGGAAAGAGGAAAAGAAGCATAAACAAAAGGCTGAGGACGATTTTTCATTTGATGATGATGTTGAGCTTGTTCAGGTAGTGCGCCATAAAGCTCCTAAAAAGGAATATAAAAGGAATTTCCCTGTTAATAATAAACCTGAAAGCAGGGAAAAAATGTCTTTTGTAGAAGAAACAGAAGATGAAAAGCATGAAAAACAGGAAAGGCAGGAAAAAACAGAAAGACGGGAAAGAAGACCGGAAAACACAGCGGAAATTAAACAGCATGAAATGTTTAATGAAGAAGAAAAATCTGAGTTTGATGACTTAAAGAAAAAGTTTACAGAGGAAAAAAGGGCTAAACGCAAACAGGCGGCTTTAAATATTAGAAAGCAAAACCGTCCTTCTCACAACGGGGAACTGGAGCAGAGAAAAAAATCATATAAAAATAAAGCTGACCTTAATGAATTTTTTGAGGCGCCGAGAAGGAACAATGGCATGCGCTCAGAAAAAAGGGGAAAGATGGATAAAGGGATAATAGCTGTTTGCGGCATAGTTGCTATTATAATAGTTTTTCTTTTTGTGCGCAATTTAATGCTGTCAGCTAAAGTTGAGGAAGCCGAACAGAAAGTTGCAGATTATACCCAGCTTCAGGAAAATAATGAAGAACTTAAGCTTGAGATTGTTTCTCTACAGGAAAAGCTTACTGAAAACGGCATATCGCTTTTAGATGAGCCGCAGGATGAAAATGAAGCATCTGGCGGAACAGAAGGAACTGAAGGCGGCGAAGGCGCAGGCGCCTCAGCAGACGATGAGCAGTATGATACATATACTGTAGTTGCCGGAGATACTTTAAGCGGCATAAGCGATAAAGTTTACGGCAATTACTCCGGTTATATGAGAATTCTTGAAGCAAACGGACTTACTGAAAACTCAAGCTTGCAGATAGGTCAAGTGCTTAAAATACCTAAAAATTAAATTTGGAGGTTAAAGATGCAGGAAGTATCGGAACAAAACACCCTTGTGAAATTAAAAGAAATAGCTAAACAATTAAATATTAAGGGAGCGGCATCTATGAAAAAAAGCGTGCTTATAGAAAAAATAAATGCCGCTTTAAAAGAACAGGATGCGGAAAAGGAATTTAAAAAGGGTGAAAAATCAGATGAAAAAACAAAATCTTCTGATTCCGAAATTAAAAATAATGCTTTGCAGCCAAGTGATGAAAAAAAGGAACCGGCTTTAAATGAGTATAATGAAAAAGATGAAAGCGTTCAAAACCATAAAGCTGAACTTCCAGATACGCAGCATAACATTTCTCAGCATACATTTTTCAGCAAAGAACAAAGAGAGCCGGCTGAAAACGAAATTGTTCAGGAAGGCGTTCTTGAAGTAATGGCTGACGGATACGGATTTTTAAGAACAGAAAATTTTCTGCCGGGCACAGGTGATATTTATATTTCTCAGTCACAAATACGGCGTTTTAATATTAAAACAGGCGATTTGGTAACGGGATATGTCCGGGCTTCTAAAGATAATGAAAAGTTCAACGCGCTTTTGTATGTAAAAAGTGTAAACGGCGATACGCCGGATAAGTCTATACGCAGACCCAATTTTGAGGATTTAACACCTATTTACCCTACTGAAAGGCTTACACTTGAAACACGTCAGGAAGAAATTTCCGGCAGGATTATAGACCTTATGGCGCCTATAGGCAAGGGGCAGAGAGGAATGATAGTTGCCCAGCCTAAAGTCGGCAAAACAACACTTCTTAAACAAATGGCTAATTCTATTGTTAAAAACCACCCAAATCTTAATCTTATTGTACTGCTCATAGATGAAAGACCTGAGGAAGTAACAGACATACAGCGCTCAATTCAGGGCGAAAATGTTGAAATTGTTTATTCAACATTTGATGAGCAGCCAGAACACCATAAAAGAGTTGCAGAAATGGTTCTTGAAAGAGGCAAAAGACTTGTTGAACAGGGAAAAGATATTGTTATACTTCTTGACAGCATTACAAGGCTTGCAAGGGCATATAACCTTACTACAACACCAAGCGGAAGAACTCTTTCAGGCGGTCTTGACCCGGCGGCGCTTTATATGCCTAAGAAATTCTTTGGTGCTGCCAGAAATATAGAAAACGGCGGAAGCCTTACCATACTTGCCACAGCGCTTATAGAAACAGGCAGCAAAATGGACGATGTTGTTTTTGAAGAGTTTAAAGGTACTGGCAATATGGAACTTGTGCTGGACAGAAAACTTGCCGAAAGGCGTATATTCCCGGCTATAGATATTAATAAATCAGGTACGCGCAGGGATGATAAGCTGCTTACAAAAGAAGAAATGGAAGCTGTTTATAAAATACGGCGCCTTACATCATCAGCTAATGTTACAGAAAGCACGGAATATTTGATAGAGCTTATGCGTAAAACAAAAAATAATAAGGAATTTGTAAGGACTGTTCCGCTTATTAAAAATTGAGTATTATAAGGTAATTAAATTGAATTTTGCTGTTGCATGTTGAAAATTACTATGATATAATACTTCCGTTGTCTATAAATAATGAACGTAATTATTGATCAACGTAAATTAAGGAGTGAAAGAAATGAAAAAGGATATACATCCAAATTATTATCAGTGCAAGGTAAAATGCAACTGCGGTAATGAGTTTGTTACAGGCTCAACAAAAGAAGAAATAAGAGTCGAGGTTTGCTCAAAGTGCCATCCATTTTATACAGGCAGCCAGAAGCTTCTTGTTGAGGCTGGCGGTAGAGTAGAAAAGTTCAACAAAAAGTACGGCAGAAACTAATTTTAAATTTAAGGGGGTAGGCGAAAGGTCCAACCCCCTTTTTTCATATATGTAAGGACGGTGATTTAAGCTTGAAAAGAACTAATATCGGCGGTCAGGCTGTAATAGAGGGTGTTATGATGCGCGGCAAAAAAATGTACGCTATGGCAGTAAGAACACCTCAAGGCGAGCTGTGCATAGAAAAAGAACCTATAAATGATATATTCAGCCGGCATAAAATATTCAAATACCCAATTTTCAGAGGGGTGGCGGCTTTTGTCCAATCCCTTATTATAGGAGTTAAAATCATAATGCGCTCGGCACAGTTAGCCGGTCTTGAAGATGATGAAGGCGTGGAGCCAAGCAAGTTTGAGCTTTTTTTACAGGATAAATTCGGCGATAAATTTGCAGATATACTTATTTATTTCAGCGTGGCTGTTTCCCTTGTTTTTTCAATAGGTCTGTTTTTTGTGCTGCCGGTTTTTATAGGCAGTATTTTCAGACCGGTGCTTCCTGGAACGTGGGCGTTAAGCATTGTTGAAGGTTTAATAAGAATAGGCATATTTCTGCTTTATCTTTTCCTTATTTCAAGAATGAAAGAAATACATCGAGTTTTTCAGTATCACGGCGCTGAACATAAAACCATAAACTGCTTTGAGCATGAAGAAGAACTTACTGTTGAAAATGTGAAAAAACACACAAGACTCCATAAAAGGTGCGGAACAAGTTTTCTTCTTATAGTTATGATTGTAAGCATGGTTGTGTTCTTTTTTTTAAGAACAGACACTATTTGGCTCAGGCTTATAAGCAGAATACTTCTTGTGCCGGTTGTTGCGGGCATTTCTTATGAGATTATAAAATGGGCTGGAAGAAGTGAGTCGCCTTTGGTTAAAATAGTAAGCGCTCCTGGACTTTGCCTTCAGAAAATAACAACAGCTGAACCTGACGCAAGCCAGATTGAAGCCGCTATAGCTGCTATGAAGGGAGTGCTTGAGGATGAGCCGGAATAAGACTGTTAAAGAAGCGCTCTTCAGGGCTAAAAAAGAACTTAAAGAAAGCGGCGCAGGTGAATATAAACTTGATGCTGAGCTTTTTATGATGAGCGCGGCGGATATGTCTAAAACCTCTGTGCTTACAAACGGCGATAAATTGCTTACGGAAAAAGAAGAAGAACTTTTTAATTCAATGGTTTTAAAGCGTAAAAAAGGCGTTCCAACCCAGTATATATTAGGCAGATGCGAATTTATGGGATACGAGTTTTTTGTAAATAAAAGCGTGCTTATACCAAGACCGGATACTGAAGTGCTGGTTGAAACAGTACTTAAAACATCAGAAAAAGAAAATTTTAAAAGTATTATGGATATGTGCACAGGAAGCGGCTGTATAGCTGTGAGCCTTGCACTTAACGGCATTAAAAGCGTTACAGCATGCGACATAAGCCAAAGCGCTTTAAAAACGGCAGTAAAAAATGCTGAGTATAATAATATATTGGATAAAATATGCTTTATACAGGGAGATTTATTCCAAAATGTTGATAAAAGCTTAAAGTTTGATGCAGTTGTTTCTAATCCGCCGTATATACCGACTGGTGAAATAAACGGTTTAATGCGCGAAGTGCGTGATAATGAGCCTTTGGCTGCCCTTGACGGAGGTATGGATGGTCTTGATTTTTACAGAAGAATAACAGAAGACAGTTTGGAATATTTGGCAGATGGCGGATATTTGTTTTTTGAAATAGGCTGTAATCAAGGGGAGGACTTAAAAAAAATAATGACGCATTTTGGTTTTGATGGAATAAAAATAGTAAAGGACTATGCGGGACTTGACAGAGTAGTATTTGGATTTAAACGGAGAGGTACAGATGTTATTTGACCATATAGATGAACTTGAAAGAACATATATCGAACTGGGCGAACAGGTTAACGACCCGGATATAATAACTGATCAGGAAAAATGGCGGAAAATTATGAAGGAATACAGCGCCATAGGTCCGGTTGTTGAAAAATACAGGGAATATAAATCTGCCGTTAAAGCAGCTGAAGAGGCTAATGAGCTTTTAAAAGAAACATCTGACGATGAATTTAAAGAGCTTTTAAAAGAAGAACTTAATGCTGAGAAAGAAAAAATATCTCATCTTAAAGAAGAACTTAAAATACTTCTTCTGCCTAAAGACCCGAATGACAGCAAAAACGTAATTATAGAAATACGCGCAGGAGCAGGCGGCGATGAGGCAGCCATATTTGCCGGTGATTTATTTAGAATGTATGTAAGATACGCTGAGGGCAGAAGATGGAAAACAGAAATAATGTCGGCTAATGAAAGCGATTTAGGCGGTTTTAAAGAAATCGTTTTTATGGTAACAGGTCAGGGCGCATACTCACGTTTTAAATTTGAAAGCGGTGTGCACCGTGTTCAGAGAGTGCCTTCAACAGAATCCGGCGGCCGTATCCATACATCAACGGCTACAGTCGCCGTACTGCCTGAAGCTGATAAGGTAGATGTAAATATAGATATGAACGATGTAAGAATAGATGTTTTCAGAGCTTCAGGAAACGGCGGACAGTGCGTAAATACTACTGATTCAGCCGTTAGAGTTACCCATATACCAACAGGAATAGTTGTTTCATGTCAAGATGAAAAAAGCCAGCTCAAAAATAAGGATAAAGCTCTTAAAGTGCTTTACGCAAGACTTTATAAATTAGAGCAGGAAAAACACGACAGCGCTATAAGCGAAAAACGCCGTCAGCAGGTGGGCACAGGCGACAGAAGCGAGAAAATACGGACTTATAATTTTCCGCAAGGCCGTGTTACAGACCACAGGGCAGGCTTAACACTTCATAAAATAGACGCTGTTATGAATGGCGATTTAGACGATATAATAGATGTTCTTACAGCAAATGACCAAGCAGATAAGCTTAATGCGTTGGGTGAAAAGTAATTTTATGTAATTTAATGTAAGGAGCGTAATTGATGAACAGTATAAATATATCTAAAGACAGGTTTAAAGAAATGGTTGTGGATAACCTTAGAACCATGACACGCAAAACAGTTGAAAATGCGACGCCTGAGGATATTTACCAAGCTACAGTTTTTGCCGTAAGGGATATAGTAAACGATATTTGGATGAAAACTCATGATATGTATTACGAAAAAGACGTAAAGCTTGTTTATTATCTTTCAATGGAATTTCTTATGGGTCGTTTCTTAGGAAACAGCATAATAAATCTTTCTATTATAGAACCTATAAAACAGGCTTTTAAAGAATTGGGAATAGATTATAATCTTATAGAAGAGGCGGAGCCTGACCCGGGTCTTGGAAACGGCGGTTTAGGTCGTTTGGCGGCTTGTTTTCTGGATTCCCTTTCCACAATGAGACTTCCAGCCTACGGCTGTGGCATAAGGTATCATTATGGCATATTTGAACAGGTTATAGAAAACGGATATCAAGTAGAGCGGCCTGACAACTGGCTCGAAAACGGTGATTCATGGGGGCTTAAAAGAAGTGAATATTCTGTAGAGGTTAAATTCGGCGGCAATGTAAAGGCTGTGCCTAAAGGCAACGGTGAGTACCGCTTTGTTCAGGAAAACTATCAGTCGGTAATGGCGGTGCCTTATGACTACCCTGTTGTAGGCTATGGCACAAATACAGTAAATACTTTAAGGCTTTGGGATGCAAGACCTAAAAATAATTTCGACCTTAAATCTTTTAATGAAGGAAATTATCAGAAAGCTCTTGAGGAGCAGAATCTTGCCCATACAATAACCGAAGTGCTTTATCCGGCTGACGAGCATTATTCAGGCAAAGAGCTTAGGCTTAAACAGCAGTATTTCTTTATATCGGCTACAGTACAAAGGGTTATTGACAGATTTAAGAGCCGCCACAGCGACTTTTCGCTTCTGCCGGAAAAAGTTGCTTTCCAGCTTAATGACACACATCCTACTGTTGCTGTTGCAGAGCTTATGAGGGTATTGGTTGATGAAAATGATATTCCGTGGGATGACGCGTGGGAGATAACAAAAAAAGTATGCGGCTATACAAACCATACAATTATGAGTGAAGCTCTTGAAAAGTGGCCTATGGAACTTTTCAGCAGGCTTCTGCCAAGAATTTATCAGATAGTGGAGGAAATAAACAGGCGTTTTTGCCTTAAACTTTTGGAAAAGTACGGAAACGACAGCAGCAAAATACGTAATATGGCTATAATTGCCGACGGTCAGATAAGAATGGCGTACCTTGCAATTGTTGGAAGCCATAGTGTAAACGGTGTTGCAAAACTTCATACTGAAATACTTGAAAAAAAAGAGCTTCATGATTTTTATACACTTTACCCTGAAAAGTTTAATAACAAAACAAACGGCATAACCCAAAGAAGATGGCTCCTACATGCAAATCCGCGCCTTGCTGAGCTTATTACAGATAAAATAGGCAGCGGCTGGATTACAGACTTGCCGAAGCTTAAAGAGTTAAAGACTTATGTCAATGATGAGGATTTCCTTAATAAATTAATGGAAGTTAAAAGAGAAAACAAAAAAGACCTTGCCGAATATATAAAAAGGACAAAAGGCATTGAAATTAATCCTGACTCAATATTTGACATACAGGTTAAAAGACTGCATGAATATAAAAGGCAGCTCCTTAATGTACTGCATATTATATATCTTTATAACTGCCTTAAAGTCAATCCGGGACTTGACATTGCGCCAAGGACATATATATTCGGAGCCAAAAGCGCCGCAAGCTACAAAATGGCAAAGCTTATTATTAAGCTTATAAATTCTGTGGCTGATGTGGTTAATAACGACAAAACAATAAATGATAAAATTAAAGTTGTGTTTATGGAAAACTACAGGGTTACGTTGGCTGAAAAACTTATACCTGCCGCTGATATAAGCGAGCAGATTTCAACTGCCGGCAAGGAAGCCTCCGGTACCGGCAATATGAAGTTTATGCTTAACGGCGCCGTAACAATAGGTACTCTTGACGGAGCGAATGTTGAAATAAAAGAAGAAGTAGGCGACGATAATATATTTATATTCGGCTTAAAAGCTGAGGATGTAATTGAAAAGTACTCCAATAACTCTTATGACCCATGGGAGGTATATAATATAAACCAAGGTGCAAGGATGGCGCTTACTTGCCTTATAAACGGCACGTTCGACAGTAATACAGAGCTTTTCAGAGATATATACGAGTCGCTTTTAAACGGTTTAAACGGCTCAAGAGCTGATGAATACTTTGTTCTTGCTGATTTTGAAGACTATTGTGTTGCCCATGAGAAAATAGACAAGGCATACAACAATAAAAAACTTTGGGCGCAAATGGCGCTTATGAATATTGCCATGAGCGGCAAATTCAGCTCAGACAGGACAATAAAAGAATATGCCGATGAAATTTGGAATCTTAAACCTATAGATATTAATATTTAATAATTTAATTAAAAGCAGCGGTGATATTAAAAACACTGCTGCTTTTATGTTAAGTTGATTTGATATTTAATATATAATAATAGTTTTGAAATTTTCAAAATTACTTTCAAACTATTGCTCACTAACAAAAACAGCCCCGTTAAACATGTTTAAGATGTATTAACGGGGTTAAAATTATTTTATATATTTAATTTTTATTTTGTCTGAGCAAATACCCAGTCTCTCATTTCTTTATTAGCATAGCAAGCGTCCCATGAGAAGTGGGCAGAAGGAGCAAATATTGCGCCTTCAGGATAGATTGTTGATTTGTATTCTACGCCGGCAGCGTCAAGAGCTTCAAGTGTTGGGTAAAGGTACTCGTCAGGGTCTACTGTAGGGTCGTCAGCTGCATGGAATATCCAAATAGGCATTCCTTTAAGAGCTGAAACTTTTTCAGGGTCAGCGCCTGCTGCATCTGGAACTATAGCGGCGAATGTTTCTGGGTGCTCTATAGCAAGTGTGTATGTAGCAAAACCGCCTGCTGAAAGACCTGTCATGTAAACTCTGTTTCTGTCTACTGAATATTCATCCATTACTCTAAGTAAAAGGTTATAAGCGGCTTCAAGCTTTGGCTCAGCGTCAAATGAGTTATCATAAGTGCCGGCTCTGTATTTCATAAGAGTTGTCCAGTTTTCATTTTCGTCTGCTGTAGCGCAGTGAGGAGCAAGTACTATACATTCGTTAATGCCTGCTTCTGAATCCTTAGCCCAAACAGTAGCCATCTGGTATCTTTTAAGTACCATATCAGTGCTCTGGCTTCTCTGACCTGAGCCGTGGAGAGCGAATACTATTGGATATTCTTTATCAGGGTCATAATTTGTTGGAACATAGAGAGCATAAGGAATTTCTTCGCCTGTAGCTTCGTCTTTATATGTTTCTATGCTGAATAAATTATATGTGTCTGTATCGCATGCTCTTACGATTGTTAACTTGTAAGTATTTGTGTTGTCGCCTGCTGTAACTACTATATCAACATCAGTTGAAAGCTCTACATCATAGTCGGCATACTCCTGGCTGAGATTAATTACAGCGCTTTCACCGGCGTTAACTTCTTCGCCTGCAACTGTAACAGTAGCGCCTTCAGGAGCTTCAGGCGTTACTTTAACTGCATAAATATCACTCTGGACATTAAATGTATACTGTTTTCCTTCAGGAGTAAATTCCGGAGTAATGGTATTTCCTGTTAATGTAATGTCTTCTACTGTAAGGTTTGTAAGTTCTGCCTTAACTTCCTCAGTTTCTTCAGCTACAGGAGTTGACGGTTCCTCAACAACAGGAGTTGATGGCTCTTCAACAACAGGAGTTGACGGTTCTTCAGCAACAGGAGCAGTTTCCTCCGGTGCTTTAACATCAGGAACCTGAAGCACTTGGTCTGGGAAAATAAGGTCAGGATTGGAAAGATTATTCATTTCTGCCAAAACTCTCCATGTGGTATTAAATTGCGGAGCTATTTTGGATAAATAATCCCCCGGCTTTACAACGTATTCGCCTGCCATAGCAAACGGTGAGCAGCCAAGAACCATTACAGCAGATAAAGTTCCGGCAGCTATTTTTGAAGCTGTAGACTTTTTCATTAAAATCTCCCCCTTAAAAATAGATTAAAAATTACAAATTAATAGTAACACTAATTAATATTTCGGTCAAATAAAAGTTATATGTACGATATAGTAAGATGATGTATTTATATATAATATATAATATTTAATTTAATTAAATATTAAATTTTATTAAATATAACAACATATAAAATTTTAAAAATGTATTGATTGTGTCAATTTTGTACATTTTTGCTGCTTTATTCCACTTGCTTACAAATTGTATTATGTTGATTTTTACTGAAAAAATTTTTATTGATGTTTTTTTGTCATGCATTGCTGTTTTGTTAATAATACAATGTGAGTATTTATATGGCGTA
The DNA here is from genome assembly GCA_944383885.1 of uncultured Clostridia bacterium. Classification (GTDB taxonomy): domain Bacteria; phylum Bacillota; class Clostridia; order Lachnospirales; family Anaerotignaceae; genus Neoanaerotignum_A. Next base: position 49,045 of record CALWRF010000038.1, on the reverse strand, counting down.
TTTGCCTTATTTAAAAGGAAAATGAATAATGTTGACCTGAAATAACAATGTTGATATAATTTTTACTGATAAAGGAGAGATTATATGCTTGAGATGTTTTTTCCGGATATATACATAAAATCTATATTTGATTTGCCTTTGGACGATTTAAAAAAAAGAGGGATAAATACTCTTTTTTTTGATATAGACAATACAGTGGCGCCTTTTGATGTTGCTGTGCCTGATGAAAAAACAGCTGGCTTTTTCGGTAAATTAAAGGAAGAGGGCTTTAAAGTATGCCTTCTTTCTAATAACAACAAAAAAAGAGTAGAGCTTTTCAACAGACCTTTAAAAGCCCATGCCGTTTGGAAAGCGGGCAAACCTGGAATTAAGAAGCTCAGACAGGTTATCAGAAAGCTTGGTGAAACTAAATACACATCAGCTATTGTAGGGGATCAGGTATTTACAGATATGTACTGTGCCCACAGGGCGGGAATTCTTGCTGTTTATACTGAACCTATATGCAGCCGCGACCAGCTCATTACCAAAGTAAAGCGCGGAGCTGAAAAAATTGTACTTAAAATTTATAAAAAAAGGGCAGGAATTTAAAAATGAATATATTTGATTTTTATAATGGTCATACAAAGCCATACGGAATAATAGGCAACCCTATAGAACACAGCTTTTCGCCTGTGCTCCAAAATACTATACTTCAAAAAATGGGTTTTAACGGAGTTTATGTACCTTTTAGAGTAGACGAAAAAGATATGCAGAAAGCTGTTGAGGGTCTGTATGCTCTCGGCTTTGAGGGGCTTAATGTAACAGTTCCGCATAAAATATCTGTTATGAACTATTTATGCTGTATTGATGATACAGCTGAAAAAGTTGGGGCTGTAAATACGCTTAAACGCACTGAAAACGGATTTAAAGGCTATAATACAGATATTTTAGGTCTGAAAAAAAGCTTTTACATTAATAAAATTGATGTAAAAGGCAAAAAAACAATGCTTATTGGTGCGGGCGGCGCGGCAAACTCAGCAGCTGTGCTCCTTAGCCAGCTGGGAGCTGAAAAAATAGTTTTTGTAAACAGAACAAATGAAAAAGCCGAAGCTTTAAGAAAACACATATCTTCTTTTTACAGCGGTGAAACTGATGTTATATCATTTGATGATATGTATACATACGAAAAGCCTGATATAGTAATAAATGCAACATCTGTAGGAATGGGCGAGGGCGTTTGGGAATCTCCTGTTAAAGAGAGCGGCTTTTTTAAAGATATAAACGCGGTGTTTGATGTAATTTATATTCCGTGGGAAACTAAGTTTTTAAATGACGCCAAAAAATACGGCTGTAAGTGCGTAAACGGTTTTGACATGCTTATTTATCAGGGGATAGCGTCTTACGAAATATGGCATGATATTTCTGTAAGTGACGAAACAGCCCTTGAAATAAAAGACGCTTTATCTGAGTATTTTTTAAAAGGCGGCAAAAAGGCGGTAAAAAGAAATGAGATTAAATAAAAATGTAGTTTTTATTGGTTTTATGGGCTGCGGCAAAACTACTTTCGGTAAAAAAATAAGCCGCAGGCTAAAATGTCCGTTTATAGATACGGATAAATATATAGAAAACAAAACCGGCATGGGCATATCTGATATATTCGCTTCTAAAGGCGAGAAATATTTCAGAAATTTGGAAACAGATGTATGCCGTGAGCTGGCGGATAAAACGGGATACATTATTTCAACCGGCGGCGGTATAATTAAAAACGAGGAAAATATGCATCTTTTAAAGAAAAACAGCGTAATTGTTTATCTTAAAGCAACTCCGGAGCATATTTTCAGAAACATAGGAAACGATAACGACAGACCTCTTCTTAGGGGCGGCGATAAAATGGAAAAAATAACCAAGCTCATGAACGAAAGAATACCGGTTTATGAAAGCTTGGCTGATATTACGGTATTTGTTGCAGGTGATACTGTAAGCCGTGTAACAGATAAAATACTTAAAAGTCTGGAGGATATTCTTATGAGAAAAATATGCGTCATTCATGGACCTAACCTTAATTTTACAGGTATACGTGAAAAAGGTATATACGGTACAAGAACTCTTGATGATATTAATAACCGTATAATGGAAGAAGCCCGGAAAATGGGTTTTGAAATTGATATATTCCAGTCCAATTATGAAGGCGCGATTATAGATAAACTTCAAAAGTGCTATTATGATAATGTAGACGGTATTGTAATTAATCCAGGGGCATATACACATTACAGTTATGCTATACGTGATGCGATTGCCTCTGTACAGATACCGACTATTGAAGTGCATATTTCAAACATACATACCAGAGATGAATTCAGGCACAAATCAGTAACAGCCCCGGCGTGCATAGGTCAGATGTGCGGTTTTGGTGAAAATGGGTATATTCTTGCCATTACAGCACTTAAAATGATGTTTAAGTGATTTTTTTTAAAAAATCTATTGCGAAATGGCATATTTTATTTTAAACTATACAAGATAGATATGTATATAATTAAGGAGGATTTTTAATGATATCTGCAAGTGAATTTAGAAACGGCGCTACTATTGAGTATGATGGCGATATATATGTTGTTCTTGAGTTTCAGCATGTAAAACCTGGCAAAGGAGCAGCTTTTGTTCGTACAAAAATTAAAAATCTCAAAACAGGCAGCGTAGTTGAAAAGACATTCAGACCAACTGAAAAAATGCCAAGAGCTCACATTGACAGACTTGATATGCAGTACCTTTATAACGACGGAGACCTTTATTATTTTATGAATACTGAAAACTTTGAGCAGATTGCCGTTAATGCTGCTGAAATTGGTGATACACTTAAATTTGTTAAAGAAAATGAAATGGTTAAAATACTTTCATACGAAGGTGAAGTATTTGGTATTGAGCCGCCGCTTTTTGTTGAGCTTGAAATTACAGAAACAGAGCCTGGCTTTGCCGGAAACACAGCTCAGGGCGCTACAAAACCTGCAACTGTTGAAACAGGTGCTACTGTAAATGTACCGCTTTTCATCAATCAGGGAGAAATTATCAAAATTGATACAAGAACAGGCGAGTATCTTGGTCGTGTAAACAATTAATAATTATTGTGCCGCGGCTTAAACCGCGGCTTTTTTGCTTTATGCTAATTTTTAGTTGATTTTAAAACGACTTTGTGTTAAAATGAATTTGTTGTGCGGACATGGCGGAACTGGCAGACGCGCCAGACTCAAAATCTGGTTATGGTGACATAGTGTGGGTTCGATTCCCACTGTCCGCAGTTTTAAACCGAAAGATAGTATCTTTCGGTTTTTTTAATATAAAAATATATACTGAAACGCGTGTTTTTAAGAACTGCGTATATCTTATAAGGTAAAAACTAATGTGAATTTATTGTAATAACTTTTAGAGATATTTTGAAATTAAAAAAATATCATATAGATATTATAAACAGTCTGCTTATGTTTTTTAAATTTTATGTGCCTTGGTTTATTGTAAGCAGCGGTTTGTTTTTATATTTATTTTAATAATATTGTTGGAAAAAAATATAACAATCTTTTTATGTAAAATTAAATAAAATAAAGAATAATAATTTTAAAAATTAACTATTGCCGGTTTTATATGCATATCAAAACAATAGTAATACTATAATTTGTAAACAAGCTTTAATTAAAAATTATATTGAAAAATAAACATTTTAAGAGAGTTTTTTATTTTTTTATGCCGGATTTGCTTTGCTAAAACCTGCATTTTTAATTGAATTTAATAACAATGGGTTTTAAGCAAATTTACGGTTGAAAAATAGATAAAAAATTAACAAAAAAGTGTGTTTATTCAAATAACCGCACTTTACAGAATGTTAAGTTTTTTTATGAAATATTAATATAGTAAAAAAAATACGCATTTGAGGAAATTACTTGTTGAAAATTAATTTACTAAGCCTAAAGACTTAAAAATAAGTAATAAAAATCTTCATTTTTTAATATTTATAATTATATTTTTTATAATGTAACTAATGGACTTAATCAAACATAAGTTTGCATATTGCGCTTGTGCAATATATATAAATTTTCAACTAAAGATGAAATAAATATTAAAAATTTTAAAAAAATATTTCAACGATTTCAATAAATATTCTGTACGCCTGCAACGGACACGAAATTGGGGCGTTCAGCGTTTAAAAACATTTAATTATGCTGAACTTTCTGCAAAAGTAAATATTTATTCTTTAGTATTGATTTTTTCTTTGGTAGACGATATAATAATGGCATGCAAAAGTTATTTTACTTTTTAGTTAAATTGATGTCAAAGATTTGCTTTGTTCATTGATTTGCTAATATTTTAAGGAGGAACTCAAAATGTATGTGTTAGGTTTGGATGTTGGGTCTGCCTCATCTAAGGTTGTAATACTTGATGAGGACAAAAACATCGTATCTTCCAGCGTAGTACAGGTTGGTACCGGTTCATCAGGTCCATCAAGAGCACTTGACGAGGCTTTAGGAAAAGTCAACCTTACACTTGATGATATGAAAAAAATTGTAGCTACAGGCTACGGAAGATATGCTTTTGAAAAAGCTGATAAACAGATTAGCGAAATCAGCTGCCATGCCAAAGGTATTTTCCACCTTGTGCCTACAGCAAGAACAATTATTGATATCGGCGGACAGGATGCCAAGGCTATTCGTCTTGACAATAACGGCATGGTAAGCCAGTTCTTTATGAACGACAAATGCGCCGCTGGCACAGGAAGATTTCTTGAGGTTATGGCAAGAGTACTTGAAATAGATATTACTCAGATGGCAGAATACGACAGCCGCGCTACAGAGGTTGTAAATGTAAGCAGCACATGTACTGTTTTTGCCGAATCCGAAGTAATATCACACCTTTCAAATAATGTTCCAAAAGAAAACATTATAGCGGGTATTCATGCATCAGTTGCCAGCAAGGCCTGTGGTCTGGCCTACAGGACAGGTCTTGAGGACGATATAGTTATGGGCGGTGGAGTTGCGCAAAACGCCGGAGTTGTCCGTGCAATCAGCAGAGAGTTGAGGAGACCGGTTATAGTGGCTCCTAATCCGCAGATTACAGGCGCTCTTGGAGCTGCTTTGTTCGCTTATGATGAAGCTAATAAGCATTAAATTAAAGGAAAGAGGGATTTAGATGACTGAAACAGAAGGTATGAACGCAAAACAAAAATTAGGCTATTATACTCAGAAGTTTTATGATGACGCAATGGCTGCTCATGATAAAGGGGAATTTGTATGCTGGTCAAGCTCAATAGCCCCATCAGAGTTCTTCAGGGCAATGGGCATACATATTGTTTACCCTGAAAACCATGCTGCTGCCGTAGGCGCAAAGCACGGCGCTCTTGAAATTCTTGAGTTAGCAGAAAGAAAAGGCTATACAATGGACAACTGTTCATATTCAAGAATTAACCTTGCTTATATGGATCTCCTTGTTGAGGAAAAAGTTACAGGAAAAACACCGGAAGCTCTTGCAAAACTTGATGAACTTAAAATACCAAGAATTCCGCTTCCTGATATTATCATTATTTGCAACAATATATGCGAAGTTCTTCTTAAATGGTATGAGAATCTTGCAGTAACACTTAAAGTTCCTTATATCATAATTGATGTTCCTTATGTTCATCAGTGGCCAATTCCTCAGCATTCAATTGATTATGTTGAGGCTCAGTTCAAGAGAGCAATTAAACAGATTGAAGACCTTTGCGGAAGACCGTTTGATTATGAGAACTTTATTAAAGTTCAGGAACAGACACAGCGTTCAATAGCTGCATGGGATAAAGCTATGGGAATGGCTTCAATAGTTCCTTCACCTCTTAATGGTTTTGATATATTCAATTTCATGGCTCTTATCGTATGCGCTCGTTCAGACTACGCTTCAGAAGACACATTTACTACACTTGCAAATGAGCTTCAGGAGAAGGCTGACGCAGGTATCGACGCTTTCAAAGGCGGAGAGAAAACACGTATTGCGTGGGAAGGAATTGCTGTATGGCCGTATCTTTCACACACATATAAAGCACTTAAAGCTCTTGGCTCAAATATGGTTGGTTCAACATATCCAAGCGCATGGTCAATTCATTATGAGCCGGGCGACCTTAAAGCTATGGCTGCAGGTTATATCGGCTGCTACTATAACACAAGCCTTGAAAGACGTGTTGACGTACTCAGCGGTGTTATGGAAAACACAAAATGCACAGGTATACTTTACCACAACAACAGAAGCTGCAAGAACATGGCTATTATGAATGTAGAAATGGCTGAGATGGTAAGAGATAGAACAAAGACTCCTTTTGCAAGTTTCGACGGCGACCAGACTGACCCTCGTAACTTCTCAGAAGCTCAGTTTGATACAAGAGTTGAGGCTCTTTCAGAGGTTATGGAGCAGAACATGGCAAATGCCGAAAATCAGAATGCTTGATTTGAAATTTAGAGGAGGCGTTATTAATGAGTAAAATAGATACAATATTATCACAGCTGGATGCTATTTCTAAAAATCCAAGAAAAGCAATGGAGGATTTTAAGGCTAAAACAGGTAAAGGCGCTATAGGTATTCTCCCTGTTTACGCTCCTGAAGAAATCGCTTATGCTACAGGCTATCTTCCAATGGGAATTTGGGGTGCTACAAAAAAACAGATTTTAAAAGCTACTACAAACCTTCCTGCTTTTGCTTGTTCTATAATGCAGTCAATTATGGAGCTTGAGTTAAACGGTACATACGATGACCTTGCTGCCGTAATTATTTCTTCACCTTGCGACACACTTAAATGCTTTGGTCAGAAATGGAAAAGCAAATCACCTATAATACAGTTTGCTCATTCTCAGAACAGAGATATGGAAGCTTCAAACATTTATATGGTAGAAGAATACAAATGCATTAAAACAAAGCTTGAGGAAATACTCGGCATTACAATTACAGACGATGCTATTAATGCTGCTATTGATGTTTACAACGAAAACCGTGCTGTAATGAGATTATTCTCCGATGTTGCAGCTATGTATCCGCAGATAATAACACCTGTTAAACGTCATGCTGTTATTAAGGCAAGACAGTTTATGGATAAAGCTGAACATACAAAGGTAGTTAGAGAGCTTATCTGCGAGCTTATGCAGCAGCCGGTTGTGCCTTTCAAAGGCAAAAAAGTTGTTCTTACAGGTATTCAGGCTGAGCCAGACGAACTCCTCAACATTTTCGAGGAATTTGGCATTGCAGTTGTAGCTGACGACCTTGCTCAGGAATCAAGACAGTTCCGTACAGATGTACCATCTGGCAATGACCCATTATACAGACTTGCAAGACAGTGGCAGAACATTACAGCTTGCCCTCTTGCTATCGACCGTGACAAACCAAGAGGAAAATTCATTGTTGACCTTGTTAAAGAGCACGGAGCTGACGCTGTTATCGTGTGCATGATGAAATTCTGTGACCCAGAAGAGTATGACTATCCAATTTTACTTGAGGACTTTGAAAAAGCTAATGTTAAGAATCTTAAAATTGAAATTGACCAGCAGTCAGAGTCACTTGAGCAGATTAGGACAAGAGTTCAGTCATTTGTAGAAATGATGTAATAAATAATAAATATATTAAAGACCGCGTTAAGCGGTCTTTTTTTCTTAGTATTTTGCTTATTGACATAATGAAATATATAATATACAATTGCTATTGGCTTAAACATATATAAATTCAAGTAATGGTTGAATGTTTCTACCAACTGCCGTATCAGTTGACTATAAGTTAGCCGCAGAAGGCTAATTGTATCAAAAATCGGTCGGTTGGTTTTTTTATTACACTGTTTTAGGAGGGATATTTATGTATGATGTGGCAATAGTAGGTGCAGGACCGGCAGGAATTTTTACGGCTCTTGAGCTTATACGCAATAAAAGCAAAAAAAGCATACTGATGATAGAAAAGGGTAAACCGGTTGAAGAAAGGAAATGTCCTAAAAGTGTAACAAATACATGTGTTAACTGTAAGCCGTGCAATATTACAACAGGTTTTTCAGGCGCAGGGGCTTTTTCAGACGGAAAGCTTTCTTTAAGCTGTGAAGTAGGCGGCGACCTTCCTGATTTAATAGGCGCTTCTTTTGCCCAAGAGCTTATAAACTATGCCGACAGTATTTATATTGAATTTGGCGCAGATAAGCATATTGAAGGCTTAGGTCATAAGGATGAAGTTAAAGACATACGTAAAAGAGCAATTCAGGCTGGTCTTAAACTTGTGGACTGCCCTATACGGCATTTAGGTACTGAAAAGGCACAGGGAATATACCGTTCAATAGAAAAATATCTTATTGAAAACGGTGTTGAAATACGCTTTGGCTACCAGTGCCATGACATAATTCTTAACGGTTCGGTTTGCGAAGGCATTGTTATTGAGAAAAATGATGGTTCATGCCAAGAAGAAATTAAAGCTGATAAAACAATAATAGCTACCGGCAGACGGGGAGCTGACTGGCTGGAAAAAATATGCGCTAAATACGATATAGCACATAAACCGGGAACAGTTGATATAGGTGTAAGGGTGGAAGTAAGAAACGAAATAATGGAAGAAGTAAACAATGTACTTTACGAGTCAAAGCTTATTGGTTACCCAAAACCGTTTAAAAATAAAGTCAGAACATTCTGCCAGAATCCGGGTGGATTTGTGAGTCAGGAAAATTATGACAATGATTTGGCGGTTGTAAACGGACATTCATATAAAGAAATTAAATCGGAAAACACTAATTTGGCTATACTCTGTTCCCATAACTTTACTGAGCCGTTTAACCAGCCTATAGAATATGCGCAAAAAGTCGGTGAGCTGACAAATATGCTTGGCGATGGGCATATATTAGTACAAAGGTACGGCGATATATTAGATGGGAAAAGGACATGGGAAAAAGAATTGGCTTATTCAAATGTTAAGCCTACACTTAAAGACGCTGTAGCAGGAGATATAACAGCAGCCATGCCTTACAGGGCTATGATAAACATAATTAATTTTATTCAAGCTGTAGACCATGTAGTGCCGGGATTTGCCGCAACTGAAACGCTGCTTTATTCACCTGAACTGAAGTTTTACAGCAATAAAGTTAAAATGGACAGCTCTTTAAATACAAATATCCAAAACCTGCACTGTTTAGGTGATTCAAGCGGATGGACTCGCGGTCTTATGATGGCATCTGTAATGGGTGTGCTTATGGGCAGGAAGCTGTGCGGTTTATAAAAAATATGCTGTATTTTAAAGCGTATAAATACATTTTAATTATTACAGCTTGTAAAAAAATTTAAGTTTTAATTATAGTAGTTATTGGGCAGAAGTTCCATAAATTTTAATTATATGAAACTTCTGCTTTTTGGATTTATTATTGTTTTTGTTTTGAAAATTTTACGGTAATGCATAAATTTATTTAATTAAAATTAATTTCTGAGTTTTTATTATCTTAAATAAGTATAAAACTGCGGTTAATGGGAATATTACTGTATGTATTCTTTTAAAAGAGTAACTTCCTTTTGCTTAATATCAATATAGCCTTCTTCCTTGAGTTTTTTAATTTCACGCATCATAGCGCTGCGGTCAACTGAAATATAGTCAGCTAATGCCGAAAGGGAGAAAGGAAGTTTAAACTGTGTACTGTTGTTTTTGGAGCTTTGTATCTGAAAATATGCCATGAGCTTTTCTCTTATTGTCCTATGGCTTAAAACGTCTATATGCTCGCTTAACTCTGCGGCTTTGCAGGATATAATTGAAAAGAGGTTTTCTATAAGCTGAGAGTGATGCTCGCAGGCGTTGTGGCAGCTTTTCATTATTTTTCCATAATCTATAAATCTTACAGTACAGTTGCTGGCGGCTATAACTGATATGCCGTCTGTATTGGCATGAAAATAAAAGACTTCGCCGAATATACTTCCCTCTGAAAGCTGCTCAAGTATTGTTTGTGAGCCGCTGTAAAATGTTTTAACAACAACAGCGCGACCTGTTTCGATAATGCCTACTGTACGCTTTTTAGACTCATAAAAACAAATAGTTTCACCGGCTGAATACTTTTTAGGCGAAGATTTAAAACATGACATCATTTTGCCGTAGTTTTCTTCAGAAATACCGGAAAACATGTGAGAGCAGCTTACTGTATTAATCATAATATAATTTAACTCCTTTCATGTTTATAATAAAAAGTTTTGTTTAATTTATATTTTAATTATAATTTGTTGCTTATGCAACAGAATTATTTTGACTTTGATTATATAATTAAACCATAAGTTAACAAACAATAATAATTTTAGGAGGAATATAAAATGAAAAAATATGTATGTGAACCTTGCGGATATGTTTATGACCCAGCTGTTGGTGATCCAGATAACGGCATAGCTCCTGGCACACCTTTTGAGCAGCTTCCAGATACATGGGTATGCCCGGTTTGCGGAGTTGGCAAGGATATGTTTAAGGCAGAAGAATAATTATTTCATTTATAAATACAGGGAGGTCAACTGATATGAAAGAATTAAAGTTGTTATACTGTGAGCATTGCAAAAAAATTGTTGAAGTTGTTAATGATACAGCAGTACCTTTAATGTGCTGCGGTCAGAAAATGACTGAAATTAAGGCAAACTCAACTGAAGCAGCTGTTGAAAAACATCTGCCGGTTATAAATGCTGACGGACAGAAAGTAACAGTTACTGTAAGTACAGTTGAGCATCCTATGATTGATACACACTATATAACAAATATATGGCTTGAAACAGATAAAGCTATGTATAAAAAAGCTCTTATTCCAAACGAAAAACCTGAAGCTGTATTTTATGTAGCTGAAGGCGAAAAGGTTGTAGCGGCTTATGAGTACTGTAACCTTCATGGTCTTTGGAAAACAGAAGCATAATTGAAACTATTTTTACCGGCGGCAGTTTTTCCGCCGGTTTTTCTTTTTGTTCCTAATTTGAGTTTATTAATTTTTTAGAAAAGCCGAATAATAACCTTGAAACATAATTAAAATCATAATCAGCTTCTTTGTATTTTCTGCTTATTATGTAATAATTTATAATTTCTTTTTCTTTTTCAGATGAATAAGCTTCTAATTCGTTTTTATATTTTATATATTTCCCCGTTTTTAAAAATACAGTTGCCTGAATTATAATTACGGCTGCTTTTAAAAGCTCGTTTAAAATTTCATTGCTGTTTTCGTGCAGTGTGTTGTGGCAGCAGGCATGGTAAATTGAGCAGGCGCCTGTTTTTATAGAGTGCTTTATATCTTCAAGTGTTATAAGCTCTTTTATGAAATCCAGATTTCCAAAGTATGGCAGTGTGTCATAATAAAACTGGAATAATTCGCTTTTTTCCCAGTTTATAAGCTCACTTTTACCTGATATAAAGCCGCATATTTTATCGCGGTGAGGCAAGTTTTTAATTGCTGTTTTATAATTTATTAAATCATCAAATGAAAGATTGTCAAGTATTACCACAGTGTCTATATCGCTGTTTTGTGTTTCTTCGTTCCTTGCCCGGCTTCCCTGAAGACCTATAAACACTATCTTGTTTTCAAAAGCGTTTTTTACAGCAGATATAAATTCTCTCATAAAATTTTCTGTATTAAAAGTATTGATATTTTCCATTTTCACTGTCCTTTCTTTTTTAAAACCGGGTCAAAAAAGACTCATTGAGTTAATAATGAGTCTTTAGGTTTGATTTATTTATTTAAGTATTTTTTTACATATACCATAAGTGTATCCATTTGTTCATCGGTACCTATAGTAATACGTAAATGATTATTTATTCTTGGAAGGTTAAAGTATCTGATAAATATGTTACTGCGTTTTAAATATTCAAAAAGCTCTTTTGCCGATACATCTTCTTTTGTAACAAATATAAAGTTTGAATTTGACGGATAAACGGTAAACCCAAGTTCTTTAAATTCTTCCGAAATCCGCTCTCTTGTTGAAATGATTTTTGAAAGTACATTCCTGAAATACTCGTCATCTTTAACAGCTGCTGCTCCGCATGCGATAGCTACAGAATCAAGGGTGTATGAGTTATAGCAGTTTTTAACTGCATTTAACTCGCTTATAAGTTCTTTGCCTGCTATTGCTGTCCCAATTCTCATACCGGCTAAAGAACGCGACTTTGAGAATGTCTGCACAACAACAAGGTTTTCGTATTTGTCTATAAGCTCAACACAGCTGTATCCGCCAAAATCCACATAGGCTTCGTCTATAATAACAATACAGTCTTTGTTGTGTTCCAAAATATCCGTTATAAACTCTTTCCCTTCGCTTATGCCTGTAGGCGCGTTTGGGTTAGGCAGTATAACTCCGCCGTTTTCTTTGTAATAATCCTTAGGATTGATTTTAAAACTATCATCAATAGCCGGATTTTCAAAAGGGATATTAAAAAGCCTGCACCAAACAGGGTAAAACGAGTATGTAATATCTGGGAAAAGTATAGGTTTATCGGAGTTAAAAAACGCCATAAAGCAAAGAGCTAAAACATCATCGCTTCCGTTGCCCACAAAAACCTGTTCCTTTTCTACTTTATAATATTCTGCTAAAGCTTCTATTAAAGGTGCTGCGCCGGAATCAGGGTAAAGAGAAAGCTGTTTTTCCGTAATATTCTTTATAGCTTCCATTGCCTTTGGTGAAGGCGGATAAGGGTTCTCGTTGGCATTAAGCTTTATTATGTTTTTGTTTTTAGACTGCTCGCCGGGTACATAAGGGTCAACTTTGCGTAATTTATCTAACCATGGCTTTGTCATAATAATACCTCGTTTTATTTAGAAAATTTTTCTTTAAGAGCCTTAAAGCTGTCGTATGAGTTAATAACTGTATCATGTGATACACAGTAGGAAATACGCGTAAAGCCTGGGCAGCCGAATGATGAACCCGGAACAATAAGGAGCCTGAACTCTTTAGCGGCATTGCAGAAAGCCTTGTCGTCTGCTATAAGTGTTTTTGGGAACATATAAAATGCGCCTTGAGGTTTAACACATTCATATCCAAGTTCTGTAAGCATGTTGTAAAGGTCTTTTCTGTTTTGGGCATATACCGATGTATCTACCTTTAAATCAGCGCAGTATGGAATGACCTTCTGCCATAAAGTAGGGGCATTAACAAAACCGCATATACGGTTAGCGACATTTAAGCAGGACACAATTTCATCAAAACCATCGGCAGCAGAGTTAACGCATACATAGCCTATCCTTTCCCCCGGCAGTGAAAGGGATTTGCTGTATGAATATGCTATAAATGTATTGTTGTAGTAGTCAGGTACAAAAGGAACTTTAACGTCATCATAAACAAGCTCCCTGTATGGCTCATCGCTTATTATGTATATAGGTCTTCCTGTTTTGGCTGATTTTCTGTTAAGTATTTCGGCTATTGCTTTTAATGTTTCTTCCGAATATACAACGCCTGTAGGGTTGTTAGGCGTATTAATAATTACGGCTTTTGTTTTATCAGTAATTTTCTGCTCAAAAGCAGAAATATCCGGCTGAAATGTGGATATGTCTGATAAAACAGGGACTACAACTCCGTCATAATTTCTTATATAGTTGTTGTACTCGCCAAAATATGGAGCAAAAACAATTACTTCGTCGCCAGGGTCAAGTATAACTTTAAGCGCTATATTAAGGGCTGCCGCAGCACCTGTTGTTATAACATAATTTCTTTCGTTATAGTCTGTGCCATGAAGTCTGTTGGAGCGCTGAGCGAGAAAAAGGCGCACTTCTTCAAAACCGGAGTTATTAGGGTATCCGTGAAGTGCATTAGGCGCTGTTTCCTGTAATATTTTAATTGCAGCCTCGTTTACTTCCTTAGGTGGCTCAACGCTTGGGTTTCCAAGGCTGAAGTCGTATACGTTTTCCTTACCGTATACAGATGCCATTTTTTTGCCTTCTTCAAACATTGCCCTTATGGCGGAGTTGCCGCTCATAAAAGTTTTCATTTTTTCTGAAACCAAAATATATCACCTCTTAATTTAATTAACTTATTTATGATGTTTAATGTATCTTTTTACAACCGCAGCGCGTTTTGCAGCCATGTGTGTTATATGTGTTGAAGTGCCTTTTATCAGCCGCAGTTTTTTAGGAAATGATGTAAGTATGTCATCATAATCGCTGTATTTCGGTCTGAAGCACTCAGGGTATTTAAGAACAGTTTTATATAAAGATTCAACTCTTTTGCCGAATGCCGCGGAAGAAAACTGCTGGGCTGATTTATATGCTTCATCTAAAAGATTGTTTAAACATTCGCGGTTTTTAATGGCGTAAACAGTTTTTTCAATAAATTCTTCCTCGGTGTCATACAAAAATCCGGTTTTGTTGTCTGTTATAAGACCTTCAATGCACTTGTCGTTTTTAGCCACAACAGGTATCCCAGAAGACATTGCCTCGGCAAAAGTAAGACCCTGCGTTTCTGAAGTAGAGGCGCTTACAAATACATCTCCAAGCTGATAATAAAATGCTATTTTTTCCCACGGCTTGGCTCCGGCAAATACTATTTTATCTGCAATGCCTAATTCCTTTGCCAACGATTCAAGAGCGCTTTTATATGGTCCGTCGCCTACAACAAGTATTCTGCATTCCGGTATCCGCCTGAAAATTTCCGGCGCCGCATTAAATATATAATCAATGCTTTTTTCTTTGGCTATCCTGCCTAATATAAGTATAACAGGCGTGTCTTCTTTAAAGCCGTAACTCAGTTTAAGTTTTATAATATCGTTTTTGTCAAAATTAGATTTTGCAAACCTTTCTGTATTTATGCCGGTAGGTATAACAAACATATTTTTGCATACGCCGTATGAGCGGAGCGAGTCATAAACCTTTTGTGTAGGCGCTATAACAGCGTCAGCAGAGTTGCAGAAAATACGGCTTAATGTATGGCTCATTGAAGGGGTTATTATTACCCCGTGAGCAATATAGTGCACATAATCCTCATACATTGTATGGTATGTATGTATCATAGGTATACCTAAAGCCTTGCTTATTATTTTGCCAAATGTTCCAAGAGAAAACTCAGTTTGCGTATGAACAATATCAAGCTTAAGGTGCTTAATTTTAATAAGTTCATGAGGCGAGTATAAAAGCCCTATTCTGAATGATTTTATAATAAAGCATGGCATGCTTTTCATCGATATAATGTTTTCGTCAGTATTGTGCCTTTTGGGATCCGATGGTGTGAATATATAAACATTATGCCCCAAAGAAGTAAGCTCTTTAGATAGCATGTGCACAGATGTGCCCACTCCGTTAATCTGCGGAAAATATGTATCAGTGAACAGTCCTATGTTCATGTGTGTACTCCCTTCGGTTTAATGGTCTGAATACATTAATTATTACAAGTAATTTTAATACAATTTTTTTGTTTTAGCAATATAAAGTGCGGATATGCAGATGTATTAATTAAGTTGTAAAATATTTATAATTACATCTTAAAATTTTAATAATTATAGAGTATAATATTATAGACAACAGCATTTTTTCATTTTAATATTATTTTAGGAGGATTTTGGATTATAATGATGAATAACAACAAAAAAAGCAAACGAATTGCTGTATCGGTAATTGCGGTGTTTATCGCGTTTTTAATGGTGCTCAGCGTTATAGCGCCGTTTTTTGGATAACAAAGCTTATATGGTTTTACTTGCTTAATAAAGTATGGGACTATATAATTAAACTATGTTTTAAAAATAATATTTATGGGGATTAAAATGGACAGAAATAAAAATATACTTAAAATAGCGGTGATTGCTGTTATTGTATTGTCTGCATTAGGAGCGGGGGCTTATTTATATAATAAAGCCTCAGTAAAAAAAATGACACAGGCTGTTGATATTGAAACGTTTTACGACGGAATATCTGTTAACAATGTGCCATTAGGCGGACTTACCCAGAATGAGGCTAAAGAAAAACTCAGCACAGATGTGAATGATGTAATAAAAGAACAGATAATAAGCCTTGTTGACGGAGAAAATACATACGATATTAAATACGCTGACATTGACGCCAAGTATAATTTAGATGATACTCTTTTAGCCGCGTATAATTATGGAAGAAACGGCGAACTGAAAGAAAGGTATAAACAAGTAGCTGATTTAAAGAATAACCCTAAAAATTTTGAGGCGCAGTTTACATATAATGATGAGCTGCTTAAAACAAAAATAAACGAAATTTCTGAACAGGTCAAAGTTGAGCCTGAAAATTCAGTTATGAAGCGTGAAAACGGAGCTTTTGTAATATCAGATGAAAAAAGCGGATATGAAATGGATTTTGATTCAACATATAATGCCGCTAAAGCCGTTGTTGAAAGCATACAGTCCGGAACTGTTGAGATAAAGAAAAACGAAATAAAGCCGGAAATAACCCGTGAGGAAAATGAAAAAGCCACAACACTTATAGGCTCATATTACACTACATTTTCAGGAAATGACTATGGAAGAAATGAAAATTTAAGAGTTGGGTGCGCTAACATTAACGGGACAGAACTTGCGCCTGGAGAGATTTTCTCAATGAACGAAGGTCTTGGACCTCAGACTTACGAAAACGGTTACAGAGATGCCGCCGTAATAGTAGACGGAAAAATAGAAGACGGTCTTGCGGGCGGTGTATGCCAGATAACGTCAACACTGTATAATGCGGTTATACTGGCTGAGCTTAAAATTGTGGAGCGCTCAAATCATTCTCTGGCTGTTTCTTATGTGCCTTTAGGTCAGGACGCGGCTGTAGCCGGGGATTATAAAGACCTGAAATTTCAAAATGATACTGATTATCCAGTTTATATAGAGGCGTATATTTCAGGCAATAAGCTTATAACAAATGTCTATGGTCATGAAATACATGATTCTACAAGACAGGTTAAGTTTGAAAATATTGTTGATTCCGTAATCCAGAAACCGGCAGAAAAAGTAACTGAAGACCCAGAAAAGCCGAAGGGCTACAGAGAGGTAACGTATTACGGAAAACAGGGCAAAAAAGTATCTACATATAAAATAGTGTATGAAAACGGAAAGCAGGTAAGCCGTGAATATTTTTCAACATCAACATACAGGGCAACTCCTGATGAGGTTACTATAGGCACAAAGGAAGAAGAAACGGCACAGACAGACAGCACTCAGGCAAACAATGAGCAGACAAACGCTGCCCAGCAGGAAACTGCTCAAGGCAATGGTACACTGTTTACAAATTAATATTTATATATTAAAACTGAAAGGGGCACCGCAATGAGAGATGAAATCCTTAAACTGATAAGCAAAAACAGCAAGCTTACAAGCGATGAGATAGCAAAGGAACTTAATTTGGATAAAGATAAAGTAGCCGAAGAAATCAAAAAAATGGAAAACGAGCAGATAATATGCGGCTATAATACGCTTATTAACTGGGAAAAAACTGACAGAGAGGTTGTAACTGCCCTTATTGAGGTAAAGGTTACGCCGCAAAGAGGAAATGGGTTTGATAAAATAGCCGAGAGGATTTGCCAGTTTGAAGAAGTTAAAGCCTGCTATTTAATGTCTGGCGGATTTGATTTTACAGTTATACTTGAGGAAAAGAGCCTGAAGGAAATAGCGTTTTTTGTATCGGATAAGCTTTCGCCTATAGACGCGGTTATAGGCACAGGCACGCATTTTGTGCTTAAAAATTATAAAGACCATGGAATTATAATGGAGAAAAAGACCAGTTCAGACAGAAGAATGCTTATTTCACCTTAATTGTTATATAAATTAATTTCAGCGTACCTGAATTTTGGTACGCTTTTTTACTGCCCTTTTGTTGGTTTTGTTGATTAGAGCGTTGAATAATGTTATACTGGAATATGTGGTAGAGTTATGGTTGTTTTTGTATAAAGGAAGTGTTTTAGTGGGGTTTTTTAAGAAGGATACAGCTGTATTAACTAAAACGGATAAAATAATACGCACTGCATTTGTTGTAGTCTGTATTGTTTTGCTGCTTGTTATATTTATTCTGCATCTGTTTATTGGTTTGGGTAAAAGTATGAGACCTGTAATTTTTTTCAGCAACGGCAAAAACGTAATATACAGCATTAAGGATAATGCAGTTTTAAACGATGAATATGTTAGTTATTACAGCGGGTTTATTGATTTTAACAGAACTGGTGAACGGGAAATTAAGGCGCATTTTGATTCAAAAACATATTTTAAAGCTGAAAAAAACGGCAATACTTATGATGTTTACTATTTTGATGAAAAACAATGGAAACGCGCAGCAGACAATATTGCCGCCATGAGGTTTGCGCAGAACGGAACTGACGCAGTTTTCTTTGAGCCTGATGGCAGAGGCACTTATACATGTTATTTTTTCAGTAAAGGAGAGACTGAAAAAATGTTTGATTTGTGCACTGATGCTATGGCAGTAGGCAATGACAAAAGCGAGTATTTTATATATAACTTAACTGATAAAGACAAAGGCGAAACAGCTATGTTTTATAACTTCAAAGATGAGCCGTTTGAGCTTAATATAGGCTCTGGGGATATGGATACAGTGTCTGTTTCGTCAGATGACAGGAAATTTATGATTGTTTCAAATGGGGAAAGAAAGCTGTATGTTTATAACTTAAATGTAGTTCAGGGAAATACAGCGGAGGCTTTGGAGATTGGCAAAAGCGTAATTAAAGCTTCTTTTACAGGACTTAAAAATGATTTCGCGTTTTTAGATGCCAGCGGAGATTTTTATTACTCATCTGGCGGATATACTTTTTTAGAAGATGAAGATGTTAAAAAATTTGAAACAGGATATGATGTAATGTCTGTTTATTATCTGAAAAATGACGGAGAATTTTTCAGCTTTTATGTAGGGGAAGAAAAGAAGCTTGACGAAGGCGTAGAGGATTTCTGTTATACCGGTTCAAACAATACAGCTGTTATAAAGGATTACAACAAAATGCTTAACACGGGAAAATTATATCTGATAGACGGAAAGAATGTAACTGAAACAGATTTCAGCATAGAAAGATTTTCAAAATATTGAAAGGAGCCTGTGAATTGATAATAGAGTCATTCAGTACTCAGCAGACTGAAAAAATTGGTTTTGATTTAGGGCAGAAAGCCAAAGAAGGCGACATATACTGCTTGAGCGGTGATTTAGGTGTTGGGAAAACAGTCTTTACAAGAGGTTTTGCCAAAGGCATCGGCGTTGAGGAAGAATATATTACAAGTCCTACTTTTACTATTATAAATGAGTATGACGGCAGGCTTAAACTGTATCATTTTGATGTATACAGGATAGGAAGCATTGAGGAAATGGATGATACAGGTTATGAGGATTATTTTTTCGGTGATGGTGTATGCCTTATTGAGTGGGCTGAGCTTGTAGAGGAAATAATTCCGCCGGAAGCTGTATGGATTACTATAGAAAAAGACTTGGAAAAAGGTTTTGATTACAGAAAAATTACTTTTGGAGGTAAATAAATTGAAAATACTGGCAATTGATTCATCCGGCTTAGCTGTTTCCGCTTCTTTGGCTGATGATGAAAAAATAATTGCGGAATACGCGCTTAATTTTAAAATAACACATTCCCAAACGCTTATGCCGGCAGTTGACACAATAATAAAGGCGTCTAATTTTGATATAAAAGGGCTGGACTATATTGCCTGCACATCAGGACCCGGCTCTTTTACGGGTTTAAGAATAGGCGCAGCGGCGGCAAAAGGTCTTGCCCATGGCTTGGGAATAGACATTATAGGTGTGCCAACACTGGAGGCGTTAGCATACAATATATTTGAAACAGATAAGGTTATATGCCCTGTAATGGACGCGAGACGTTCGCAGGTATATAACGCTTTTTATGAGTTTAAAAACGGACGCCTTTGTGAAGTATACCCTCAGGAAGCCAGAAGCATAGATGATGTTCTGCTTAAGGCGTCGGGATTTGACAGAAAAGTGATTTTTTTAGGCGATGCCGTGCCTGTTTATAAAGACAAAATTTTAAGTCTTCCAAACTCTGTTTTAGCTCCGCAGCACTGCAATATACAAAGGGCAGCCTGCGTTGCGGCATTGGCTTTTGTTTATGCCAGAGAAGGAAAAACAACTGCTTATAGTGACTTTGCACCGTTTTATCTCAGAAAGTCTCAAGCTGAGAGGGAACTTGAGGAAAAAATAAGAGCGGAGGTATCAGGCAAATGATAGAAGTTATGCCTATGACTGCCAGTGATATTGAGGGAGTGCTTAAAGTAGAAGAGTCATGCTTTGCCATTGCGTGGACTAAAGCTGATTTTGAGCGTGAAATGAATGAAAATAAGCTGGCTGTGTATTTTGTTGCAAAAGACGGTGAAAAAATAGTAGGCTATGCCGGCATGTGGCATGTAGTTACGGAAGGGCAGATAACAAACGTAGCTGTTTTAGAAGAATACAGGGGACAAAAGGTTGGGTCGCTTCTTATGGAAGCCCTTATAAGAACTGCCGAAGAAAGAGAAATGATAGGCATTACATTAGAGGTTAAAATAAGTAATTACCCTGCTCAGAAACTGTATGCAAAGTATGGCTTTAAGCCGGAAGGCTTTAGAAAAAACTATTACAAAGACACAAATGAAGATGCTGTTGTAATGTGGAAGTATTTTGAAAATTATGAGGACTATGACAAAACCCTTTAATTAATACATGTATTTTAATAATAAAGGAGGGAACGCATTGAGTATAAAAGAGCTTAAGTATTACGAACTTAACAACAAATGTGACGAAAGCATGTTTAATTTTAAGACAACTGACGAATTAAATGGCGTAGACGGCATAGTGGGTCAGCCGAGAGCCGAAAAAGCCATGCAGCTTGGTCTTAAAATTAAAGCTTCAGGCTATAATATTTATATGTGCGGCTCTACAGGATTAGGCAAAACATCTTATGCCAAAATGTGCGCAGAAAAAACAGCAGCCCAAGAGAAAAAGCCTGATGACTACTGTTATGTTTATAACTTTGACGAACCTAAATGCCCTAAAGCCCTTAAATTTGAAGCGGGGAAAGGGCGTCAGTTCAGGGACGACATGAATGAGCTGTCTGAGTTTTTCAGCTCCGAATTAAGCCGTATTTTTGCTTCTGATGAATACGAGGAGCAGAAAAATGACATAATCCACAGTTTTGACGAAAAAAGAAACAAGCTGATGCGGCAGATAAGCCGTATTGCAGATAAATATGGTTTTTCAGTTAAAAGCTCCAATACAGGTGTATTTTTTATGCCTGTTATGGATGGAGAGGAAATAAGTGAAGAAAAATACGACGAGCTTAGCGATGATGAGAAAGACAAAATAAATGCTGATACATCTGAGCTTACACGGGAAGCTTCTACTGTAATGCGTGAAATACATGAGCTAGAAAAAGAGTGCCGAAATGAAATAAACGATTTGGACTATAAAACAGGCATGTTTGCCGTGGGGTATAATATAAACTCACTTCAGGAAAAGTACGGCGACAATGCAGATGTTATAAAATATTTAAGAGATGTGCAGGAGGACCTTCTTGATAATATTTCTAAATTTACACCTACAATAACTGATGAAGACGAAAGCGCCGGTGGGATTATACCTTTTTTGGGAAAGAAAAATCCTGATGACACATTATCCAAATACAAAGTAAATCTTATTGTGGATAATGCAAAAGAAGAAGGAGCGCCGGTTGTAGTTGATTTTAATCCAACAGGAGCCAATCTTGCGGGAGAAATGGAGTATGACAACGAGTTTGGAAACCTTATAACGGATTTTATGAAAATTAAGCCGGGACTTTTCCACAAAGCAAACGGCGGATATCTTATTTTGCAGGCTCGCGATGTGCTTTCCAATTATCAGGCATGGGAGGCTATAAGGCGTGTAATGCGCACAGGCAAAATAAAAATAGACGGTTTAAGGGATCAGTTCCAGACAGTGCCTGTTTCAACGCTTAATCCTGAGCCTATAGATGCCAATTTTAAAATTATACTTGTAGGCAGCAGCTATTATTATGAGATTTTAAGCGAGTACGAAGAAGATTTTGATAAATATTTTAAAGTTTTGGCTGATTTTGATTATGAAATGGACAGGAATCCGGAAAGTGTCATGAATACGGCTAAATTCATTAAGTCGTATTCCGAAAAAGAAAAACTTCTGCCGTTTACTGCTGAGGCTGTAGCCAGAGTAACAGAATATTCCTCAAGAATGGCTGATAAACAGAATAAGCTTTCTACCAAGTTTAATAAAATTGGCGAAATACTTTGCGAATCAAGCGCGTGGGCGCAGATTGACGGTAAAAATGCTGTTGAGGGGAAGCATGTTAAGCATGCTATGGAAGAAAGAAAAAACCGTCTTATGCTGTATGAAGAAAAACTTTCTGAAATGGTGGACAGCGGTGTTATTATGATAGATACAGAAGGCAAAAGAGTAGGGCAGATTAACGGCTTATCCGTTATTGACATGGGCGGATACGCTTTTGGCAATGTAAGCAGAATTACTGCTGTTTCATATATGGGTAAAAGCGGTATTATAAATATTGAAAAAGAAGCTGAGATGAGTGGAAATACCCATACAAAAGGCATGAATATTATAGAAGGATATATTGGCGGAAAATACGCTCAGGATTTCCCTATTTCTCTTTCTTGCAGGGTATGTTTTGAACAGAACTACGGCGGTATAGACGGTGACAGCGCCTCAAGTACAGAGCTTTACTGCATACTTTCCAGCCTTTCAGGCATACCTGTTAATCAGCAGATAGCCGTTACCGGCTCTGTAAACCAGTTTGGAGATATTCAGGCTATCGGCGGCGTAAATGAAAAAATAGAAGCATTTTTTGATTTATGCTCACGCCGCGGTCTTACAGGAAACCAAGGTGTTATGATACCGGAAACAAATACCGGTGACCTTATGCTTAATGACGATGTGGCAAATGCTGTTAAAGAAGGAAAATTCCATATATATACTGTTTCATCTATTGATGATGGGATAGAGATTATGCTTTCCGCTCCGGCAGGCAGATTAAATTCTGAAGGAATCTATCCTCCGGAAAGCGTGCATGGAAAAGTTTATGCTAAGCTTAAAGAATACTATTTAAAATCATTTGACGAACCGGAAGAAAATGAAGGCGAAAGCGAAGAAAAACACAGTGAATAATAAGTAAGTTTGTTAACATGTATGTGATTAAACAATCTGTTTTGGTGTACTAATACTGTGCATGTAAATAAATCTGTGCATAAAAGCAATTAAAGGCTCAATGTTGTATTGAGCCTTTTTTCACATTAAAATTTACAGTGTACTTTGAAGCGTTTGTATTATGTATTAATACTTAAATTAATTTAAAACTTTGCCATGGGTTAAAGCAGTCATTATAATTGCACGTTTAAATAGAATATTTATTAATGGCTTTTTGCTATATGAGGCAATGGGATTTTTATAGTAACATAATCCACTTGTACCCTGTCTTTTAATATTTCGCCAAATGCCGCGCCGCCTATTATAAGGAATGCTCCGAAAAGCTGCAAAGGCAGAAGGGATTCATGCAGGAACAGTGCTGAAAACACAAGAGCTGAAAGAGGCTCTAAATATCCGCAGACTGACACACTCTGAGCCGGAAGAGAGCTCATTGAGGAAAAATAAAGGCAGCATCCTAAGCCGGTGTTGACAATTCCTATAAAAAGTACAGGCGCTATGGAACTTACAGGAATTTCAAATGAAATTCCATATCTTACAGCTGTAAAAACTGCTGCTGTGGCGCAAGATGACAAAATGGATATGGCTGAGTTTTCTATTCCCGTTATGGAACCGCCTTCTTTATTAAGCACTGTCATAAGAGCAAAGAATACAGCGCCCAAAAATGAAAATATTATTCCTTTTGAAAATCCTTCGCCTGAAAGTGAATTAATATTAACGCAAAGCATGCCTAAGAGCACAGCGGCAAAGCCCAATAATTTGGCAGGGGTAAAGCTTTCCTTAAACAACACCGGAGATAGAATCATTACAAAAACCGGACCGCAGTAATAAATAAGTGTGGCAAGGCTTACGCCGGAGCAGTTATAAGCCTCGTATAAAAACAGCCAGCTTATGCCCATTGATATTCCGGACATTACAACAAAAATAAAATGGCGTTTATTTTTTAAAGCCGTCAAAGGTTTTTTCTGATATAAAAGTATTGCCGCAAGGAATAATCCGCCTATTAAAGTTCTTAAAAACACAATTTCATGACTGCTTAAACTTATAAGGCTTGCTACAAGTCCGTTTGAGCCGAATATAATTAGGGATATTATAAATTTTATATAGTTTTTTGAGTTTTCCATAACTGCCTCCGAATATGTCTTGTTTTTTTACAGGAAAGAGTATATCATATAAGTTGTTATTACAAAAACGAATATTTATCATGTTAAATATTACAAAATGGTATATAAAATTATGAGCATACAAAAATACATAGCTTTTTTAAAAACAATAGAATATGGAAGCATTACTGAGGCGTCAAAGGCTCTTGATTATTCCCAGTCCGGGGTAAGTCGTATGATAAACGACTTGGAAGAAGAATGGGATTTATCCCTATTGGAACGTGGAAGAACAGGAGTAAGGCTTACATCTGACGGCATAAGGATTTTGCCGTATATTAAAAATGTCTGCAATGAATATTACAGGCTAAAGGAAGAGATAGATTCCATACATAATGTTCAGACAGGTCTTATAAGGATAGGCTCTGTGTCGAGCATTGCTTCAAACTGGATACCTAATGTAATAAAGGCGTTTAGAGAAAAATATCCTAACATTGAGTACGAGCTTTTGGTAGGCGGTTATGGAAAAGTAGAGGAGTGGGTTAATCAGGGACGCGTTGACTGCGGTTTTCTTATTCTGCCGGTTAAAAGTGATTTGGAAACTATTTTTATTGAAAAAGACAGGCTTTTGGCTGTTGTACCATATAATCATAAATTGGCGCGCATGGAAAGATTCCCTGTTGAGGCTTTTAATAACGAGCCTTTTATGCTTCTTGAAAGCGGTAATATTGAGGTTGAGGAAATATTCAAAAAATACAATATCAAGCCTAAAATTAATTTTAGAACATTAGATGATTATGTTATTATGTCAATGGTGGAGTGCGGATTTGGGGTAAGCATACTGCCTGAGCTGATACTTAACAGAACAACATATAACATAAAGGCTATGGAGCTGGATAAGCCGGAATACAGAAATATAGTCCTTGCCTTAAAAAGCAAAAAAAGCGCTTCTCCTGTAGTAAAAAAATTTATAGAACATATTAAATACAGACATAATAATAAATAAAATATTGTATTTTTTAGATGCAAGCAATAAAAATAAAAAACATCCGCCGCATTAGTAATATTTTTGTGGCAGATGTTTTTTTACATTAAAATTCGTTTTCCATCATGTCAAGAAGCGACTCAAATACAGCCATAGCCTTATCGAAAGGTTCTGCGCTTGTCATATCAACCCCTGCGCCTTTTAAAAGGTCTATGGAGTAAAGGCTGCTTCCGTTTGAGAGAAATTCCATATATTTATCAACTGCACTTTGTCCCCCGTTAAGTATTTTGTTTGAAAGGGCTATTGCGGCAGTATAGCCTGTAGCGTATTGATAAACATAAAAAGCGCTGTAAAAATGCGGTATCCTTGCCCACTCAAGGTCAAGATTTTTATCAATTACAAGCTCATTGCCAAAATACTGTCTGTTAAGGTCGTGGTACATATTGCAGAGTATGTCGCAGGTTAAAGGCTGTCCGTTTTCTACCATGTCATGAGCTGTTTTTTCAAACTCAGCAAACATAGCCTGACGGAAGAATGTGCCTTTAAACTGTTCAAGGTAGTAGTTAATGAGGTATTTTCTTGCGTTTTTGTCTGTTGTGGTTTTAAGCATATATTCCATTAAAAGAGCCTCGTTGCAGGTAGATGCCACTTCCGCAACAAAAATTTTATGACCGGAATATATATAAGGCTGTTTTTTCCATGTAAAATAGCTGTGGAGAGCATGACCCATTTCATGAGCTATTGTAAACATGGAGTTAAGGTTGTCGTTATGGTTTAAAAGTACATACGGGTGGCATGAATATGTGCCCCATGAGTAAGCACCGCCGCGTTTGCCTTTGTTTTCGTAAACATCAATCCAGCCGTTTTCAAAGCCTTCTTTTAAGGCTGAAATATATTTTTCGCCCATTACATCAAGAGCTTTTAAAACTGTTTCCTTGGCTTTGCTGTAAGATATTTTTAAGCTGGCGTCGTTTGCCAAAGGAGCATAGAGGTCGTAAGGATGAAGCTCATCAAGACCGAGTATTTTTTTACGTATTTTAACATATCTGTGCATTAAAGGCAGATATTTATGCACCGCTGATATCAGGTTATTGTATACGTCTATTGGTATATTGTCATCGTCAAGAGCGGCTTCAAGTGATGAGCCGTATTTTCTTACATCAGCGTAAAACACGTCTTTTTTAACTGCCGAATAATAAGTCGTTGCCAATGTGTTTTTCTGTTTTTCGTATGAAGCGTAGAGGGTATCAAAAGCCGCCTTTCTTACATCGCGGTTTTCGCTTTCCATATATTTCGTATAACGACCTTTTGTTAAAGTAACTTTTTTGCCGTTTTCATCTGTAATGTCGCTAAATGTCATATCGGCGTCATTAATCATTGAAAATATGTCTTCAGCAGTATTTGAAAAATTACCTGTTTTGGCTAAAATTTCTTCTTCTGGTTTTGAAAGTATATGTTTTTGCCTGCGCATAAGGGAATGAAGATAGTGTTCGTATTCTTTAAGCTCCGGTTTTTGAGCTATAAAAGATGACAGTTTTTCTTCTCCTATAGATGTTATTTCAGGTGTGGCAAATGAGCTGTTGTTCATAAGCTTAACCATAAGCATTTCAGCCTTGTTTGAAAGTTCCTGGCTAAGTGAAACACGGCTGTCTTCATGGAATTTCATATTTGCATATACATAAATGCGCTCAGCCTGCATTGAGATTTTGTCGTTAAACTTTAAAAAGTCAAAAAGAGTTTCGGGATTTTGTGAGATTTTACCGCAAAAAGAGCTGTATTTATCGGATTCGGCGCTTATTTTTTCATAACTTTCTTCCCAGCTTTTTGTATCCGGGTATAAATCCTCAAGTTTCCATTTATATTTATTATCTATTTCGTTTCTTTCTGGTATATTTGTTTTTTCAGCCATTATATCACTCCTATTATAAATTTTAATATATTAAGTATACCATAATTTGGGCATAAATTAACATGTCATTTTATTTAAAGAGCGCATATATATAATTAGCGCGCCACAGGGAAAATATGTATAGAGCGCTTTAAATTAAACGTAACTTATGCGGTGTTTTTATATATGAAATACATGCCGCTGCACTGCCGGAATTTTGCCGGATATTGATTTAACTTGAAAAGACAGGTTTTTCATAGTAAAATTATTGTAAGAGCGATGTTATAATTTGGATTGGAGGTTTGATTATGGAAAAGACAAAGCCTCTTAAAGTACTTGTTGTCTCATCTGAATGCGCGCCTTTTGCTAAATCCGGCGGCTTAGGAGATGTCATAGGCTCTCTGCCTAAGGTTTTAAGAGATAACGGTGTTGATGTGAGGGTTGTACTGCCTAAGTACAGGAGCATAAACACTGAGCATTTTATAGGCATAAATTACCTTGGAAGTTTTGAAACCCATTTGTCTTGGAGAAGACAGCCGGCAGGCGTTTTGCTTAAAGACGACTATGTTAAGACATATTTTATAGAAAATGACTATTATTTCGGTCGTGAAGGCTTTTACGGCTATGGCGATGATAATGAAAGATTCGCCTTTTTCTGCCGCGCTGTTTTGGAAATGCTTCAGTTTATAGATTTTTACCCGGATATTATTCACTGCAATGACTGGCAGACGGGACCTATATGCATACTATTAAAAGAAATTTACAGTAAGTTTACGGCATATAAAAATATTAAAACACTTTATACAATCCATAACTTACAGTATCAGGGCACATTCCCGCGGGAAACAATGGAAATGCTTGAAATACCGGATTACTGCTTCAGCTCTATGGAATTTTACGGGCAGATAAGCTTTATGAAATCCGGTCTTGTTTATGCCGATGCCATAAGCACGGTAAGCAGGACTTACGCTGAGGAAATTAAGACATTCCAGTTTGGTTACGGTTTGGACGGCGTTATGAGGTCAAGGCAGGACAGGCTTTTTGGCATTTTAAACGGAATTGATTACGAAAAGAATAACCCGGCTACGGACAATAGGATATTTGTTAATTACAATACTGACTGTCCTGATAAGAAAAAACTAAACAAAACCGAGCTTCAAAAACAGCTTGGTCTTGAAGTCAGAGATGTGCCTCTTGTAAGCATTATTTCGCGCTTAGCTGAGCAAAAAGGGCTTGACATTGTTTCTTGGGTGGCTGAGGAAATGCTTAACCGCGATGTGCAGCTTGTGCTGCTTGGAACTGGAGAAAGAAAGCTTGAAGACTTTTTTAGAGGTCTTGAGTGGAACCACAAAGGGCGAGTCAGCGCGAATATTAAATTTGACGATATACTGGCTCAAAGAATATACGCTTCAAGCGACATGTTCCTTATGCCGTCTCTTTTTGAACCTTGCGGTTTGGGGCAGATGTTTTCTTTAAGATACGGTACTATTCCTGTTGTAAGAAAGACAGGTGGTCTTTCGGATACAGTAACTCATTTTAACAGAGATACAAAAACAGGAAACGGTTTTGTTTTTGAGCATTATACAGCAGATGGTCTTATGTGGGCATTTGATCAAGCTTTAAGCGTTTATTACAGCGACGACTGGAAATTGGTTGTAAGAAACGCCATGGAGAGCAATAATTCGTGGGAGGCTTCAGCATTAAAGTATGTTGAGCTTTATAATAAAATAATAAAAGAATATTGATAATAATTATCACTCCCTCATACAGTTGGTATGGGGGATTTTTTTGAGTAAAAACGATTTAAAGCTTTCATTTTTGTATACAGGCACTTTAATTGGTGCCGGTTTTGCTTCAGGCAGTGAAATTGCAGTATATTTTTTAAAAAACGGCGAAGGTTTTTTTATGCCGCTTGCTTTCAGCTGTTTAATAATTATATTATTCGGAGCATTAACTGTTAAAACATCTTTTAAAATACAGGTATTTGATTATCCTGCTTTTATGGATGAGATAATTGGAAAGAAAGCCGCTGAAATTATTTCATTTTTTACTGGTGTATTCTTTTTTGTGCTATTTACGGCTATGATTTCGGCTTTTGGGTCCCTATGCCAAAGCCTTGGCTTAATGAGCCATAAAATGGCACGCATTATATTTATACTTATATGTATGCCTGTTTTGGTAAACGGACCTAAAGGCATTATTAAGGCAAACAATATATTGGCGCCTTTGCTTACATTGGGCATTGTTATAAGTTTGGCGGCTGTTTTAAAAAGCAGCAGTTTAAGTTTAAATGGCGTAATGTTGGATAATACACCTGCCGGATTTATAAGGGGCACTGAGTTCGCGTTTTATAACATGGTATCATGCGTGCCGGTTTTAATTGAGTGTTCTGGAAAACTGAAAAAAGATACAAAACCGTTTTTAGGATGTGTTTTTACCGGCTTAATTATTTTTATAATAGGCTCAGCAGTGTCGTGTGTTTTAGTTTTAAATCATAATGCTTTAAATGAGCCGCTGCCTATGATTTTGGTTACAAAAAATATTTCAAATTCAGTTTATTGCATATATTTAGCTTCTTTTGTGCTTTCGGTATATACAACAGCTGTGTCAAATGGGTTTTGTGCTATGGAGTGGGCTTTGAACAAAAAATTTTCGGTTACCAAATTAATTCTTTTTCTGGCAGCTTCATATTTTGTTTCATCTGTAAGTTTTATGGTTTTTGTGGAAAAATTCTATGTTGTGTTTTCGCTTATAGGGCTGGCTGAGTTTACAGCTGTTGTAATAAAATATTTAAAATTTTAAGTATTGATTAAATTCTTAGTTTTTTATAATTTTGCATAATATAGGAAGAAACTCATGTAATTTTGTAAAATTTCATTAATTTTTATGAAATAGTGTGACAATAATGGGACAACTCATAAAACAAATTGTTTAGCACAATAAAACCTTGATATTAGTTTGCTAAATAGGTATAATATGTATGTAAAATATATATGTATATCACTCATTTACCAATAACGTACATAAAATAACAGGTCAAATCGACCTGTTATTTTTTTATATCATGTTTACATTAGCCAATAGTTCTGACACTTCTTTGTGAGTATACACCTTTTCTGTTATGTCGTTAGAGGCATGTCCCATAATCTTTTTAATGGCTATTTTGTTCATTCCGGCAGTATCTGCCAGACTTGCGAATGTATGCCGCCCGTCATGCGGCAGATGTTCCATGCCGAGACGCTTCATCATTGCTTTAAAATGTTCTTTATATGTCTGGTATAATACCTTTTTGCCGTTGACAGATATAAGGTACTCATTATTAGGGTTATATCTCTTACGGACAAAAGATAATACCTTATTATTTAGTGGTATAATGCGTTCTTTGCCGGCTTTTGTCTTTAAACTGCCAATCATATAGGCTTCATTCAAAAACACGTCCTCGGTGCATATTTGAAGCAATTCTGACGGTCTAAGACCGCTGTATATCATTATCAAAACAGTATCTGCCCATGGCTCCGAGAAAACGGAATTGAAGAGGGTGGTTATTTCCATTTTGGAAAAAGACTTATGAATATTAGACTGTGGTCTTTCACCGATTTTTACAAATTCTGCATAGTTCTTTTGAATAATATCTAATTCAATGGCAATGTCAAAAAGCTGGTGCAGAAGTGCCTGCACATGGCTTTTTGTCTGCCAAGACCGGTCTATTTCATCAATAACCGCCTGTAATTGATAGGCTTTTAAATCCTTGATACTTTTATCGTGTATTGGTTTTATATGCTTATAGGCAGCGTTATACACACCAATTCCGCTGTTGGACAGATTATTAAACTTACGTTTTTTGAACAATTCCCACATATCGGATACAGTAGCGCCATTTAGGTTTATATCATACGGATTTTTGTTGTATTCTGTCAATGCCGCAATAGCTTCTGGCTGTGTGGCATAGTAGCCGATGTAAATATATCTTGCTGTGTTTTTATCCCATATACGGGCAGCGTATGGCTTGCGCCTATTTCCGGAAAGCGTCTGAACGCTTCCAAAGCCTTTTGGTAATCGCTTCATAAAAAAGACCGCTTCCTTTCTATATTAAAATTTGGGTATAGAAAATAAAGCGGTTGTATGCTATAATCAAATTGATGTTGGGTTGTAGCAATACAGCCGCTTTTTACTTCCCTGTGTTGGCGCACAGGGTTGTTTTTTATTTTGTTAGTTTTTTACTTCCTCAGATAAATATTTGTCTACAAGCATTTTAAGAAACTCGGCGCGGCTCATATCGCCGCGAAGTTTTTCTATTTTTTCAAATTCTTCAATACGTAAGTCGGCGATAAATCTCTTATATGTTTTTTGATTATATTTTCTTTTAACTGCCGTTGAAGTAGCACCCAATAAAAAAACCTCCTGTTAATTCCAATTCTTGATAATATAAACTATAACAAAAATATCAAATAAAATTTGAAAAATATTAAAAGCTAAACTTAAATTTTCCATATACACACCGCCTTTTCATTAATTTTATTAAATTAATTATTGAAAAGAGCTAAACAAAAGTATATTATAATAGGTGGGGGAGAAATCTCCCCCGACTTTCTTAGTTCAGTTTATTGATTAAATCAATTAACTGTGCTAAGAGGTTGATTATTGCGGTAAGTAAGAGGATAGTTTGGAAGGCTTTCTCTTTCTTGCCGTTTTTCTTTTGTTTGCTCATTTGCTTACCTCCTTTCTATGATTTAATTATAGCATACTCGTCAGAGTATGTCAATACAAAGAAGGTAATTTTTAAATTTTTTTTCAGATAATTTAATATTGCTAATGAAAACTTTTACAAACTTACAATGCTCTCAAACAAACTTAAATATCTGTTGAAAAAAATGAGCTAATGGAATATAATATACTTAACAAGACAATCGGGAAAGATAGCCGAAACCTATCCGCCCTGAGAATGTAAGAAAAAATAGTCGTCTACTTTACCAGAGCGGGGCGACTATTTTTTATGGGTAAGATTAAGAATTGATATAACAACGCTCACAAATGTAAGCAGTATCATAAATTCTTCGTATGTACTCATATTAACCACCCCCTTTTACAAGACTTAAAAGGCGGCGGTATCGCCCCTCCCGATTGCCCGGTTAAATATATTATATTCTAAATATTTTGTTTGCCATATAAGGTTTTTTATTTTACATCAGTCTTCTTTTGTTATACAGTAACCAACATCATTAAATACTATTTTATAGCCGTTAACTTTATATACTACTCCATATACGGCTTTGAAAACATTGATGGTGTATAATCTTTTTTTTTCATAAATCTAATATTGTTATTGAAATAATTGCTTTTACATAGATATGTAGTTTTTGAATTTTTGCACTGCTTTTTGAGCATTGTCAATAGTTCCTAATCCTAAAAGGTTAAAGTTTACAATGATGTCATAAATTCGATGGCACAAATCGTTTAACGACATATCACATAAGGCTCCACATTTGTCAATTTGGTCAGTGATGTATGGATTGGTATATGAATATGATGGATTAAATTTTTGAGTATGCATATTCCACGAAAAAAATGCTGCAATGTAAAAATCTAACGCAATTTTATAATCACTTGTATAAAAATATAGATTTGCTATTTTAATAGCAATGTTTGAATACTCATCATAAAGAGAACGCTTTGCTGCTTTATCCATATCTTCTAAAGCCAATTTTATTAATATCTCTTTGTCAGACATTTGTGGATTATCCTCTTTCGCTTGTTTCAGCCGATAAAAAGAAAAGCCCATAGCATAATCACTGTTAAGAAATATTAATGAATAGTAACTCAATGCTTTTATCCCTTTTTTTGTAATTTGATAAACTCCAACAGGAAACAGTTCTTCTAACTCTACTGTTGACAAATTTTCTAAAAGGCGGTATATAAGCTCTTGTTTTCTGCCAGATGTTTTTAATCCGTGGTCTGATAGGATTACTTTTAAATCTGGGATAGTGTGAAGAGATATATTTTTTTCTAATCCAGATCGCTCAATAAATCCTTCAGACAACAGTTTTTTTAACACTGGTTCTACATTTCGCCCAAATTCATTCTCTGAATAATATGAAGGAACAATATAATCTGTTCTTTTATCATTCCAAAATTTAAGAATTTCTGCTTCTAAATAACTTAACGGTGCAGAATTAATATAGTGAGATTCAGTGTCTGTATCAAATGAAGGACTATCAAAGGTATCTTCGTTTGTCAATGCCCGCGTTGTTTGTTTTACAAGAGCTTCAGGGTTCAAGCTCGAGATGGTTTTTATATTACTCTGCTTTTTCTTAGATGAAGCTTTCCAAAAAACTATACCAAACGCAACAAAAAAAGAAATAAGAAATATAATAAATATTATAAATCCAATACCAACTTTTTGAGCAAATACTATAGAAAGTAAAACTATTAAAAATAATAATCCTATAATCCAGCATATTAAAGAAAGCAATAAAAATATAAATCTTTTCATAATTATATTCTCCTATCAATTAAGTGCGTCTTAGAATTTTTTAATCACTTGCATCAAACGTCCCTGTATATGCACAGATTCTAACTCTTTGCCCATAAGTATTTTTGTCTCATATGATGGATTTTCTGGCTGTAAAATAATTGCTCCGTCTTTTTTTATTACTCTTTTCAGAGTTTCGTCATCTCCATTTACATTTACTATCGCAATATCTCCACTCTCAACATCATTTTGCTTTCTTATTAGAAGAAGATCGCCTTCACTTATACCAGCGTTTATCATACTGTCACCTTTTGCTCTAAGATAAAAATATTCATAGCCATTAAGCAAATCCTCTGAAGAGGTCAACTGATAGCCTTCTATATTGCTTTCAGAATACATTGGCTTTCCACAACGAACACAACCGAGAATAGGAATTTCTACAAATTTTGAGATATCAATAGAGACAGCCTCATGAGGAAGTTCAAAGTTATGTTTTTTTTCTAATGGACCGTCCAAGATGTCTTTTACATCAATATTCAAATATTCAGCAATTAACGTAGCCCTTTCATATGGTATTTTACTGACCTTTTTAGGATTAAGATATCCATTTGAAAAGCCACAGTCCTTTTCTAACTTAGAAATTGGTATGTTCTTATTTTTACAAATTTTTCTTACATATTCTACTCCGTTAAACATAATTTTCTCCTTGTATTAGAAAAAATCCTAAAAATATTATTGACAATTTAGAATATTTCCTATACAATAAAATAGGAATTAGGAAAAATTCTAAATATAGTTTATATAAAATATTATCGATAAATTAATTTTAGAATATAATCTATATTTAGTCAATGGTTTTCTGAAAAAATTCTAAATAAATCGAAAGGAAGGTTTTTATGTTATATGACAAAATCAAAGCAGAATGTATGAAAAGGAAAATCAGCATAAAACAATTGGAAGAAAAAACTGGACTAAGTAATGGAGCTATATCTAAATGGAAATCAGTGTCACCAACGGTAGACAATATAAAAAAAGTTGCTGATTATCTTGAATTAACAGTGGATGAACTTATATCCGAAAAGGTCAGCTATGAAATGTTAGGAGATGTTAATCGACCGTAACAAACTTGACTGTATTTTAATTAATACCGGTATGAGTCGGCAGGAGTTGGCAACGAAAGCCTACAAAGTCAATCTAAAAGAAAGGAGTGTTTAAATGAAAATTACAATTGAAATAGAGCCCGAAGAGGCAATTAAGTTGTTAAACAATCTTGAAAAAATAGCACAGTTCGGGCACAAGAGTAAAGAAATCACTTCTGCATCCATTCGTGATATTCTTCTAAAAGCCGCAGGCAAAATTAAATATAGAGGTGAAATATATAATGGCACTTGTTTACATGATTCCGGTCGCAATAATCGTATTAGCTACAATATTTTTTATTTGCTTGGGAATCATGCTGCTGTTTTCTGATAACGAAATTGTGCTTTTGGTAATGCCTTTTGTAATTGCATTCATTGAATTTATTTTTTGTTGGATTTTTTTGTATGGAATATGCGTAAAGCTGGGGATTCTTTCTCCTATTCCTATGATTCCTACTGTTTTCGGACTTTAACTGTTGGAATATTAAGCAAATCCTTTTGCATTGCGGCTACAAGTTTGAGCCTTATATGGCGTGAATCTTCAGAAATGAAATCTCTGTTCTGCATTTTTTCCATGAAATCGGAGATTATTAACCGAGTCGGTTCGGAAGCCATAAGGTCAGCGGTATTTCGGGCAGAATACAAAGCAGACAGTTTTTCTAAATCATAAAAATTCTTTTCAAAGTCAATAGCTGCATCAAGGAATTTCTTATATGCAGATGAACGTGACAAATAAATGGATTCACCAAATTTTGTTTTAGCATTTATTCTTGCACAAATTAAATTACCCATAAAGCCCAGCAAAGCGCCAAATAAGCCAGAGGCAAAAGTGATAACCGCAACAATTATTGTTTCTGTAAACACAAAACCACATCCCTTCATGCTTCATTATAGCATA
Organism: uncultured Clostridia bacterium; assembly: GCA_944383885.1. Classification (GTDB taxonomy): domain Bacteria; phylum Bacillota; class Clostridia; order Lachnospirales; family Anaerotignaceae; genus Neoanaerotignum_A. Next base: position 13,474 of record CALWRF010000038.1, on the reverse strand, counting down.
GGAGTAAGAAACGAGAAAGGACTGAGATAACATGAACAATTTACAAGTATTTAAAAACACAGAATTCGGAGAAATCCGAACAATAACAATTGATAACGAGCCTTGGTTTGTTGGGAAAGACGTAGCAGAAGTGCTTGGGTATACAAACCCACAAAAGGCTGTTAGAGACCATATTGATGATGAAGATAAAACGGTGAACGATTTGTTCAGCGTCAACGGAACAAAAGGCGTTCTCATTAACGAGTCCGGCTTATACAGCCTTATCCTCTCCAGCAAACTCCCAAAGGCGAAAGAGTTTAAACGCTGGGTAACAGGTGAAGTCCTTCCGGCTATCCGCAAACATGGCGCTTATATGACAGAGCAGACACTGGAGCAGGCTCTTACATCTCCAGACTTTTTAATTAAGCTTGCGACAGAGCTTAAAGCGGAGAGGACGAAAAGTGCAGAGCTGGAAATGGAAAACGCTATTCAGAGACAACAGCTTATAGAACTTAATCCAAAAGCTACATATTACGACCTTGTTTTACAATGCAAGGACCTTATATCGACCACAGAAATAGCTAAAGATTATGGCAAAAGCGCTAAATGGCTAAACAAAATGCTTGCGGATAATAAAATCCAATTTAAACAGGGGAAAATATGGATTTTATATAAAAAATACGCCGAACAAGGGTATACGCAAACAAAGACGGACAGCTTTGTTGATAAGGCGGGAGAACCGCATACTAAACCAAGAACCTGCTGGACACAAAAGGGAAGGTTGTTTATTTATGATTTTCTAAAGGGTTTAGGTGTTTTACCAATAGTGGAAAGAGAGCAAGAAGGAATAGTCTAAAGGAGGTTTTTAAAATGGAAATCTATAAAAATGAAAATAGAAAATGCGAGTGCTGGAAATGCGAGTTACAAGAGAAATGCGTTTATAAAGATAAGTATCAAAGGCTTGGACGAGAAAACAGCGGAGCATTGGGCAAGTGTGCAAAACTTTCTGAAAATAATGGTGTTCTTCAATATTAAAAGGAGGCATTAGGAGATGTTAATTGACCGTAACAAACTTGACTGTATTTTAATTAATACCGGCATGAGTCGGCAGGAGTTGGCAACCAAAGCCGGCATTGCCCTTTCCACAGTCTTAGCCGCAAGCAGGCGACCGGCGAAAATAGAAACATTACATAAGATTATTAAAGTCCTTGGCGTGAGAGCTGAAGACATTATGAAAGAAGGCTCTCCCCGTCCGGAAAACGAGAAAGAGCCAGAAACAATACATACAACTTAATTATACCTAAGTTGTTGAAAAAAGTAAAGGAGAGGTTGGAATGTTAAAAATTGAAGTTAACGGCGAAAAAGACGTAATAGCTACTGAAGCCGAGAACAGTAATCTTTATGAAATGCTTGGAGCAGTGCAGGCTCTTAAATCTATAGCTGAAAGTTTTGGCGAAGAAAAAGCGATTGTGCTTAAAGAGCTTTTCAAGGCTGAACTTGATAAGAAGGTGATTAAACAATGATGTATTTGCCTTATGTTTTGGCGCTGCTCTTGATAGTTTACATATTAGCCACTGAACGGGAACTCGACCGCCAGCGCCGAAGAGCAAGAAAAGCCTATATCGCAGGCTATGAAAGAGGCGTAAGGGCTACTAAGACTGAGTTTGGGTTTACAGAAGAGATGAAGAATCGGATAGCTTAACAAGGAGTGATATAAATGAGATTTAACGGCAATGAATTAAAGTCGGCTTTAAAATCTGTTAAGCCGGCTTTAGCAGAGGATGATTCTAAACTGATATTAACTGGAATCAGTTTTAAACCTAAAGACGGAATCTGTGAAATAGCCGCTTGTGATGGCTTAAGAATACATGTAAAGCGTTTAACTTATACAAATGAGTCTGAATCAGAATATACATCAGAATTTGTAATTCCATTCTTTGATATACCTTCAGGCTGTAATACCGTTGGTATAACTATAAATGAAACTGGAGAAATGTGTTTTGTTGTATTTGATAATGGCAGCAGCCTTATTTTAAGGACATTCAAGGAGCCTTATATATCTTATGAAAAAAGTGTGCCAAAAACGGAACCTGTATTCTCCATTGTTTTTGACCCGAAAGTTTTAAAAGATGCGCTTAGTAATTTAAAAGGTCCTGTGAATATGGATTTTTATGGAGATAAGTCACCTTGCATTATTCGTACAGTTCTTGAAGGATATAACAAAGCAACCTTAGATGAAAGCTACAATTTAGTTCTGCCTTGCTATATTAAGACCTTAAGGAGGTAATTATTTATGCGGATTAACATTACAATTACTCAAGAAGATATTTTAAACAATCTGGATATAATTACCGGAATACGTGAACTCGCTATACGTATTAAAGATGCCAATGAAAGTTATAAAGAGGTAAAAAAGAATTCATTTGAACTTGAAAATGAAAAAAATAAAACTGAGTCCAATGACAAAAAATCGGATTCAAATGAACATGAAAAAGTAAAAACGCAAGAATCAAGTCAGTACACTATTGATGATATAAGAGCCATTGCTGTTAATGTTGCTAAAAATAAAGGCAGTAAGGCAGTTAGGAACGCGCTTAATTCTTTCGGTTTCAATAAGGTGTCTGATATTACAGAAGACAAGTTTGATTCTGTTTATAAACTGTTGGAGGAGGAATTATAATGCCCGATATACACGCAAAGCTGTCGGCTTCCGGAGCTAAAAAGTGGCTCAGCTGTCCCGGCTCTAAGGCTCTTGAAGAAATGTTTCCAGATGAAACAAATGAATTTGCTGAAGAAGGTACGTTAGCTCATTCTGTTGGTGAGGCAAAAATTAAGTATGCAATTAAGCAGCTTAACAGACCTAAATATGCGCAGATTATGCAAAATTTAAAGGTAAATAGGTATTTTAATGAAGAGATGGAAGAATACACTGACGGTTACAGAGATTTTGTAATTGAGATTTATAATTCTTACAAAAAAGAAGGTTTTGCGGAAATAGATATAGAGCAAAGACTTGATTTTTCTCAATACGTACCTGAAGGATTTGGAACTGGTGATGTAGTTATATTAGGCAACTCATGTATACATATAATCGACTTAAAATATGGTAAAGGTGTAAAAGTAGATGCTGAAAATAATCCTCAGTTAAAATTATATGCTTTAGGAGCGTTAAGTTTGTACGATTCTATATACGATATTGAAAAAGCATATATGACCATATATCAGCCACGGCTGGATAATATAAGCACTTGCGAAATAAATACAGATGTGCTTATGAAATGGGGAAACGAATTTGTAAAACCACGGGCAGAAGAAGCATTTAACGGTTTGGGTCCTTGTGTTGCGGGCAGTTATTGCGATGAGGGTTTCTGTAAAGCAAGACCGGTTTGCAGGACCTATAATGAACAAAAAATAGCGATTGCGGAAAAATATGAATTCAAGCAGCCTAAAACACTTAATAAAGATGAAATATCAGAGGTACTTGATATAGCCGACAGTATTTCAAAGTGGGTTACTTTAGTAAAAAACTATGCTTTAGACCAAGCTTTAAAAGGTGAAAAAATACCCGGTTATAAAGTAGTTGAAGGAAGGTCAAACAGGCAATGGAATGCTGAAGAACATGAAATTATAAATGCGTATATGAAAAAAGCGGATATAGATGATTTTGACTCTGATGAATATTTCAAAGCGCTCGACACAATAGCCCCCAGAAAGCTGAAAACAATAACAGAGCTGGAACAGGCGCTATCTAAAACAAAATTTAATATAATGCTGGGGGATTTTGTATTAAAGCCGCAAGGAAAACCTACACTTGTAAATTTTGAAGATAAGCGGCCTGAGTTAAATACAACAGAAACGGCAGTAGAAGATTTTAAAGATTATATCAGGGAGGATAAATAATTATGTCAAATGAAGCAAAAACAAAAGTAATAACCGGAATTGTAAGATTTTCTTATTTACATGTTTGGGAACCCGCCAAAATAGAAGGAAGTGAAGATGAAAAATACAGTGTATCACTTATTATACCTAAAAATGATACAGAAACTCTTAACAATATTAAAATGGCTATAGAAGCCGCAAAAGAAGAAGGAAAGAATTCTAAATTCGGAGGAAAGATACCAGCTAATTTAAAATTACCATTAAGAGATGGCGATATCGACAGGGAAGATGATGAAAATTACGCGAATTGTTATTTCATAAACGCAAACTGTAAAACACAGCCTGGACTTGTAAATAAAAATGGTCAAAGAATCATTGACTCAACAGAACTTTACAGCGGCTGCTATGGACGAGCTTCCATAACATTTTATGCTTTTAACAGCAATGGCAATAAGGGTATTGCCTGTGGTCTTAATAATTTAATGAAAGTAAAAGATGGGGAACCTCTTGGCGGCAGAAGTATGGCAGAGGATGATTTTGCTGCTTATTTTGAAGACGATGATGATGTATTAGGTTAAAAAGGAGGCTGGCTATAGTGTCGCTGTCAATAGACATCGAAACATATAGCTCGGTAAATTTAAAAGAGTCCGGGGTATACGCTTATGTTGATGCCCCGGATTTTACAATATTGCTGTTTGCTTATGCTTTTGATGATGAAAAAGTAAAAATAGTTGATTTTACAGCTGGGGAGCAAATCCCTGAAGATGTAAAAGAGGCTTTAACAGGAAAAACAATAAAATCAGCGTTTAACGCAGCATTTGAGAGAGTATGCCTGAATAAATATTTCGGAATGAAAATGACTGCTGAATACTGGCACTGCACAATGATACAGGCTCTTGAATTAGGACTGCCGGGAAGCCTTGCAGAGGTTGCTAAAGTATTAAAGATTGATGAACAAAAAGATACAAGGGGAAAGGCTTTAATTAATTATTTCTGCAAACCCTGCAAGCCTACGAAGTCAAACAATGGCAGAAGCAGGAATATGCCTTTCCATGACGTTGAAAAATGGGAAATATTTAAGGAATATTGTATGCAGGATGTTGAAACAGAAAGAGCAATTAAAAACAAAATAGATAAATTCCCGTTAAATGAAAGTGAACAAGAGTTATATGTTATTGACCAGAATATTAATGACAGAGGAGTAAAAATTGATGTAGATTTTACTGAAAACGCTATAAGTATAAGTGAGATATACAGGTCTGAGTGTGTAAATAAAGCCGCAGAGCTTACTGGTTTGGAAAATGTTAACTCTGTATTGCAGATTAAAGAATGGCTTGAGAGAGAATTAGGCGAAAAAATAAACAGCCTTAATAAAGAAAATGTTAAAGAACTTTATTCTAAAACAAGTAATGAAAAAGCTAAAAAACTGCTTTTTCTTCGTTCCCAAATGTCAAAAACATCTGTTTCCAAGTATAAGAAAATGCTTAATATACTTTGCAATGACAGCCGTATAAGAGGTGTTACGCAGTTTTATGGGGCAAGCAGAACTGGAAGGTGGGCAGGAAGATTTGTTCAGCTTCAGAATCTTCCGCAAAATCATATATCTGATTTGGCTTTGGCAAGAGATGTAGTTAAATTAGGAGACTATGAATTATTTAAAATTCTCTATGACCAAATTCCTAATGTGCTTTCAGAACTTATAAGAACAGCAATTATCCCATCTGAGGGGCGGAGATTTATTGTTTCTGATTTTCCTGCTATTGAGGCAAGAGTTATAGCATATTTATCAGGAGAAAAATGGCGTTTGGATGTATTCAAAAACGGCGGCGATATATATTGCGCTTCGGCTTCGCAAATGTTTAAAGTTCCAGTTGAAAAACATGGAATAAATGGACATTTAAGACAAAAAGGTAAAATTGCTGAGCTGGCTCTTGGATATGGCGGAGGAACCGGCGCGCTAATTTCTATGGGAGCTATAAAAATGGGACTTGATGAGGACGAGCTTCAGCCGCTTGTTGATATGTGGCGTAAGTCAAATCCGGCAATTACACATTACTGGAAAGAAGTAGAAAAATGTGCACTTATGGCAGTTAAAGGTGAACCGAGCAGGCTTCCTAAGGGAATAAGCTTTATAAAGAAAAGCGGAATACTGTTTATAGGTCTTCCTTCTGGACGCAGCATTGCTTATGCGAAAGCTAAAACAGGTCAAAACCAGTTTGGTAATAAAAGTCTTATTTATTGTGGTATGAACCAAAAAACAGGAAAATGGGAAACTTTAGAAACATGGGGCGGTAAACTTGTAGAAAATATAGTTCAGGCATTTGCAAGAGACTGTTTGGCGGAAAGTATAAAAAGACTTGAAAATAAAGGATTTGAGATAAATTTTCATGTGCATGATGAGGTTATTATTGATGTTCCTAAAAATATAAGTTCGCCAGAAGAAATAGCATCTATAATGTCTGAACCTATATCATGGGCAAAGGACTTGCCGCTTAATGCTGACGCGTATGAAACAGAATTTTACAGGAAAGACTAAACGGTTTGAGAGGTGAAAAAATTTGCATGATTTTATTATTGCTACAGGACTTTCAAGGACCTCTAAACATTGGCAGAATACTAAAATCTCGTGGGAAGATTTTAAAAATAAAGTAAGACACACACAAAGAACAAATGAAACCCAAGGTCAGTATTTTAATATGACAAAAAGACAGCAAGATAATTTAAAAGACGTAGGCGGTTTTGTAGGCGGTCGTTTGGAACAAGGTAGAAGGAAAGCCAGTTCTGTAAAAGAAAGATATCTTTTAACACTGGATGCAGATTTTGCAGATAAGGACTTTGTTGATAACATGATATTGTTTCACAGCAGTTATTCGTGGCTTATATACAGTACCCATAAACACACACCTGAAAAACCAAGATACAGACTTATTATGCCTTTATCAAGACCAGTTTCGCCTGATGAATATGAAGCTGTGGCAAGAGCTGTAGCTTCAGAAATAGGTATAGACCAATTTGATGATACAACGTATCAGCCGCATAGGCTTATGTATTGGCCGTCGACATCGTCAGATGGTGAATATGTTTTTGAAAGTAATGATTCGGGATTTTTGAATGTTGACAAAGTTCTTGGTACTTATGCTGACTGGAAAGACGTCAGTCTTTGGCCCGTATCATCAAGAACGGAGAAAATTAAGGAAAGAATTCTTAAAAAACAGGAAAATCCATTAAACAAGAAAGGTATAGTCGGTGCATTTTGCAGAACATATACGATTGATGAGGCAATAGAAAAATTTTTATATGACCAATATGAACCGTGTGCAAATGGACGTTATACATATAAAAACGGTTCCACATCAGCAGGAGCCGTAACATACGAAGAAGGCTTGTTTTTATATTCTAATCATGCAACCGACCCGGCAAGCGGTATGCTTTGCAATGCTTTTGACCTCGTAAGGGTTCATCTTTTTGGTGATGAGGACTATGAAGTTCTGCCAGGAACACCTGTAAGTAAAATGCCTTCTTATATAAAAATGACAGAGTTTGCCATAGAAGATGAACAGGTAAAAAAGACAATATTCAAAGAAAGACAGGATGAAGCTTCAGCTGACTTTGGGGAATATATAACAGATGAAGATAAAGAAAGCGACGACTGGGCTGTTAAGCTTGATTCAAGCAAAAACGGATACAGACCAACAATAGATAATTGTCTAATTATATTAAGCCACGACAAAAGGCTTAAACAGCGAATAGCCTTAAATGAGTTTACCAAAAAGATAGTAAAGAAAAAAGATATGCCGTGGTCAAAAGAAAATACTACTTCAGACTGGACAGATGCGGACGACAGCGGGCTTAGGCATTATTTTGAAAAAGCGTACGGTATTAAAGGAAAAGGAAATATTGACGATGCATTTAAGCTTACAGCAAAAAATAATGCCTTCCATCCGGTTAGAGATTATTTAAACGGATTAGTGTGGGACTGCCAGGCAAGATTGGAAAGAGTTTTTATAGATTATCTTGGCGCCGATGATAATTTATACATAAGAACGGTATCACGTAAAACGTTTGTTGCCGCTGTGGCGAGAATATTTAATCCGGGAATTAAATGGGATAATGTACTTACACTTGTAGGTCCTCAGGGCTGCGGAAAAAGTACAATCATAAAAGCAATTGGAAAAGAATGGTATTCTGATACACTTACAACTGTTATAGGCAAAGAAGCTTATGAGCAGATTCAGGGATTCTGGATTATAGAAATAGCTGAGCTTTCTGCGATGAAAAAGGCAGAGCTTGAGGCTATAAAACATTTTACATCAAAATGCGAGGATTCTTACAGAGCCGCTTACGGACACTATGTTGAAACATATAAAAGGCAGTGCATATTCTTTGGTACTACAAACAGATACGACTTTTTGAGAGACATGACAGGAAACCGGCGTTTTTTCCCTGTAGACTGCCATGAAGACAAGGTGATAAAAAATGTATGGAAGGACCTTAATGACTATGAGGTAGACCAGATTTGGGCTGAAGCGGTAGAAATGTATAAATCTGGAGAAAAGCTATACCTTGATGAAGACTTAAAACGCATGGCAGAATCTGAACAGGACAGGCACTTAGAGGAAAGCCCGCTTACAGGAGCTGTTAAGATGTACCTTGATAAGGAAATACCTGAAAACTGGGATAAATTAGATATATTTGCAAAAATGCAGTATTACGACTCAGATAACAGAGATGGATTTGAATTTGAATATGATACGAAAAATATGAAGAAAAGAGATAAAGTTTGCATATTAGAATTATGGTGCGAGCTTTTCAGGGGGCAGAAAAAAGACCTTAACAGGCAAAAAAGTAATGAGCTTGCAGAAATAATACTTAAAACAGGTGAGTGGGAAAGAATGACATTTACAAGTAGATTCGGTGCCTATGGAGTCCAAAAAGGTTTTAAACGAATAAAAGGTAACTAATGTAACTAACTTTTAAGATGTTAGTTACATCCATAAAGCCTGTAAAATCAAGGGTTTCAGCAAAGATGTAACCAATGTAACCAATATTTCTATAAAGTATAACGAATTATAGAATTTATAGGAAAAAAAATTTCTATAAAATGCTTATTTTGACATACTTAATAAAAACTTGGTTACATTGGTTACAAAATTAATAAAATCCAGTAAATTCAATAGATTGAAGGTGTAACTAACATTTTCAATGGTAACCAAAAAACGCAAAATTATAGAATTTTATAGAGGAGAAAACCGGAAAATGACTGAGAAAAATATAGAATCTTATTTACGTAAAAAAGTATCGTTAAAAAAAGGTTTGGCACTTAAATTAATTCCTGCCGGTTTAGCCGGACTTCCTGACAGGTTAGTATTAATGCCAGGCGGTCGAATATTTTTTGCAGAGCTTAAAGCGCCGGGGAGAAAGCCAAGAGCGTTACAACAATATACACACAGACTTATTGAAAATTTAGGATTTATGGTATTTGTCATTGACAGTAAAGAATCTGTGGACTGCGTTTTAAAGGAGATGGAAAACTATGAAGTTTATACCTCACAAATATCAGCAGATAGCAATAAATAAAATATTTGATACTCCAAGAGCAGGGCTGTTTCTTGACATGGGCTTAGGAAAAACTGTAATAACATTAACAGCTATAGAAGACCTTATGTATAACAGATTTGAGATAGAAAAAGTATTGGTTATAGCGCCTCTTAGAGTTGCTGAAGATACATGGAGCAAAGAAAGTGACAAATGGGACCATCTAAAGCACTTGAGCATATCGAAAATACTTGGTACGCCAGCACAAAGACGAAAAGCCTTAGCAAAAGAAGCTGATATCTATATAGTTAATCGTGAAAATGTAGTATGGCTGACAAATGAGCTTTCAAGTATTGGCGACAGCTGGATTTTTGATATGGTTGTTATAGATGAACTTTCAAGTTTTAAATCGCCAAAAGCACAAAGATTCAGAGCTTTAAAAAAATACATAACACGTAGCAAAAGAGTGGTGGGGCTTACCGGAACGCCTGCACCTAATGGGCTTATAGACCTTTGGAGTCAAATTTATCTTCTTGATAGCGGAGAAAGATTGGGAAGAACCGTTACAGGATACAGGGAAAAATATTTTGACCCAGATAAGCGGAATGCGACAACAATTTTTAACTACAAACCTAAACCTAAAGCTGAAGAAAAAATAAGAAGCGCCATATCTGATATATGTATATCAATGAGAGCCGAAGACTGGCTCGAAATGCCGGAAAGGATTGACAATATACAAAGTGTGAAACTTTCTGAAAAAGAACAAATGGCTTATGACCAATTTGAAAGAGATAGTTATTATGAGTTTTTATCTGGTGAAATAACGGCGGCTTCAAGGGCAGCTCTTACAAATAAACTTTTACAGTTCTCAAATGGCGCCGTATACGATTCAGATGGAAAATATATAAAAATACATGACAGAAAACTTGATGCTTTGGAGGAAATAATAGAGCTTTCAAACGGAAAACCAGTTCTTTGCTTTTATTCTTATAAGCACGACCTTAACAGAATAATGGAACGTTTTAAAAACGCTGTTAAGCTGAAAGATTCAAATGATATAACTTCATGGAATAACGGGGAAATTTCTTTATTACTGGCGCACCCGGCAGGAGCCGGGCACGGTCTTAATTTGCAGGGCGGCGGGAATATTATTGTATGGTTTGGTTTAACATGGAGTTTGGAGCTTTATCAGCAGGCAAATGCGCGGCTTTACAGGCAGGGGCAAAGTGAAAACAGTGTTATTATACACCATTTAATAACAGAAAATTCCGCCGATGAGAAAGTTCTTAATTCACTTTTAAATAAAAAAGATGTTCAAGATGATTTACTTAACAGCTTAAAAGCTAAGTACAAAGTTTAAAGAAGGTGATACACATATATGAAAGCAAAGGAGTACTTAAGAAGGGCTTATAATCTTGACAAATTTATTGATGCCTGCTTGGTTGAGCTATCAAAAGTAAGAGAGTATTACGGCCTAGTAAGGAGTCTTGATTACAGCAGGGATAAAATACAGGCATCACCTGAAAATAATATGGAAAAAGCCATAATCAAAATTGTTGATATGGAGAATATGATAAATGATAAAATTGACCAGCTTGTTGATTTAAAAAATGAAATACGGTCTAACATTGATGAGCTGCCAGACGATACCGACAGGCTTATACTGACTTATAGGTATATTTGTTTTTTAAGTTGGGAGGAAATAGCTGTAAAAATGGGATATTCATACCGAAATATACATAGAGTCCATGCCAAAGCACTAAAAGATTTTGAAAGTTGGCACACTATGTCCTAATTAAAGTGATATAATGGTACTGTGAAATGTTAAGCAAATGTACGAATATCTTGATTGTGCCAAATTAACCGGCACTTTTTTATTTTAACAAGAAAGGCGGTGGTATTAATGACCGAACGACAAAAAAGATTCGCAGATGAATATATTATCGACCTTAATGCCACCAGGGCATATAAAGCTGCATATCCAACTGTAAAAAGAGATGAAACTGCGGCAGTCAATGCTTCTAAACTGCTAAGAAATACTAACATCAAATCTTATATTGATGAGAGACTTAATAAAATATCAGATGAAAAAATAGCAAAAGCAAGTGAAGTTATGGAGTACCTGACAAAGACAATGCGTGGTGAAGACAAGGAGGAAGTTGTGGCTGTTGAAGGTCATGGAGATGGATTTTCTTCTGCATGTATAGTTGAAAAAGCCATAAATATAAAAGACCGTATTAAGGCAGCAGAACTTTTAGGCAAAAGATACGGGCTTTTTAGTGAAAAACTGCAACTCGGCGGAAGTGTAGGAGTGCAGATACTTGACGATATTTCAGGTGATGAATGTGATTAAATTAAGTAACCTGATTGCGCCTTCATTTTACAGTGTTCATAACGATATTAAAAAAGGTCTTCATACCCATTACTGGCTTAATGGTGGTCGAGGCTCTACAAAGTCCTCTTTTGTTTCAATAGAAATAATACTTGGTATGATGAAGGATAGAAAAGCTAACTGTGTAGCACTAAGGAAAGTCGGTTTTAATCTTAAAGACAGCGTTTATGAACAGCTTTTATGGGCTGCATCCGTTCTTGGTGTTGAACAATACTGGGCGTCAAAATTAAGTCCTTTAGAGCTTGTTTATATACCGACGGGACAAAAAATTTTATTCCGTGGTGCCGATAAGCCAAAAAAGATAAAATCAACTAAGTTCAGAAACGGTTATTGTAAATATATCTGGTATGAAGAGCTTGACGAGTTTAACGGCATGGAGGAAATAAGGATAATAAATCAGTCTTTAATGCGTGGAGGCGAAAGCTTCCGCGTTTTTTATTCCTATAATCCGCCTAAAAGCCAAAGAAACTGGGTAAATAAAGAATCTGCTGCTTTTTATAAAAACAGGCTTATACATCACAGCACATATTTAACAGTTCCGGAAAAATGGCTTGGGGAACAGTTTTTTATAGAAGCCAATGAGCTGAAAAGAAATAATCCTCAGGCATATCAGCATGAGTATTTGGGCGAAGTTACAGGCACAGGCGGAGAAGTGTTTACTAACCTGGTATTACGAAAAATAACAGATGAAGAAATAGCCGCATTTGACAGAATATCAAGAGGTCTTGACTGGGGCTTTGCTGTAGACCCTCTTCATTATACTGTAAATCATTACGACAGCAGGAAAAAAGAACTATATATATTTTATGAAATACATAAAACCGGTTTAAGCAATAGAAAAGCGGCAGAGCTTATTAAGGCAGAAAACAAAGGCAATAAAATTGTTATATGCGACAGTGCAGAGCCTAAAAGTATTTCTGAATTAAATGACTATGGAATAAGAGTTATAGGCGCTAAAAAAGGTCCGGACAGTGTTGAATACGGCATTAAATGGCTTCAGGATTTAAGAAGAATAGTAATAGACCCTCAAAGATGCCCTAATACTGCAAAGGAATTTAACAGTTACGAGCTTGAGCGTGACAGAGAGGGAAATTTTATACCTAATTTTCCAGACAAAGACAATCATTCCATAGACGCAGTACGGTATTCACGAGAATTTGAAATGAGAAGAGCGAAAGTAAGGTGATTGTGTGTATATAACAGATATGGAGCTTATAAACGCTAAAATATCAGTTGTGGGTATTTTAAGCCAAAGCGATATAATAAAATACATACTTGAAGAAGACAGCAAAAGTCTGGAAAAAGCGGCAATGATTAAAGGCAGCAATTATTATAACGCAGACCATGACAGTATCCATAAACAGTACAATCAGGCGCAGGTATCTGAAACAGAAGAATCCGACGGCTATGAAAAAGAGGTTCTGAGAACATTTAAGAACCCCAACAGAAGCAACCACCATAATGTTAACTGTTTCCATCGGCTGCTTGTAGACCAGAAGGTAAGCTATATTGCCGGGCGGGAGCCTACAATAAGTGTTGACGGTTCTGAAACAGATAAAACTTTAAAGCCTTATGCCGATATGGTAAGCGAAGCGGCTGATGAAAATTTTAACGAGGTTTTGCAGGACTGGATTACAGGAGCGAGCAATAAAGGCTATGAGGTGCTGCATTTTTATTACAATAACGAAG
>CALWRF010000037.1 GCA_944383885.1 uncultured Clostridia bacterium | reverse complement strand
CGCTACCCCTCCACGGGGCGCATACCGCCTTTTCTTGTTATCCAGCCCTCCGGCTGTATCGGTTGAGCAAAAGTCAGCATGGGATTGGTGTGGTATCTTTAATTATGTGAAACTCCGGTTTCCCATTTTGAAACGGTCTTGCAGCTTACATTTAGTTTTTCTGCAAGCTGTGCCTGTGTTAAATTCAGCTTTAACCTAAGGCTTTTTATAGTTTCGCCTGTAACATATATGTTCATTTTAATCACTTTCCTTTCAAAAAGAGGATACATTACGTTATGTAATTTTACAACCTGCGGAAAGTAGGGCGCGCTGTTATGTTTATTTATCAGTAAATAATAAACTGATTAATATATTGAATAATTTTAGGAATGTTAACTGATTATAAAGCTTAGTCAATTTTAAAAAACTTTTGCATTTTCTTCAAGAGCATGTTTTTTGAGTTTGCAAACGCCGTCTTTTATTGTTTGTTTTCCTTTATTTATATATCTTTTTACGGTAACAGCGGTACACACTGCGGTAAGCAGTATTGTTTTTAGCAGAGGATTTTGAAATCCAAATACATTAAAAAGCACATAGGCGGTACATGACGATAAAATGGTGGAAATAGAGTAAAGCGCTGTAAAATACCTGTTTAAAAAACTCTCTTTAATGGACAAAAAATATTTGTTCCATTCAAGGGCGGAATTTTTTATTGATTTTCCTTTAAGCCAAAGCGAAAATAAAATTAAAATCAGCATAAAGCCTTTTGTTAAAAGCTCTTTTGCGGCAACAACAACAGACAAAAGTAAAATCGATTTCATTTCCACCACTCCTTATAATTATCTTTTTACTGATTATAAGCTGTACAGTATATGTAAAGTCAACACTATTCATCAATCTTAACCATAAATTTTGTTACGTATTCTTCCGGGCTTGAAATGGCAAACTCATTAAGCCCAATTTCATAGGCATACCCAGTAAGCAAAAGATTATTTTGTACAGCATAATATATCAATTTTTCATACATGTCAGGCGCTTTATCCCATGCGCCTTTCTGATATCCGCAAAGGTATTTCCCTTTTGGTTTTATGAGCGTATCATCAGATAAAGAGTTTTCTCCTAATGCACAGGTATAAATCCCATCATATTTTTCAAAGGATTTATTTACAACTTTGTCAAGGGAAATAAAACTTCCTATTCCCATGCGTATCTGCTCTATGCTCCATTTATCCATTAAATATGCGAAAACATGGGATATGCTGTCCTCAATAAAATCACATGGCAATACGGATATTTTCTCTTCACTGCATTCTTCAATTCTTATTTCCTGACCATGTAAATTTTCGCAAATATGCAGCTGTTCTTTTTTTGCCTTTAATATCTTTTTAGTGCGTTTCAGTTTTTGTATTGCCAAATCTAATTCTGATTCTTTCTTATCCGCAATTTTTAAAAATCTGTCTGCTGAGGGGTTTTTGCAGTAATCTGCAATTTCCTCTATGCTCATGTTCAGTTCTTTAAGCATACGTATATACTCAAATGTCATACTCTGCGATACATCATAGTAACGGTAGCCGTTATCGCCTTTTTCGGAGGGAGAGAACAAACCAATATTATCGTAATAATGTAATGTACGTTTGTTGACTTTATGCAGTTTAGCAAACTGGGCTGTAGTCAATTTTATATTGTTGTGTGTCATTTCCCAAACTCTCCTTTTAAAGCATTGACATTACAGTTACTGTAAAGGTTATTATACTAAATGCAAAATACAATTACAAGGAGGTTATCGCAATGCAGATACAGTTCAGGGAATACCAGAAACGGGATTTTCAGCCTTTAAAAGAAATTATAAGAGAAACTTGGCGCTATGATGAATTCAGCAGTCCCAAAACAGCCTCCAATCTGGCGGAAGTCTTTTTAAGCAGCTGCCTGACAAATTATACCTATTCTCAGGTATCTGTGCTTAATGATAAGGCAGTGGGGATTATTTTGGTAAATGACATCAAATATCACAGACATACCTTATATAACCGTTATAGACAGGTCAAATCTGTTATAAAGCTGCATATTTCAAGCGAGGGAAGAAAAGTTTCGCAAATATTTAAAAATGTCAAATGTATAGATAGTCAGTTATTAAGCAGCTGCCAAAAAGGTTATCCGGCAGAATTAGCCCTATTTGCTGTAAGTCCTTGCTGCCGCGGTAAGGGAATAGGCAAAAAACTGTTCCATTCAGCCCTAAACTATATGAAGCGCCGAAACATAAATGAATTTTATCTGTTTACGGATACAAGCTGCAACTACGGATTTTATGAACACCAAGGCATGACGCGCCGCTGTGAAAAAGAACATATATTCAATATAAATGGACAGACAAATAATATGAATTTCTTTATTTATGATTATCAATTTTAGTAATAAATATAATACAAAAAGGTGGACAGATGAATATACTTTTTTCGCTTTTGAGCATAGCCGTGCTGGTATGTGTTTATATGATTTTTAATTTTATTTCCAATAAGGGGTTTAAAATTTCTCGTTTTTTAAAGCCTGATATGAATAAATTTATTATATCAATCATCGCTGTAATTATTTTGATACTGATTACAGCTAAAATTATAGAATTTTTACAATAAACCGCCATTTTTATAAATAAAGCGTGCAGCCATTAATGAGTAATGCACGCTTTATTGTCCAATCAAGATTTCTTTTCATAATATACGGTTAAAATTAAGGAAGAAATAAACCATATACACAAGAGTATAAGCAGCGGGAGAATAGCGATAACTATGTTAATATTTTTGGTTACAGCATAAGACAGCATGCCTATAACAACAGAGATATATATAAATGTAATCAAAATTTTATACCGCATGTTATTAATGCGTAAACTGATAAGTTTATTCCGTTCGTCATTTTCTTCAACAATATCTTCTGCTGTATCGGACTTTGAAAGGCTTCTTGAGATATGTACGGTGCCAAGCATAAAAACTATTACATTTAAAACAATAAATTTTACGGTTACGGTTTTGGTTATAAACATGGCTGCAAACATGGCGATGGAGAGTATAAATTCTGCAATTCCAATAATAAAGTTCTTTTTATGGTATATCTTCATTTTAATTCCTCCTCATGTTCTAAATTTTCTCTTAGACAGCACAAATCTTCAACAGTTGTATGAAAGACCTGCGCCATACGGTAAGCAAGCATTAGTGAAGGACTGTATTGTCCTTTTTCTATAGATATAATAGTCCGGCTTGAAACATGGACTAAATCAGCTAATTGCTGCTGTGTTATACCCATTGCATTACGTAATTCTTTTACTCTTGTTTTCATATCTCACGCCCTTTCTGATATGAAGTTTGTTTCATGTGAAGGTAACTTCATATTATAGTAAAAGAGTATTGCTGTCAAGAGGTTAAAAACATTTCATATACCATATTAGTTTATATTTTTAAATGAATTAATATATATTTTCAATACTGTTAAAGGCAATAAGTGTTATGGGAATACCGCAAAATGGTGTTTAAACTCTTAATCAGGGATTTTTATGGTTTTGACTTAAACATATATCTCTATTTTAATCAATGTCATTTCAAAAAGAGGATACATTACGGCATTTAATTTTAAAGCCTGCAAAAAAGCAGACCATACTATTAAATTTATTAGTAAATAATAAATTGATTAATATATTGGATAATTTTAGCGGTGCTGTATAATAGTGTTATACAAAAAAATAAATCTAATCAAGGGGGACTTATAATGTTAAATGAAAATGTTGTTAAAGTTTTAAAGGCTAATATGTGGGATTTGGCAACATGCGCAAACGGCGAGCCAAATGTTGTTCCTGTTGGTTTTAAAGATGTTACAGAAGACGGAAAGCTTGTTGTAGGCGATGTATTTTTGGAAACTACATTAAACAATATAAAAGCAAGCGGCGGAAAAGTCGCTGTTTCGGCTTACAATATGAAAACATTTGAAGGCTATCAGGTTAAAGGCACTGCCGAATATGTAACAGAAGGTCCTATGGTAGATGTATTTAATAAAATGGCTGAAGATATGTTCCATGGCGCTGCGCACGCAAAAGGCGCTTTAATTATTACGCCTGAAAAGGTAATTGTAACAACGCCTGGACCTGAAAATAAAAAAATTCTGTAATGCAGAAATAAATAAAAGCACTGCGGCGTTTTTAAATTTAACTTTTGTTTTAAAGGGGGATATATTGTATAATTGGCAGTGAAAGGAGCTTTGGTTTATGTATCAGAAAAAATTAAAAGAGGATATTCGCTGCCCTTTGGAGTACGGTCTTGAAATATTCGGCGGCAAATGGAAACCCAGAATTATTTGTGTTTTGGCAGCTATGAAAACATTGCGCTACAGCCAGATACGCAAAGAATTGTATAATATAACAGACGCCGTTTTGGCTTCCACTTTAAAACAGCTGATTGCCGATGATATTGTATGCAGAAAATCGTACGATGAAATTCCGCCGAGGGTTGAGTACTCACTTACAGAAAAAGGCAGGTCAATAGTGCCTATTTTATACAGTATATGTAAATGGTCAGGCTTTTTTTATAAACATATAGACGAAAGCGCATTAACAAGATGCCAAAAGTGCGACTATAACGGATAAATTTATTTATATAAAAAACAGCAATGCATATTTTTAATGCGGCATTGCTGTTTTATTTTTTATATTATTTCTCCCACCTGCCGGAAGCGCCGCAAGGCAGTACAAGACCAGTGCTTTTTACAGGCAGCCCTATTTCCTCCGCAAAAGCTTTTCCTCCGAATTTATGTTTAATTACAGTGCTGAGCATATAAGTCAGCACCGCCGGCTGAAGACCTGTAGTGTATGAGCTTATAAGGAAGAACAGAGGGTCTTTTGTAAGTACATTGGAGCAAAGCTCTATTAGCGGATAAACCGCGTCCTCAATTTTCCAAATCTCGCCTTTTGGTCCTCTGCCGTAGCTTGGCGGATCCATTATTACGGCGTCATAAAAATTCTCACGCCGTATTTCGCGCTCTACAAACTTAACACAGTCGTCTATTATCCAGCGGATAGGCGCATTTTCAAGTCCTGAAGATTTTGCGTTTTCTTTAGCCCAGTTTACCATGCCCTTTGAGGCGTCTACATGGGTAACTTTAGCGCCTGCTTTTGCAGCTGCAAGGGTTGCTCCGCCGGTATAGGCAAAAAGATTTAATACTTTAATTTCTCTGCCGTTTGCTTTTGCATCTTTTATTTTTTGGCTGAACCATTCCCAGTTGACAGCCTGTTCTGGAAAAACACCAGTGTGCTTAAACTTAAATGGTTTTAAGTTAAATGTAATGTCAAGGCTTTTATAATCTATGACCCACTGTTCAGGCAGGTTAAAAAACTCCCAGTCTCCGCCGCCCCTGCTTGAGCGGTGGTAATGACCGTTTATTTTTTTCCATTGAGATGATTTTTTTGTGCTCCATATAACCTGCGGGTCTGGGCGCACAAGTGTATATCTGCCCCAGCGCTCAAGCTTTTCGCCTTCTGAGCAGTCCAAAACTTCATAATCATTCCATTTATCTGCAATCCACATATTAATAAACAATCCTTCCTGTAAAAAAACAACTTTAAAACTGGACAATATGTATTGTACTATATATTTTAAATAACAACAACAAAGTTATTTTTGGCTTGATTTTTTAATAAAATAAGCTACTTTGTAGTATTCTATAGGGTAGCCCATGGCTTTAAGCACATTTGAAATCTTTCTTGGTCCTTTGCCTTCTTTAAGCATTTTGTTTATTAATTTTTCAACTTCAGGTGTTATTTTTTCTTCTTTAATTTCTGTATCCGGCGCATGGCTTTCGTTTTTAGGCACTTCAATTTCTGCAATATCAAAAGGAATATCTTTTTCGGTAACTGTATTTACAATGTCGTTTTGCCCGGCTATATCCTCAAGAAGAGGCGAAGACGAATCTATGCTGTAGTTTATAACGTCCCTGAACTGGCGTACATTACGCGGATAAACCGCCTTTAAAAGCATTTCCTTTGCCTTTGGAGTAAATTTAACATGATAATTAATGTTATGCGCCTCTTTAACCGCCTGCTCGTATTTTTTGACAAAGTGGTTAAAAAGCTGTTCCTTTTCTTCAAGGCTTCTTTCACGCAGTGAGGGAAGGTACATTTCATACTGGGCGAGCCTTTGGTACAGCTCTGGAAGGAGCACGTCTTTTAAATCCCTTGTTGACGCCGCTATTATAATTACATTTATTTTAATATCCTTGCTGCCGCCTATACGCCGTATTTTGCCGCTTTCAATGGCTTTTAAAAGCAGATTTTGATAGTTTTCAAGTGTATGGGCTTCATCAAGAAAGAGTATTCCGCCGTGTGCCTGCTCAAAAAGCCCCGGCTTTTTCTTTGAGCCGGTATATGCGCCTTCCTCGCTGCCGAATATTTCCATAGCAGCTATATCCGGATTAGTAAACTGGGCGCAGTTAATTTCTATAAAAGGCGCGTTCTGACCTATTACGCCTATTTTTTTTGCGTAGTTATACATTAGGTTTGCAAGCATCGTTTTGCCTGTTCCGCTTTCGCCGGTTATAATGGAGTGCCTTGGTCCGCCTATGCTGCCAACGGCTCTTTTTGCCCTGTTAAATACCTCGTTAAGGGTTCCGCCGTAATTTACAACAGCAGCCATGTCATCTTCCGGCTTTGTAAGGGATACCTGCATTTCAAGGTAGCGCACACGGCGGTTTAAGTCTTCTATTTCCTGAACGTCACGGAAAACCGAGTAAGCGCCTACAAATTTGCCTTTCAGTTCAATGGGGAAACTTGAACAGACGTACTTTTTTTTGCCTACAAAGTGTATTTTTTCTCCTAAAACGGCTTTTTTAGTGCGTATTACATTTAAGAGCATAGCGTTTGGGTAGAAGTCCTCTATCTGTCTGCCTATCATCTCCGAAGGTTTTGAGTTGCAGTATTCAGCCGATACCTTGTTTACAAATATAAGCATGCCTGTTTTATCAACAACATTTACGCCTTCATCGGCATGGTCAAGTATAATTTTATAAATTTCAGTACTGTCCAGCAGTTTTAAAACATCGTCCATAATGCTGCCTCCGGTTTGTTACAGTATAACAATTACAACAAATTTTATAACAATAATAACATAAATTACAACAAAAATAAATTGAATATATAAAAAATATGTGTGTTTTTGTATTTGCGGCAGTATTAAAAAATTATTGATATTTTAAAGACCTGATAACTTTCAGTATTTTAAAAATTGAAATCAAAAGTTTTAATGGTTCCAAAAAAGTTAATACCCTTTTGTAAAAGTTTTATTTTATTTAAGTTTTTGACAAACATACGGAAGTATAAATCATAAGCTTAATGGGCTAAAAGCCTTTAAAATCCATATTTTTATAGAAAAAAGCCAATGCCGCTTTGTATCTTTAAGTAGAAAAATATTTATTTTAATAATGTTTCCGTTTATATAAAAAAGCTTTTGGCAGGCTGTGCTTTATTTTAAAAATTAAGCCTCTTAACAGATTATTCAATAAAAAAAATAAAATTTTGAAAAACGGCTCAATTTTTGGCACGGTATTTGCTGTTTATATCTACAGGTATAAATTAAAAAAATACAAGGAGGTAGTTTATCTTGTCAAATGTATTGGAAATAAGATGGCACGGCCGCGGCGGTCAGGGTGCTAAAACAGCGTCTCTTCTTCTTGCTGATGTGGCGTTTAACACTGGTAAATATGTTCAGGGATTTCCGGAGTATGGTCCGGAAAGAATGGGCGCGCCTATTACTGCTTACAACAGAATAAGTGATGAGCCTATAAGAGTTCATTCAAACATTTACGACCCGGAATATGTTGTAGTTGTAGACGAAACGCTTCTTGAGTGCGTTGATGTAACAAACGGTTTAAGGAAAGAAGGCGCCATTGTTGTTAATTCAGCAAAAACACCTGATGAAATAAGACCTCTCCTTAAAGGATACGAGGGCAGGGTTTATACAATAGACGCAAGAAAAATTTCTGTAGCGGCACTTGGAAAATATTTCCCTAACTCACCTATGCTTGCAGCTATAGTTAAAGTTACAGGCATAATGGACGACGAGTCATTCCTTAAAGAAATGGAAGGCTCATACAAGCATAAATTTGCTTCCAAACCGGAGGTTATCGAGGGCAACATGCAGGCCCTTAGAATGTCATTACAGGAGGTAAAATAATGTCATCAGTAGATTTTATAAATGAGAATATAAAATGGAAAGATATAACTCCTGGCGGAGAAGTTTACGAAGGCGGCACAGCTGCTGGTTTCAGAACAGGAGACTGGAGAGTAAGCATACCTGAATACATAGTTGATAAATGCAAACAGTGCCTTCTTTGCACGCCTGTTTGTCCTGATTCGGCTATCCCTGTTAAAGACGGCAAAAGAGCTGATTTTGATTTCGACCACTGCAAGGGCTGCGGTATATGCGCCAAAGTATGTCCTTTCGGTGCTATTATAATGAAAAAGGAGGAAAAATAAATGGCTATAAGAGAAAGATTATCCGGTAATGAGGCAGTGGCAATAGCGATGCGCCAGATTAATCCTGATGTTATGGCTGCTTTCCCTATTACTCCTTCAACAGAAATTCCACAGTACTTTTCAACATTTGTTGCTAACGGTCAGGTTGACACAGAATTCGTGCCTGTAGAGAGCGAACACTCGGCAATGAGCGCGTGCGTCGGCAGCGAGGCTGCCGGAGCGAGAACTCTTACGGCTACATCTTCATGCGGTCTTGCTCTTATGTGGGAAGAACTTTACATAGCCGCTTCATGCAGGCTTCCTATTGCCCTTGCCTGTGTTAACAGAGCGCTTTCAGGTCCTATTAACATCAACTGCGATCATTCGGATTCTATGGGCGCAAGGGATTCAGGCTGGATACAGATTTATTCAGAAAACAATCAGGAAGCTTATGACAACTTTGTTCAGGCTTACAGAATTGCTGAGCATAAAGATGTCAGACTTCCTATTATGATTTGCCAGGACGGCTTTATCACAAGCCACGCTGTTGAAAACATCAGCCTTCTTGAGGACAAAGAAGTTAAAGACTTTGTTGGTGAATACAATCCGCAGGAATACCTTCTTAATCCTGACCATTCAATGGCTGTAGGTCCTTACGATATTCCTGCTTACTATATGGAGCACAAAAAACAGCAGGCTACTGCTATGCAGAACGCTAAGCAGGTTATACTTGATGTAGCGGCTGAATTTGAGAAAATTTCAGGCAGAAAATACGGTCTTTTTGAAACATATAAACTTGACGACGCTGAGTGCGCCATTGTTATAATAAACTCCGCAGCCGGAACAGCCAAAGACGCTGTAGACAAGCTCAGAGCTGAAGGAAAGAAAGTCGGTCTTCTTAAAATAAGAGTATTCAGACCATTCCCGGCTGAAGAAATAGCTGAAGCCCTTAAAAATGTTAAAGTCCTTGCTGTTATGGACAGATGTGAAGGCTTCTCATCACAGGGCGGTCCTCTTGGCGCTGAAGTAAAGAGCGCTCTTTATACAGCAGGCTCAACAGCCAAAGTTGTAGACTACATCTACGGCATAGGCGGCAGAGATGTCAGGGTAGAAAATATTGAAGAAGTATATAACGCTTTATTCGACATACTTGCTACAGGCAATGTTGGCGAAACATACCGTTACTTATCACTTAGAGACTAAGGGAGGCGTTTGAATTGGCAAACTTTAAAGAAATAATGAGCAGGCCTGAAAGACTTACAGGCGGCCATAGAATGTGCGCCGGCTGCGGCGGCACAATAGCTGTTAGAAACGTGCTTAAAGCATTAAAACCGGAAGATAAAGCTGTTATAGCCAATGCTACAGGCTGTCTTGAGGTTTCAACATTTATGTATCCTTACACAGCATGGGCAGATTCTTACATACATAACGCTTTTGAAAATGCGGGAGCTACATTAAGCGGTGTTGAGGCAGCTTATAATGTAATGAAGAGAAAAGGCAAAATTGACGATACATTTAAGTTTATAGCATTCGGCGGCGACGGCGGTACATACGATATAGGCTTCCAGTCGCTTTCAGGCGCTATGGAAAGGAACCACGACCTTGTTTATGTATGCTATGATAACGGCGCTTACATGAATACAGGTATACAGCGTTCTTCAGCTACACCAATGTATGCCGACACAACTACAACACCTGCCGGCAAAGTATCAGAAGGCAAAACACAAAACAGGAAAGACCTTGCGGAAATTATAGCAAGCCACCATATACCTTATGTTGCCCAGACAACATTTATAGGCAACTTCAGCGACCTTCACAGAAAAGCTGAAACAGCTATTTACACAAAAGGCGCAGCTTATCTTAATATAATGGCTCCTTGTCCAAGAGGCTGGAGATACCCTACAGAAAACATTATGGAAATGTGCAAGTTAGGCGTTGAAACATGCTACTGGCCAATGTTTGAAGTTATAGACGGCAAATGGATACTTAACTACAAACCAAAAAATAAACTTCCTATTGAGGACTTCCTTAAAGGTCAGGGAAGATTTAAACACCTTTTCAAAAAAGGAAATGAACATTATATCGAAGAAATCCAGAAAGATGTTGACAAAAGATGGGAGCAGCTCCTTAAATTCTGTGAGGAATAATCAAACCCCATACATAAATCCAGATACCCCAAAATATTAACCATAAAATGCACACACACAAGAAAGCCGGAGAAGAAATTCTCCGGTTTTCTCTGCGCATGAATATTAATTTATTTATAAATAATGCGGTATTGAAACCATTTATAACATAATACGGCAATACAAAGTGTTTTTAATTATTGGGGATTGCCGGAAGCGCAAAATGAATAAATTAATACAAATAAAAAATAAAAATCCGGCTGTATGCCAAGCATTTGGCAAAGACTTGGAAAATATAAAAATAAATGCTGAAAGAAATATTATAAGTAAAATGGATAATATATAAGAGTTTATAAAATCAATTTAATTTTGGTTTTATAAGAATTGAACAAAAAAATATGTATCTGTATGTAAAAAAATTACAGCAATATAATTTGTGTATTTGTAATATGGACATGTGTCTGAAAAATTGCGCTGTAACAATTATATTTTGTGTAAATCCGCCGAAAAATGGTATAAAATATAATACTTTGTTGTAACCAAAGACTAATTGTGCTATATTAGAACAAGTAATTGCTATAACACAGCAAAAAAATACTCTGGAGAGTCTTGTTTACTCAAGCGCCGAAGGTGTAAAGCGGTTTAAGCCGCCAATCTCTCAGGCAAAAGGACAGAGCTATATAGCTTAGCCTTTCTCCGGAAGCCGACAGTACATCGGCTTTTTTATATTTCCAAAAAACTTTTTTGGGGATTAATATTTATTTTTAAGGGGGAAATTGAATGTTAACGCAAATTAATAATTTTCTTGTATCTGTAGATGACATTGTATGGGGCGTTCCGCTTATGGCTGTTATACTGGCAACAGGCATATTCCTTACGGCAAGAATGGGGCTGCTACAGGTATTTAAACTGCCGTTAGCCCTTAAATACATGTTCCTTAACGAAGAAGAAGGTCATGGCGAGGTTACAAGTTTCGGCGCTCTTTGTACGGCGCTTTCAGCTACAATAGGAACAGGTAATATTGTAGGTGTTGCCACAGCCATTGTATCCGGCGGACCGGGCGCCCTTTTCTGGATGTGGATGGCTGCTTTTTTCGGCATGGCTACTAAATACGCCGAGGGTCTTTTAGCTGTTAAGTACAGAGTTGTAGGTGAGGACGGACATGTTCTTGGCGGACCGTTTTATTATATCGAAAACGGTATGGGCAAAGGCTTCAAATGGCTCGCTATGATATTTGCGTTTTTTGGTCTTTGCGTAGGTCTTTTCGGCATAGGAACATTTACACAGATTAACGGTATATCATCAGCTGTCAATAACTTTTTTGACCCGGAAAACGCGCACATAGCTTTTTCGCTTTTCGGCAATGATTATTCAGTATTTGTTGTAATTACAGGCGTGCTTGTCACACTGTGCACAGCGCTTGTTATATTAGGCGGACTTAAAAGAATTGCCAGCGTATCACAGGTAATAGTGCCTTTTATGGCGGTTATATATATTGTATTCTGCGGTGCTCTTGTTATATGCAATTTAAATGCCGTTCCTTCAGCTTTTGTTACTATAGTAAAAGGCGCCTTTAATCCTCAGGCTGTTACAGGCGGTGTTGTAGGAAGCATGATTGTGGCTATGCAAAAAGGTATAGCAAGAGGCATATTCTCTAACGAAGCCGGACTTGGTTCCGCACCTATAGCGGCTGCGGCAGCACAGACAAAAGAACCTGCAAGGCAGGGTCTTGTAACAATGACAGGTACTTTTATTGATACAATAATTATATGTACCCTTACAGGTCTTTCAATAGTAATTACAGATTCATGGAATGTAGGACTTGAGGGCGTTGAAGTTACAACAAGGGCTTTCCAGCAGGGAATACCTTTCCTTTCACCGCAGATAGCAAGCTTTGTGCTTATGGTTTGCCTTGTGTTTTTTGCTTTTACAACTATTCTCGGCTGGGACTATTACAGCGAAAGATGCCTTGAATATATGACAAAAGGCAACCAGAAAGCTGTGCTTATTTACAGATGGCTCTACATAATAGCCGTATTTATAGGACCATATATGACAGTTTCTGCTGTTTGGACAATAGCCGACATATTTAACGGTCTTATGGCGTTTCCTAACCTTGTGGCGCTGCTTTGCCTTAACGGCGTAATAGTTAAAGAAACAAAAAGCTATTTTGAAAGAAGACGCAAGAACTTGATAAAGGATTAAAACAATTATAGAAAGGCTGCCATATTTAATTATGGCAGCCTGTTTTTTTGAATTATTTCCTGTATTTTCTGTAAACTTTATCTATGCAAGGTGTATTTATGCCTGATTTTTGAGCCATTAAGTAAGCTTTGCCTATTATGGCGTCAAATTCCGTATCAGGCTTTTTATCTGTAATATCACGGTAGAGGGAAGTTATGGCGCCTTCCGGAAGGCGGCTGAATGTGTCCATGTATTTTTCAACTAAGCCGTCGGAAACTTTAACTCCGTTTGCCTCGGCTAAAGAGCACAGCTCAGTATATACGTCTTTTATGTATTTCATTTTTTCAGGGTCTTTGTGAACCTCGCCGGCAGGGCACTCAAAATAAGAAAATACGCAGCTGTTGCCGCACATCATTATATATTTTTCCCAAACGGGCACCATAACATTAGTGGAATATACAGTTTCTATGCCTGATTCATTGAGCATTTTTGAAAGCTCAACAGCCTTGCTGTTTATGTGCCCGTCTTTAAAGCCTATATCGATATGGCAAAGCTCGCCTATATGGGCAATTACACCTGGGGATATAATGTTTGAAAAAGCATAAATGCATCCGTCGGCAATATCGCCTTTACTGCCTATAATATTTTTAACATCGTCTGAAACGCATACGCCGTTAAGAAGCGGCAGTACAACGGTTTGAGGACCTATTATAGGTTCGCACTGCCGGCAGGCGGCTTCAAGACCGTAGCTTTTGGTAGCTATTATTAAAACATCAACAACGCCTATTTCATTTACATTATCTGTAACAACGGCAGGCTTAACTGTAAATGTGCCGAGTTTGTCGCTTTTAAGCGTAAGCCCGTTTTGGCGGATATTTTTTAATGCTTCGCCGCGGGCAATAAGATTTATGTCGTTAAATTTTGCAGATAAACTTGCGCCTACAACTCCGCCTATGCCTCCTATTCCCAAAACAGCTATTTTCATATAATCACCTCGTGTAAATTTGTAAAAAGCCTTTATTTAAAGGGTTCATACAATAAATAATATATTAAAAAAAGGAAAAAGTCTATTGAAATTTGGTTTTATTTGTGTTAAAATACTGCTTCGTAGTGAATCCTTGCTCTTGCTTTGTGCAGGGGCCATAAGTCCAAAAGGAGGTGTATTTTGATGAATAAATACGAATTAGCTGTTGTACTCAGACCTGACCTTGACGAAGAGGCTAAAGCTGCTGAAATGCAGAAAATTCAGGACCTTATAGCAAGATTTGAAGGTACAGTGACAAAGGTTGATGACTGGGGCAAAAAGAGACTTGCTTATCCTATCCAGAAATTAAACGAAGGCTTCTATGCTTTCATTGATTTCGACGCACAGGGAACTACTCCAGCTGAGATTGAAAGCCGTGTACGTATTATGGAAAACGTAATCCGTTATCTTATCGTTCGTAAAGAGGCCTGATTTTTAGGAGGTAGTTTTTATGAACAAAGTAATATTAATGGGAAGATTAACAAGGGACCCTGAGGTCAGATATTCCCAAGGCGCAACGCCGGTAGCAGTAGCACGGTATACTCTTGCCGTAAACCGCCGTTTCAGAAGAGAAGGCGAGCCGGAAGCTGATTTTATTAATTGTGTGGCATTCGGCAAAGGCGGAGAGTTTGTAGAGAGGTTCTTTAAAAAAGGACAGATGGTAAGCGTAGTCGGAAGGCTTCAAGTCCGTTCGTGGGATGATAAAGACGGAACAAAGCGCTGGAGTACTGAAGTGGTTACAGAGGAACATTATTTTGCTGAAA
The DNA here is from genome assembly GCA_944383885.1 of uncultured Clostridia bacterium. Lineage (GTDB taxonomy): Bacteria > Bacillota > Clostridia > Lachnospirales > Anaerotignaceae > Neoanaerotignum_A. The sequence continues at coordinate 39,789 of CALWRF010000037.1, read as the reverse complement.
GCAAGTCTTCTTATGAAGGCAGAATGGCTTCACAGCCGTTTAATACACAGCCAAATGATTTTCCGCCGCAGCATCAGCAGTCAGCGCCAAAAAGCACGCCTGACGCGTCAGACGGGTTTTATCCTATTGAAGAAGGCATTGACGACGATGATTTACCCTTTTAATTATAAAAGGAGGTTAACAGCATGATTCAGAAAAAACGCGGCCGCAGAAAAAAACGCGTATGCCAGTCTTGTGTAGATAAAGTAACAGTTATCGATTACAAGGACGTTAATAAATTAAGAAGATATGTTTCTGAAAGAGGCAAAATTCTTCCAAGAAGAATTACAGGTAACTGCGCAAAGCACCAGAGAGCTTTGACAACAGCTATCAAGAGAGCAAGACATATTGCTTTAATGCCATATTCTCAGGACTGATAAGTATTTTTAAAGCCATTGCGCAAGCAGTGGCTTTTTTGCTGTTTAAATTAATTTTATTTTATTGCTTTTAAGTTAAAATGGCTTAATTGCTGCCTGAAAATGTATGCCATAGGCAGATTAATGCGTTTTAAAGCGGCACAGGAAAGAGAACGGATATTCAGCTGTTTTTTAAACAATAAAGGGAAACTGATAGAATCTGCGCATTTAACATGTTAAAATGGTATATAAGACGGAGCGAAAAAAAGAATGACGGGGGTCAGTTATGGCAGATAAATTAAATGGACTTCAAAAAGAATTTTTAGAAACACTGGCTGTTATTCAAGAAAACTGTGTCCAAACAGCTTTATGCCAAAATGGCGATGAACTGTTAAAAGATAAGTATTATGAAATTACATCCGATGTTATTATAAGTATTATGGAGATTATTGACGGCTACTGTAATGAAAATATTGGAAGGTTAAAAGTGACTTGTGAAAAATCGGGGGAAAGTCTTAAAGACAAGCCATTTATCGAATTGCACGATATAGTATGCGATTATTTGAAAGGGGCTGATTGATGATTTCCCATTTATCGAGAGCTGAGCAGAGCGGAAACCCGGAAGGAGAAATAATGAATAGTGAAATCATTCCAAAACAAGGCGGAATTGCGCCGTTTAATCAAAATGAGATACCATTAAAAACAGAAAACTCTGGCGCCGACGAAAAAGAAATTGCCGCCTTGGAAAATCGTTTCCACTTTAAAATGCCGCAAGATTTGAAGGAGTTTTACAAAAAGCATAATGGAGTAGCCTTTACATCCGGAGTACGACTTGAGAGAGAAAGCTGTCAATTACGTTATTTCCATTCAATCGGACGGCAATATCAAAGATACGTTACTACTATTGACCAGCTTTTAAAATGGCAGGAAATGGACGGATTTATTCCCATGTACTATATTCCTTTCTGTTCTGATGAGGCAGATGATTTTTACTATGTATGTGTAGATGAGACAGGCTATGGGAAAATTTACTACATTTTCAGCGAATTTTTGGATGACTTTTTGGCTGCTCCAGAAAGACATGGTTTTATTGCCAACAGTTTTACAGAATTTCTGAAGATGATTAACTATTTTAAATAGAATTATGTCTGGAATAAAATTATACGGTTATTCCCATTTATCAGGAAGCTGAAAAGAGTGGAAAAGCGGAATTTGGAGAGGGAAATATGAAAGAATATATGTATGTAAATTTAAGGCAAAAACCGGAATTAAAGGAAGAAGCGGCTGCATGGTTTCATGACAAATGGGCAGTGCCGCAGGAAGAATATATTGAATGTATTCAAGCCTATATTAATCATGAAACAGAATATGGCTGGTATATTTGCTTAGACGGAGAACGCATTGCAGGCGGTGTTGGCGTTATTGAAAATGATTTTCATAACAGGAAGGACCTTACACCAAATGTATGTGCGTTATACACGGAAAAGGAGTATCGCTGTCAAGGAATTGCGGGGCGGCTTCTTGATATAGTTGTTAATGATATGAAGGCAAAAGGAATTACTCCTGTCTATCTGATTACAGACCATACAAGTTTTTATGAAAGATATGGCTGGGAATTTTTATGTATGGTTCAGGAGGATAATCAGCCTGATATGACAAGAATGTATATCCATAGATAACTGCCTGTTTACCAAGTATTTAAAAAGATGGCAAATGGGAATTTAAGGAGGAAAATATTATGTTCATTGTCAGCACGGAAAAAGGAGATTTCAATTTTTATACAATAGATGATGTACTGAATTTTGCGTATTCGGCGGCACATGAAAATAATGAAATATGGATTAGAAGTGAACAGGCAAATCAATATATGGCAGTCTGCATTAATGGAGAATATGCGGCTATTAATTATTTTGAAAATGATACAGGCGATATGTGGTTATCCTATAATGATGAAAACCGGGAAAAAGTGACTTTTATAGCTGCCGGGGAAGAATGGGAGCCTGATGTCAGTGCGGTCATTAGTTTAAAAAATGCTTTTACCTGTATTATGGAATTTTGTACCGCTCTTGAAAAGCCGTACTGCATTAAATGGCAAAATTTGTAACTTCTTATTTACCGGAAAGTTGAAAAGAACGGCAGATTGGAATTAAAAAAAGAATTGCATGATTGTTTATTGGCTTACAGAAAATTCATTGAAGAAACACACCATGATAATGTAAAAAACAACGGCAAAGAATATGAAAAACTTGTTTTTGTTTTAAAAAGAACGCTAAAATAAATTTATGATGAAGACGTATAGAAATTCCAGTCTGCCGTGGAGTTAAAAAGAACGGCAAAACTGAATTTGAAAGGAGTAATAATATGGAATTTCCTTTTTATGATGCGCCTGATACAGCCGCGATTATTTGCTGCCACATAATGGAGGGAAAGTTTCCTATTTTGTACGTATCGCACGATGAAGATGATGGAATGTGGCAGTTTCTATGCGGACAAGTACATACAGCAGATGAAGCGAAAATAGTATCTCTGAGATGGGTTTTCGATTTTGATTATTCTGTCGGCATTTTAGCTGATATGCCCTGCGGATACTGTGCAGAAAGGAAAAACCAGTATGATAGCTGGAAAGTTAAAAAACGATAAATTCATTATCTGAAAAATAGCGGAATAAGCATATATTGTTATTAATATATTGGAAATTTACATTATAAAATATAAAGCCTATAAATCTAATATTCAAGTACACAGCTTGTATTTTTGTAAATATAGTTAATTACAGGGTTATCTGCTTTTATATAATCCAACAATGCCATAAAAAGCGTAAGGCATAAATAATTGCGCGTTTGTTTAAAATTAATTAATAATTTATTTAATTATTTACGCTTTAAGTAATATATATTTTGTGCTATATTACATCTGCATATATGGTATATCTAAACAAATTTAAAGAGGAATGATATAAATTGAAACTTACACCGAAATATATATCTGATTTACTTGATACGCAAAAAATATATTTTAACAAAGGCGGAACTCTCCCAGTTAAATTCCGTATTGAACAGCTGGATAAACTTTATAGCGCAATAGTTAAGCATGAACAGGAAATTCAGGAAGCGCTTTATTATGACTTAGGCAAAAACCGGTTCGAGTCCTATACAAGCGAGATAGGCATTGTGCTTAACAGTATTTCAAACGCTGAAAAAAATCTTCCTAAATGGTCAAAACCGGTTAAGGTTAAAACACCGGTATATGCTTTGCCTTCTTCAAGCTGTATCCAGTATACGCCTTACGGCAGCGTACTTATTATAGGACCATATAACTATCCTTTCCAGCTTGTTATGGAACCGCTGATAGGCGCAATATGTGCCGGCAACTGTGCTGTTATTTGCCCATCGGAGCTTACGCCTAATACAGCGGATGTTATTATTAAGATTATTAAAGAAACATTCCACATACAATATATAAGCTGTGTTGAAGGCGGTGTTGAAAATACTGCAATGCTTATAAATAGTCCCTTTGATTATATATTTTTTACAGGAAGCCCTCAGGTTGGCAAAATTGTTATGAAAGCCGCGGCGGAAAGGCTTATACCTGTCACATTGGAGTTAGGCGGTAAAAGCCCTGTTGTTATAGACCGCTCGGCAAAGCTTAAAACGGCATGCCAAAGGATAGTGTGGGGCAAGTTTATGAATGCGGGGCAGACATGTGTGGCGCCGGATTATGTGCTTGTGGACAATAAAATAAAATCACAGTTTGTTAATGAAATTGAAAAGGCAATACGCCGTTTTTATGGAACGGATATTATAAACAATAAGGACTATGGAAGGATAGTAAATGAAAAACATATTAAAAGGCTTAAAAATATAATGGAAAATGATTATAAATATATTGTTTTCGGCGGCAAAATTAATGAAGAAAGGCGCTTTGTGTCTCCTACGGTTATTTGTCCGCCAGACGGCTCAGCAGCCTGTATGCAGGAAGAAATATTCGGACCGATTTTGCCTGTTATAGGCTGCAATAACCTTGACGAGGCTGTTGATTTTATTAATAAAAGACCTAAACCGCTTGCCCTTTATATTTTTAGTGAAAATAAGAAGGCTGTTAATAAAACAATAGCAAGTACGTCTTCAGGCGGCGTGTGCGTTAACGACGTTGTAAGCCATATTATTAATCCGCAGCTGCCTTTTGGCGGAATAGGTCAGTCGGGAATGGGAGCCTACCATGGTAAAGAAAGTTTTTTGACATTCTCCCATAAAAGAAGCGTGCTTAAAAAGTCAACGGCAGTTAATCCGTCTTTGATATTTCCGCCTTTTAACGATATTAAGCTTAAGGCTGTAAAAAAAGTATTTAAGTAAAAATATAAAAACCGGTGGGACACCGGTTTTTGTTTTAGAATTTTGTAAGAAATTTTCCGTCTTTATCAAAGTCGATATAAAACGGCTCGCTTTCAATTTTTATTGTATCCATTTTTTCGGCTTCAGCAGTCATGGATTCGGAAATAAGTATATCCTCAATCTCAAGTGAGTTATTAATAACTATTACCCGAGGGTTGTCATAATCTATTTTAAGACATGTAGCAATGGCGGCTTTCATAACTTCCTCATCGCTGTCTACTATAACAGGCATTTTATAAGCTGATGTGTTATAGCTTGTAATGGCGTTAGGATAAGTGTCGTCAAGGCTTACTTTGTCTGCAAAGCTCTTTGGTGCAAAGTCGGCTCTGCCCATGCCTGTAGCATTGCCGTGAGACTCTTCAGTAAGGTCGAAAATACCTATCATCTGGGATTCAATACCCATTTTAAGCTTAGGATTAACACAGCGCCCCACAATGTTAGGGTCCATGCCTGCGCCTGTGTAGTTTTTGCCTATCTCGCGCACTATAAGCACGTCGCAGGAATCAAACCAAATACGGCTCATGGCTTTTTTAGCCTTTTCAAGGAGCTTTGGCTCTTCTTCAGGTATTTTGCTGCCCGGTATAACGTCTATCTCAAAAGTTTTGTCAAAAGCGTTTTCCAAAAGGGCAACGCCTATAACTACATTGGCGTGTTTTATAACTTCCGCAGCGTTAAGACCTATTCTGCGTGACATGCTGTCATCGCCGTTTGAGTGGCAGATATGCGCGCCGTACTGCTTGCCTATGCCTATTGTAAGCATTTTCATAAGACCGCTTTCATAAGGTCCCTGAAAACTTGTGTGTGCTTTAACGCGGTTTAAAGCTATTACTGCGTCTGCTTCAGACGCGTTTTTGTCTATACATACGTCAAAATCATCTTCGCCGTCTGAAACATGGCTTATTTTAACTGTTTCCATAGAAGAAAGAATAGGGCAGCCCATTGATTCTTCTGTAATGCCAAGGCTTTTTAAAATTTCAATCTGACCTTCGGCTGTGGCGCCGCCGTGGCTGCCCATAGCCGGTATAAGAAACGGTTCTGCGCCAAGGCTTTTTACATATTCAACAAGTGATTTTGTTACAAAAGGCATATTGCTTATACCGCGGCTGCCGCAGGTAATGCATACCCTCATGCCCGGCTTAATTTTTCCGGCAATTTCAGGATTTTCAAGACCGGCTTTAAGCCTTTTGCCTATTTCTTCCTCTGTAAGTTCGTTATGCTCAAAAATCTGATGCGCTTTAACAAAGCGCGGCAGTGTTATATGGTCTATAAGTTTTGTAATGCCTGACATATTTTAACTCCCATTCCTTTATATTTAAGTTTTTTAAGAACTGAAAATACATTTGGTTATATAAGGAAAAGGAACTTTGTATTTATACTGTCTTTGCGGCGCCTGTAGGGTACTGGGCTAAAACGGCGTTAGCCATATCAAGGCTTATTTCATCTACAGTAAGACCTTTTGTGTATGCCTCAAGAAAGGCTTTGCATGCAGCCTGCGCCTCTACAAAAGGACCCGGCACATTTATAATTATTGTATTGTCTTTTTTGCCGCATATAAGCTTTGACCACATGTGACCGTTTTTGCCGTAAATTTCATGTGAAGCGTACTGGTCAAGGTACCTTTCAAGAGCGGAGTGTGTAAAATCCTTGCCTAAAGTTTTGCTGAAACGGTGTCCGCCGCCGCTTCCGCCAATTAATATAATTAAGTCCGGTTTTTTCTCTTCAGCTGTTTCTTTTATTTTGTTGAAAATTGTATCCTCAACATCAAGCAGAGGGCAAAGGCGTGTTACTTCCGCCTGAGGAAATGCCTTTACAATCTGTCCTACTATTTCCGGTGCGTCAAGGTCAAGAACTATGCCGCTTCTTATTTCATCGCCTGTAGGCAGTATATATACTGATTTCATTTCCTTTTCATCCACCTTTCCATAGCGCAGGCTGAAATAGGCTCATCTGGTATTGAGTCGTAGTCTACCTCAACTATTTTGTCGCTGCATGAAAGCTTTGTAAGTTCCGTAACTGTAATGCCTTCTGTAAGGACAATGCTTTCAATAAGACCTTTTTCGTTTTTGCGCACCTGCTCAGGCTCGATATCATAAACGTCCATTTCGATATTATCGCCTGTAACGCCTATAACGCGAACGAAAGTATGGAGTTTTTCGCCAAGTATCTGTTCAAGCTGTTTTGTGTTTAAGCCTTTAACCTCAAGACCGGATATTTTAAGAACCGATTTATCGGCATGGGCTATTATGTATTCATGTTCCAATTTCATTACCTCCGTATAGTTTATTTAGACATACACCCTCATTCTACTATATGAATGAGGGTGTGTCAAAGAAAATAACTTACGTTAGTATGGAATTAGATTTCTGCTTCACAAACCTTGCAGATATCAGAAACTTTAAAGAGTTTTCCGTCTGAAATGCCAGGAACGATTTCGTCAGCCTTAGCTACAATCTCGTCATGTGAAAGTTTTTCGTTAGGAGCCTGAAGCCATTCTTTTGTAATACCTACGCTGTTAAGTTCAACCCAAGCTCTGTCTTCTATATTATCGTAAGCTATTTCAAATCCGCCTGCTTTAGCTATTGCAAGTACGGCAGGTGAGCAGCCAAGGTCTTTTCCAGGAACAAGACCGATTTCAAGAGCGCGGAGTGTGTACTCTGCAAGTGTTGATTTTCTGCCGGCAATAGCTGGGTAATCGCTCTTAACTGTTTTAGCGTATTCGCCTGAGTTATGAGCTGTTTTGCCTGCACCGTATGAACGATGGAATATTCTTCCGTATGTTTCAAATACAACCATACCGATACCAACTGAAATTTCAGGACCTGCAACGCCGATAAGAACTTCGCCGTCTTTCATAATTTCAATAGCGCCGTAAGCAGGTACAAGAACCTCTGTCATATCGATAACATTCATCATTTCAGAACCTGTATTGTTGTTTGCAATACGTCCTGTGATTGTCTGTGTCTCGTTGTGAGGTGCACGCGGCCATCTGTCTTCATAGTTAGGACCTCTGAAGAGCTGTTTGCCTCTGTATGCATCAATAGCATCCCACTGTTTCATGTGAGGCTCTTCAGCAAGGAGTTTTTCTGAATATCCCTGTTCTGTAACAGAAAGGAAACCGAAATCTCTGTTAATCATACCAAAATCTACAGAAGCAAAAGCAACTATAGCATAATCAACAACAATACCGTCGCTTGTTACTGTTATAGCGTCCATGTCTATAATATCAATAGCGGCAGGCTCTTTGAAGTTTTTAGCGATTACTTCACATGCCTGGCGATATGTAAGACCTGCTGCTACAACGTCCTTTTTGTCGATAAAAATAAGATTAATTGGTACTCTGCCTTCGGCTGCGCCAGCCGGAATAAGTTTATATTTTAATGTAGCCATGTTAATTACTCCTCTCTTTCTGCTTTGTTTTTCAGAATTAAACAATTACTATTACAGTTTAAGTCAAGACGGTTTTATTAGTCGTAAGATACCCTGCGGTCGTCAATTTCTTCTGAATCATAGTAATAGCATTCAGGAGCAGGTGTTGTAATGAACATGCTCTCAAGTATTGTCTTTTTGCTTGTTCCGTCTTTCTGGATACCTTTAATAACAACACAGTGGATTGTTTCAGGTAACTGAGGAAGTACAGTAACCTCAACTTTAGCTACGTTAGGGTCCTGTGTAATTTCAATAATTTCTTCTTCGATACGTCCAACACGGAGTGAAGCTAATTTTGCGCTTTCCATGTTCTCAAGACCACGAAGAACCACTTCCGTCTCCGGACGGAGTTTTTTTCCGGCTTCAGCCACTTTTCTTTTAAAGTCTGGCAGTTTTGTATGCATCAGTTTCATAGTTGATCTCCTCCTTGGAAAATATTGAATGTTTTTATTTGCATAATTTATTTCAACAAATTGCGCTTTGCAATTTGCCGCTTTAGTAATTAATATTGTTTAAATTTTTTATTTGATAAATAAAGATTATAAATCTTTTCAAATAATCATAATTTATATTCCACATTTTTTGTTTTCAACGCGAACTTTTTGAAAACTGTGTACCTCAAAATGTTTTTTTAACAGGGGTGGGATTTCTCCCACCGCCTTTAAACTTTATTTTAAACTATTTTTAAGTTTTTTATAGCTGTTTTAAGCTATTTCTAACTCATTTCTAACTTATTTCAAACATATTTCTAACATATTCCAATGATTTCCAATTAAATCTAATTATACAGTCTCACCCTGGTCTTCAAAGAATTTCTTATCTTTTTCAGTAGGTCCTTTATATGTAGCTTTTGATACAACATAAAGGAGTATAACTGATACAGGTATAGCTATTATAGCACTTGGAAGACCTAAAGGCTGTCCTGAGAACTCGTTTGCAAGAGTTATGATAGAACCTGAAATTATTGAGCAAAGCGCGCCCTGTACTGTAACCCTTTTCCAAAGAAGAGCTGCGAAAAGCGCCGGAGTGATAGCCGATGAGTAAAGAGCGTATACATAGTTCTGAACTGCAAGAACATTTGGGAAATATTTGCCCATTACATAAGCTATAACTGCGAATATTACAAGGCATACACGGATGTACCATACTTTTCTTTCTTCAGTAGCGTTCTTATCAAAGAACCTGCACCAGATGTCCATAACACCGCTTGTTGTAGCTGAAAGCAGGTATGAGTTTCCTGTTGTAAGTATAAGAGCCGCGCCGCAGCCAACCATAAGGCAGCCGATAATAGGTGAGGCAATTCCTGCGTATGTAAAGTAAAGCATGTCGCTTGTAACATCTGGGAATACTGTACGAAGAGCAAAGCCCAGAGTTGATGAGCAGAACATAACGGCGAATATAATAGCAACGAAAATATAAATTGAATATTTAAGGGATTTATTGTCTTTACCGGAAGCCATTCTTTGAATGAAGTTCTGGTCACCGATAATGTTCATTGTTCCACCGACTGTAAGAGCTAACCAGCCGAATGCGCCGTAATTTCCGAATGGGAAATCTGTTGTTCCCTCAGCAGTACGTGCAAGAACGCCTTCAATGCCGCCGTTACCCATAAATACAGCTATAAGTGCTACAATCATACAGAAAACAATGAATATGGCGGATACTGCGTCAGTAAGGGCTACGCTTCGCATACCGCCCATCATAGCGATAGCTACTATAATTATGATACCTATAATTGTGGCTATATTTGTATTTAATCCTGTACATACCCATATAGCATTACCAAAAGCCTTGAACTGGAAAGCGCATGTGCCTACGTAGGCGATAACTATAACTATTGCAGAATAGTTCATTGCGAAGTTGCCGTATCTGTCGTGGAAAATGTTGCTTACTGTTAAGGAACCGCGGCGGTTAACCTTTTTAGCAACAACATAAAGGAGAAGCGGCGCAAAACTTTGGAATGACATATAAAGTATAGCAGGCCACCAGCCGTAATCGGCGCCTACAGCCAAAGAACCGCCGGTGATTGTTCCGCCGCCAACCCATGTGGCAGCCATTGTACCGCCTAAAACAACAGGACCAAGCTGTCCGCCGGCAATAAGCATGTCTTTTGTGTCTTTTGCTGGGTGTCTTTTTGAAGATATGGAGCCTACAATAACTACAACAGCGATGTAAGCTATAACGGCGCCGAGTAATAAATAATTAATGCTCATAAACTTTTACCCTTCTTTCTTTAATATTTTTCTTAAATATTATTCCATATTTAAACCAAACATGTTCGCTTCTGTTTGGAATAAATCAAACTGAAGAAAGATTAATATATTATGTGTAACATGCAATAGTAACTGATGACTAAGTGCTGTACTTAATAATAAGACACAATTGTTATTCCCTAACGTTTTTATACCGTATTATAACGTTTTTCCTTACGTTATATCTAATATTTATTATATGCCGCTAAAATGGTTTATTGCATTAAAGATAAAATTATGTAACATGCAATAACTGCCCTGCGGAAAAAGTCTGTTTTAATTAAACAAACATGGTTAAATTTGCTCAGTCATGATGCTGAATTGTGTTTTGCTACAATAGACTTGAGTATCTATTGTGCAAAATGTCTAATGTAAGAATAGAGTATTAAAATATTATAATAAACAAACTATTATTCAGTCAAAAACTATATTTCAATTATAATTGATAAAATTTAGATGTAAACTGCCAATTTATACTGGATATCATGCCAAAGTGGCATGGTTATTATTAATCGTCTACATGTGTAATATAATCCATAATACGTCAAAATATTTTGCACTGCCATATTTTTGATTCATGTAAATATTAATAAAAATTTTAATTTACCTGAATGAAATTATTGAAATAATCTACAAATAAATTTTAAGGTTTTATTTTGTTGTAAAATATCTATAATTTTTTTAGTAAAATAATTTAAAAATTGACGAATTTTATTATTTTGTGTTCTTGCGCCGATTATTTCATAATTAGAAAAAGGAATATTGTATACATAAGTTCAATTCAATAAATATATATAGCAGCTATAGAGTTAACTCTTTTTAATTCATGAAATTTATTTAGATGTTTTTCATTTCATACTGTTCTTTTTTTGTATTTTGTGATATAATTTTTAAAGACCATAAAAAGTGTTATATTTTATATGAGTGGATGGTTGCCTATGAATATTAAAAAATGCTGTTTTACCGGAAGACGGAATATCCCTAATGAGTATATTGATTCAATATGCCGCGAGCTTGAAAAGGAGGTTTTAAAAGCCATAAATGAAGGCTATACATGTTTTTTATCAGGCTTTGCTTCAGGGGCTGATTTAATGGCAGCCCAGACTGTTATTAACCTGCGCTCTGAAAAAGGAGGAATATGTCTTGAGGCATATCTTCCTTACGCCCAAAGGGAGCGCTCAAAGAGCATATCTGATATTTTAAGCCAATGCGACAGAAAGGTAATCTGTTCCGATGTTTATTATACCGGGTGCTACCACAAAAGAAACAGGTGCATGGTTGACCAGTGCCAAAAGCTTATAGCCATAACAGACGGAAAGGAAGGCGGCGGAACAGGATATACAATAGATTATGCCAGAAAAAAGAACATAGATATAGTCGAAATTAAATACGGAAAATAAAACGAATAGAGGAACGGCATAAATCCGTTCCTTTTATGTTAAAAAATACCTTGATTATTTTTGAATTAGAGTATATTATAAAGAATATCAATTAATAATAATTATTAAATATTTTAACGACAACAGGTGATTATATGAATGAGACAGAAATTGAAAATATAGAAAGACGTGCGTATGAAAACGCCGTATTCGCTACAGACTGTTCTTATGAAACAGCTGATAAATATATTGAAAAAATATACTCTATTTATTTTTCGCAAAATCAGGGCAACAGCATGATTGAGCATAAAACAGGAGCTGATTTCGACGCGCTTTTTAAAAACAAGAAGCACAGTTATTTATCTCTTGTTAAAAGTGTTGATATGGGCAATCCTCTTAATATGTATTCAATAAATATGGACGCAAACGAATACAAATTCCTTAAAGAATACCTTGTTTACGGCAGGTATCTTATAGAAGCGGGAAAAATAAAAAATATGCTCATCAACCCGGAAAAGACAGACGCTTATAAAAGGCTCTGTAATGTAATACTGGGACAGGAAGACATGAAAAAGGCGCTCTGCCGCCTTGGAGCGGTTTTCCAGTACAGCAAAAGGCGTGAGGCTTACAATTTAATGAAAGTGCCTATGCACAAAGTTTTTGCGTTTGTAGGACCGCCGGGAACAGCAAAAACAACAGCTTCCGTTTATTTTGCCAGCATGCTGAAGGAAATGCAGGTTTTAAACGGCACTACAATGGCTTATGTAACAGGTTCCCAGCTTAAGGCGAAATATGTGGGTCAGACAGCCGAAAAAGTTCATGAGCTTTTTGTAAAAAATGATATAATAATTATAGATGAAGCATATTCACTGGTAAATTATAATGATTCGGATAAAACCGATAATTTCTCTCAGGAGGCTCTCGCTCAGCTCTGTACGGAAGTTGAGGAGCACAGCGACGACAAGCTTATTATATTTGCCGGCTACGGCGGAGATATAGATGAAAAGAATAATAAAATGAAACGGTTTTTTAACGAAAACCCGGGCATTGCAAGCAGAATAACATTTACTGTTAACTTTTCATCGTATAATACCGAAGAAATGCTTGATATATTTGAGCTTTTGGCTAAAAATTCCGATTTTGGCTTGGAGGACGGCTGGAGGGATATATTAAGACCGTTTTTTGAAAAGCGCGTAAATAATCCTAATTTCGGAAACGGGCGTGACGCCAGAAGGCTTCTTGAACAGACAATGTGTGCCGCCGCAGTGGACTTTATACAGTGGGCTGATGAGGACATGGACATATTTTCCCCTGTAGGCACTGCCGAAAAAGAAAGACTTTTGACTCTTTCATTAAAGCATATTAAAGACGCCGTTAAGGAGTTTGAAAAATCAGAATCAGCTGCGGAAGGCAGGGTTAGCTAATTTGTATATTTCGGGAGATGTGTAGAATGAAAAAATTAAGACCGGCTGTTATATCAGACAAAAATAATTTCAGAAAATTATGGGATATAAGCTTTGGCGACAGCAAGGCTTTCAGCGACTGGTTTTTCAGCACGCGTTTTGTGCCGGATTACTGCGCTCTTATAGAAGAAGAAGACGGCACTGTTTCTTCGGAAGTCCAGTCGATGCCTTTGTTTTTAAATGTAAGAGGGACTGCCATACCTTCAACTATAATGGTAGGCGCCTGCACACACCCGGAATACAAAAGACGGGGATATATGAAGGAATTGTATACATACTACATGAATATGATAGGAGATATGGGCGTTGTGCTGTGCGCCCATACGCCTGCTGTTTTAAGGACATATTTTTATGTAGGTCATTACCCTGTAAGTGATACGGCTTTTATTGAAACTGAAAATTCCAACGGCGCCGATGTGGAATGCGGCGTAGTGGAATTTGATTTAAAGTCAAACATAAGCCCGCTTTTAAAATGCTATTCTTTGGCATCCCAAAGATATTCGGGTATAGTTTTAAGGTCTTTTGCAGATTTTAAATTAAAGATAAGCGATTATCTTTCCTGCGGCGCAAAATGCGCATGTGTATTTAATGATAACAATGTAACGGCTTATGCTGTATATTTTGACGATGAAAACGGCATAAGCGGAGAGGAAATTATATCTTTAGACGAATTATCAGAGCAGAAAATTGTAAATTTCCTTTTTAATGCAGGAAAAGGCAGAAAAGTAAAAGTTAAACTTCCACCGGAGACAAAATCGGAGTATAATAGTGGAATTAAAACAGTAAAGCCGCGCAATGTGTGCGGCATAGCAAACGCGCCGGCGCTTTTAAAAGCTGTGGGACGCAATCTGGATTACGCGGTCGAAATTGAGGACCCGGCAGTAAAACGGAATAACGGTGTTTTTGACTTTTCAGGGGAAAAGACAGGCAGGAAACCTGACATAAAAATGCAGGTACAGTTTTTTGCCCAGTGGATAATGGGTTACAGGTCTCTTGACGAGATTATAAATTCAGGTGAGGCTGTAGTTTTTAATCCGGATTCAGCAAAGGAGCTTAACAAACTGTTCCCTAAATTAAACTGCCACATAGTAGATGAATATTAATTGTATAGACAGTAACAGAAAGGAAGTTTTTATGCAGCTTCAATTCAGAGACATAAATATTGATGATGGTAAATTATTTGAAAAATATAAAAAGAACTGGTGTATAGAAAACGCCGAAATGACATTTGAGCATTTATATATATGGGGCGCTCATTCATTTGTGCAGATAGCCGAAGACTGCGGCTGTCTTTACATTAAGTTAAGGTATCCGCATGAGCCTTCTTTAATAATGCCGCCTATACCTGTTGACAGCAGCGTGGATTATCACGCGGCTGTTATGAAGGCAACTGAATATTTTGAGTCAAAAGGTCACCCGGTTATATTTTACTCAGTTTGTGAGCCGTTTAAAGAGATGTTTGAAAAATACTGCCCTGAGTTTGAGCTTACAGAGCTTAGAGAGGCTTGGGATTATGTGTATAACGCAGAAGACCTTATTACGCTTAAAGGCAAAAAGTACCACAGCAAGCGTAACTTTATAAACAGGCTCAAGCTTAATCATCCGGATTTTAAGTACAGAGCAATAACGGAAGACGATTTTGATTTATGCATGGCTGTATACGACCAATGGCATAAGGAGCATTTGGGCAAAGATATAGACCAGTATGACGAAAGGGAATCTGTTGTAAGGGCGCTTCAAAACCTTAGCAAGCTTAACTTAAAAGGCGGCGCCATATTTATAGACGGGCAGATGAAAGCCTTTACCGTAGGAGGCTATGTTAACGATTATATGGGTCATATCCACATTGAAAAAGCCGTTGACGGAATAGACGGGCTTTATCCGGCTATTAACCAGCTTTTTGCCTCCGAAAACTATAAAGATATGCTTTTTATAAATCGTGAAGAAGATATGGGGCTTGAAGGGTTAAGAAAAGCCAAAGAGTCATATTACCCGGTTAAAATGACGGAAAAATATACAGCGGTATTAAAAAATAAAAGCGTAAGCAAAACAATATGCCATTCTGAAATTTTTAATAAAGAAAGCATAGCATGCGGAAAATAAAAATGTGTTTAAAGAGGCGCCGAAATATAAGGCGTCTTTTTTATACCGTTTAATAGGCTAAAGTTAAATATGCCAAACTAAAATTATGATAAAATAATAAATTAACAGTATTAAAACAGATTTATATTTAGACAAAAATTGATTTTTTGCCTTAAATACGGCTAAAATCATTAAACTGTCTGATAATTTTCATACTGCCGTCACAAAAGGAATATATAATTACCAGTATTAACGGAGGTGGACTTTTTGCGAAACATACTTGTTGTTGATGATGAGGAAAACATTAGGCAGATAATATTTAAGTATGCCAAATTTGAAGGATACAATGTCCATGAGGCTTCAAACGGTTTAGAGGCCGTTGAGATGTGCCGTAAAAATGACTACGATATAATTATAATGGATATTATGATGCCGGAGCTTGACGGCTTTTCAGCCTGCCGTGAAATACGCAAGTTTAAGAATACACCTGTTATAATGCTTTCAGCCCGTGGTGAGGAGTACGACCGTATACATGGCTTTGAAACCGGGGTTGACGACTATGTTGTAAAGCCTTTTTCGCCAAGAGAGCTTATGATGCGTGTTTCAGCCATACTTAAACGCTCAGGCGCCGAGGATAAGGAGGAAAAACATGACATATATGAGTCCGGCGGGATTAAAGTTGATTTTACAGGCAGGATTGTATATATAAACGGTCAAAGGATAAGCATGTCGCCTAAGGAATACGAGCTTTTCTTTTATATGGTAAAAAACCGCAACATAGCTTTAAGCCGTGAGAAAATTATTACCGATGTATGGGGCTATGACTTTTACGGCGGTGACAGAACGCTTGATACGCATATTAAAATACTGCGCAAAAGCCTTGGTGAATACAGCGGAAGGATAGTTACTTTAAGAGGGGTTGGGTACAGGTTTGAAGGCTGAAAAAATAAGCATTAAATGGAAACTTATTTTATATATGACTCTTTTTGTGGCTCTGGAGTTCATACTGATGTCGGTCTTCCACATGTTTTTTTTAGACAGCTTTTACAGGAACATAAAAGTAAACGAGCTTAAAAGCGCTGCAAAGAGCATAATGTATCAATTAGACAGTGAAGAAACAGACACTATTCTTAAAAGCACAGCAAGGGAAGGCGGTATGTGTATTGAAATTTATGGCGCCGACGGCAGTGAAAAGTGGTATGTTGCAGGCATGCCTTTTGGTATTATACATGATATGAGCATAAGCGACAGGCAGAAGCTTTTTACAGAAACAATGGAAGAAGGCAGTAAAATTTATTTTGAAACAATGAATTTTTATGGTCAGCGCAAAGAACAGAAAAATGCTGAAGACGGAAAAGGGCATGTATTTGATAATGATGTTATTGAAAACAACGCTTCTGGAGAAAAAGGAATATTCAGTTTTACAGATGCTGAGCGCATGAATGAAAACCCGGATATACACCGGGATTTCCAAGACGTTTTAATATTAAGCCAGGCGGCGCAAATGGACGGGGAAGATGTAGTTATAGTTTTAAGCACAGCCCTTACGCCGCTTTTTGCCACCCGTGAGATTTTAAATGTTGAAACTATATATGTATGTGCCGTAATGCTTGTTGTATCCATACTTTTGGCAGTGCTTATTTACAGAAAAATTTCCCGCCCTATTATGAATACGAACAAAACAGCCATGTCTTTAGCTGGTGGAAATTATAATGTTAAATTTGACTCCGACGGCTACAGGGAAATACGCGAGCTTAACAATACCCTTACCTTTGCGGCTTCTGAGCTTAATAAAACCGAAAGCCTTAGACGCGATTTAATGGCTAATATTTCCCATGACCTGAGGACGCCGCTGACTATGATTAGAGGCTATGCCGAGCTTATGAGGGACATACCGGGAGAAAACAACAGCGGAAACATACAGATAATAATAGACGAAACAAACAGGCTCTCTAACTTAGTAACAGATATACTGGATATTTCAAAGCTCCAAAGCGGCGTAATGGAGCTTAATAAATCTGAGTTTTCAATAACCGATACAATAAAAGCTGTGCTTAACCGCTACAGGAAGCTTAAAGAACTGGAAGGATATAAAATAGATTTTGAAAGCGATAAAAACGTGTATATAAAAGCTGACGCCATTAAAATGTCGCAGGTGGTGTATAATCTGTTAAATAATGCGATTAATTATACAGGCGATGATAAAAAAATAACTGTACGCCAGATAATAAAAGACAATAAAGTAAGAATTGAAATAGAAGATACAGGAGAAGGCATAGACCCTGAAGATATAAAATTTATATGGGACAGATACTATAAAGTAGATAAAACCCACAAAAGACCTGTATCAGGAACCGGGCTTGGGCTTTCGATAGTGAAAAATATTTTAGAGCTTCATGGCTTTGATTACGGTGTAATATCGGATAAAGGCAAAGGAAGTGTATTTTATTTTCAGGCTGACATAAGCAAAATAGATAATATATAACTATAAAAAACGGAAAACAGTCAAAAGTTTTCCGCTTTTTTTTATTAAATACGGGAACTTAAAGTGTTTTATTCCGTATATTATTAACAAACAGTTTGCCTTAATATCAGTAATGTAACAAACAGATTACAATTTGCTTAATTTTATATAAAAATTCATTTTTATTTAAGTATTTAACCATTGTTTATTGTATAATATCAGTATCAGAGGCATGAATATTTTTTTACATATATGTTATAGTTTGTTTTACGCATGCCTGCAAAGGAGGAAGATGGATAATGAAGTATAAAAGGTTATTAACTGCTTTTATGACTACTGCTTTAATTACGGGGAGCATAGCGCCGCAGGCAATGGCGGCAAACTTCGCGGATATAAACGATGTGCCTTGGGAAGGAGCCAAAACATACATAAATTCTGTAGCTGATGCCGGGCTTATGGTTGGAGATTATAACGACAAAGGTGAAAAGGTATTCAGGGCAAGAGATAAGGTAAGCTACTGTGAGACAATGCAGCTTGTATACAGCCTTATGAAAAGCTATACAGGCAAAGCTGTAGACAGTTCTGTTGTAACTAAATACACAACTGTTATGAGCGGATATAAAATTCCGTCATGGGCTTATGAATGCGTAGCCTACGGTCTTGAAAACGGAATAGTGACTATTTCCGATATACCGGGATTTATAAGTTCATCAGGTGCCAGTGTAAACGCAACAAGGCAGGATGTTGCCATAATGATGGGCAGGGCGCTTAAAGATTTTGAAACAGTAAACAACAACGCTGCCCTCAGTTTTAAAGATGCTTCAAGTGTGGCGTCTATAGCCGTACCGTATGTTGATTTGCTTAACCGTCTGGGAATTATAACAGGCGATGATAACGGCAATTTTAATCCTAAAAATTACATAAACAGAGCTGAAATGGCTGTAATTGTTTCAAAAACAAACGATTTAATTAAGTCAAAAGGACAGAGCGGCGGAACATCAGCACAGACAAGTTCTGTTACAGGAACAGTTAAAACTACTCAGAATGTGGGAGGAAACATAGTTCTTACTGTTGAAACAGGTTCATCTACAATGAGCTTTACAGGCGCTACATATCTTTCATGTTTAAGCGGTTCTAAGGTTATAACACTTTCAGATGTAGCTGTAGGCGATAAAGTCCTTGTTTCATACAATGGTCAGGACATTAAAAGCGTTGTTGTAACAGAGCCGGCGGAAAGCCAGGAAACAACAACTAATGAGCAGACAAGCGTTAAGGGCACATATTCAAGCATGAACAGGTCTTACATAACAATAAAAGTTGACGGAAGCAAAAAAGACTATGACTTATATGACTTTGAATATGTAAGATTCAGTTACGACGGGGACTCAATGGATTATGATGAGTTTAAAGACCTTATAAGCAGCGGTGATGATGTTATACTTTATTTTGACAGCAACGGCGATGTAATTAAAATACAGGCTACAGAAGGCGACGACGATGTTGACGATGACGACTATGATTACACCGGATATTTTGATAAAATAACATCTTCTTATATAAGGCTTAAAAAGAGTAAGAACAGTTCAACAACAAAAGACTACGACTTTAAAAATGAAGACCGTGATGATGTAAAGTTTTACATAGGCTCAAAAGAAAAGGACTACGATGATTTTTATGACGAGGTAGACAGCAAGTCAAAGATAGGTCTTATTACAAACAGCGACGATGAGGTAACGAAAGTATACCTTATTGACGATGATGATGACAGCGATTATGACGAAGAAGGATATTTCTACAGATTAACCGATGAATATATAAGGATTACATCAAAGAAAAATTCCAGCAGCTACGACGAATACGACTTTAAAAATAATGACAGCGATGATGTTGATTTTTATGTAGATGATAAAAAGCGCGACTTTGATTACTTTGACGATAAAGCTGAAAAAGGCTACAAAATTGGTCTTATATTAAACAGCGACGATGAAGTTACAAAGATTTATATGACAACAGATGATGACGATGACGACGACGATTACGATGAAACCGGATACTTATACAAAATAAGCAAATCATACATAAGGCTTATGGACAATAAGAACGATGATGACTATGACGATGAGTATGAGTACAAAAATGACGATGTAGATGACGTTACATTCCATGTTGACGGCAGAGAGCGTGATTATGACTATTTCTATGATGAGGTATCAAAAAGGGATAAAATAGGTCTTAAACTTAACAGTTCAGATAAAATAACAGATGTATACCTTTTAAGCTCATCAAGCTCGTCAAAAGATGAAATTGAAGGCGAGATACGTTCTATTTCTTCATCATCTGTAAAGGTTCAAGGCTCCTCAAGCAACTTCAGGGTAGACGACGCTGACGACATAGATGTTGATGTTGATGACGGCAAAAGCAATATAGACGATTATGACGACCTTGTAGACGCTTTAAACGACGACAATAAAACTGCCAAAGTAACGCTTGAGTATGACGACGATAATTATATTATTTCAATTACAGGCTATATTTCAGGCGGTAAAGGTCTGCTTTCAAACATAGATACTTCAAACAAAGTAATAAGCATAGAATTTGACAGCGGAACAACCACAAAATACAATTACAAGAGCAGTATTGATATTGATTTAAGGTACTATGATTCAACTATCGAGGGTCTTCAAAAAGCTATAGACGGCGAGAAAAAAGCCGACAGAGAGGTTGATATAACCATAAATTCCGACGGATACATAACGGATATTGAGTCAAACGATATTTAAAATTAAATAAAATGCATTTACCGGGGCTTTGCCGTAAGGCAAGCCCCATAAAAATTTAAGGAGATAAAATATGTTATACAGCCCAAATATAAAAAAGGCGGCGGAAATTGCTTTTAAGGCGCATAACGGTCAGTATGATAAAGGCGGCTATCCATATATTATGCACCCGCTGCATTTGGCGGAGGAGATGGAAACGGAAGATGAGGTTATAACGGCGCTTCTGCATGATGTGCTGGAAGATTCAGATATAACTATTGACTTTATTAAATGCGCAGGCTTTTCGCCAGATGTAATTAACGCATTAACAGCTCTTACAAAAGGTAACAATGAAGAATACGCTGATTACATAAAAAGAATAAAAAATACAGGCGGCATAGCCTTGAAGGTTAAAAAAGCGGATTTGCGCCATAATATGGAAACAGACCGTATTGTAAATTGTACCGAAAAAGACAGAGACAGGCTGAAAAAATATAAAGAGTCATACAAAGAGCTTTCAGAGTAATAATATACTTGAAACCATATCGGATTACAGATAAAATATAATGGAGGTGATTTAATGCGAGTTTCTACAAAAGGCAGATACGCTTTAAGAATAATGATAGACTTGGCAGAGCATGACACAGGGGAATATATACCGCTAAAGGATATTTCAGCCCGTCAGGGCATAACAATAAAGTATATGGAACAGATAATACCACAGCTTAACAAAGCCGGATATTTAAAAAGCCTTAGAGGCAACGGCGGCGGATACCGCTTATCTAAAAGCCCTGAAAGCTATGTTGTAGGCGATATATTAAGAGTAATGGAAGGACCGCTTTCTCCGGTAGCGTGTATAGACGGCGACGAAGTTGACTGCCAGAGGGGCAGCCAGTGCCAAACAGTCTGGTTCTGGCAGGGTCTTAAAGATGTGGTTGATAAGTATGTAAACAGTTTTACTTTAGCTGATTTTCTGCCAAAAGAAACAAAAGAGTAAAGGAAGTTAAGTATGGAGCTTAAAAATAAAAAGCTTTTTCTTTTTGACATAGACGGAACAGTGTCTATAGGTGATGAATTTATAGACGGCGCAAAAGAGCTTTTGGAATATATTGCGCATACAGGCAGGAAATATATATTTATTACAAATAATTCCACCAAAAGCGTTTCGGATTATATACTCAAATTCAGTGCTATGGGACTAAAAACAACTGACAGCAATTTTGTAACAGCGTCTTACGCGGCAGTTAAATATATGCGTAATAAATATAAAGACGGTAAAGTTTACACTATAGGTACAAAGTCATTTATTAATGAGCTGAAAAAAGGCGGCGTTAACGCCGTAGAGGATTTTGACAAAGATACAGCCTGTGTTCTTGTGGGATTTGACAATGAGCTTACTTACAGCAAAATAGAAACAGCCTGCCGTATATTGAGCGTTACAGACGCCGGTTATGCCGCAACCAACCCGGATTTGGTATGCCCGGCGCCATTTGGCTTTATACCGGACTGCGGTTCTATCTGCCGTATGATAAATGAGGCAGTGAAAAAAGAACCTGTTTTTATAGGCAAGCCTGAAAGCCTTATTGCAGATATATGCCTTCAAAATACTGGTTTAAGCAAAGAAGAAACACTTATTGTAGGAGACAGGCTTTATACGGATATACTTTTAGGCTGTAAAAACGGTATTCAGACTGCCGCCGTTCTTACAGGCGAGACTGATACTGAAGAAATTAAATTAAGCAGTTATAAGCCGGATTATATATTTAATTCGGTTAAGGATTTATATAACGCTGTTAAAAACTGACATAAAGAAGGTGCTTAAATAAAATTATGGGAATTGGAATTAAAAGAATTATACCGGCGGTTTTAATTTTTATTATGTCTGCCAGCGGAGTATGTTTTGCCCAGACTCAAAATACGCAGTATCAATACAGCATAGATGTAAATTTAGATAACAATCAGGTGCTTGTTTATAAAAAAGATAAAAACGGTGAGTATACAATACCTTATAAGTCTTTTGTCTGTTCTGTGGGTGAGGAGACTCCGGAAGGCGTTTTTTACACAAGCGATAAATACGAATGGAGGGAGCTTTTCGGCAATGTATATGGTCAGTACGCCACAAGAATAACAGGGCACATACTTTTCCATTCAGTGCCATATTTAAAAACAGACAAGTCTACACTTGAATATGAGGAATACAACAAGCTTGGTCAAACAGCGTCAATGGGCTGTATAAGGCTGTGCGTTGCTGATGTAAAATGGATATACGATAACTGCCCTTCAGGCACAAAGGTGCGTATTTTTAAAAGCACCGAACCAATGCCGCTTCCTAAACCTGAAGCTGTAAAAATTGATGTAAACGATGTGCAAAGGCGCGGCTGGGACCCTACAGACCCGGATGAAAATAATCCGTGGAAAGGCAGTAACTATAATGTTAAAAAATCTGCGCCGGAAAGTGTTGAGATTATAAAAGAAAACACTGCAAAGGCGGAAATACAGGATTCGGAGAAAAGAGAGGATTATGAAGTAAAGACTGTTGATGTTTACTCCAAGTGGTATTTCAGGGCTAAAGCGCTTTATATAAACGGCGAATACTACATTTCAATGCCGGAAATATTGGATTTTTTAACATCTTTAGGCGTTAATGTAAATACTAATAATACATCTGGCGACGGATTTACCATAATGCTGGATAATACATGTACTGTAAGCGATAATGAGCTTAATACAATAATTGCCGAAAACTCTGGCAGGAACTCCTCACAGAACAAAAAAAGCGTTCTGCTGTGTTTTGGCGGAAATAAGATAAAAACAGATGTATACAGTTATGAAGGGAAAAACATGTTTAATTTAGGAGCTGTGTGCTATATAACAGGGTGCAGAATTGCCGTAAATAATGATGAAATAACTATAGAAAAATAAAAATAAAGGCTTAAGCAGTTGGCTTAAGCCTTTATTGTATGTAGCTTTTATTTCTCAGGCGTAATAATTACAACACAGCGTGAGTTCTTAACAACGTGCGCCGTAACTGAACCGAGTATTGTCTGGTGTCCCGGTTTTGAGGACTTTGTCATTATAATGGCATGAACTTTGTTTGCGTTGGCATACTCTATTATTTCAGTGCCGGCTGATTTGCCTACAAGTACTTTTTTGTCGCATACTTTGTATCCGTCAAGCTGTTTTTCCACATCATTAAGCAAAGGCATATTTTCTTCGCATACCTTTTCAGGCTCAAACTCTGTGCGGATAAAAGACTCATAATCCTCTTTAACAGTTACAATAGCAATCTCAACTTCTTTAGGGTCGTAAAGCTTCCTTACAAGGTCAATAGACTTCATGCAGCGTTCCGAACCATCTACAGGCAGCAAAATTTTTTTCATATTAAAAACCTCCCCGTGAAATAACTCAAGGCGATGTTTTAACAACACCGGGCTGTATTCAACTTTTTGTTCTTATGTAAATATTATACATCATGGTGTAATTATGTCAATGCTTTGTGCTAATAAATATATAAAATTTTATTATTTGGCAAAATAATTGTTAGATATGTACAAACAGATATATGCTGCTTTTAGGCATATATGTAAATAAAGCTGATAAATGTGTATTCGTTAAGCGCGCAAAGCTTTTTGTATTCATTAAAAATTATGCCGCCAAAAAGCTGCATAATTTCAAAGAAATTAAAAATAATGTGCTTTAATACTCCATATTGTAAGACATGTCCCAGAACATAGCTTCGTACCGGCTGCAATTAATCATAATTTCTTCTAAATATTTAATTTGTTTTTCGGTATAGTTTTCTGTAACAGAGTCTATAAAGTTAATAATTTCATCGTTAGAAGCGGAATATTCAGGTGATGAATACTCTTCAATCCATTCTATGTAGGGGTTGTTTTCAATTTTTCCGGTAGTTTTTACATAATCGCCTATGTATTTATAACTCCAAGAGCAGGAAAGGACGGCTGCCGCTATTTCGGCAAGGCTGTCTTTAAAGCCTACAGAGAGCATGTAGTTAGTGTATGACTCATTTACAATTCCCATTTTTGTATTGTCTATCATTTCACGGGTAATGCCGAGGCGTTTTAAATATTCACGGTGCACGGCGTTTTCCGTATCTATGGTAGCAGTAATTAGTGAAGCAAACATGCGCAAATCTTTTTCATTGTGGCTTTTTACAAGACCTAATGCAAAAAGTTTGGCGTATTCCATAAGATAAAGGTGGTCCTGTATCATATAAAACCTGAATTTTTCAATGGGCAGTGTGCCGTTTGAGAGTTCACAGACAAAAGGATGTTTGTTGTATCCGTCCCATATATCTTTTACACTTTCAAAAAGTCTTTGAGAAACCTTCATTTTATGCCTCCTTAATATTAAGCGTTTAAATATGCCCGACTTGTTTATAATTATAATATCTAATTTATTTTTATTTGTAAATAATACAAAAAGAAATGCTAAAATACAGATAACCCCCTTTTTGCTTGCAATTTGATAATTTATAATTTAATATGGATGTAAAGTTGTGTTTTATTTTGTGATTTATTGAATTGGTTTATGATTGGAGGCACTATATGAAAGTTCTTATAATAGGCGGTGTTGCTGCCGGCACAAAAACAGCGGCTAAAATTAAAAGGCTTAACCGCGACGCTGAGGTTTTAATTGTTTCAAGCGGCAAGGACATATCTTACGCTGGATGCGGTCTGCCTTATTATGTAGGCGGAGCTATTGAAAACAAAGAAAGCCTTATTGTTAACTCACCGGAGAAATTTTCGGCACTTACAAACGCAGATGTACGCACATTCAGGCAGGTATACAAAATTGATACGGCAGCTAAGAAGGCTTACGCCAAAAATTTATTAACCGGCGCTGAAGAAGAATACGGCTATGATTCATGTGTAATTTCGGTTGGAGCTTCTTCAATAGTGCCTAATATTGAAGGCGTTAACCTTGCCGGCGTATTTACAATGCGTCTTCCTGACGATGCAATTAATTTAAGGGATTTTATTAAAAATACAGGCGCTAAAAAAGCCGTTGTTGCAGGCGGCGGATTTATAGGTCTTGAAACAGCGGAAAACTTAAAGGCACAGGGTCTTGATGTTACTGTTATTGATATGGCAAGCCAGATAATGACAAACTTCGACAGGGATATAGCTGATTACTGCCGCCGCCAAATGGTTAAAAGCGGTATAAAAATAATGACATCAACTAAAATCGAGGGCATTACAGGCACAGAAAGAGTAACAGGAGTAAAAACAGATAAAGGCTCCATAAGCGCTGATTTAGTTGTGCTTTCTGTAGGCATAAAGGCAAATACGGCTTTCCTTAAAGATTCCGGAATAGAGATGGACTCTAAGGGTCTTATTAAGGTTGATGAAAAGCTCAGGACAAACATAAAAGATGTTTATGCAGCAGGAGACTGCGTTGCGGTTAAAAACCGCATTACAGGCAAATATGTCTGGTCGCCAATGGGCTCTTCCGCCAATATGGAAGGACGTGAGCTTGCTAATGTAATATGCGGCAGAGATGCAGGCTATAAAGGCGTTTTAGGAACAGCCGTTGTTAAGCTTACAGGCTTTAATGCCGCAAGGACAGGCATTGGCGAAGAACAGGCAAAAGAAATGGGCTGCGATGTAATTTCATTCCTTACTGTAACAGATGACAAGGCGCATTATTATCCCGGTTCCTCATTAAACGCTTTAAAGCTTATTGCCGATAAAAACACCCATAAGGTACTTGGACTTCAGGCAGTTGGCGCCGGGGCAGTTGACAAATGGGTGGATACTGTGGCTATGGCAATTTCAATGAACGCAAAGGTTGAGGATTTGCAGGACTTAGATTTATGTTATGCCCCTCCGTTTTCAACAGCTATAAGCCCTGTTGTAACTGCCGCTAATATGCTTATAAATAAAATTAACGGTGATATTGTATCAATGACGCCTATTGAATATATGGACGGGGCAGCCGAAGGCTACCATACAATAGACGCTACAAACGAAGGCGAGGTAGCTGCCGAAAAGCATATAATTCTTACAACTGTAACAGGTCCTTTAGCCGGATATGATAAGAATGAAAAAATACTTCTTATATGCCGCAGGGGACGCCTTGCGTATCTTATGCAGAACAGATTAAGACATTTTGGTTATACAAACACTGTTGTGCTTGAAGGCGCAAACTTCTTTAACGATGTTAAGCCGCCTAAAGGTGAAGGAACAACCCTTTCAGCAGATGAAATAGCAAGAGTTAAAGCACTGGGCTTTTTAATTAATAAAGGCACAAATAATTTTAACTGCCGTGTTATAACAAGGAACGGAAAAATAACAGCTGAAGAAACGCAGCGTATTTCAGAAGCCGCAAGATTATACGGCGATGGCGAAATAGCCATGACAGGAAGGCTTACAATGGAAATTGAAGGAGTGCCTTATGAAAATGTAGACGCCATAAGAGCGTACCTTGCAGAAGGCGGTCTTGATACAGGCGGAACAGGCTCAAAAGTACGCCCTGTAGTATCATGCAAAGGCACTACATGCCAGTATGGACTTATAGACACTTACGCGCTGTCAAGAAAGGTTCATGAGCTTTTTTATGTAGGCTACCACGATGTTAAGCTTCCGCATAAGTTTAAAATAGCTGTTGGTGGATGTCCTAACAACTGTGTAAAGCCAAACCTTAACGATTTGGGCATAATAGGGCAGAGAGTTCCGTATTACAATGCTGATATGTGCCGCGGCTGCAAAACGTGCCAGATTGTAAATACATGCCCTATTAAAATAGCTGAAATGAATAATGACGGTTCAAAACTCATTATTGATGACTCTTTATGCAACCACTGCGGAAGGTGTATAGGCAAATGTCCGTTTGGAGCAGTTAACGGAGGTCAGACGGGGTATAAAGTATATATTGGTGGAAGATGGGGCAAAAAAATTGCCCATGGCAAAGCGCTTGAAAGAATATTTACATCAGAGGAAGAAGTTTTATCTGTTGTTGAAAAAGCTGTACTTCTTTTCAGGGAGCAGGGCATTACAGGCGAGAGATTTGCCGATACAGTAGAAAGACTGGGCTTTGAAAATG
This sequence comes from uncultured Clostridia bacterium, assembly GCA_944383885.1. GTDB lineage: Bacteria > Bacillota > Clostridia > Lachnospirales > Anaerotignaceae > Neoanaerotignum_A. The sequence continues at coordinate 12,116 of CALWRF010000037.1, read as the reverse complement.
TGCAGTCACAGCTTCTTTCAAACGATATTTTAATGAGAAAAGACCAGATTATAGGAGCACAGGTTCATCTTGTAGGCGGAGCCACATGTTAATAAAAATAAGTAAGCTGAAAAATAATAACTGCTTATGCTAATGCAAAATAATCCCTGTTAAGCGTTAATAAAAACAGGGATTATTTTTTTTGCGTAATTATAATTTTTTAGAATATATAATTTTCTATATTTATGTTTTTATATAAAATAAGAAAATCTGTATGTTAAAGTTACTGCCGGTTTTATAAGGCAAAGCGGATATTTAAACATTAATATCCGTAAACAGTAATGTTATTATATCAAAAAAAGCCGGGATTTAAACCGGCTTTTTTATCTGCATAGATTTTATGCATATTAATTTAAAACAAATTATTTTGTTGGGTGAACAGCGTCTTTGAAGTCTTCTCTCTGTGGACCTCTCTGGTCTTTCTTAGCTATGTAAAGAGAGCCAGTAGCTTCGCCGCAAAGTACAGGTGGTACGCAAGCTGTTGCAGCTGTATGGGCAATGCCTGTCATATCAGCGTCTGTTCTGTCAAGCATTGTAGCAACTTTCCAAGCCTCGAAATGGCATGTATATGACTGGTTGCCAACTTTTTCAATCCAGCCGTGATATTCCATAAAGTCGCCAACGTATACAGGAGCTGTAAATTTAATGTTCTTGTAGCCGAGGAAAAGGCTGATGTCGCCGTCTACATAAACCATAAGCTCTGTACCAACATCGCCCCACATATCAACTATTCTTGCACCGTTTACAAGACCGCCAACATAATGTCCGTCAGCGCCTCTCATCATTACGTGATGTACTACTTTTGATCCAACCATTTTTTATTCCTCCTTAAAAACAGGTTAATAATCGTATTATTTATAAAAAATCAGGTTTTAGAAAAATCAAGCTTTTTTAACAGTGTGCTCATGAACAAAAGCAGGGTCTGTTTCGCCTCTCTGGTCTTTCTTAGCTATGTAAAGAGAGCCTGTACCTGTACCGCAGAGTATAGGAGGTACACAAGCTGTAGCTGCTGTGTGCTCTACACCTGTCATATCCATGTCTGTTCTGTCGCACATTGTAGCAACTTTCCAAGCCTCGAATTTACATGTATATGATGTGTTGCCAACTTTTTCAATCCAGCCATGATATTCCATAAAATCGCCAACGTATACAGGAGCTGTAAAGTTGATTTCTTCGTAGCCGAGGAAAAGGCTGATGTCGCCGTCAACACGAACCATAAGTTCTGTTCCTACATCGCCCCAGTAATGAACTATTCTTGCACCGTTTACCAAACCGCCAACATAATGTCCGTCGCTGCCCTTCATCATAGCATGAAGTACTACTTTCTCTCCAACCATCTTTATTCCTCCTCATTAGAAAATAATTAAGCCAGACGGCAAGACGTACGCCGCCTTAATTAAAGTTGAATATTAATAGCCTTTAAAGGCTTTATGAGCCATATAAAAAACAGGCTGTAAGCATTTCAACCGTGCTTTTATTATAACCTATTCTACCAAAAGAGAGTCAACCTATTTTTTTTAAAAAGATTTTTGATATTTTGCAATAAAAGAGAAAAAACTACCTTTGCTATATAGTTTTCACATTTATTTATATTTGGAACAATATACAATTAATTAAATCCAAATTTTATAAATATATGCACATTTTATATAATGAACATACTTTTCTGATATTTAGAATTATTAGCATGCTATCTATATTAAATTAACTGGAATGTTTCAGATTAAATTTTACTTATATTTTGCCGCATTCTATTGTCTTTAACAATAAGCAATAGTATAATCATCTGCAATATGGGGATAAAAGAGCAAATGGGGGTTTTATAATGGCGAAAAAAGTGTTGTTTGTATTGAACCCTAAAGCGGGTAAAGGGCTTATTAAAAATAAAATACTTGATATTTTGGACATGCTTGTAAAAAACGGGCTTGAGGTAACTGTTCATACTACCCAAAAAAAGCTTGACGGTTATGAAACAGTTAAAAACTATGCCAGAAAATATCAATATTTATTAATAAGCGGAGGTGACGGCACTTTAAGCGAATGTATTAAAGGTTATATGGAAATAGATATTAAAAAGCGTCCTGTAATTGGATACATTCCTGCCGGTTCTACAAATGACTTCGCACAGAGCCTTAAGCTTCCTAAAAATATGATTACTGCTGCCCGTAATTTGGCAGAAGGCAGGCTTTTTAACTGCGATATAGGCAGGTTTAACAACGACTACTTTATATATATAGCTGCGTTTGGGGCGTTTACTGATGTTTCTTATGATACGCCGCAGGATTTAAAAAATCTTTTGGGGCATACAGCTTATATACTTGAAGGAATTAAGCGTGTTACATCGCTTCAAAAATACTCAATGACTATTGAGCATGACAATACATCAATATCCGGAGAGTATATTTACGGCATGATTTCAAATACTATTTCAGTAGGCGGATTAAAAAGCCTCGGGAAAGAAAAAGTTAAGCTTGATGATGGACTTTTTGAGGTAATACTGGTTAAATACCCTCAAAATCCTATTGAAATACAGATGATAGTAACAGGCATACTTACAAGTGATTTTTCATCAAAAGTTTTTACTGTATTTAAAACAAGCAAAGCTGTTTTTAAATCCCAGTCGGAAGTTCACTGGACGCTTGACGGGGAAGACGGCGGGGCGTATAAAGAAACTGTTATAGAAAACATAACAAAAGCAATTCCGATTATGATTTCACCTAAAAAAGTAAAACCGTATCCTCAAAAATGGCTGCTTTATGACAGATATAAAATTTTTATTATGGATAATAAATAAAATGTTTGACATGCTTTGTTTACTGTGGTATAATGATTCATGCAGTAAGCGTTTGGAGAAATACTCAAGAGGCTGAAGAGGCGCCCCTGCTAAGGGTGTAGGTCGCGTAAGCGGCGCGAGGGTTCAAATCCCTCTTTCTCCGTGATAAAAAAAGATACCGAAAAACGGTATCTTTTTTTATTGTATAATGAAAACTACCGGCTATGCCGGTAGTTCAAAAAAGCTTTAGCTATGAGAAAAAGAATAAACCTCCTTTTGTATAATTGCAATAAGGTTTGCCAACCGCAGAATACAAAAGGAGGTATACGAATGGATAAAAACAGTTTAGCACATACAACATGGAATTGCAAATATCACATAGTGTTTGCACCAAAATACAGAAGAATGGCGATATACGGAAAAATTAAGGCAGACATAGGAAAAATATTAAGAAAACTGTGTGAGCAAAAAGGTATAACGATACTTGAGGCAACGGCATGTTCAGACCACATACATGTGGTGATAGAAATACCACCGAAGTACAGCGAGTCAAGTGTAATGGGATATTTAAAGGGAAAAAGTTCTTTAATGATATTCGATAGATACGCAAATTTAAAATATAGATACGGAAACAGGCATTTTTGGTGCAGAGGATATTACGTTGATACAGTTGGAAGAAATGAAAAGGCAATAAAAGAATATGTGAAAAATCAATTACAAGAAGATATAGCGGCAGACCAAATCAGTTTACAGGAATATGTAGACCCGTTTACAGGAGAGCCGGTAAAAAAGAACAAATAAAAACCGCTTAAGCGGTAGTTGAAAGCGAAAGCGGTTGGCAAGACTAATTCAAGGAGCCTTAAGGCTCCAGCAAGCACCATGCCCTTATAGGGCAAAGCAAACTACCCGCTAAGCGGGTAGTTTTGGTTTTGTCGCAAATTTATAAAAATTTTTTTAATCAGCCGTATGTGAACAGCCATTAAACACATTTATAACCCATTAAATACTGCCGAACATGTAATTATGGAACTTTTAACATATCTTTTTATAAATTAAGCCGCATTTTATTAACAGCGCTTTTCAATAATAATACATTAAAGATATATTTTCTGATTTAAAAAGATTAATAAATTTATGCCGAAACAATAATATACTGGTCTCTTCCTTGTCTTTTTGACTCATATAATGCCTCGTCGGCTTTTTGGTATAGAAAGTTTTCCTGTTTTGGCTCTGTAAAAGAAGCAACTCCTATACTGCATGATATTTTTTCATCTTCACAATATATGCTGTGAACATTATGCATAAAGTGCCGCAGAATAGTTTCCAGTTCTTCCTTTGTAATTAAATCGTGGATAAATACAACAAACTCATCTCCGCCAATCCTTCCCACACTGCCTATTTCGCCAAAAGAGTCTTTTAAATATGCCGCAATATCGCGCAAAACCCTGTCTCCTGTCTGGTGACCATAGCGGTCATTTATATTTTTGAACTGGTCAACATCAAGTATAATAAAATAGTGCGCGTTACTGCCTGAAAAATTCAGGTTTTTTAAAAAATTGCTTAAAATATGAAAAAAACCTCTCCTGTTAAGCAGGCTTGTCAAGGCGTCAGTATTAGCCTCGAAATCGCGGTACGCCGCATGTTTACGGCTGAATATAAAAATTAATGCTGTTAAAAATGCAATTGAGAGTATGCCCAATAAAAACTGGATTTGCAGATGAAGCAAGTCATAATACGTAGTTTCAGGCAATGTATGACCATTTGCCATAAGCATAAAATTCATTCGGTTTACAAAATATAACGCTACTGCTCCGGAAAATAAAAGCATAAGAATCATAACAGCTGTTAAAATGGCAAAATAATTCCACTGTTTTGTTAAATTCATGCTGTTTGTAACAGCCTCATACTGCTGACAGCGTTCAAAAAACGGAGAATTGTAAATTTTCCAGCATAGTAATACTAAAAAAGAAGTTATAAGCATGGTGATAAAATTGTTCAATGATAAAAATTCATAAAATGTATTTATAATTCCATAGCCTAAATCTGGAAACAGAATTCCCATTACACTGTAAACAATTAAAGCGTGAATATTTTTTCCAAACAGCGAAACTACAGCAATCCAAAATATTTTATGTTTTTTGGAACGTTTCGCCAAAACATACAGCATGCCTATTATAAAACCAAAAAGCGCCCGCGAGCCAACACTTAATAATAGGCTGTTTAAAGGACTTCCGCTTAATAAAGGAGAAAATATTTTGTCAACATTTGATACATAAGTTGCAGATGCTTTCCACATACTGCAAAGACCAAATACCAAGCCAAGAATTGTTGAGTCTGCCGGTTTAAGCAGACACCCTGCAACCATAACGGGAATAAAAGCAAATGTAACAGATAATGTAGATGTGTGAATATATCCCAAAAATGAAAATGACATCAGCAGTTCAACAGCAACCAACCCAAAAAGAATGTATAAATGGGTGGATAAATTAATTTGCGAATTACGTAACTGCATCGCCTCACCCCTTTTTATTATAAAACAATAAATATTTCTGCCGTTTAATTAAAAAGTTCATATTTTGCAGGCATGCGTTTTTAAGTATTAAATTATTTTCATAATTATTGCTGTATTTGGTATATTTCACGTTTTAATATATTATTGAATGGCACAGATATTAAATTTTTTAATAATATAGCATTTAAAAATATGTTATTTTATTATATTACTGTTTTAATGCTTATGCAAATTTTATTTTCTGCCGGATGCTGCGGCAGTTAAATCTTTATGGTAAAATATATTATATAAATATAAAATATATAAATGATTATAAATAAGTAATTATTTTATGCTTCTGGCGTTGAATCTTTTTAAGACTTATGCGCATTATAAAAAATGAATTAATAAAATCATTTTGCAGTTTTAAAATATCTTTTAAAAATTTTTAGCTTTTAATAAAAACCTGCGATAAATTTATAAATTTGTATTATGCTTTGCTGTCTATAAAAAAGAAATCAATAAAATTCCAGTTCCTGAAATAATATATAACTGTATTTCGGTTTTGAAAAATGTACTTGACACAAGTCAGATATAAAATGTTAATTTAATATAAAAAGCTGACAGCGTATTTTTTAATAAAATATAGATTTTATTGTATTCATAATCCGCTTATGGGCAAAAGGGAACGTAATATGATGAAGACTGATATTAAAGAAAAATATTAAAACTATGTTCTTGATATGGATACTTCCGAGCTGCAAGAAAGAAGATGTTTCACTTAAACTTGAAGACGGCTGCCTTACAGTAGGCGCTCAGAGAGCTGTTGATAAAGATGAAAAAATGATAATGGCAACTATATCAGACGTGAGAGATATTCAGGCAGCTGCCGGAGAAGCTTTTATGTATGCACAAATGTTCAGAGGAGCGACATTAAAGTTAAGTTTAATTCATTGAAAAGAAAGGCTATATAGCTGTTGAGTGCTGATAACCAATAAAGCATCAGTTTTTGAGTTGTAAATAATTCGACCGTCGGGTTGGAAACTATCCGGCGGTTTTTTGTATTATTACAATTTTATAATAATTCATTGTTTCTTTAACCCGTATTTGACACAAAGGCATAAATAAAATATACTTTATATAATGTATTAAATGCTATTACATATAAAGCGCAGGTGTGTAATTATGAGATGTTTACTGCTGATTTTTGCTATAATTTCATACTGCTTTTATCCGGTTTATGCGCTTGATGAAAATATGGATTTATCAAATACTCAACAAAGCAGCCGGACATGTATTGTTGAATGTGACGACAGTTTTTATCCGTATATTTATTTTGACCGCATTGCAAATGAGTATAGAGGTGTTGCCGTTGATATACTTAATGAGGTTTCTGAAAAATACGGTATTGAATATGAGTTTTACAGAAAGCTTGATATGGGCTACGACGATAAAATAAATATGCTTTTAGACGGCAAAGCCCAAATGTTTATTATTGCCGACAGGTCTGATGATAATAAACTTCTTTTTTCCCAGCCTGTAGCTTCAGATAACTACAGTGTTATTACCCATGAAGATAATTCAGAAAATGTTACAAGTATAAGTGACCTTGAATTTAAAAAGGTTGGCATAGTTGAAGGCAGTGCGGTCCAAGAGTATGCCCGGAAGAATATTAAAAATGCCGAAATTACATATTTTAAATCATATAATGCCATGTATACGGCTTTAAGTGCTCATGTAGTTGATTATATACTGCAAAAGCACAATGTTTACCGTTCAGATTATTTCAGAAATGAGCTTTTTTATACAAAAGAGCTTTTTGTTATATATAACGCACAGTACGAATTTTGTTTTGCTTTTAAAAACGACGCTGAAGGGAAAAATTTGTTAAATTCCGTAAACAGTGTAATTGAAAATTTTAATTTTGAAAGCGCTTTATCCCAATACCCCGACAGTTCAAGTGTAATTATAGACAGATATAAAGAAAGCAAAGACGACCGATGGAAGATAGCTGTTGTTGTGTCTTTGTTATATGCTGTGGCAATAGCCTTTGCTATAATGTATTTTTATTCCAGAAATAATAACGATGTTTTAAATGCACAGCTTCAAATGTATGAAACAGCTTTTCTTAAAGCCCAGATTAAGCCGCATTTTCTTTATAACGCTTTAGGGCGAATAATGTCTCTTTGTTATGTAGACGGGGAAAAGGCAGGTGTGCTTTTGGGCAATCTTACAAAATACCTCCGTATAATTTACAGTACCGACAATACAGAAGAATTAATAACTCTTGAAAAAGAAATGGAACTGGTAAAGTCCTACGTTTCAATAGAAAAGGCCAGATATGGTCATAAAATAGATGTAAAATATAATATAGGAAAAGACTGCATGGATTTTATGATACTGCCGCTTATAGTACAGCCTCTTGTTGAAAATGCTATTAAACACGGTCTTTCAAAAAAGATGTCCGGCGGAACAGTTAATGTAACTATTTTCAGAACAGATGATAAATTAAATATTACTGTTGAGGATGACGGAATAGGCATGAGTGAAAAGGCTTTAGACAATATTTTTTTGGACAAAGTAAAAAACAAAGGAATAGGCATGGCCAATATTTATAAAAGACTGCATACATACAGTAAAGATGCTTTTATTTCTGTTTATTCAACACCGAAAGAAGGCACAAAAGTCAACATTGTTTTTCCAAAGAAAAAAGAAGAAAAGGTGCTGAGAGAGTATGAGTATATATAAGGCTGTAATTGTAGATGATGAAGAATTCAATTTCGATTTGTTTAAAAGAGCGGCTAAGGATATAGATAATATTAAAATCTGCTGTTGTGTATCAAATCCTTTTGAGGCAGTGGAAAAAGTAAAGGAGTACGACGCCGACATTGTTTTTACCGATATTGAAATGCCGGGTCTTAACGGTATAGAGCTTGCCGAAAGGCTTATAGGTGAAAGATGCATAATAGTGTTTTTAACAGCTTTTTCACAGTATGCTTTAGAGGCTTTCAGAGTTAATGCCATGGACTATATTATGAAGCCTGTTATGGCTGATGAACTTAAAAGAGTTGTTAATAAAATAGATTTTATATTTCCATCTAAAAAATCAGGAATTGATTTAAATTGCAAAATAAAAATAAATGTTTTCGGGTCTTTTGAAGTATATAGAAGCGAAACTAAAATTGATATACATTTCCTTACTTCCAAAAGTGAAGAATTGTTTTATATGCTTTTGCTTAAAGTTCCGGGGGATGCAGATAAATCAACACTTTGCGATATACTTTGGTCCGATATGGAGCCGGAAAAGGCGGCGGCTAACTTATATACTGCTTTTTACCGTCTGAAAAAAACACTTTCGGATATTAAAGAAATAGGTTTTTCAAGCAAAAACGGAAGGTATTCCGTTATACTTAACAACATAGACTTTGATTTAAGCATTGTTAAATCTGCCGAAAAAACCGTTATATCTCAAAAAGCCGATAAAAGCAATATACATCTTTTTATGGATATTATAAACAGCTACAAAGGTCCGCTTTTAGAGGATAAAGGCTATTTATGGCTTGAGCCTTTAAGAGAAGAATACAATAAATTATTTATAAAGACCTCTTTTCAGGCAGCGGAATATTATACAAAGGAATATATCAATAAAAGTGCTTTGTCTGTGCTGGAAAAGCTCTTTAAGTTTTTTCCATTTAATGAAAAAGCCTGCTTAATGCTCTGTGAAGCTTATGAAAAGGAAGGCAATAAAATTTCAGCTGTTGAAACAATACATAAACATGTTTCGTCTTTAAAAAATATGCTGGATATGAAGCCGTCTAAAAATGTTAAGTTAAAATTGAAAAAATTAACAATGGAATCTTTTTAAAAAGATATAGTTTTTATTTACATTTTAGAGTTAAATGTCAGATTTTTGTCAGAAAGAAGTTATAATATAAAGCCATAAAGCTGATTCCGGAATACGGCTTATGTGCTATTAGGGTTATATTCTTGACAGGGAGATGAGGTTTAATGAGTAAATTTAAAGTACCGCACGTGTACGTAATTATAGCTATTATAATTATTTTTGCCGCTATACTTACATATATACTTCCGGCAGGTTCTTATGAAAGATATGTCGATGAGGCAACAGGAAGAACTCTTGTTCAGGCTGGTTCATACGCTGTTATGGAAAGCACTCCGGTTTCTGTATTCGGTGTTTTGCAGGCAGTACCTAAAGGAATGCTTGAGGGTGCTTCCGTTATATTTATAGTATTTGTATTTGGCGGAGCATTTGGTATTATTAACGCAACAGGCGCAATAGAAAGCGGTATAGAAAGTTCCATAACTGTTTTAAGACACATGTCTTTAGTTCTTATTCCGGCACTTATGATACTTTTCGGTGTTATGGGCGGTTTCCTTGGAATGATTGACTGTCTTATAGTTTTTGTTCCCCTTTGCATAATGTTTTCACGAGCCTTGGGATATGATGCCATGGTTGGTTTTGCGGCTCTGCAAGTAGGTAATATTGCCGGCTTTGCCTGCGGTCCTATGAGTATGTGGAACACAGGTGTTGCTCAGGAAATAGCAGAACTTCCTCTGTTTTCAGCTTTTGGCGTAAGAATGATTATGTTCGTTCTTTTTGTAGGTGTAGGAATTATATATGTAATGAGATATGCTCTTAAAGTAAAGAAACATCCGGAGCTTAGTGTTGTTTACGACTTAGAGCTTAAACATAAAGGCGAAGAAGAAAACACTAAAAAAGTAACAGGCGAGTTTACTACAAGAAAGAAAGTAGTTCTTGCTGTTGTAGTAGTAGGTTTTATAGGTCTTATAATAGGTGTTATAAGTGGTTGGAGTGCCGGAACACAAATAAGCGGCTACCTTCTTGGTTTAGCTATAGTTGTCGGTTTTGTAAACGGCTTTAAACCGGATGAAATAGCAGACCATTTTGTTCAGGGAGCAAGAGATGTTGTAATGGGCGCCCTTGTAATAGGTCTTGCAAGAGCAATACTTGTAATACTTACAGAAGGCAATATTATCGATACACTTCTTTTCGGTGCATCATCTGTACTTGGCAATTTCTCACCGGTTGTAGGTGTTGTGCTTATGTTCCTTTTCCAGTTCTGCTTTAACTTTATTATTTATTCAGGCAGCGGTCAGGCAGCAACAACAATGCCGCTTATGGTTCCATTGTCTGATTTAATAGGTGTTACAAGACAGTCAGCTGTTATAGCTTTCCAGCTTGGCGACGGTCTTTCAAATGCTTTATGGCCAACAGCCGGACCTCTTATGGCAGGTCTTTCAATAGCCGAAATTTCTTACTCAAAATGGCTTAAATGGTTTATGCCTCTTATGGTTATACAGATAATAATGGCTTGTATAACAGTTGCAGTTTGTCAGTTAGTAGGTCTTGGTCCGTTCTAAGCGTTATAAGCGTTTTATGTATAGGAGTGGTGAAAATGGACATTTTAAAAGAAACTGCCGTTTTTAAGGAAGAAACAATAGCGTTAAGAAGACATCTGCACAAAAACCCTGAGTTAAGCGGAAAAGAATTTGCTGCAACTGAATTGATAGTTAAAGAACTTGAAAAGTTAGGCATTTCCTATGTTCGTCCAACTGAAACAGGCGTTATAGCCATAATAAAAGGTGAAGAAAACGGAAAAGTTCTGGGTCTTAGAGCAGATATGGACGCACTGCCTGTAGAGGAAGAAACAGGCCTTGAGTTTTCATCTGTAAATAACGGCGTAATGCATGCCTGCGGTCATGATGCGCATACGGCTTCTCTTATGCAGGCTGTTAAAATACTTAATTTACATAAAGACGAAATTAAGGGGACAGTTAAGTTTATATTTCAGCCGTCGGAAGAATTTCTTCCAAGCGGTGCAGAAAAAATGGTAGAAAGCGGGGAGCTTGACGATTGTTCCGCTATAGTGGGAATACATGTTAAAAGTGACATGCCTGTTGGCAAAATTTCAGTTGAAGCTGGTCCGAGAATGGCAGCTTCGGCAGGAGTTGATATAAAAGTTAAAGGCAAGTCTGGCCACGGCGGAAGCCCGTCTTCAGCTGTAGATGCCACAGTTGCGGCAGCAGCTATAGTTATGAACCTCCAAACTATTATAAGCCGCGAATTAAGCCTTGATAATATGGCAGTATTGTCTATAGGTACACTTAATTCGGGCACAGCAAGAAATGTAATTTCAGGCGAAGCTGTTTTGGAAGGTACATGCAGGTATTATTCCGATGAAGCAATAGAGCATGTAATAGAGGCTGTTAAAAGGATTGCTCAGTGCACCGCAGCTTCATTTAGGGCAGAAGCTGAAGTGTCCGTTGTGCCTTCAGGCTGCGGAGCAGTTATTAATGATGCCCAACTTTCTGCAATGGGTGCCAAAACAGCAGAAAAGGCTTTTGGAAAAGATGTTTTGTGTCATTACCTAATAAGCGGACTTAATGAGGACTTTTCAAAATATAATGCTATATGCCCTCTGCTTTATGTATTAATAGGAGCGCAGAATGATGATAAGTTTGAGCCGTATCCACTTCACAGCTCAAAACTTCAAATAGACGAGGACTGTATGGACTATGCTGCCGGATTTATGGTGCAGTTTGTAATGGATTATTTTAATTGACCCCTGTAACAGCTGCTCTTTCCCAATCCAAAGATTTTAATTATTGCAGCTGTTCTCTCTTTAACATAAAAAACGGACACGGTTTCCCCGCCTCCTAATAAGAAAACATGAGCAAGTCCAGTAAAATCAATGTTTTCAGAGGCAAGGAACACGATGTGAAGTCAAAAATTTAATACTGGCAGGACAAAGGGTGCTGATATGAAATGTC